>NZ_JAHUWE010000024.1:0-27718 GCF_019219225.1 Pseudomonas sp. PDM32
AACACCTCTTTTTCAACTTCCTTTCGGCTTCGATGACCTGAAGCAACCTGCTGTCGAAAACTGCGTAACTCTTTGTTTATCAAGGAGTTTTCCGTTTCGACTGCGCCGGAAGTGGGGCGAATTATAGACATCTGAAATCTGCCGTCAACACCTTTTTACGCCTATTTGGCAGAAGAGGCCTTTTTAGCCGTTAAACGCGGGATTCGACGAGCTACGGGCGGTAGCCGCAACACCAACAACAACGCACCTATAGATGCATAGATCACCCACTCCTTGAGGTTGGCACGCACAATCCAGAGCATATGCAACAATCCAAGCCCGAGAATGACGTAAGCCAGACGATGCAACTTCTTCCAACTCGCCCGCAACCGCCGCTGACTGTATCGATTGGACGTCACCGCCAACGCCAGCAAACCAAGAAAGCCCAGCGCCCCAACAATAATGTAAGGCCGCTTGCGCAACTCGACACCCAGCTGCGACCAGTCAAAACCAAGAATGAATGCGGCATAGCTACTGAGGTGGAGCACTACATAGGCAAAACACCACAACCCCAACTGGCGCCGCACAACAATCCACCCCGACCAACCGGTGAGCTTCTGCAAAGGCGTCATACCCAAAGTCACGAGCAGCAGAACAAGCGCCCCCAGCCCCAATCGATCGACCAGTACCTTGCCCGGATCCGGCCCGAGGACATCCTCCCAGGCCTGATACAACCACAGCAGCGGCCACACCAGTACCACGACAAAGACACCAATACGCCAAAACGGAAAGCGCATCAGTAGTTCTTCCTCAGGTCGAGCCCCGTATATAGAGAAGCAACTTCCTCTGAATAGCCGTTGAACATTTGCGTGTCGCGCACATTGGGCTTGAACAAACCGCTCGGCAGGCGGCGTTCACGAGCCTGAGTCCAGCGAGGATGATCAACCGTGGGATTCACGTTCGCATAAAAGCCATACTCATCCGGAGCAATACTCTGCCAGGTGGTTTTCGGCTGCTCGCCGACCAGACTGATGCGCACGATGGATTTGATGCTCTTGAAGCCATATTTCCAGGGCACCACCAAACGCAACGGCGCGCCGTTTTGATTAGGCAATTCACGCCCGTACATGCCTACCGCAAGAATCGCCAACGGGTTCATCGCCTCATCCAGACGCAGCCCTTCTATATAGGGCCAGTCGATCAAGGCAAAACCGGAGCGTTGCCCCGGCATGCTTTTGGAATCCTGCAGGGTTTCGAAGCGGATGAATCTGGCTTTCGAGTTCGGCTCTACTTCCTTGAGTAACGCCGAGAGGGGAAAGCCGACCCAGGGAATGACCATCGACCACGCTTCCACGCAACGCAGTCGGTAGATTCGTTCCTCAAGCTGGTACGGTTTCATGAAGTCCTCCAGCGCATACCGCCCTGGCTTGCCCACCTCCCCGTCCACGACTACCGACCACGGCTCAGTCTTCAGCGCGCCGGCATTGGCGGCCGGATCACCCTTGTCGGTGCCGAACTCGTAGAAGTTGTTGTAGTGGGTCGCATCCTTGAACGGCGTAATCGCCTCATCCTTGACGTTGACCGCCCCCCACTGGGTAGCAGGAAGTTTTTCGCTGAACCAGGAAGGCGCCTTGCCGGGTACTACATCCGGGTAACGCGCAGCATCGCCAGCGCTGGCCCATTGCGGCAGGCTGCCCAAAGCGAAGCCGGCAACCGTGGCGCCAAGCACGTTGCGTCGAGAAAGATAGAGGGATTCAGGCGTGACGTCCGACTCATGACAGTCGGACGTTCTGGTGACTTTGATCAGCATGGTTACTCCGCAGCTCTGGAGGACAGATGCACCCATAGACTGCGGAGTATGAGGTAAATTACGCGCTCTTGTTACGGCGAAGACGTAACAGGTATTGAACCGGGCCGGAGGCTGCATAGGCGAGAAACACCAGCAACAGGATGCGCGGCGGATCACTGAACACCACCGCAAACACCAGTACCACAGCGAGAATCGCCACGAACGGCACGCGCCCTTTCAGGTCCAGTTCCTTGAAGCTGTTGTACTTGATGTTGCTGACCATCAGCATGCCGGCCGCAGCCACCATCAGCGCAACCAGGAAGGACATCTTCGAGCCCTGAATGCCGTAATCGCTGAACGCCCAGACGATGCCTGCAACAACACCCGCCGCCGCCGGGCTGGCCAGCCCGATAAAGTAGCGCTTGTCCGCCGTACCGACCTGAGTGTTGAAACGTGCGAGACGCAGCGCCGCACCCGCGACATAAATGAAGGCGACCATCCAGCCAACCTTGCCCATGTCACCCAGCGCCCAACCAAAGGCCAGCAATGCCGGTGCGACACCAAAGGCGACCATGTCCGACAGCGAGTCATACTCGGCACCAAAGGCGCTCTGGGTATTGGTCATACGGGCCACGCGGCCATCAAGGCCATCGAGCACCATGGCAACGAAGATTGCGATGGCCGCAAACGCGAAATACTTGCTCGCATTGGCCGAGTCACCCGCACTCAGGGCCGCCTGGGCGCTCATCGAGTTGATGATGGAGTAAAACCCTGCGAACAGGTTCGCAGTGGTAAACAGATTCGGCAGAAGATAGATACCACGATGCCGGACTTTACGACCTTCAGCGTCATGGCCCTCCTCGACATGTTCATCGATGGGCAGCAGGCTTTCGGCGTCAGAAGCCTGGTTTGGCTCTTCGGGGCGTTCGCTCATGGACATTACCTTGCAACGGGGTGGAAAGTTTGGACAGGTGTCTGGGACGACGGTTCGGCCGCAAACGATGCAGCTTTATACCAGAACCGCTCTCCCAAACGAAAAAACGCGGCCTAAGCCGCGTTTTTCGTACAAGGACGTGACTTAGTTTTTGGCTTTGTCGACGATCTTGTTGGCACCGATCCACGGCATCATGGAGCGCAGTTGCTCGCCGATGATTTCGATACCGTGAGCGGCGTTGTTACGACGCTTGGCGGTCATCGAAGGATAGCCGGTAGCGCCTTCGCTGATGAACATCTTGGCGTATTCGCCGTCCTGAATACGTTTCAGGGCGTTGCGCATGGCCTGACGGGACTCGGCGTTGATAACTTCCGGACCGGTCACGTACTCGCCGTATTCGGCGTTGTTGGAGATCGAGTAGTTCATGTTGGCGATACCGCCTTCGTACATGAGGTCAACGATCAGCTTCAGTTCGTGCAGGCACTCGAAGTAGGCCATTTCTGGCGCGTAGCCAGCTTCAACCAGGGTTTCGAAACCGGCTTTTACCAGTTCAACGGTACCGCCACACAGAACGGCTTGCTCGCCGAACAGGTCGGTTTCGGTCTCGTCCTTGAAAGTGGTTTCGATGATGCCAGTACGACCGCCGCCAACGCCGGCAGCGTAGGACAGTGCAACGTTCTTGGCGTTGCCCGAGGCGTCCTGGTAGATAGCGATCAGGTCAGGGATACCGCCGCCTTTCACGAATTCGGAACGTACGGTGTGGCCTGGAGCCTTCGGCGCGATCATGATCACGTCGAGGTCAGCGCGCGGCACAACCTGGTTGTAGTGGATCGCGAAGCCGTGGGAGAAGGCCAGGGTGGCGCCTTTCTTGATGTTCGGCTCGATTTCGTTCTTGTACAGGGAGGACTGGAACTCGTCCGGGGTCAGGATCATGACCAGGTCGGCCGCTGCAACAGCCGAAGCAACGTCGGTCACTTTCAGGCCGTGGGCTTCTGCCTTGGCAACGGTAGCCGAACCTTTACGCAGACCTACAGTCACGTCAACGCCGGAATCTTTAAGGTTGCACGCCTGAGCGTGGCCTTGGGAACCGTAACCGATGATGGCAACTTTCTTGCCCTGGATGATCGACAGGTCGCAGTCTTTATCGTAGAAAACTTTCATGAATTTCCCCTATATCAGGCCGTTCAGGCCGTTCGCTAATTTGGTTTAGATGCTGAGTACTTTGTCGCCGCGGGCAATGCCGGTCACGCCGCTACGGACGGTTTCCAGAATCGAGGCGGTGCCGATGGACTGAATGAAGCTGTCGAGCTTGTCGCTGGTACCGGTCAGTTGAACGGTATACACGCTGGCGCTGACATCGACGATCTGCCCACGGTAAATATCGGTAGTGCGCTTGATCTCGGCGCGCTGGGCGCCGGTGGCCTTGACCTTGACCAACATCAGTTCGCGCTCGATGTGAGCACTTTCCGACAGGTCGACCAGTTTTACCACTTCGATCAGCTTGTTCAGGTTCTTGGTGATCTGCTCGATGACTTCATCGTGACCGACAGTGGTCAGCGTCAGACGCGACAGGGTCGGGTCTTCGGTTGGGGCCACGGTCAGGCTTTCGATGTTGTAGTTGCGCTGCGAGAACAGGCCAACCACGCGAGACAGAGCGCCGGGTTCGTTTTCCAGAAGCAAGGAAATAATGTGCCGCATGATTAAGTACGCTCCGTCTTGCTCAGCCACATATCGCGCATGGAGCCGTCTTTGATCTGCATCGGATAGACGTGCTCGCTGGTGTCGACCGAAATGTCGATCACCACCAGGCGATCTTTCATGGCGAACGCCTCTTCCATCTTCGACTTCAAGTCCTTCGAATCGGTGATACGCACGCCAACGTGACCATAGGCCTCTGCCAGTTTGACGAAGTCAGGCAACGATTCCATATAGGAATGAGAGTGGCGGCTGCCGTAGCTCATGTCCTGCCACTGGCGAACCATGCCCAGCACACCATTGTTCAGGATGACGATCTTGACCGGCAAACCGTATTGCAGGCAGGTCGACAGCTCCTGAATGTTCATCTGGATACTGCCTTCCCCAGTGACGCAAACGACGTCGTCATCCGGGAAGCTCAACTTGATGCCCATGGCCGCCGGAAAACCGAAGCCCATGGTGCCCAGGCCACCGGAGTTGATCCAGCGGTTCGGCTTGTTGAACGTGTAGTACTGCGCCGCGAACATCTGGTGCTGACCCACGTCGGAGGCTACAAAGGCATCGCCCTTGGTCACTTCGCACAGGGTTTCGATCACGGCCTGCGGCTTGATGACGCTGCCGTCGCCCTTGTCATAAGGGAACAGGCCACGATCACCGCGCCACTCATCGACTTGCTTCCACCAGCTGGCAACGGACTCCTTGTTCGGGGTCTCGCCGATTTCCTTGAGGATCGCGACCATTTCGGTCAGGACACTCTCGACCGGACCCACGATCGGCACGTCGGCCTTGATGGTCTTGGAGATCGAAGCCGGGTCGATGTCGATGTGAATGATCTTGGCGTTCGGGCAGAACTTCGACGCGCCGTTGATGACACGGTCGTCGAAACGCGCGCCGACAGCGAGGATCACGTCAGCATGGTGCATCGCCAGGTTGGCGGTGTAGCTGCCGTGCATGCCGAGCATGCCGATGAACTGACGGTCGGTGCCTGGGTAGCCACCGAGGCCCATCAGGGTATTGGTCACTGGCAGGTTGAGCATCTTCGCCAGTTCGGTCAGTGGTGCGGAACCACCGCCGAGGATCACGCCGCCGCCCGAGTACAACACAGGACGCTTGGCCGCCAGGAGCATTTCTGCCGCCTTGCGGATTTGACCGGAGTGACCGCGAACAGCCGGGCTGTAGGAACGCAGCTTGGCTTTTTTCGGGAAGACGTATTCGAACTTCTCGGCCGGGTTGGTCATGTCTTTCGGAATATCGACAACGACCGGACCAGGGCGACCGGATTGCGCCAGGTAGAAGGCTTTCTTCATGACTTCCGGGATTTCCGACGCGTGCTTGATCATGAAGCTGTGTTTCACGATCGGCCGGGAGATACCGATCATGTCGGTTTCCTGGAATGCGTCGGTGCCAACCATGGTGCTCGGCACCTGGCCGGAAATGACCACCATCGGAATGGAGTCCATATAGGCCGTGGCAATACCGGTGATGGCGTTTGTCGCGCCCGGCCCGGAAGTCACCAGTACCACACCGGCTTTACCGGTGGCACGGGCGTAGCCGTCAGCCATATGGGTAGCCGCTTGCTCGTGACGAACCAGGATGTGGGTCACTTCCGGTTCTTTGAACAGGGCATCGTAGACATGAAGAAGAGCACCACCCGGGTACCCGTAGATATATTTGACGCCTTCGTCGCGCAAAAAGCGGACGAGCATCTCACCGCCAGATAAAAGCTCCACGTTGCTCACCTCTAAAACGCCAGAATACCGCCCACGAAAAATGGGACGGGTCTTAATAGGTTTACTTCTCAGCAGAGCATGAGCGACGGTGGTCGCCGACTACGTCAGCACTGACTGAGCAAGTATTGGGATCGTCCCAAGTGTTGCGGGGCTTTCCCACCCAGCGCGAGGTAACGCGTTGCGGGTGTAACAGGTCGACGCGGATATGCGCCTCATGATCTGCTGAGAGGGTCTGCTTCTGGCAGTCCCTGTACAGCGGACTTTGGATTCTTCTGTTTCGCCCTTCGCAAGTCAAGTCGTCTATGAGCTTTATTCTACTAAGCACATGAGAACGCAAGAAAAAACCCGTAAATCCGCCCTGTGTTAGCTTCGATTGCGCAACTTTTGGCAAAAAATTGGCACGCGCATGCACTTACCCTGCGGCGGCCGACAAAATAGAGAGGGATTGTGAACAACTGCCAACGGACGCTGGCAGTTTCTGGCTCAGCGAGAGGCGGTGATCAACTGATCAAACTGCTTGAGCAATACCTGCAACTGCCGATCCCTGCCCTGGACATTGCGTCCGGCAAAGACCATTTCAGCCATTTCCTGAATGCCCGAAGCATTGGGTAGCGGCAAATCCTGCTCGAGGATCATCTTCATGCGCGGCAGGAAGATCCATTGCAGCCATTGCTCGAAATCCAGTGTATCGACCGAAAACGGCTCGACACTGGAAAGCGCCTCAGCCGATGGCGAGACCTCATCCCACCAGCCTTGCACCCGCAACTCGCGCTCGATCAACAACAGTTGATCGGCGATTTTCAGAAAGCGCGCATCCATCACAGCGTTACCTTGGCCTTCTGGCGCGCCAGTGCCGCGCCCTGGGAGTCACCCTGCTTTTCACGTGCCTGGGCGATCAGCTCCCACAAGTTGGCCTGAAGGGCCGGACGCCCATTGGCCAACGTCAGCCCACGGCGAGCGAACTGCTCGGCCTGGGCCGCATCGCCTTGAGCCATCCGCACCTGCGCCAGACGGTACAGCACCTGCGGTTCACGTGGAGCAACGCGCTGGGCGCGCTCAAGGCTGGAAGAGGCACCGTTGAGATCACCGCTCGCCTGTTGCTGCTGAGCGGTGGTCAGCAAAGCCAGTACCGGGCCGTCCAGTTGCTCGTCGGCAGAGAGCCCGCCCGAGCTGGCCGACGGAATCCCGCTTGGCGACGACGGCATGCTGTAGCTGCCCTGATTGATCGGCGCCGACTGTACCGGCGACGTGTCAATCGGCCCCGGCGTGATCGGCCCTGGGGTAATAGGCGTAGTGCTGATTGGCGTGGAAGTCGTTGCAGCGCCTGGCACCATTACCACGACGCCGCTGTCACCTTGCGGAATCGCCTGGGTCTGCGACTGACCTTGTACAGGGCGCTTGACGGTCGTCTGGCGGAAGCCGCCATTGGCCGAGATCCGCTCACTGTTGGACACCGCGGTGCCGGAATCCACAACCGGAATCGAACCACGTTGGACGGTAGAACAACCGCTGAGCAAAGCTACGGCGGCAACCGCTGGAATCAACCACTTGTTCACTTGAAACCCTCTTTGCTTAATTCATCCAGCCCTTGACCCAATCCATCACCGACTCGACAGGGGTTTCACCACCGCAAGCGGCGCCGGGAGGCGGTTCGCTGCCGCGAATATACGGCATCTGCACGGCACCGGGGCAACCGGCGTCAGAACCTTGCCCGGTTCGCGAATCCACCCAGGCCTGAACGATATTATCCGGCTGCGGCATGTCCAGCGGCAACGGGTCGGCCTTGCGCATGAAGCTGGTCCAGACCTGCAAGGCCCCGGTGGCACCCGTGAATGGCGTCTTGCCATTATCATCACGCCCCAGCCAGACCACCGCCAGCAAGTCCTGGCTGAAACCGGCAAACCAACTGTCTCGCGAGTCGTTACTGGTGCCGGTTTTACCCGCGAGGTTCAGCGTTCTTGGCAACACGTTGTAAACCGAGCTGCCAGTACCTTCTCGCATCACGCGCTGCATGGCGCTCTGGATCAGGTAAATGGAGGCCGGATCGAAACGCTGCTGAATCTGGAACGGATAACGCTTGAGCGGCTCGCCTTCGGCAGTCAGCACGCTGCGAATCCCGCGCATCGGCGTATTGAAGCCACCGTTGGCGAGGGTCTGGTACATGGTCGCCACTTCGATGGGCGTCATCCCGCCAGCACCGAGCAACATCGAGGGGAAGGCCGGGAATTCACGAGACACCCCCAGGCGCTCCACCGTCTTCAGGACGTTCGGCACACCGACCGCCAGGCCGAGACGCGCGGTCGACAGGTTGTAGGAATGCGCCAGCCCCTGATAGAGGAAGACGGTACCGTGAGAACGACGATCATAGTTTTGCGGCTTCCAGACCTGGCCGTCGGCGCCCTTGACCGAGAAGGACTCGTCCGACAGCCAGCTGGTCAACGTGTACTGGCTCGGCTTCTCCAGCGCTGTCAGGTACACCGCCGGCTTGATCAACGAGCCGATCGGCCGCACAGCATCCAGCGCCCGGTTGAACCCGGCAAAACTGGCCTGGCGACTGCCGATCATGGCCTGTACTTCGCCGGTCTCCGGGTTGGTCACGACCATGGCCGCCTCGACGTCATCGGACCCCTTGCGCCCGGCCAGGCGCTTGAAGGTGTCGTTGACCGAGGCCTCAGCCTTCATCTGCAGGATCGGGTCGAAACTGGTGAAGATGCGCAGGCCTTCCTCGGTCAAGTCTTCGTCGCGATAGTCTTCGCGCAACTGGCGCTTGACCAGATCGAGGAAGCCGGGGAACGAGCTGTCCGCCAGACTGCCGCGCTTGGTCACGCCCAGCGGCATTTTCTTCGCCGCCTCAACCTGCTCGGCAGTCGCAACGCCCTGCTCCTGCAACACATCGAGTACCAGGTTGCGCCGCTCGAGGGCACGCTCCGGATAACGACGCGGATTATAGGAAGACGGCCCTTTGACCATCCCCACTAGCAGTGCGACTTGATGCAGCTTGAGCTCGGCCAGCGGCTGGCTGAAGAAGAACTGGCTCGCCAGACCGAAACCGTGCACCGCGCGCTGACCGTCCTGCCCGATAAACACTTCGTTGAGATAAGCCTCAAGGATTTCGCGCTTGTCGTAATGCAGTTCAAGCAGCAGCGCCATCATCGCTTCGGTGAGCTTGCGGCTCAGGCTGCGCTCGTTGGTCAGGTAGAAGTTCTTGACCAATTGTTGAGTCAGGGTACTGCCGCCCTGACGCATGCGGCCGGATGAACCGTTGACCCAGACCGCTCGGGCGATCGACTTCGGCGAAACACCGAAGTGATGATAAAAATCGCGGTCCTCGACAGCCACCAGCGTTTCCAGCAGATACGGCGGCACCTGATCGATCTTGATCAGAATCCGGTCTTCGAGGTTTTTCGGGTACAGGCCACCGATTAGCAGCGGCTCAAGGCGCACCACCGACAGTTTCGAGCCTTTTGCCCCCGCCAGCTCGGCCACGTAATCGCCGGAGAAACGCACCCGCACCGGTTGCGCTTGCTCCATGCCTTCATAGAACTGGAAGCCACGGGTGTTCAGGTCAACGGTATTGCCGTTGACCGACGCCGCGCCCGGACCGTTGGCCACGCTTTCCCTGCGATAGCCCAAAGCATCGAGCTCGGTCAGGAAATCATCCCGGCTCAGCTTTTGTCCGACGAACAGTTCGAGCGGACGTGCGTAAACCTTGGCCGGAATCGTCCAGCGCTTGCCGGAGAACTTCTCCTGGACGATGGCATCAAGGTAAACGGCGAATCCGGCCAGCACTACCAGGCCGACCAGACTGAGTTTAATGGCCCAGCCCAGCCACGGGCGCAGGCCTCTGGAGGGTGGTTTTTTTGGGGTACGGGGAGTTCGAGTACGAGTCATGGCGGCGGATTATACGCACTTTATTCATACTCAACAGGAGCGCTCCGAGGTTTGCGTCAAGCGGACTTGCAGCCATAATGACGGCCTTGATTTTCCAGACTCTGAAGGATCGCCTGTGAGCCAGACCTTGATCGCTGCCCTGCAAAACCCTGCCCTCTACCCGCACCCGGTAGAAGGATTCCAGGTCATCGAAACCCATATCTCCTGGGTCATTCTCACCGGCCCCTTCGCTTATAAAGTGAAGAAACCGGTCAACTTCGGTTTTCTCGACTTTACCGGCCTTGAAGCTCGCGAACATTTTTGCGCTGAAGAGCTGCGCCTGAACCAGCGCCTGACCGACGACTTGTACCTGGAAGTGCTGCCCGTTACCGGCAGCGCCGAGGCTCCGCAATTGGGCGGCGAAGGGCCAGCCATCGAATATCTGCTGAAGATGCGCCAGTTCCCACAAAGCGGACTATTGAGCACCCTGCAAGCCAATGGCGAATTGACCACCGCGCACATCGACGAGATGGCCGAGCAGATCGCCCGCTTCCACCTCAACGCCCCCAAAGTGCCGGCCGGGCATGAAGCCGGAACCCCGGACAGCGTCATGGCGCCGGTACGGCAGAACTTCGAACAGATTCGTCCGTTCCTCAGCGACAAAGCCGACCTGTTGCAACTCGACGCCCTGCAAGCCTGGGCCGAAAGCAGCTTCGAGCGCCTCAAACCACTGCTCGCCCAGCGCAAGGCCGAAGGCTTCATTCGTGAATGCCACGGTGACATCCACCTGGGTAATGCAACCGTGATCGACGGCAAGGTCGTGATCTTCGACTGCATCGAATTCAACGAACCGTTCCGTTTTACCGACGTTTATGCCGACACCGGCTTCCTGGCGATGGACCTGGAAGATCGCGGCCTGAAGTGCCTGGCGCGCCGTTTCGTCAGCCAGTACCTGGAGCTGACCGGCGACTATCGCGGCCTCGAACTGCTGAACTTCTATAAAGCCTACCGCGCCCTGGTTCGCGCCAAGGTCGCCCTGTTCAGCATGCCAGCCGACGCCACGGCGGTGCAGCGCGCCACGACCCTGCGCCAGTACCGCAACTACGCCAACCTGGCGGAAAGCTACAGCACCATTCCTTCGCGCTTCATGGCCATTACCCACGGCGTTTCCGCTGTCGGCAAGAGCCATGTCGCCATGCGCCTGGTCGAAGCACTGGGCGCGATTCGCCTGCGCTCCGATGTCGAGCGCAAGCGCCTGTTCGGCGAGCAAATCGTCGAGAATGATGTACAGGCCGGCATCTATAGCTCCGACGCCAGCGCGGCGACCTATGCCCGCCTGCACGAAATCGCCGACGTCATTCTGCGCGCGGGCTTCCCGGTGGTGGTCGACGCCACTTACCTCAAGCGTGAGCAGCGTGACAGTGCGGCGAAGGTGGCCGAGGCCACGGGTGCACCCTTCCTGATCCTCGACTGCAATGCACCACAGGCCGTGATCGAAAGCTGGCTGGCCGCGCGCCAGGCCGACAAGAAGGACCCGTCCGACGCCACCCTGGCCGTGATCGAAGCCCAGCAAGCCAGCCGTGAGGCGCTGACCCCCGCGGAAATCCTCTGCAGCAAACGCGTCCAGACCAACGAAAGCGGGACCCTGGATACCGTTGTGGAACAGATTCGCCAGCGTCTGCCGGGCCTGTAAAAACTATTTCAGTCGTGAGGCCCTCGCTGACCTCACGACTGTTAAACAGTGGCACTATACTGGCGTCATAAAACCATCAGGTGATGCGACATGAGCCAGCCAAAACTTCTCGACACTCCGCTTTATGCCCTGCTGCACAAAGACGACATCAGAGGCTTCAACAATGAGCGCCCCAAGGATGGCCCTATCGACATGGTGGGTGGCGATTTCCGGGGGCTGGACCTGCGCGAACTGAATGCCGACGGTGTGGACTTCAGCGACGCCTACTTCCGCTCCGCCGACTTGCGCGGCATCGATTTTCGCAAAGCGAACCTGGAAGGCGCGAGTCTGGCCCACGCACAAATCTCCGGCACCTACTTTCCAGTGGAACTGAGTGCCGACGAAATCCTCATGTCGATGAACTTCGGCACGCGGTTACGCTACCGCACCCGCTGATCACCGTTGCCGGCTGACACGTCCAGTGCTCCCTTTGCGCTGGACTGCGGGGGCATTCACTCGCCATCCCTGGTTGCTCTCCCCTATCCTTTTTTTGCGCGTTTGCCGATCTTCAACACCCTGCCAACACTCGTCTCTTAGAAGCTTTTGCGTCGAAAACGAGCAAACAATCACGCTTTTCCTACTGATGGCTACACTCCTCAGAAGATTGCCCACGCTCTCCATTCGGCCATCGCAAGGAGGCTTGATGAATGATGAACTGCAACACCTGAAGAATCTTGGCAAGACGTCAGCGCAATGGCTGCATGCCGTGGGCATCCATAGCGCATCGGACTTGCGTCGCCTCGGGGCGGTGGATGCTTATCGGGCCGTGCGTACGCGCGGTTTTCGGGCGTCCAAGGTGTTGTTGTACGCAATTGAAGGCGCCCTGATGGACGTTCACTGGAATGACATCCCTGCCGAGCGCAAGGAAGCGTTGAACAAACAACTGGAAGCCATTTCTTCACGCCACAAGAACTGATCCGACAAATATTTCAGAAGCTTTGCAACCTGAAATCCAATGATTACGGGGTCTGCAGAGGCAAATTCGGCAAATCGCAATGAAATCAAAAAACAGCGGTTGACTTGGTAATGAGAATCGATATTATTATCACAACTGGTCGCGAGACTGGTCGATATTCTGAAAAGCCCTTGGTTCGGACTCTCAGATTATCTCCTCATCAGGCTAATCACGGTTATTTGACCCGGCTCTTGCCGGGTCTTTTTTTGCCTGTGGAAAAGTACTGACGGGATTCGGCGATGGTCGTGCCATGCCGATCACCACAACGCGGGTGGTCATCGCATGAGAGTTTCCCGGGCATCGAATGGTCAGGCCAAGTATCCTCGACGATAGGCACTTGTCCCCGGCGGGCAAGACGCCCAATGATCGCATTTGACCGTCAAGCCCGGACCTATCCGATCACGAGCTGCGGGACTGAGGATAGAGATGAAGATGCTTTGTGCAGGTGCCGAACTGGTCAATGACAGCAGTCGCGGTTTCGACATAGACGGTCAAAAGCTTTTTGCGGTGCGCCGCAGCGGCCAGGTCCATGTCTACATCAATCGCTGTCCGCACCGGGGCGTCGCTTTGGAGTGGCATCCTGACCAGTTTCTCGACCCCAGCAACAGCCTGATCCAGTGCGCCACCCATGGCGCACTGTTCCTGATCGAAGACGGTGAATGCGTCGCCGGCCCTTGCGCGGGGCAAGCCTTGACCAGTGTGGCCTGCCGCGAGGATGAACAAGGGATCTGGATCAGCCTTTAGCCGCCCGGCAACACGTCCAGACGCCGGTCGATCAGCATTTCCTGGTGATTCAAGCTCACAGCGTAAGCCAGCACCTCGACCCCACACTCAATGGCCTCACGCAAGGCCTGCGCATAAGCCGCATCGATTTCCTGCGCCGGACGCACGGCCTCGATGCCGGTCAGGCAAACACAGTACAACTGCACCGCGCGAATACCGTCCCTGGCCAAGTGGGCCAGTTCCCGCAGATGCTTGGCGCCACGCTGGGTGACCGCATCGGGAAACGCCGCCACCGCCGTACCGTCGAAACCCAGGGTCACGCTTTTGACCTCGACATAGGCAGGCCCTTCGGGGTAATCGAGCCGGAAATCGATACGACTGTTTTCCTGACCATAAGCCACTTCGCGCTTGAGCCCGGTAAAGCCGTTCAATTCCGTGATGACGCCCGCTCGCAGCGCCTCTTCGACCAAACCATTGGCGCGGGCGGTGTTCACACAAAACAACCGCCCTTGCGGTGTTTCGCCGACCTCCCAGGTGCCGGGCAACTTGCGTTTCGGGTCGTTGGAGCGGCTGAACCAGACCTGCCCGCCTTCGACCTGACAATTGAGCATCGAACCTGTGTTCGGGCAGTGAATGGTCAGCAACTCGCCGTCAACGGTTTCGATATCGGCGAGAAAACGCTTGTAGCGTCGAATCAGGCGACCTTCTTCGAGGGGGGGATGAAATCGCATCAGCCTTGCCAGCTCCGCAACCCACGGGCAATGCGCTCGACCGCTTCCTGCAAGCGCTCGAGATTTTGCGTGTAGGCGAACCGCACATGATGCCCGGCCTGATAACGCCCGAAATCCAGCCCCGGGGTGAAGGCCACATGCTCGGTCTCTAGGAAATGTTTACAGAACGCGAAGGCATCGCCGCCGAACTTGCTGATATCGGCGTACAAGTAGAATGCCCCTTCCGGTTCCACGGCAATGCCGAAGCCCAATTCACGCAAGGCCGGCAGCAGGTAATCCCGACGCCGGCCAAATTCGGCGCGACGCTCTTCGAGAATGCTGATGGTTGCCGGCTCGAAACAGGCCAGCGCGGCGTGCTGCGCCATGCTGGGAGCACTGATGTAGAGATTCTGGGCGAGCTTTTCCAGCTCACCTACGGCCGCGTCGGGGGCCACCAGCCACCCCAACCGCCAACCGGTCATCCCGAAGTATTTCGAAAAACTGTTCAGCACGAAGGCACTATCGTCGACTTCCAGCACGCTGGCCGCATCGGTGCCGTAGGTCAGGCCGTGATAGATCTCGTCGACCACCAGATGACCGTGGCGCTCCTTGATCGCGACAGACAGCTTCGCCAGCTCGTCGCGGGTCAGGATCGTGCCGGTCGGATTGGCTGGCGACGCCACCAATGCACCCACGCTGTCGTGATCCCAATGACGCTCGATCAGGCCGGGCGTCAATTGATAACGCACCTCCGGACCGACCGGCACCAATTGCGCCGCGCCTTCGACCAGTCGCAGGAAGTGCCGGTTACAGGGGTAGCCCGGGTCCGCCAGCAACCAGTGCTTGCCGGGGTCTACCAGTAAAGCGCTGGCCAGCAGCAACGCGCCGGACCCGCCGGGTGTGATGAGGATGCGTCGAGGGTCGATGTTCAAGCCATAACGCTGCTGATAAAAGCCCGAAATGGCCTCACGCAGTTCCGGAATGCCGCGCGCGGCGGTGTAACGGGTCTTCCCCGCTGTCAGCGCAGCCTGGCCGGCCTGGATGATCGGCTCGGCGGTGGTGAAGTCCGGCTCGCCGATTTCCAGGTGGATCACATCGTGGCCAGCCGCCTGCAATTCATTGGCCCGCGCCAACAGCGCCATGACATGAAAAGGTTCGATCGCGCGACTGCGGGCACTGTAGGGCTGAGCCATTGGCCTTCCTTCAACTGGGGAAAAAAACCGATTCTACCCAAGCGCAGGAACGAGCGAGAACCTAAAGCGGTCAGAGGGCTTATAACCCTGACCACAAACGATTCAAGCGTGTGCGCAAGGTTTGACTAAAATCAATAGTTGAGCAGGGTTCCGGAGCCGCCAGACAACAGTTTGTCATCATTGGCAAGCACCATGAGCCGCAAGCTCGACATCCGGGAGTAGCGCGGCCCGAGTTGATCTGGTAAGTTCGCCCGCTTGCAGCCGCAGGGCCGGCAGGTGTCGGTGATGGAGCAATCCTGCGCAGATGGATTACAAGAGTAGAGGCGGTCTATTTCATGTCCACCCAAGCAAAGCAGCAAAACCAGGCAATCAGCGGCTTCGAGCCCTATGTTCAGAAAGCTGGCGAAGAGTACATGGGCGAGCCCATGCGCAAGCACTTCACCAAGGTCCTGAATCAGTGGAAAAAAGAGCTGATGGAAGGTGTCGACAAGACCGTGGACCACATGAAGGACGAAGCGGCCAACTTTCCTGATCCGGCAGACCGTGCCAGCCAGGAAGAGGAATTCGCCCTCGAACTGCGTGCCCGCGATCGTGAACGCAAGTTGATCAAGAAGATCGACAAGACACTCCAGCTGATCGAAGACGAAGAGTACGGCTGGTGTGAATCCTGCGGCATCGAGATCGGCGTCAAGCGCCTCGAAGCGCGTCCTACCGCCGACCTGTGCATCGACTGCAAGACCCTGGCGGAAATCAAGGAAAAGCAAGTCGGCAAGTAATTGCGACTTGAACGAAGAACGGAGCGTGCGAACGCTCCGTTTTTGTTTCCAGGATTCACCTCGGCAAAACACTGTGGGAGCGAGCCTGCTCGCGAAGGGGCCATCAACTTCGACATTGATGCTGGCTGATACACCGCTTTCGCGAGCAGGCTCGCTCCCACAGGTACCTGGCGCAAGCCCGAAACAAGTGACATTACATTCATGACCGCCACCTCATCCACCTACATCGGGCGCTTCGCCCCTACGCCCAGTGGCCATCTGCATTTCGGTTCTCTAGTCGCAGCGCTGGCCTCTTACCTCGATGCGCGCTCGGTGGGCGGACGCTGGCTGATGCGCATGGAAGACCTCGACCCGCCCCGTGAGGAACCCGGCGCCCAGGCGGCCATTCTCAGGGCGCTGGAAAGCTATGGCTTCGAGTGGGATGACGATCTGGTTCGCCAAAGCGAGCGGCACGACGCCTACGCCGAGGTGCTCAATCGCCTGTTCAATCACGGCCTGGCCTACGCCTGCACCTGTTCGCGCAAACAGCTGGAACCGTATCACGGGATTTATCCGGGGCTGTGCCGCAATGCCGGCCATGGCGCCGATGATGCCGCCATCCGCCTGCGCGTACCGGAGCTGGAATACCACTTCCTCGACCGGGTGCAGGGCGAGTACCGCCAGCACCTAGGCCGGGAGGTCGGCGATTTCGTGATCCGCCGCCGCGACGGGCTCTACGCCTATCAACTGGCCGTGGTCCTGGACGATGCCTGGCAGGGCATCACCGATATTGTTCGGGGTGCCGACCTTCTGGACTCCACGCCCCGCCAGTTGTACCTGCAAGAACTCCTCGGCCTGCCGCAACCGCGTTATCTGCATATCCCGCTGATTACTCAGCCTGATGGCCATAAACTCGGTAAATCCTACCGTTCGCCGCCGTTGACCGAGGATCAGGCAACACCCCTGTTATTGCGGGCGCTGCGCGCGCTGGGACAGAACCCGGGAACCGAACTGATTTACGCCACACCACGGGAAGTGCTGAACTGGGGCATTGCCCACTGGGATGCCTCGCTGATCCCGCGCACACTGAGCCTGCCCGAGGCACAGCTGCTGTGATCGCACTTGCAGTGGCGCGCCCATCCGTTACCATCGCCGCACGTTTTCGGGCACGCACATAAAAAAGAGAGGCCGGGATGTACATCTATCGCTTGGTCCTGCTTTTGGTAGTGGGCATTTACCTGTTTTCCCCGGCCATCATGGATTGGTGGATCGACGCCACTGGCGCCTGGTATCGCCCTTATCTGCTCTGGCTGATTCTGATCGTCGTGACCTTCATCCTGCAGAGTCAAAAAGATGCCGATGAGCTTTAGCCTGACCCAGATGATCCTGATCAGCGCCGCGTACCTGGCGGTGTTGTTCGGTGTGGCCTGGATCAGTGAACGGGGCATGATTCCCCGGGCGATCATTCGCCACCCGCTGACCTACACCCTGTCACTGGGCGTCTATGCCAGTGCCTGGGCGTTTTACGGCACCGTGGGCTTGGCCTATCAGTACGGCTACGGCTTTCTGTCCAGCTACCTGGGCGTTTCCGGGGCCTTTCTGCTGGCGCCGGTGTTGCTTTATCCGATCCTGAAGATCACCCGCACTTATCAACTGTCGTCCCTGGCGGACCTGTTCGCCTTCCGTTTCCGCAGCACCTGGGCCGGAGCGCTGACCACGATTTTCATGCTGGTCGGCGTATTGCCGTTACTGGCCCTGCAGATTCAGGCGGTCGCCGACTCCATCGGTATCCTCACCCGCGAACCCGTACAAAATCGCGTGGCCTTGAGTTTCTGCGCACTGATCACGCTATTCACGATTTTCTTCGGCTCCCGCCACATCGCCACCCGGGAAAAGCATGAAGGCCTGGTATTCGCGATTGCCTTCGAGTCGGTGATCAAGCTGATCGCCCTCGGCGGTGTCGGGTTGTACGCGCTCTACGGCGTGTTCGACGGCCCGCAACAGCTTGAATTATGGCTGCTGCAAAACCAGACCGCGCTCGCGGCCCTGCACACGCCTTTGCAGGAAGGCCCGTGGCGCACCCTGTTGCTGGTGTTCTTCGCCTCAGCCATCGTGATGCCGCACATGTATCACATGACCTTTACCGAAAACCTCAACCCGCGTTCGCTGGTCAGTGCGAGCTGGGGCCTGCCGCTGTTCCTGCTGCTGATGAGCCTGGCGGTGCCGCTGATTCTCTGGGCCGGCCTGAAACTGGGCGCCACCACCAATCCGGAATACTTCACCCTGGGCATCGGCATCGCCGCCAACAGCAAGGCTTTGGCGTTGCTGGCCTATGTCGGCGGGCTGTCCGCCGCCAGCGGCCTGATCATCGTCACCACGCTGGCGCTGTCCGGGATGGCCTTGAACCACCTGGTGCTGCCGCTGTATCAACCTCCGGCCGAAGGCAACATCTACCGCTGGCTGAAGTGGACCCGCCGGGCGCTGATTGTCGCGATCATCATGGCTGGCTACGGCTTCTACCTGATGCTCGGTGCCGAACAGGACCTGGCCAACCTCGGCATCGTCGCGTTCGTCGCCACGTTGCAGTTCCTGCCGGGCGTGCTCTCGGTCCTGTACTGGCCGACAGCCAACCGTCGCGGCTTCATCGCGGGCTTGCTGGCGGGGATACTGGTGTGGCTGGTGACCATGTTGTTACCGCTGGTCGGTAACCTGCAGGGCTTCTACATTCCGCTGCTGAACATGATCTACGTGCTGGACGACACCAGTTGGCACATGGCGGCGATTGCCTCGCTGGCGGCCAACGTACTGATGTTCACCCTGATCTCGCTGTTCACCAACGCCAGCACCGAAGAGGCCAGTGCTGCCGAAGCCTGCGCCGTGGATAACGTGCGCCGCCCGCAACGCCGCGAACTGCACGCCGCCTCGCCCCAGGAGTTCGCCACGCAGCTTGCAAAACCATTGGGTGCAAAAGCGGCGCAGAAAGAAGTGGAACAGGCACTGCGCGACCTTTATCTGCCATTCGACGAACGCCGACCCTATGCCCTGCGTCGCCTGCGTGACCGCATCGAAGCCAACCTCTCCGGCCTGATGGGGCCGAGCGTGGCCCAGGACATGGTCGAGACGTTCCTGCCCTACAAGGCAGGTGGCGAAAACTACGTGACCGAAGACATTCACTTCATCGAAAGCCGACTCGAGGACTACCACTCGCGCCTGACCGGCCTGGCCGCCGAACTCGATGCCCTGCGCCGCTATCACCGCCAGACCCTGCAGGAATTGCCGATGGGCGTTTGCTCGCTGGCCAAGGATCAGGAAATCCTCATGTGGAACAAGGCCATGGAGGAGCTGACCGGCATCGCTGCGCAGCGCGTGGTCGGTTCGCGCCTGAGCACCATTGCCGACCCGTGGAAAGAACTGCTGCAAGGCTTCATCAATCTGCCGGACGAGCACTTGCACAAGCAGCACCTGGCCCTCGACGGCCAGACACGCTGGCTGAACCTGCACAAAGCGGCAATCGACGAACCCCTGGCGCCGGGTAACAGTGGCCTGGTGTTGCTGGTGGAAGACCTGACCGAAACCCAGATGCTCGAGGACAAACTGGTGCACTCCGAGCGCCTGGCGAGCATCGGTCGCCTGGCGGCCGGCGTGGCCCATGAAATCGGCAACCCGATCACCGGTATCGCGTGCCTGGCGCAGAACCTGCGCGAAGAACGCGAGGAAGACGGCGAGCTGAAGGAGATCAGCGGCCAGATCCTCGAGCAGACCAAGCGCGTGTCGCGCATTGTCCAGTCGCTGATGAGCTTTGCCCATGCCGGCAGTCATCAGCACAGCGACGAGCCCGTCTGTCTGGCCGAAGTGGCCCAGGATGCCATCGGCCTGCTGGCGCTGAACCGACGCAATTTCGAAGTGCAGTTCTACAACCTGTGCGACCCCGAGCACTGGGTCGAAGGCGACCCGCAACGGCTGGCCCAGGTGTTGATCAACCTGCTCTCAAACGCCCGTGACGCATCGCCTCCCGGCAGTGCGGTGCGAGTCAAGAGCGAAGCCGGCGAACACACGGTCGATCTGATCGTGGAGGACGAAGGCAGCGGTATTCCGTCGAGCATCATGGACCGATTGTTCGAACCTTTCTTCACCACCAAGGACCCTGGCGAAGGCACCGGTCTGGGCCTTGCACTGGTCTATTCCATCGTTGAAGAGCATTATGGACAAATCACCATCGACAGCCCGGCTGATGTTCAAAGCCAACGCGGCACCCGAATCAGGGTTACCTTGCCGCGTCATGTCGAAGCGACGTCCGCTGTGAACTGAGACCGTCGAGAGTATCGAATCAATGCCGCACATTTTGATCGTCGAAGACGAAACCATTATCCGCTCCGCCTTGCGCCGCCTGCTGGAACGTAACCAGTACCAGGTCAGCGAAGCCGGTTCAGTGCAGGAAGCACAAGAACGCTTCACCATCCCCTCGTTCGACCTGATCGTCAGTGACCTGCGCTTGCCGGGCGCGCCTGGCACAGAGTTGATCAAGCTCGCCCAAGGTACGCCGGTGCTGATCATGACTAGCTACGCGAGCCTGCGCTCGGCCGTCGACTCGATGAAAATGGGTGCGGTGGATTACATTGCCAAGCCATTCGACCACGACGAAATGCTGCAAGCCGCCGCACGAATCCTGCGTGACCGACAAACGGCACAAACCGGTGGTGAAGCGGTTGCCGGCAAAGCCGCCAACGGTGCGGCGAAGTCCGGTGCCGACAACAGCAACGGTGAAATCGGCATTATCGGCTCATGCCCGCCGATGCAGGACCTGTATGGCAAGATCCGCAAAGTCGCGCCGACCGATTCCAACGTGCTGATCCAGGGCGAATCGGGCACCGGTAAAGAACTGGTGGCCCGCGCCCTGCACAACCTGTCCAGACGCGCCAAGGCACCGATGATTTCGGTGAACTGCGCAGCCATTCCGGAAAGCCTGATCGAGTCCGAACTGTTCGGCCACGAAAAAGGCGCATTCACCGGCGCCAGCGCCGGGCGCGCCGGCCTGGTGGAAGCGGCGGACGGCGGCACCTTGTTCCTCGACGAAATTGGCGAACTGCCACTGGAAGCCCAGGCTCGCCTGCTGCGCGTATTGCAGGAAGGCGAAATTCGTCGCGTAGGTTCGGTGCAGTCGCAAAAAGTCGATGTACGCCTGATCGCCGCGACTCACCGCGACCTCAAGAGCCTGGCGAAGATCGGCCAGTTCCGCGAAGACTTGTATTACCGCCTCCACGTTATTGCGCTGAAGCTGCCAGCCCTGCGCGAACGCGGTGCGGACGTCAACGAAATCGCCAACGCCTTCCTGGCGCGGCAAAGTGCGCGAATCAACCGCACCGACCTGAAGTTCGCCGCGGATGCCGAGCAAGCCATTCGTCACTACTCCTGGCCGGGCAACGTTCGCGAACTGGAAAACGCCGTCGAGCGCGCGGTTATCCTGTGCGAAAGCCCGGAAATCTCCGCCGAGTTGCTGGGCATCGACATCGAACTGGGCGACCTGGAAGATGACGAATTCATTGGCCTGCCCCCACAACAGGGCAACGGCAATGCCGGTAACAGCAACCACGAGCCGACCGAAGACCTCTCCCTGGAAGACTACTTCCAGCATTTCGTCCTCGAGCATCAGGACCACATGACTGAAACCGAACTGGCCCGCAAACTCGGGGTCAGCCGCAAATGCCTGTGGGAACGCCGTCAGCGCCTGGGCATCCCGCGGCGCAAGACCGGGGTGGCCAGCGAAAGCTGAACCCCACCTGTCACATGTGCGGGTAACACGTGACATTGTGAAAAAACTGTTACCTCAGCTTTTTCACGTAACAGAAGCCGGGGCTTACGGTAACGAAGCCCCGGCTTTTTTTCGCCTTCGAAATGCCCGACAGCCGATCTAACCCCTTGTTTTATTGGGCTTCGCAAAAGTTGGCACGCACCCTGCTATATGTTTGGTACAAGAACAATAACAAGCAATGCACAAGACAATAAAAATAAGACGAATCGACTCACGCACAATAAAAACAAGACGGCGAGAGGCGCAGCTAACTGATTCTTTTGGAGAGGCGTTGTATTTGGGGCTTGCCCCACGACCAGGCCGAGAACAACAAAAACTGTCCTAAGACAGAGCCTGTACTGGTTGGATCGAAAGATCACTGCAATTCAGCGACCAAAGCAATCCGTTTGCTCTTGGCTCCCGATTGGGAGGGTCATGAAGGAAAGCTTCATGGCAAGGGCACTTAACAAAAACAAAAAGCCCGAAACCAAAAATAAAAATAGAGCATGCAACTACTTCTTGGGGAGCTTCGGCTCCCCTTGTAGTTTCTGCGATTCAAGCCCCCCCCACTTCCTGTACCTGTAGGAGCGAGCTTGCTCGCGAAAAACCCGAGGGCGCAGCTGGGCATCAGGCTTAACACGCCATCGTTCACACCCATCGCGAACAGCTCGCCCCCACGGACTACGGCCTACAGTTCATATCTGCTGTGTCCTACACCATCCCCCGACTAAATGCTAGAATCCCCGCCCATCATGCGGTCATTCTTCTGTTATGGCCGAATATTCCTTCAAACAGTGCATCCCATGCTGAAGAAGCTGTTCCAGTCATTCCGTACTCCCAAGCGTCCTACGCAACACATTCGCAGCACGCCTGAAGTGCTCAACAGCGGCCAACACTCGCTGCAAAAGGCGCAATTCAGCCGCTACGCGGTGAATATCGTTGAACGCCTGCAGAGCGCCGGGTATCAGGCTTACCTGGTGGGCGGCTGCGTGCGCGACATGTTGCTGGGCATTACCCCGAAAGATTTCGACGTTGCCACCAGCGCCACCCCCGAGCAGGTACGGGCCGAATTCCGTAATGCGCGAATCATCGGGCGTCGGTTCAAACTGGTGCACATCCACTTCGGCCGCGAAATCATCGAAGTCGCGACCTTCCGCGCCAATCACCCGCAAAACGAAGACGAGGAAGACAGTAACCAGTCTTCACGCAACGAAAGCGGGCGCATCCTGCGCGATAACGTCTATGGCACCCTGGAAGAAGACGCGCAACGTCGCGACTTCACCATCAATGCCCTGTATTACGATCCGGTCAGCGAGCGCATCCTCGACTACGCCAACGGCGTACACGACATCCGCAATCACCTGATCCGCCTGATCGGCGATCCGAAGCAACGCTACCAGGAAGATCCGGTACGCATGCTGCGGGCCGTGCGCTTCGCCGCCAAGCTGAATTTCGGTATCGAAAAACACAGCGCCCTGCCGATCCGCGACCTGGCGCCGATGCTGCGCGAGATCCCGTCGGCTCGCCTGTTCGAAGAAGTGCTCAAACTGTTCCTCTCCGGCCACGCCGCCGATACGTTTGAAATGCTGGTCGACTTGCAGTTGTTCGATCCACTGTTCCCGGCCAGCGCCGAAGCACTGGAATACAACCCGACCTACACCCACACCCTGATCAGCGAAGCCCTGATCAATACCGACCTGCGGATAAAGCAGAACAAACCGGTCACCCCGGCATTCCTGTTTGCGGCCCTGCTCTGGCCTGCCCTGCCGGCGCGCGTCCTGCGTCTGCAGGAGCGTGGCATGCCGCCGATTCCGGCGATGCAGGAAGCAGCGCATGAGCTGATTGCCGAACAGTGCCAGCGAATCGCGATTCCGAAACGCTTCACCATGCCGATCCGCGAGATCTGGGACATGCAGGAACGCCTGCCGCGTCGCAGCGGCAAGCGTGCCGATCTGTTGCTGGACAACCCGCGCTTCCGCGCCGGCTATGACTTCCTGCTGTTGCGCGAAAGTGCAGGCGAGCAGACTGACGGCCTCGGCGAATGGTGGACCGACTATCAGGACGCCAATGAAAGCGAGCGCCGCGACATGATCCGCGACCTCAGCGGCAAGGAAGAAGGCACCGGCGCCCCGCGCAAGCGTCGCCGCAGCGGTGGCTCCAAGCGCAAGCGCGCCGCTGGCGCTTCGAGCACCACGGGCGAGTAATCCATGGAACGCATCTACATCGGCATGGGCAGCAATCTGGCTGACCCTGCCGAACAATTGCGCAGCGCCGCCGAGGCGCTGGCGTCCTTGCCGCAATCCCGACTGGTTGGGGTTTCGGAGTTTTATCAAAGCGACTCGCTGCTTCCCGGACAACCGCGCTACACCAACGCGGTGGCCGCTCTCGACAGCACGCTGGCGCCCCTGGAATTGCTGGATGCCTTGCAGGCCATCGAAAACGGCCAGGGTCGCGAGCGCCTTGAACGCTGGGGACCGCGTACGCTGGACCTCGACATCTTGCTGTTCGGTGATCGCCTGATCGACGAACCGCGCCTCAAGGTTCCCCACTACCACATGCAGGAACGGGCCTTCGTGCTATATCCATTGGCCGAGCTGGCACCTGCCGATCTGCAGCTGGCCGATGGCCGGACCCTGGCCGAACTGCTCAATGCATGCCCGTTCGTCGGCCTGGAACGCCTGCTCCCGACGTGACACAAATCACCTGTGGGAGCGGGCTTGCTCGCGAAAGCGGTGTGTCATCCAGAATCAATGTTGACTGAAACTCCGCCTTCGCGAGCAAGCCCGCTCCCACATTGGTTTTGTGTCGGGCACAAGATCTGCTGCTGAATCGCATCAGTTACTCCGGTAACACCCCACCCGTAACAATGCGGTAACACACGCAATTGACTTCCCTCGTTCTCCTCACGACTATAGGCGTCCCGCTGCCGCCAACACGGCGTTCAAGGGCGCAATCCAGGCCTTAAAAGCACGACGAAAGAGCGTGCGCCTGTGTTCAACGAAGAATCACGCGCGTTACTCGCAGTAGTTTCCACAGCGCCTGAATGAGGAACTTTTCATGCCAGCCATCACCCTGACCACCCTGCAAGGTCTGAAGCAAAAAGGTGAAAAGATCACCATGCTGACCTGCTACGACGCAACCTTCGCCCACGCCTGCAATCAGGCCGGCGTCGAAGTGCTGCTGGTGGGCGACTCCCTCGGCATGGTTTTACAGGGCCACGACAGCACCTTGCCTGTCACCACCGCAGAAATGGCTTACCACGTGTCTGCCGTCAAACGCGGTAATAGCGATGCCCTGATCCTCGCCGACCTGCCTTTCATGGCCTATGCCACCACCGAACAAGCCATGACCAACAGCGCCCTGTTGATGCAGGCCGGCGCGCACATGGTCAAGGTCGAAGGCGCATTGTGGCTGGCCGACTCGATCCGCCTGCTGGCCGAGCGCGGCATCCCGGTCTGCGCGCACATGGGCCTGACGCCGCAGTCGGTGAACATCCTTGGCGGCTACAAGGTCCAGGGTCGCAATGAAAACCAGGCGCGGCAGATGCGTGCCGACGCGATAGCCCTGGAACAGGCCGGCGCGGCCATGCTGCTGCTAGAGTGCGTCCCGAGCGAGCTGGCTGAAGAAATCACCCAGGCGGTGAAGATTCCGGTGATCGGGATTGGCGCCGGCAATCGCACCGATGGCCAGGTGCTGGTTCTGCACGACATGCTGGGGCTGTCCATTACCGGCCGCGTGCCAAAATTCGTGAAAAACTTCATGACTGGCCAGACCAGCATTGAAGCTGCGTTGAATGCCTACGTGACTGAAGTCAAGGCAGCGACTTTCCCTGGTATCGAACACGGATTCTCTGCATGAACACCGTAAAAACCGTACGCGAACTGCGGGCCGCCGTGGCCCGTGCCCGTAGCGAAGGCAAGCGCATTGCCTTTGTGCCGACCATGGGCAACCTGCACAGCGGCCACGTTGCACTAGTGACCAAGGCCTCCCAACGGGCGGACTTCGTGGTGGCGAGCGTTTTCGTCAACCCGCTGCAATTCGGTGCTGGCGAAGACCTCGACAAGTACCCGCGCACCCTCGCCGCCGACCAGGAAAAGCTGCTCCAGGCCGGTTGCCATCTGCTGTTCGCTCCGACCGTCGAGGAGATGTATCCCGACGGCATGGCCGGCCAGACCCGCGTCAGTGTCCCGCAATTGTCCGAAGGCCTGTGCGGCGCGAGCCGGCCGGGGCATTTCGAAGGCGTGGCGACGGTGGTCAGCAAGCTGTTCAACATGGTTCAGCCGGACCTGGCGATCTTTGGCGAGAAGGACTTCCAGCAACTGGCGGTGATTCGCGCGCTGGTACATGACCTGAACATGCCGATCCAGATCATCGGTGAGCCGACCGTACGGGCGGCCGATGGCCTGGCGCTGTCGTCGCGCAACGGGTTCCTCAACGAAGAGCAACGCGCCGTGGCGCCGGTGGTCTACCGCACGCTGAATGCGATCGGCGAGGCGATCAAGCAGGGCGAACGCGATTTCCCCGCGCTGATCGACACGCAGATCAAACAGCTCGAAACGGCTGGCCTTCGTCCTGACTATCTGGAAATCCGCCATGCCCTGACCCTGCGCCCGGCGACGGCTCAGGATCGTGACCTGGTGATTCTGGTAGCGGCGTTCCTCGGTACGACGCGGTTGATCGACAACCTGCACCTGAACCTCGACGCGCCAATCTAGACAACAAAAAAACCTGTGGGAGCGAGCCTGCTCGCGATAGCGGATGTTCAGTCACAACAGTTTTGCCTGATCCACCGCTATCGCGAGCAGGCTCGCTCCCACAGGGGTTCTGCTGCGCCCATACAGACCTTACTGACGCCCACAAACCCTTCGGGCCACTTGCCCGCCGACCTGGGAAACATTCATGCACGCCATCATGCTCAAAGCCAAGCTGCATCGCGCCGAAGTCACCCACGCTGTACTCGATTACGAAGGCTCCTGCGCCATCGACGGTGAATGGCTGGACCTGTCCGGCATCCGCGAGTACGAACAGATCCAGATCTACAACGTCGACAACGGCGAGCGCTTCACCACCTATGCCATCCGTGGCGAAGAAGGTTCACGCATGATATCGGTCAACGGTGCCGCGGCGCACAAGGCCAAGGTCGGTGATCGCGTGATCATCTGCGCTTACGCTCATTACAGCGAAGCCGAACTGCTCAACTTCAAGCCGCGCATGCTCTACATGGCACCGGGCAATGAACTGAGCCACACCAGCAATGCCATTCCGGTCCAGGTCGCCTGATCCGAGCCCTGTCTCTTCCGTTTGTCGGACCATTCCTAACTTCGATGTTAAAAAAGTACCGGAAACAGGTCAGACAAAGTCAAGACAGATCATTGCGCGGGGTTTACTGTATTCGCCCTGCGCCATGAAATCGTGTCGACGCAGTTGACCGGAACGCCCACCCACAGCGCTCCGGGATTTTTAGTGTTCTAAAGGCCGTTCAAGTAATAAGGAAACCCGCAGCGATGGCGTATTACCGCACTCCTCACGACGTGACCGCTCTGCCCGCCTGGCAAGCGTTGAATGACCACCGCCAAGCCATGCAGGATTTCAGCATGCGCGAAGCCTTCAATGCCGATCCGCAGCGCTTTACTCAATTCACCCTCAGCAGTTGCGGCCTGTTTCTCGACTACTCGAAGAACCTGATCAACGCCGAGACCCGCAATCTGCTGGTGGGCCTGGCCAACGAAGTCGACCTCAAGGGCGCGATCAAATCGCTGTTCGACGGCGAAATCGTCAATGCTTCCGAGGGCCGTCCGGCCCTGCACACCGCCCTGCGTCGCCCGGTTGGCGACAAGCTGTCGGTCAATGGCGTCAACGTGATGC
>NZ_JAHUWE010000025.1:0-21037 GCF_019219225.1 Pseudomonas sp. PDM32
GCAATCGTTGGTTACATCTTTGATTTCTCGCGGAGTAACTTGTGATGCTGATAATCTGTTGACTAGCAGTCTGACTCCACAAGCACCCACACGAATTGCTTGATTCAGTTGTTAAAGAGCGGTTGGTTAAGATCTTTCGTCTCAACCGAGGCGCGCATTCTACAGCAGCCTCATTTGCTGTCAAGTGATTTTTTCAGAAGTTTTCAAGGATTCCTTAACAACTTCAACCACTTGCGCTTTCGATCTCTCGTCAGCGGGAGGCGAATTCTACAGCGTTACTCGCTGCTGTCAACACCTCTTTTTCAACTTCTTTTGCGCTTCGATGACCTGAAGCAACCTACTGTCGAAAACTGCGTAACTCTTTGTTTACCAAGGAGTTTTCCGTTTCGACTGCGCCGGAAGTGGGGCGAATTATAGGCCTCCAGAATCTGCCGTCAAGCACTGATTCAGGTTTTCTATCAATAACTTACAGAAGGCGCTAAAACGCCCCGAAGGAAGCCAGAAATGAGGAGGAAAATGCGCCCTCTATATAGAAGAGCATCCTCGATGCCAGCCACTGCCCAGTGTCATAGCCGAATAGCGAGTCCACCACACACAGAAGATTGTGCTGGCCGCCAAAAAACAAAAAAGCACCCAAGGTGCTTTTTTGTTACCGCTTTCAGCTGGATAAAGTCGCCACTCCGGCCCGCGCCCTATGTAGCTTCTTATAGCTCTCTATCAGACGAAGGTGCCTGTCGAGGCCTTCCAGTTTCATGCTCGTCGGTGTCAAACCATAGAAACGTACGCTGCCATCGACCGACCCTATCGCCGCGTCCATGCGCTCGTCACCGAACATCCGGCGGAAGTTGACCTCGTAGTCGCTCAGTTCCAGATCATCGTCCAACTGCATTTCCAGCACGACGTTCACCGCCTGATAAAACAGGCCGCGCTCGACTGTGTTGTCGTTGTATTGCAAGAAGGCTTCCACCAGATCCTTGGCCTGATCAAACTTCTGCAAGGCGAGATAAATCAGCAGCCTCAATTCCAGGATCGTCAACTTGCCCCAAGGCGTGTTGTCGTCGAACTCGATGCCGATCAACGTAGTGATGTCGGTGTAATCATCCAGCTCGCTGCTTTCCAGCCCCTGGGCCAGCGATCGCAGGCCGACTTTGCTCAGACTGTGCAGATTCAGGATGTCGGCGCGGAACTGCAGCGCCTTGTTGGTGTTATCCCAGATCAAATCTTCGACCGGATAAATTTCCGAGTAATCTGGCACCAGAATGCGGCAGGCCTTGGCGCCGATATGTTCATAGACCGCCATGTACACTTCTTTGCCCATGTCTTCGAGAATGCCGAACAGAGTCGCGGCTTCTTCGGCATTGGAGTTTTCGCCTTGACCGGAGAAATCCCACTCAACGAATTCAAAGTCCGGCTTGGCACTGAAGAAGCGCCACGAGACCACACCGCTGGAGTCGATAAAGTGCTCCACGAAATTGTTCGGCTCAGTCACCGCCTGACCTTCGAAGGTCGGCTGCGGCAAATCATTCAAACCTTCAAAACTGCGGCCTTGCAGCAGCTCCGTCAGGCTGCGCTCCAGCGCCACTTCCAGGCTTGGGTGCGCGCCGAACGAGGCAAATACGCCACCGGTACGCGGGTTCATCAAGGTGACGCACATCACCGGGAACTCCCCGCCCAGCGACGCATCCTTGACCAGCACCGGGAAGCCCTGCTCTTCCAGGGCCTGGATACCGGCCAGGATGCCCGGGTATTTCGCCAGCACTTCCTGCGGCACATCCGGCAGGGCCATTTCGCCTTCGAGGATTTCGCGCTTCACCGCGCGCTCGAAGATCTCCGACAGGCACTGCACCTGCGCTTCGGCCAGCGTGTTGCCAGCGCTCATGCCATTGCTCAGGAACAGGTTTTCGATCAGGTTGGACGGGAAGTACACCACCTCATTGTCCGACTGGCGCACAAACGGTAGCGAACAAATGCCGCGCTGGGTGTTGCCGGAGTTGGTGTCGTACAGATGCGAACCACGCAACTCACCATCCCGGTCGTAAACCTTCAGACAGTATTCGTCGAGGATTTCAGTCGGCAGCTCGTCCTTCGGGCCCGGCTTGAACCAGCGCTCGTCCGGGTAATGCACAAACGCCGCGTTGGCGATGTCCTCCCCCCAGAACTGATCGTTATAGAAGAAGTTGCAGTTGAGCCGCTCGATAAACTCGCCCAACGCCGATGCCAGCGCGCCTTCCTTGGTCGCGCCTTTGCCATTGGTAAAACACATCGGCGAGTGCGCATCGCGGATGTGCAGCGACCACACATTGGGAACGATGTTACGCCACGAGGCGATTTCAATCTTCATGCCCAAGTCGGCCAGGATGCCCGACATGTTGGCGATGGTTTGCTCCAGCGGCAGGTCCTTGCCCGCAATATAGGTGCCCGCCTCGGAGGTCGAGTGCGGCATCAGCAACGCCTGGGCATCGGCGTCGAGGTTTTCGACCTCTTCAATCACGAACTCAGGCCCGGTTTGCACCACCTTCTTTACCGTGCAACGGTCAATGGAGCGCAAGATCCCCTGGCGGTCCTTGGCGGAGATGTCCGCCGGCAGTTCGACCTGAATCTTGAAAATCTGGTTGTAGCGGTTTTCCGGGTCAACGATGTTGTTCTGCGACAGGCGGATATTTTCGGTGGGGATATTACGAGTCTCGCAATACAACTTCACGAAGTACGCCGCACACAACGCCGACGAAGCCAGGAAATAATCGAACGGCCCCGGCGCCGAGCCATCACCCTTGTAGCGAATGGGTTGATCGGCGATCACCGTGAAGTCGTCGAACTTGGCCTCAAGTCGAAGGTTGTCGAGAAAGTTGACCTTGATTTCCATGTGCGATTACCAGAATAACGAGCTAAACGATTTGGCCGCCATTATCCGGTTTTTCAGCGCAGACCGTTAACTTTCCACTATTTATCGATCAACGCGACACCACGCTCCTCCAGCAGGCGCACAAACATCGTGAGGCTCTGCGACACCGTGCCCCTGCGCCACACCAACCAGGTGCGCAGATAACGGAACGACTCCGACAACGGCCAGACGCTGACCGTCGTACACCCAGGCATGCTTTCGAGCATGCTGCGTGGCATCAGCGCCAGGCCCGCCCCGGCGCTGACGCAGGCCAGCATGCCGTGATAGGACTCCATTTCGAATATCTTGCCGGGCACCGCCGCGCCATTGGCAAACCAGCTTTCGAAATGATGGCGATAGGAGCAGTTGGAGCGGAAGGCATAGATGTTTTCGCCATTCACATCCTTGGCCCGATGAATCGGCTCATGATTGAGTGGCGCGATCAGGACCATCTCCTCCTCGAATGCCGGTACGCCTTCCAGCGCCGGGTGCAACACCGGCCCATCGACAAATGCCGCGGCCAGCCGCCCCGACAACACCCCGTCGATCATGGTCCCGGAGGGGCCGGTGGACAGGTCCAGTTCGACCTTCGCGTGTTTCTGGTTATAGGCAGCCAATAGCTCTGGAATTCGTACCGCTGCCGTGCTTTCCAGCGAACCCAGGGCGAAGGCGCCTTGCGGTTCCTCGCCCGCCACTGTGGCCCGCGCCTCTTGAACCAGGTCGAGAATGCGTCGAGCGTAATCCAGGAAACTCCAGCCGGCTGGCGACAAGCGCAGGCGACTCTTCTCGCGGATAAACAGATCCACACCCAGGTCCTGCTCAAGCTGCTTGATTCGGGTCGTGAGATTCGATGGCACCCGGTGGATATGCTGGGCGGCAACGCTGATGCTGCCGTGCTCGGCGACAGCCTTGAAAATTTCGAGCTGAACCAGATCCAAGTCATTCTCCAAACGTGAACGTTATGCTCAGTATTATTCAGTTTCCATAAAACATATACCCCCATAACCTGAGCACATTCCTACCTAGCAGGACGGTGCCATGACCCACGTATCCAGCCTTACCCATGCCATTTCGATCAACCCGACCACGGGCGAGCAGATCGGCCAGTACCCTTTCGAGTCCGATTCGGCATTACAGGCCGCGCTGGCGCGGGCCACTACCGGGTTTCGCACCTGGCGCGGCAAACCGGTTGCACAACGCGCACAGCTTTTGATCAACCTCGGCCAGGCCTTGCGCAACAATGTAGAGGCCATGGCCAACATGATCACCCTGGAAATGGGTAAGCCGATGACTCAGGCCCGTGGCGAAATTGAAAAATGCGCGCAGCTCTGCGAGTGGTACGCCGAACAGGGTCCCGCCATGCTCAGCGCAGAACCGACCCTGGTCGAAGGCGGCAAGGCACGCATTGAATATCGCCCGATCGGCCCGATTCTCGCCGTGATGCCGTGGAACTTCCCCATCTGGCAAGTGCTGCGCGGCGCGGTCCCTACCCTGCTCGCCGGCAATACCTACGTGCTCAAGCACGCGCCCAACGTCATGGGCAGCGCCTACCTGCTGTTGGAAGCCGTCAAGCAGGCGGATTTTCCTGAAGGTGTCTTCGAGGTCATCAACGTCACCCCGGACGGTGTATCCAAGGCAATCGCCGATCCACGCATCGCGGCCGTCACCCTCACCGGCAGCGTGCGTGCGGGCATGGCCATCGGCGCTCAGGCCGGAGCCGCGCTGAAGAAATGCGTATTGGAACTGGGCGGCTCCGACCCGTTTATCGTGCTCGACGACGCGGACCTCGATGAGGCGGTCAAAGCCGCCGTGATCGGGCGCTATCAAAACACCGGACAAGTCTGCGCCGCGGCCAAACGCCTGATTGTCGAGCAGGGCATTGCCGAGGAATTTACCCGCAAGTTCGTCGAGGCCACCCAACGACTGGTCGTCGGTGATCCACTCGCCTCCACCACTTACATCGGCCCGATGGCGCGCTTCGATCTGCGCGACGAACTGGACCAACAGGTGCGCGACACACTGGAAGAAGGCGCGACCTTGCTGCTGGGTGGAAAGAAGGTCGAAGGCACCGGCAACTACTACGAACCCACTGTACTGGGCGACGTGACCGATCAGATGACATCCTTCAGACAGGAACTGTTTGGTCCCGTGGCTTCAATCATCACGGCCCGAGACGCCGCCCATGCGCTGGCGCTGGCCAATGACAGCGAGTTCGGCCTCACCGCCACTATTTATACGCGCAATGACGAACTCGCCCGGCAGATGGCTGGCCAACTTGAAACCGGCGGCGTGTTCATCAACGGCTATAGCGCCAGCGATCCGCGTGTCAGTTTTGGTGGTGTGAAGAAGAGTGGCTTTGGCCGGGAACTCTCGCACTTCGGGGTGCGCGAATTCTGCAATGCTCAGACGGTTTGGCTGGATCGGCGTTAAGGGCAATGCATTGCTGCGAACTGGCAGAGCCTTGATCTGGCTCAGCCTGGGGCGCAGCGCAAGCATTCAGCCTGACATCGCGATCCTCAGCGCCACTGCTGCTTCAAGCAGCTTGTTCGCCTGGGTCGAGACAGCTGCAGCCATTTCTTCATCCCTTGCTTCTCTGAGCGTTGCAGCCAGATCGAGCAGCTTCCCCACCTCGGCCTCGATAGTGCGAACGGATTCGCCTATTTGGTATTTAAGTGAATGAGCCATCTCGATCAAACCTCGGACCAGATTAAAGACAAATCCCACCTGGGCGAATGCTCAAGACATTCAATGGCGCTTCACTGACCGCCATTCGATTGCCCCAAAACCATTGTGGAGTACTGAGAAGAGAGTATCGATAGTTTTGATGTCGTGTCGTACTCCAGCAGCACTTGGCCCAACGGTTACGCCACGGCATTTCGTATTCAGATGTCACACTTTCGTCACACCTATCTAGCACAATACGGTCAGCCAAAGGGATTTGGCCCCTTCTACAGAGAGCTCGGCCCAGCGCCGGGCTTTTTACTTTCTGGCCCGTGTTCCCCAAGCCCGACGACTGATTCAGAGCGCAGGGTGATTCGCTGGGTCAGCGCTGTTTTTTACACACCAGCCGAATGAGCAGCAAGACCAACAACACATTCAATACGGCCAGCGAACTCAGCCCCGCAAGCACACCGCCCGCGCCCCAGGCCTGCAACAGGTAACCGCCCGCGAGCGGGGTCAAGGCTTGCCCAATGAGGGAAGGCCGAGCCATGCGCCCCATCAGCAACACATAAAGGGTAGGCGACATCAGGGCCAGTGGCAGCAGGCCTCGAACGATCGCCCGCAAACCATTACCCGCGCCGTAGATCACCAGCCCCAGAGCGGTCATTGCCGGCTCGATAGTCACAAACAGCAGACCGATTGCCACGAACACCACGGAGATCAACGTCGTCCAGATCGGGTGTCGCTTTCGCGAAAACACTTGTAGAACACGTGAACCGACCTGGCTCGGCCCCAGTAAAGCGCTCAGCCCGATGGCGGCTGCAAGCGAGTAGCCCTGCCCCTGCAACAATGAAATCAGCTGGACCGACATCGCCGTCATGATCACTGCACCCAACGCGAAAATCAGCGTGAGCAACAGGTAGATCCGCCGGTCGATTGAAAGGTTTTCATCACTCACAGCCTGGCTTTTTGTGAGTGCTCCCGCGCCCCGCGCCAGCACCCAGAGATATAGCGGTGCCACGGCAACGACCAATAACACCCCATAAGCCACGCACGTCGCGCGCCAGCCAACCTGCTCGATGACCAGCGCAACCGCGGGCCATGACAGCGTTGTCGCAAACCCTGAAATGAGCGTGATCCCGGTAATCGCACTGCTCGCCCGCTCTCCATAGAGAGAACCTAAAGCGGCGAACAGCGCTTCATACAACCCCAGCGCCATACCGACGCCAATCACTGCCCAAGACAAAAGAAACATCGGCAACGAGGTCGAACTGGCCATCAGAAACAACCCGATGGCGACGCCCAGGCCACTACTGGCCAGGATGGGGCGGCCGCCGTAGCGGGCGATAAGCCGGCTGGTCAACGGTGCCAGCATCGCGGAAACCAGGATGCTCAGGGACAGTGCGCCATACACCCATTGGCTGGCCCAGCCGGTCTCTTTCATGATCGGATCGGCCATGACGGCCATCAGGAAGAACGAACCTCCCCAGACCAGAACTTGCAGCATCCCCAAAATGAAGATGCCGAATACGCCAGGCAGTCGCGTTTGTTGGTTCAAGACAATGTCATCAGTGGTCAGAAAAAACGGAAGTCGTGAGCAACCGCGCAACTGCGGATATCTGGGCGATTTGCACGGGGACGGGACACTCGGAGCTAACGGATTCGCCGTTGACTCAAAGCATGTGTCCAGCCCAGATTTTGCGATTGACCAGATCGGCGGCAATCTCGATGAAGGCATCCCCGACAAATTTGGCGGCCGGACTGACACGCCTGTCGGCCGGAAAAACCTGAACAAGCTTGCGCATGGGAACGGGGTCGACCAAGGGGGCCGCACTGAGCACGCCTGCTTCGATTTGCGCGTAAATCGATGCCAGAGGCAAAGCGGTCAAACCGAAGCCATTGCGGACCAGATCGATCATGGCGCCGAAGGAGTCGGCTTCAACGCTGGTCTTGAGCTTGATCCCGACTTGACGCGCACAATCATCCAGAATCACGCGAAGGCTATGTCGAGCGCTTGGCAATACCAATTGCTGCTCAGCCAATGACTCGAACGACACCGGCGTATCAAGACGCAGGTTGGCGCTGGCGGGACCGACCAGCAGCAGGTTTTCCATCATCACCGGCACGATACGCAGCGTATGCAGGGGTTGGGGATCGTAAGAAATCGCCAGCTCCAGTTCGCCACGCTGAACCCAATCGAGCAGATAGCCGCTGAAGGCCGAGGAAAACCTGACGGCGAGATTCGGATGCGCCTCCTTGATCTTGCGTACCAATGGAACGGTGATGATTTGCGCAACCGTCGGCGTCGTGCCGATGACGACCGTTCCCCGAAAAGACGACTTTGCGCCCACGACAGAACTTCGAATGGACTCCATTTCCTCCATGATTCGGGTGGCATGTGCCAACACTTCACGGCCGGCATCGGTGATCTCCATGCCTCGCCCATGTCGATCAAACAGGTAGGTGCCAAGCTCCTTTTCCAACAATCGAATTTGCCGGCTAAGTGCCGGTTGCGCGATGTGAAGACGATCCGAGGCCTTGCTGAGACTGCCCAGTTCGGCAACATGAATCAGGGTTTTGAGTTGAACGACATCCATTACCAGGCCAGTCAGCATCGGGCTCGACGCGTTATGCGGCGAAAGTGCTGTGAGTGTAATCGCATTTGTACACCTTGGAACGGCCGGCAACCCCCGTGTCGTGCGGCCCCGGGACTTCCAAGCCGGCTGTAACCCCCGGCCCGCCGGGGCTGCACGCCAAGCTATATAATTCAGGTATATCAGTTAGGCCTGCCTGACGGCTTATTACCCTCCCGACTCTGCGGTAGCGTGCAATCAACGTCGACGCCAGAGAGCGCTCGACTCACTACAAGAATAAGATTCGAGGGCTCGCGCCATGATGTTCAATGCTTCGCCTCACCCGTCCGATTTCCCCGGGCCACTACTGTTCGCCACGCTTGTGCATCCACCCTTCCCCCTCTCTACGGAAAACCGGCCGTGAGCGGGTTCACGCCTTTTCGTTAACCCCAAAACCCAACGAGTCAGTCTCGGACGCGCATCAGCGCGCTCCTCGTCTCCCCTCGCCTTGAAAAAAGGGTGAATCACATGTCCGCATCAATCCCAGACGCCAAAGACCACTCAGCCGAAGCCGCTGCGATGAAAGCGCCGAACCGCGTCAAAGCCATCATGGGTGCCTGCTCGGGCAATCTGGTGGAGTGGTACGACTTTTTCATTTACGCCTATACCGCCATCTACTTTGCCGCTTCGTTTTTCCCCAAAGGCGACACCACCAGTCAGCTACTGGCGACCGCGGGCGTCTTCGCCGTCGGTTTTTTCATGCGCCCGCTCGGTGGCTGGATTTTCGGCTGGATCGCTGACACTCGTGGTCGCAAGGTCTCGATGATTATTTCGGTGTTCATGATGTGCGCCGGCTCGCTTTTGATCGCCGTCATGCCGACCTACGCAACCATCGGCGTCGCGGCGCCGATCCTGCTGGTGGTTGCCAGGCTGATTCAGGGCCTGTCGGTCGGTGCGGAATACGGCACCGGCGCCACCTACATCAGCGAAATCGCGACACCGGGCCGTCGCTGTTTCTATGGCTCGTTTCAGTACTTCACCATCATTGCCGGTCAGTTGCTGGCCTTGATGACCGTAGTCATTCTTCAACAAACCCTGACCGGCGAAGAGTTGCGCGAGTGGGGCTGGAGGATTCCGTTCTTCATCGGCGCGTTGAGCTCGATCGTGGTGGTGTATCTGCGTCGCGCCATGCATGAAACCGCCAACAAGAAAGACATGAGCCGCAAGGATGCCGGCTCTCTGCGCGGCATGTTCAAACACAAACGCGCAGTTGCCCTGGTGGTGGCGTTCACCATCGGCGGTTCGCTGTATTTCTATACCTTCACGACCTACATGCAGAAGTTCCTGGTGATCTCCGCCGGTTTCAGCCCGGAAACGGTCAGCTTCATCATGACGGCGGCCCTGATCGGCTTCATGCTTTGCCAACCGCTGTTCGGCTTGCTCGCCGACCGCATCGGTATCAAGGCGCACATGCTGATGTTTTCCGGGCTGGCCATGTTGCTGGTGATCCCCCTGCTCTACTCGCTACAGTCGGTCAGCAACCCGTTCATGGCATTCGTGCTGGTGTTTGGCGGCCTGGCCATTGCGTCGCTCTACACGCCGATTGCCGGGATCGTCAAAGCCGAACTGTTCCCGCCTGCCGTACGTGCATTGGGGGTTGGATTTCCCTATGCGGTGGGCAATGCCGCATTTGGCGGCACCGCCGAATACGTCGCCTTGTCGCTTCGCTCACAGGGCATCGAGGAGTATTTCTTCTTCTACGTTGCAGCGGTCGTGAGCATCACCTTCATCGCCGCGATGCTGATGCCAAACCTGTCGCGTTACGGCTATATCAGTGGCTCAGGCGAGATTGAAGAACGTACAGGTTTGAAGGGATGTGTAAAACCGCATGCTGCGCGAGTCTGATTGACGGAGCATCCCCAGACAACTTTCAAGGGTCCATGATTTGTCATGGGCCCTTTTTTCATCATCGTATGGCAGAGGCAGGTGCTACCTGCGGTATAGATGCGGGGATGCTGTTGTCGACCTTTTCTCGATGGGGCCATGCCTGCAAATCAAGATCAAGATCCGTGAACTGGCTGGAGTCGAAGATCGGCGTCTTGATGCCGGCCTTGCGCTGCCGGTCATAGTCACGCAGCAGGCGCATTCCGACGTTGAACAACAGCGCCAGGGCGATCAGATTGACGAAGGCCAACAGCGTCATGGTGATATCGGCAAAGGCGAAGACCGTGCCCAGGTTTTGCACGGCGCCCCAAAGGATCAACAGCAACACCAGGCCCCGATAGGCCATCACCGCCGCGCGTTTATCACCCAGTAGAAAGCGCAGGTTGTTTTCGCCCAGGTAGTAGTTGTAGAGGATCGACGTGAAGACAAACAGCGCCAACGCCACGCTGATGAACGTGCGCCCCCAGTCCCCGACCACTGCCGCCAGTGCGTTCTGTGTCAGTACCAGGCCATCGCCTTCGAAGCCTGGCGTGTAAAAACCCGACAACAGGATCAGCAGCGCCGTGCAGGTACAGATCACGAAGGTATCCAGGAAGACGCTGAACGCTTGAACCACCCCTTGAGCCGCCGGGTGATCGACTTTAGCCACCGCGGCTACGTTGGGTGCACTGCCCAGGCCCGCCTCATTGGCAAACACCCCGCGCTTGACGCCCATGACGATGGCACTGCCAACCAGGCCGGCGAACGCCTGGTCCAAGCCAAAGGCACTTTTGAAAATGGTCATCAGCATGCTGGGCACATGATCAAACTGAAGCACGATCACATAAACGGTCACGCCAATGTAAGCCAGTGTCTTGACCGGCACCAACAGGTCCGAGACGGCAGCGATGCGCTTGATGCCCCCCATGAATACCAGGCCGAGCAATACGGCAATCGCAATGCCGGAGTAAGTCGTAGAGAAGCCGAACGCATTGTTCAGCGAGTGGGTCACGGCATGGGATTGCAGCCCGTTGAAGGCAAAACCGAAAGTGACCAGGAGCAACACGGCCATGACCTTGCCCAGCCACGCCTGTTTCAGTCCGTACTGGATGTAGTACGACGGCCCACCCCGGAACTGTCCCTTGGCGTCGCATCGTTTATACAACTGCCCCAGGCTGCATTCAAAGAAGCTGGTGGACATGCCTACCAGCGCGGTCACCCACATCCAGAACACCGCACCGGGCCCACCCAACGTCACGGCCAATCCGACCCCGGCGATATTGCCCGCCCCTACGCGACCCGCCAGGCTGAGCATCAAGGCCTGGAACGAGCTGATCTAACCGGCGCTCTTCTGCACACTATCGCGAAAAGCTCCGAACATATGCAGGAAATGGCGAAACTGGACAAAGCGTGAACGAATCGTGAAATAGCCACCCAGGCCTACGATGAGCACGATCAGGAGCTTTCCGGAAAGAAAGCCGTTTATGACTTCTAGCATGATTTGCACCTCTTGTTGTTATGGATTACAGGCATGCACGCGCCCTCACACATCGCCGTGGCAGGCATGTGGGATGAAACACGTTGAATAGCAACCGCGAGCCCCCTGTCAGGCTCGCGCCATACATCGGGGAGCGCTCGGGGCGATCGGACTTACCCGGTTCGACTGCCGGTCTGGAAATCGGCGATCTGTTTCCACATCGCAGTGGGGTTGGAGTACATGGGGAAGTGGCCGCAGGCCGGAATTGGCGCCAAACGCACGCCTCGGGCCTCGATGTGCGAAAGGTAGGACAGTGAAGCGTTCTGCTCGCCGTACATGAACATTCGCGGGCACTTCAAGCCGAGAAACTTGCTCATCAGGTCGGCGTTATCGGAAAGGTCGACCATCGACTGGAAAATCCCCCGCACGGCCCCGGCACGCACCTTGTGCCTGAGGCTCGCCGAATAGAGTGCGCTGGCGTATGCCGGGGCCTGCCGGGCACGCTCGATGAAAGCCGTGAAGAATTTCTCTGGATCATCGCTTGGATAATCAACGATCTGTCGGCTGAGAAAACAGTCTTCCGGGGCAATATTGCCCTCTATATCGACGAAACTGATTACCCGTTCCGGGAACTGATGGGCCAGCATCAGCGCAGTCAATCCGCCCATGGAGTGACCGACCAGATGGAAGCGCTCGATACCGAAATGCTCCAGCACCTGCAACGCGGTCTGCAGCAGAAAAGGAATCGAAACACTGGAAAGGTCGCTGCACTGGCTCTCACCGCAGCCCGGTGCGTCGTAGGCGAGGAAGGGATGCCCGGCGAATTCCGCGTGCTGCACAATGTCGGCGTAGTCCTCTTTGGTGGAACCAAAACCATGCAGGAACACGATCGGCGTCAGGTTGCCATCTCGATGAATGGCGGCGACGTTCAGCTGGACGCCCTCGACGGTCAACGGGACCTGCGTATGAGTGAACGTTTCGGATGCGGTCACGTAAATGACTCCTTGGACGATAAGACTGCCGCCGAAACAGGTCATCGGCGACAGGCCCAATTTCAGCCGGTTCGAGTCTTATGTAAATTCCTAATTGTGGAACGTTTCCATACGCCAAACCTATCGTCGATCGCCCACTCGCCGCCCTTGCCCGTCTCAGGCCTTTTTCCGCAGTCGGGCAATGACTTCAGCTATGAGCGGATTGGGCCGATCCGCATTCCAGGCCACCGCCGTCGTCACCACGTTGAGCTTCTGACTCAATGATCGAAAGACCACGTTATCCGGTGCCATTTTTTTCAAGGATGCCGGTACCAGGGCGATGCCCTGCCCATAGCTGACAAAGGCGATCTGCGAAGCGACAGAACGCACTTCATGCAGCACGCGCGGGGAAAATCCGCTGGCTCGGCAGGTTGCAATCAAGTTGTCGAAATACACCGGGCTGACCTTTCGCGAAAACATCACCAAAGGTTCGTTGGCCAGGCTGGACAAACTGATACGCGTGCGCGCAGCCAATGGGTGGTCACTGGGCAACGCCACTACCAGGCGATCTTCAAGCAATGGCAGTGACTGGATCGAGGCGCCCAGATCACCGTCCAGGCGGGCGAAGGCCAGGTCGATATCACCGGCCTCCAGCGCCGGAACGGCCTCTACGCTGTCGATTTCCCGCACGGATACGGTCAGGTTCGGGTATTCGACCTTCATCTGTTCGATCAGGCCGGGCAGTACGTCGAACATGGCCGTGGAGATGGCGCCGATGGTCAACATCCCCGACTGTCCCGCTACCGCCTCCTCGACCGCCAGCTCCAGGCGCTCGAGTTGCTCGGCGAATTTACGCACCGCCGGCAGGATCGCCGCCCCCACGGGGGTCAGTTTCGCCCCGCGCCGCGAGCGCTCGAACAGTTGGACCTTGAGTGCCTGCTCCAGCACCTGAATCTGTTCGCTCAGGGGTGGCTGAGACATGCCAAGCCGCTTGGCTGCACGGCCGAAATTCTGCTCTTCGGCGACGGCCAGGAACAGCCAGAGGTGACGGATCAGACGGAAATTGATCATGATTTTTCCATAGGTTTAGCGTATCTAACGCTTCTGTGATTAGTAATATACCTATCAAATCGCCTCGTCGACACTGGTCGCCTCCGTCATCGCAGGGGCTACCCCATGAACAAAAAGAGTGTGCTCGATCGCTTGGCGGCGCTGGATACCAACACGGTATCTGACGCCCTCGACTTCCTCGGCCTGGCCGGTGCCACCGTGGGGCTACGCCCGCTGTGGAACTGCCCGAAGATCGTCGGTCGCGCCAGCACCGTACTGCTTGCGCCAAAAACCGACAGTGTACCCACCGTGCATCTGATCACCCCGGTGGTGGAGCAGATCGACAGCAACGACCGCGTGCTGGTGATCGCCGGCGGTATCGAGGGCATTTCCTGCTGGGGCGACATTCTTGCCAATGCCGCAGCCAGCAAACAGGTGCGCGGCACAGTTATCGACGGTTTCAGCCGCGATATTGATGGCAGCGCGTCGATTGGCTATCCGGTCTATGGCCGTGGCGTCACCATGATCAGCGCGCGCAATCGGGTGGTGCAGATCGATGCTGCCGTGACGATCAATGTGGCGGGCGTCGACGTCAGCGAAGACGACTATGTCATCGCCGATCGCTGCGGAACGGTCTTCGTACCCCAGGCGTACATCGAGAAGGTCGTCGATCTTGGCGAGCGCATTACCCGTCGCCAGGACGGCATGGTGGAAGCTGTTCGCAGCGGCCGCTCAGTGGCCGACGTGATGCATGACACCCAGTTCGAAGCTATCCAGGTGGAGCGTTCCTGATGAGTCTTGAAGACCAAGCACTTGTGGCCCTGTTTGAAGGCCTGGACACCCCTGGCGTCTCCGATGCCCTGGACAAACTCGGCCTGCCCGGCCAATGCCTGGGCGTGGCACCGCTGGACAACTACAACAAGGTCATCGTCGGACCGGCGTTCACCGTACAGTACGTTTCGGCCAGCGTGCCGCCTGGAACCGTGGGCGATTTCATCGAAGACGTGCTGCCCGGTGACGTCGTGGTGATCGACAACGGTGGCCGCACAGACTGCACGGTATGGGGCGACATCATGACCCAGTACGCCGGCAGCCGGCAGATCGCCGCAACGGTCATCGACGGTGTATGCCGTGACGTGAACAAGGCGCTGGGTGACGGCTATCCGATCTTCAGCAAGGGCCGGTTCATGCGCACCGGCAAGGACCGCGTGCAGGTTCAATCCGTCAATCAGCCAGTGTCCGTCGGCACCGCCCGGGTGTGTGCCCGTGACATCGTGGTGGCCGACGCCAACGGCGTGGTGATTGTGCCTCGCGCCCGGGCAGCTGAGGTGGCCGCGTGCGCCCGCCAGATCGAGTCGGTCGAAGCCGATATCCGGGCCCTGATCGCTCAAGGAAAAACCCTCAAGGAAGCCCGGACCGCACTGGGTTACCACAGCCTGCAGAGGAAAGTCTGATGACCACGCTCCCCCTCCCGTTGAATTTCCACGAACGAGCAAAAGCCCTGGGCAGTTCGACGCTGTATGAAGCATCCCATCTGCCCTGTGCGGTCGACAGCGCGATCCGTCCCGTCTGGGACGGTGCCTTCATCGCCGCTCCGGCCTACCCACTGGAGTGCTCGCCGGGTGACAACCTGGCGTTGCACCTGGCCATGGAGCGCGTGCCTCGCGGCAGCGTGCTGGTGGTGGGTACTGGAGGTTTCATCGCCGGTTACTGGGGCGAAGTGCTCACTGTGGCCGCCGAAGCGGCGGGTGTTGTCGGTTTGGTCATAGATGGCGGCGTGCGTGACATCGCCGCCCTGAAAAAACGCCACTTTCCGGTGTTTGCCCGAGGCATCTCGGTCAAAGGCACCGTAAAGGTCAGCGCTCCCTCGGTCGGGCAGGCATTCAATTTCAACGGTGCACATGTCTCGCCAGGTGATCTGGTAGTGGCGGACGATGACGGTGTGATCATCATTCCCAAGGAAGATGCGGCCCGTACCCTCGCTGAAGGCGAAGCCCGCGCAAGCAAGGAAGCGCAGATGATGCAGGCGCTGACCGAAGGTCGTTCGACGCTCGAACTGATGAACCTGACAGCGTGGAGGACCCGGGCATGACCGCCGATATCCAACGACTCAATCAACGCCTGGCCAGTGCACAGCCGTCGGCGACCTATCGGATAATCGATCGGGTGGCTGAGCGCCGGGCGCAAGGTGCGAAGATCATTTCGCTGTGCGCCGGCGAGCCAGACTTCGATACGCCCGGACATGTACGTGAAGCGGCCATTGAGGCCATCGAGAACGGGCACACGCGCTACACCCAGGTCGCTGGTGTACGCTCACTACGAGAAGCGGTGGCCGCCAAGTTCCGTCGCGAAAACGGCCTGGACGTCACCTGGCAAGACACCCTTGTCTGCAACGGTGGCAAGCAGGTGATCTACAACGCCCTGGCCGCGACCCTCAACGAGGGGGATCAAGTCATCATCCCGGCACCTTACTGGGTCAGTTATCCGGAGATGGTTCAGCTGTGCGGTGGCGAAGCCCGGATCGTGACCTGCGAGGCCAATACCGGCTTCAAATTGACGGCCGCGGCGCTGGCCGAGGCGATCACACCCCGGACGCGCTGGCTGATCCTCAACTCGCCATCCAATCCGACCGGTGCGGTGTACAGCCGAGAGGAACTTCAAGCCCTGGCTGAAGTGTTATTGGCCAATCCTCACGTGCTGATCCTGGCGGATGACATCTACGAACACCTGATCTTTGATGATCAGACGTTTTTTACCCTGGCCCAGGTTGAACCAGGACTGGCAGCACGCACCCTGACCATGAATGGTGTGTCCAAGGCCTATGCCATGACCGGCTGGCGCATCGGTTTTGCGACAGGACCGCGCTGGTTGCTCGAAGCGATGGAGAAGCTGCAAGGTCAGCAAACCTCGGGGGCCAGCTCAATCTCACAGCAGGCCGCACTCGCCGCCCTGGAGGGGCCAAAGGACTTCATCCACGAAAGCCGTGCAGTGTTCCAGAGTCGACGGGATTTGATGGTGGAGCTTCTGAACAGCACGCCGGGCCTCGAGTGCGTCAGCCCGGCGGGTGCATTTTACGCGTTCGCCTCGTGCTCCGGCTTGATTGGCCGTACATCACCGGGTGGACGAGTACTGTACACGGATGAAGATGTCGCCCACGCGCTGCTCGATGAAGCGGATGTGGCCGTTGTGCATGGCAGCGCGTTTGGACTGGGCCCTTATATTCGTATTGCCTATGCGCTGGATGATGCGTCGTTGCATAAAGCCTGCGACGCAATAAAAACCTTCTGTAACCACCTGCGATAAGCGACTGACCAACACCCGGCCCGGTCGTGAACGGGTTGGGTGCGGGTCAATTTTATCGACTTGCTCCCATAAACTGCCGGTATCGAAACATCGTGGCAATCCGGGCATTCATGGCTCCAGCCATACCAAACGGGCATATCTCAAAGACAAAAACGGTAGTCGTCGCCAGCCTCCATCCCTCCCAGAATGTGTGAAAACACAAAAGCAGCACTGCTTGGGAGATGGGCATGTCAACAGAAGCTGAACAAACCGTGGGACAGGATTGGCAGGAGGACGTATTCCGCGTGCTCAAGGCCCACGACGTCAAACACGTGGTCTTCGTACCGGACGCAGGCCACTCGGCAGCCATCCGCATGTCGTATGCCGACCCGGACATCAAGGCCGTGGTCCTCACCACCGAAGAAGAAGGCATCGGCTACCTCGCCGGCGCCTGGCTCGGCGGTGAGCGTGGCGCCCTCTTGATGCAATCCAGCGGTGTCGGTAACTGCATCAATACCCTGGCACTTCAGGTATGTGCCGGTTTCCCGCTGTTGATGGTGGTCACCATGCGCGGCGACTGGGCCGAATTCAACGCGTGGCAGAACCCGATGGGCCAGGCCACCGAAGCCTCTTTGAACCTGATGAAGGTCATGACCTGGCGTGCGGATGTGCCTGCAGATGTCGCCCCGCTGCTGCACGGCGCCGCGACCATGGCGTTCAACGGTGATTCCGCCACTGCCCTGCTGCTCGGCCAGCGCCTGATTGGAGAAAAGAAATGGGTCAAGTAAGCGCAAACCACACCCTGTGTCGCCGCGAAGTGGTCAAGGCCTTGCTGGCTGACCGTAAAGACGTGCTGGTCGTGACCGGTCTGGGCTCGGCGTCCTATGACGTCATGGCGGCCGGCGACAATGATCTGAATTACTACCTCTGGGCCGCCATGGGCAGCGCCATCACGGTCGGGCTGGGCCTGGCCAGCGCCCAGCCGGACAAGTCGGTGGTGGTGGTCACCGGTGACGGTGAGTTGCTCATGGGCTTCGGTGCACTGGCCACGGTCGCACTGCAAAAACCCGCCAACCTGACCATCGCCGTACTCGATAACGGGCACTTTGGCGAGACCGGCATGCAAGTCAGCCACGCCGGTTTCGGTATTTCCCTGGACCAGGTGGCGAAGACCTGCGGTTTCAGCTGGACCGACGAAATTCGCGACATGGAAGGCGTACACAACCTGCGCGAACGCTTCGCTACCCGCGACGGCGTCAAGCTCGCAACGATCAAGATCAAAGCGCAAAACCCGCCGCGTGTACTGCCGCCACGTGATGGTCACTACATCAAGAATCGCTTTCGTGCCGCGCTGGGTTTCAACCCGATCTGATTGCGCCCTACCCGGACCCGGTCACGCAGGGCCGATGCCATGCGTGACGCGTTGAGGAGAATAATAATGACCGACCGCAACTGTGAAGAACTCAATGCCATCCGCGAGGGCGTACGCGCCCTGTGCGCTGAATTCGATGCTGCTTACTGGCGCAAAGTCGACGAAGAAAAAGGCTTTCCGGAAACCTTCGTCAAGGCACTGACCGACGCTGGCTGGCTGGCCGCGATGATTCCTGTCGAATATGGCGGCTCCGGCCTCGGGCTGGCCGAGGCCTCGGTGATTCTCGAAGAAGTGAACCGCTGTGGCGGCAACTCCGGCACCGTGCACGGGCAGATGTACAACATGTTCACCCTGCTGCGACACGGCAGCGAAGCGCAGAAAAGCTATTACCTGCCGAAACTGGCCAACGGTGAACTGCGCTTGCAATCGATGGGTGTGACCGAGCCCACCACCGGCACCGATACCACCAGGATCAAAACCACCGCGATCAAACGCGGCGACAAGTACGTGATCAACGGGCAGAAGGTGTGGATCTCGCGAATCCAGCATTCCGACCTGATGATCCTGCTGGCGCGCACTACCCCGTTGGCCGAGGTGAAGAAAAAATCCGAAGGCATGTCGATCTTCCTCGTGGATCTGCGTGAAGCCATCGGCAATGGCATGACCGTGCAGCCAATCGCCAACATGGTCAATCACGAAACCAACGAACTGTTCTTCGACAACCTGGAAATCCCCGCTGACAGCCTGATTGGCGAGGAAGGCAAAGGCTTCCGCTACATCCTCGATGGCCTGAATGCCGAACGCACCCTGATCGCTGCCGAATGCATTGGCGACGGTCGCTGGTTTATCGAAAAGGCCAGTGCCTACGCCCGGGATCGCGTGGTGTTCGGACGCCCTATCGGGCAGAACCAGGGCGTGCAATTCCCCATCGCAGAAGCCCACATCGAAATCGAAGCGGCTGACCTGATGCGCTGGCGTGCCTGCGAAGAATACGACAGCGGCATCAACGCCGGGGCCAGCGCCAACATGGCCAAGTACCTGGCAGCGAAAGCATCCTGGGAAGCGGCTAACGCCTGCTTGCAGACCCACGGCGGATTCGGCTTTGCCTGTGAATACGACGTCGAGCGCAAATTCCGCGAAACCCGTCTGTATCAGGTAGCGCCCATCTCTACCAACCTGATCCTGTCCTACGTTGCCGAACACCTGCTCGAGCTGCCGCGCTCTTTCTAATAACAAGAGAGATACCCTCATGAGCCAGCCCAAAGGCCTCCGCCCGCTCGATGGCATGACCGTCGTCAGCCTCGAGCACGCTATTGCAGCGCCCTTCTGTACCCGACAACTGGCCGATCTCGGCGCCCGGGTGATCAAGGTCGAACGTCCGGGCACAGGCGATTTCGCCCGGGGCTACGATCAACGCGTCAACGGTCTGGCCTCGCACTTTGTCTGGACCAACCGTTCGAAAGAAAGCCTGACCCTGGACCTGAAGCAAGATTCGGCCACTGAGGTGCTGGACCGTTTGCTGGGCACCGCCGATGTGCTCGTGCAGAACCTGGCGCCGGGTGCGGCCGCGCGTATGGGGCTGTCATTTGAGGTGCTGCACCGGCGTTTTCCGCGCCTGATCGTCTGCGACATTTCAGGCTATGGCGCCGGTGGCCCCTATGAGAAGAAGAAAGCCTACGACCTGCTGATCCAGAGTGAAGGCGGATTCCTGTCGGTCACTGGCGGCCAGGGCGAGGAAGAAATGGCCAAGGCCGGTTGTTCAATTGCCGATATCGCGGCCGGCATGTACGCCTACACCGGCATCCTGTCTGCGCTGTTGTTGCGTGAACGCACCGGTGAAGGCAGCCACCTCGATGTTTCGATGCTCGAAAGTCTGGTCGAGTGGATGAACTACCCGATGTACTACGCCTACGAGGGAGCGCCGCCGCCCCCGCGCGCCGGTGCTGCGCACGCCACCATTTACCCCTACGGCCCCTTCCCTGTCGGTGACGGCACCACGGTGATGCTGGGATTGCAGAACGAGCGTGAATGGCAGCTGTTTTGCGAGAAAGTGTTGCTTGCGCCCGAGTTGGCCCAAGACCCGCGTTTTTCGGCCAACTTCAAACGCGTCGAGAACCGCAACGCGCTCCGGGAACTGATCATTGAATCGTTCTCCACGCTCAACTTCGATGCGGTGATCGATCGGCTGGACCACGCGCAAATCGCTAACGCCCGGGTGAACGACATGCAAGGTGTCTGGGACCATCCGCAGCTTCAGGCCCGTGACCGTTGGCGAGTAGTCGAAACCTCTGCCGGCCCCATTCCGAGCCTGGTTCCGCCCGGCAGTAATAGTGCGTTCGAACCTCGTATGGATGCCGTGCCGGGCCTTGGCCAACACACCGAACAGCTGCTCAAGGAGCTGGGACTGGGGGCCGAGCGCATCGAACAAATGCGTGCCGCCGGTGCCGTCTGACTGCAACGATCAAAGTTTTTCGAGAGAACACTGCCCAATGAAGATCCTGGTAGCTGTGAAACGAGTGGTCGATTACAACGTGAAAGTTCGCGTGAAAGCGAACAGTTCCGGCGTCGACCTTGCCAACGTCAAGATGGCGATGAACCCGTTCTGCGAGATCGCCGTGGAAGAAGCCGTACGCCTGAAGGAGAAGGGTATAGCGACTGAAATCATCGTCGTCTCCGTCGGCCCGTCCACCGCTCAAGAGCAACTGCGCACCGCGCTGGCCCTGGGTGCCGACCGCGCCATCCTCGTCGAGTCCGCCGAAGACCTGACCTCCCTGGCTGTTGCCAAGCTGCTGAAGGCTGTTGTCGACAAGGAACAGCCTCAGTTGGTGATCCTTGGCAAACAAGCCA
>NZ_JAHUWE010000026.1:0-10687 GCF_019219225.1 Pseudomonas sp. PDM32
ACCGTGACGTTGGACAGCGGCAAGGTCATCACCATTGCCGAAGGTCAGAGCTCCGGTAGCCTGCCGGTCACCGTCGGCAACGACGTCTACACCGGTCCAACCACCGTCACCGAGTCGATTAAATCGGCCGACGGCGGCAACCTCGAGTCCCTCGATCCGGTGAAAACGCCAGTGACCACCACGGTCAACGACGTCAACGACACCACCACGGTAACCCTGACCGCGACCCCGAGCGTGGACGAGAACGGCACCATCACCTACACCGCGACCCTGACCGATGCCCAGGGTAAACCGGTCACCGCACAAAACGGTCCGGTCACCGTGACGTTGGACAGCGGCAAGGTCATCACCATTGCCGAAGGTCAGAGCTCCGGTAGCCTGCCAGTCACTGTCGGCAACGACGTCTACACCGGTCCAACCACCGTCACCGAGTCGATTAAATCGGCCGACGGCGGCAACCTCGAGTCCATCAACCCGATCAAGAGCCCGGTGGAAACCACGGTCAATGACGTCAACGACACCACCACGGTGACCTTGACCGCGACCCCGAGCGTGGATGAAAACGGCACCATCACCTACACCGCGACCCTGACCGATGCCCAGGGCAAACCGGTCACCGCGCAAAACGGTCCGGTCACCGTGACGTTGGACAGCGGCAAGGTCATCACCATCGCCGAAGGTCAGAGCTCTGGCAGCCTGCCGGTCAGCGTCGGCAACGACGTCTACACCGGCCCGACCACCGTCACCGAGTCGATTAAATCGGCCGACGGCGGCAACCTCGAGTCCATCAACCCGATCAAGAGCCCGGTGGAAACCACGGTCAACGACGTCAACGACACCACCACGGTAACCCTGACCGCGACCCCGAGCGTGGACGAGAACGGCACCATCACCTACACCGCGACCCTGACCGATGCCCAGGGTAAACCGGTCACCGCGCAGAACGGTCCGGTCACCGTGACGTTGGACAGCGGCAAGGTCATCACCATTGCCGAAGGTCAGAGCTCCGGTAGCCTGCCGGTCACTGTCGGCAACGACGTCTACACCGGTCCAACCACCGTCACTGAATCCATCAAGGACGCAGTGGGTGGCAACCTGGAATTGGTGTCGCCAAACACAACGCCAGTGACCACCACGGTCAATGACGTCAACGACACCACCACCGTGACCTTGACCGCGACGCCGAGCGTGGACGAGAACGGCACCATCACCTACACCGCGACCCTGACCGATGCCCAAGGCAAGCCGGTGACCGCACAAAACGGCCCAGTGACCGTGACGTTGGACAGCGGCAAGGTCATCACCATTGCCGAAGGTCAGAGCTCCGGTAGCCTGCCGGTCACCGTCGGCAACGACGTCTACACCGGTCCAACCACCGTCACCGAGTCGATTAAATCGGCCGACGGCGGCAACCTCGAGTCCCTCGATCCGGTGAAAACGCCAGTGACCACCACGGTCAACGACGTCAACGACACCACCACGGTAACCCTGACCGCGACCCCGAGCGTGGACGAGAACGGCACCATCACCTACACCGCGACCCTGACCGATGCCCAGGGTAAACCGGTCACCGCACAAAACGGTCCGGTCACCGTGACGTTGGACAGCGGCAAGGTCATCACCATCGCCGAAGGTCAGAGCTCTGGCACCCTGCCGGTCACTGTCGGCAACGACGTCTACACCGGTCCAACCACCGTCACTGAATCCATCAAGGACGCGGTGGGTGGCAACCTCGAAGCGATCAACCCGATCAAGACCCCGGTCAGCACCACGGTTACCGACGTCAACGACACCACCACCGTGACCTTGACCGCGACCCCGAGCGTCGACGAGAACGGCACCATCACCTACACCGCCACGCTGACCGATGCCCAGGGCAAACCGGTCACCGCGCAGAACGGTCCGGTCACCGTGACGTTGGACAGCGGCAAGGTCATCACCATTGCCGAAGGTCAGAGCTCCGGTAGCCTGCCGGTCACCGTCGGCAACGACGTCTACACCGGTCCAACCACCGTCACTGAATCCATCAAGGACGCGGTGGGTGGCAACCTCGAAGCGATCAACCCGATCAAGACCCCGGTCAGCACCACGGTTACCGATGTCAACGACACCACCACCGTGAGCCTGACCGCCACCCCGAGCGTCAACGAAAACGGCACCATCACCTACACCGCGACCCTGACCGACAAAAATGGTGCCCCGGTTACCGCGCATAACACGCCAGTCACCGTCACGCTGGACAGCGGCAAGGTGATCACCATCGCCGTTGGCCAAAGCTCCGGCACCCTGCCGGTCACGGTCGGCAACGACGTCTACACTGGCGCGCCAACCGTTACTGAATCAATCAAGACCGCCAGCGGCGGCAACCTTGAAGCCATCGGCATGGACAAGACGCCAGTGTCGACCAGCGTCAGTGACGTCCAGGACTCCACCACTGTCAGCATCAGCGGCAGCACCTCGGTAACCGAAGGGCAGACTGCGAGTTACACCGTCAGCCTGACTCACCCGGCCCAGACCGAAGTGACGCTGAAAATCGTCTACAGTGGTACCGCCGCCGACGGTTCTGACTTCACCGGTGTCTACACCGTGAAGATCCCGGCGGGCGCCAGCAGTGCCAACTTCAACGTCGCGACCATCGATGACAAGATCACCGAAGGCACCGAAAACTTCGTGGTCAAGATTGACTCGGCCACCGGAGGCAACTTCGAGAACCTGGCGATCAGCGCGTCCAACGGCAGCGTCAGCACGTCGATCATCGACAACGATGCACCGCCAGCACTGGACCTCGACGCCAACAACTCCAGCGGCACCACCGGGGCCGACTACAAGGTGACGTTCACCGAAAACACTGCCGGTCCTGGCGTGTCGATCGGCGATACCGACCTGAGCATCACCGACCCGGACAGCACCCTGCTGACCAGCGCGACCATCGTGCTGACCAACCGTCAGGACGGCGATGCGCTGAACCTGGGCAACAGCGTCAACGGCATCACCATCAATGCCAACAGCACCAATGGCACCGTCACCCTGACCCTGTCGGGTAGCGCGACGCTGGCCGACTACATGCAGCAGATCAAGAACATCACCTTCACCAACAACAGTGAAAACCCGAGCACCGTACCCCGGACCATCACCGTGACGGTGACCGATGGCAGCAACTACTCCAACACCGCGACCACCACGGTCAACGTGGTGGCGGTCAATGACGCACCGGTCGCAGCACCGATCAACGTCATCGGCACCGAAGACACGCCGCTGATTCTCGGCTGGTCGACCTTCGGTGTCAGCGACGTCGACAGTCCGGCCGCCAGCCTGGGCGTGAAAATCACCCAACTTCCGGGCGAGGGCAAACTGCAGTATCTGGACGGTTCGACCTGGAAAGATGTCGCCACCAACCAAACGTTCAGCAAGGCTGATATCGACGCTGGCAAACTGCGCTTCACGCCGGATGCCAACGAGTCGGGCGTGGACGGATATGGCGGTACCGGATTGGGCAACAACCAGGCCGACTACGCACAGATCAAGTTCCAGCCAACCGACGGCCAGGCCCTGGGCAACACCGGCACGATCAAGATCGACATCACCCCGGTGGCGGATGCGCCGACCCTGAGCGTTGCCGATAACAGCGTGAAGTCCACCGGGCTGATCAAGGAAGTCTGGACCGGTCTGTCGGGCCTGGGCACCAGCGGCAACGGTGCGGACTCGACCACTCTGAAAAACGTGATCGACGCCGCAGGCACACCGAACTCCAAAGGCACCGTGACCAACGTGCAGTCCGACGGTAGTGTGACCGCCGGTACGGCTTCGAAAACCTCTGGCCTGATCTACCTCGAAGCCGGCAAGACCTACACCTTCAGCGGTACCGGTGATGACAGCCTGCTGGTAACCATCGGCGGCAAGAACGTAGCCGCGATTACGTGGGGCGCGGGCGGCAACCTCAATGGTTCGTTCACCCCGACCACCAGCGGCTACTACACCCTGGACATCTACCACCATAACCAGAGCGGCCCGGGCAGCTATGACGTCAACCTGTCGGTCAATGGCAGCACGCCGATCGACCTGAGCAGTGCCGGCGTACCGATTTACACCGGCGTGACGGATCTGGTGAATGCCGGCGTGACCGTGTCCGACTTGCACGGCACCAATGGCGAAGGCTACTACGACGGCTACAAACTCAATACCGGCGCCGAAGGCACCAGTGTGAAATTGTCCGCCATCACCACCGCGATGACCGACACCGACGGCTCGGAAAGCCTGAGCCTGAAAGTCAGCGGCATGCCAGTCGGTTCGGTGCTCACCGACGGCGCGGGACATACCTTCACGGTCACCGCGACCAGTGGCGAGGCCAACGTGACGGGCTGGAGCCTCGGCTCTCTGTCTGTCACTCCACCACCGTACTACAACGGACAGTTCAACCTGACCGTGACCTCGACCTCCACCGAGGCCCTGGGCGGTTCGGTCAGCAGCACTTCGCAAATCCCCGTGACCGTGTACCCGACGGTCTATAACGCCATCACTGCCACTGCAGCCAATGACACCCTCTCGGGCACCGACGGTAATGACATCATCGTCGCCGACATCGGCGGCCTGACCGTGGTGCCGGGCACCAACTACAACATCGCGTTCATGGTCGACAGCTCCGGCAGTATGAGCTCCTCGTCGATCAACTCTGCCAAGGACTCACTAACGTCGGTGTTCAACACCCTCAAGCAAAGCCTGGGCAGCAACTCGGGTACGGTGAACATCTTCCTGGTGGACTTCGACACCCAGGTCAACAAGTCGGTGTCGGTGAACCTCAAAGACCCGAATGCGTTGACTCAGTTGAAGGCGACACTGGACTCGATGTCATCCGGCGGCGGCACCAACTACGAGGACGTGTTCAAAACCACGGCCAACTGGTTCCAGAGTGCGGACGCCGTGGCCAATACCGGGGCGAAGAACCTCACGTATTTCATTACTGACGGCAAGCCGACTTACTACCAGAGCGGCGAGTCGACTAACCCGACCCTGTATGGCAGCACAACACTCGATAGCCTGATCACTACCAGCAACTATCAGCTGGGTAAAGCGATCAGCCTGTTCCCCGACAGCACGCACCAGATCGACATTACCGCCTCGGGATACGTGACGGTCTGGACCAAGAGCAGCAACGGCAACGGCAACGGCAACGGCAACGGAGGTAGCTGGTCATCCAAGGACTTCGGCTATCTGCATGCCCAGGGTGACGGTACCTACGAGTTCTCGGGTCGTGACGGCGACGGCAACAGCACCGACTGGGACACCACCAGCAACTCCACCGGCAGCTTTGCACTGCTGAGCAACCTGTCGAATGTCGAGGCCATTGGCCTCAACAGCGGAGTGAGCCTCAACGACCTGAAGCCGTACGACTCGAATCAAACGCCACAAACCAACATCGATCCGAAGGATCTGGCCAACTCGATCATCGGCCATACCGAAGCGACGATGCCGGGTCACGACACCGTCAACGGTGGCGAAGGCAACGACATCCTGTTCGGCGACCTGGTGAGTTTCAACGGCATTGCCGGTGAGGGTTACCAGGCCATGCAAGCCTTCGTGGCGCAGCAATCCGGCGTGGAAATCAGCAAAGTCACCACCAGCAACGTGCACCAGTACATCACCGAACATTACAACGCGTTCGATGTGTCCGGTGCCCATGATGGCAACGACACCCTGCTGGGCGGTGCGGGCAATGACATCCTGTTCGGCTCGGGTGGTAACGATAACCTCGACGGTGGCAAGGGCAATGACATCCTGCTCGGCGGCACCGGCAACGACACGTTGATGGGCGGACAGGGCAACGACATCCTGATCGGTGGTTCCGGTGGCGACACCTTCGTCTGGAAAGCGGGCGACACCGGCACCGACGTGATCAAGGACTTCAAGGCCAGCGAAGGCGACCGGATCGACCTGCGCGATCTGTTGCAGGGCGAAACCGGCAGCACCATCGACAACTTCCTGAAGATCACCACGGTCGATGGCGTGTCGTCGCTGCAAGTCAGCTCGACCGGTCAGTTCAACTCGGGCAACGCCGCAGCCGCCACGCCGGACGTGACGATCAAGCTGGAGGGCAACAACTGGTCAAGCGCCAACCTGCACAACCTGATTGCCGGTAGCGACCCAACCATCAAAATCGATCACAACAACAGCTGATGCATGAAAGCGGCCGCCCCTTCTGGGGCGGTCGTCACGTTTGTGCCCACTGCCCGGTGACGATTTCGTCGCTGCGCCACATACTGGCGCGCAGTTGACCTATGCTGCTGACAGCATGACGCTGGTTCAATTCTGAGGGATGCTCTATGTTTTACGTGCAACGCGATGCGCAGGGCCTGTTGGTACGCGTGGAACCCGCCGCCTACGCCGAGGCCACTGAAACGCTGCCGGCCGACAATCATGAAATCCAGGCCTGGTTTGCCAATGCGGCGGTGGAGAACAGCCTCAAACAGCTCAAGCAAAGCGACCTGGAAATGATCCGGGTACTCGATGACTTGATTCAGGTGCTGACCCAGAAAGGCGTGATCCGCGTCACCGATCTGCCGACGGCGGCCCAGGCCAAACTCATGGACCGAAACCAGGCCCGTGAAGCCTTGGGTGGCTTAAGCCAATTGATCGATGATGAAGAGACCGGGCTGATCTGACGCCCCCTCCGATCACTCCCGCGCCCTGCGTGGGAGCGATCGAATCAGCGCCAGGGCTTGGGCTCGCCGAACAACTGGCCCTGCACACCGTATAGCCCCATCTCGCGAATCACCGACAACTCGCCTTCCGTCTCGACCCGCTCGGCAATCAGCGGCAAATCAATGCTGTGCGCCGCTCGCTGGATCGCCTCGATGAACAGGCGCTTGTCACTCTCAAGGTCAATCGAGCGAATGTAGCTGCCATCGATCTTGAGGTACGCCAGCCCGAGCCGCGCCAGGTTGCCGATCATGCTGAAGCGTCCGCCAAAACGTTGCAGGCTCAGTGAGAAGCCGAGTTCGCGCAGGCGCCGGGTCAACTGCTCCAACACTGCCTGATCAGGCAGTTGCTCTTCGCCAATCTCCAGGGTCAGACGCGGGCCGAGGTTGGAGTGCGCACGCAGTAGCTCGAAGATTTTGTTTTGCGCCTGCGGGTCGCCCAGGGTCGCCGATGACAGATTCAGCGCCAGCGACTCCTCATGCTCGCTCATTTGCGCCAACACCCGTTCGAGCATCAGCCGATCCAGGCGCGCGGTCCAGCCGAAGCGCTCCAGCCATGGCAGAAAACGCCCGGCGGGGATGCTCTGGCCGTGCTCGTCGAGCAGTCGCGACAGCACTTTGTAATGCAGTACCAGTTGCGTGTCCTGGGCGGCCACTACCGGCTGGAAATACAGCTCGAAGCGCCGCTGTGTCAGCGCCTGGTCGAGCATCTGATGCCAGGCGTGGTGATCGTCGCCGACACTGGCCGAGAGGCTGTGTTCGAGGCAGGCCCAATTTTGCTCGCCCTGACCTTCGGCCTGGGCCAACGCCTGATCACCGAGGCTGAGCACGGCTTGCGGCGAGTCACCGTGAGCAAAAGGTGCCAGGCCGATAGACGCCACGGCAGCCACATCAGTGGCGCCGGTAGCGTGCAGACTGGCCAGGGCGCTATCGAGATTTTGCGCCAGTTGCAGCGCTTCTTCGCGCACCAGCCCCGGCGCCAGCACGGCAAATTCGCCACCACGGATACGGGTGACCAGGTTCTGGGTTTCCGGGTACTTGGCGCACTCGCGAGTCAGTTGCTCACCGACGGCCTTGAGCACTTCATCGGTGCGCTGGCCACCGAGACGCTGGTTGAGGCCGGCCAGATCCTTGACCCGCAACAGCAGCAGATAACCGGAGCTGGCCTGCTCCGGGTTGCTCACGCGCGCATTCAGTTGCATCTCGAAATAGCGTCGGTTGGCCAACCCGGTCAACGAATCTTGATAGGACTCGACCCGCAGTTTTTCACTACGCTCGGCCTGTTCCTGGAACAGCGCCTTGAGCTTCTCGACCATCTGGTTCATTGCCTGCACGACCCGGCGAAGCTCGGGAGTGCGCGGCAGTTCCGGCAGGCTGAGGAACTCCCGTCGGGCGATGGCGTGGGATTGCTGGACCATGTAATCCAGCGGTCGCAATTGCTGGCGCAGCAACAGCGCGCCGAGCACCGCACTGACGGCGCCACATAGCAGCAACCAGCCCAGGCTGCCCAAGGCGCTTTGCCATAACTTGGCCAGCGCGAACATCGGATGGCTGACGACCTCGACCCGGGCAGCCTGCTCCCAGCCGCGGCTGACGATCGCATCACCACCGGCGGGCTCCAGGCCGATCAGTTTGATGAACCAGTCCGGAACGTTGTTGACCGCCGGAATGCCCGTGCGCTCAACCAGGGGCTGGTCGGTCTTCAGATCGACCACACGGATGCTCGCGTAGTAACCGCTGTCGAAGATCGAGCTGACCAGCAACTCGACCATCGCCGGGTCGTCGATATTCGGGGTCAGGGAAAGCGCCAGCGCGGTCGCAGCGTCCTGGGCATGGGAACGTAACTGATTGACGTACTGCGTGCGCGAGCTCTCCAGGCTGACCATGAAACTGCCGGTGAAGGCGACCACCAGGAACAGACAGATAGCAATCAACAGCTGTTTGAACAAAGACATCTGAGCACGTGCTCCTAGTTAGTCGTCTCGACCGGGAATCCTTCGGCCTGCATTTTCTTCAACACATCCTGCCAGCGCGACAGACGTTTGGTATCGCCGACCTTTTTGTTGCCTTTGGCACCCGGCAACCACAATCCTTCTGCGTTGAAAGAGTAGACCGGCAGCAAATCCTTTCGTTGGCTGGCCGGCTTGATTGCATCAATCAGGCTGTCGAGCACCAGGGGCTCGGCCTCCGGACTTGAGTAGTAGGTCAGCACCATGTGCGCGCGGTTCTGGGTCAGTGCCTTGACGTAGGTAATACGCAGCTTTTCACTGGCTACACCGAGGTGACGCAGGCTGAAGTACTTGGCAATAGCGTAGTCTTCACAGTCGCCGGCGCCTTTCCACAGGGCTTCGATCGGAGTTTCCCAGTAGTCGACTTCATGCCACAGATCAATGTCTTCAACGTATCGAAGCTGCTTGTTGAAGAAGCGATTGACCACGTTGAGTTGTTCCGACTCGCCTATCTGCTTCTGACTGGCCAACAAATACTGCCAATCGTTAATGCGTTGCTGACCCTCTCCCAAAGATCCGTACAATGCCTGCGCCCGCCGGCTGATCAGGGAAAAGTCCCAATCGGCACTCAAGCTGCCCAGCATCACGCCCGCCAGCAGCAATGCGCTGCACAGCCAACGTAAAAACCGGGGGATCGTTAAACATGCCGCCAATGCGAGGCATCCTGGGTAGACAGGAGAGAGTCGTTCGAATGGTGAAGGTTAGTCCGGAAAAAGACAATGGCACGGTGAGATCACTGGCGGCGCGCTAAACTGCAGGAAAGGCATTCGTTCACTTGTTTGACAAGCTGTCAGGCAGTCACTAGTGTCATTTGGATCCAAAAAAATCATTATTCAGGGTGCGTTTAGTGACACAAAAGCCCAACCCTCTGAGCAGTATCAAGGTCAACGGGCCGATTCCCGCACATCTGGCTCGCTCGGTGATCGAAGAAACCCTGCGCGCGGCGATACTTGACGGGCGCATCCCTTGTGGTGCGGCCCTGCGCCAGCAGGACCTCGCCGACCTGTTCGGCGTCAGCCGCATGCCCGTGCGCGAAGCCTTGCGCCAACTCGAAGCACAGTCGTTGCTCAACGTGGTGGCCCATAAGGGTGCCGTGGTCGCACCGCTGGTCCAGGGAGACGCCGTGGAAACCTACGCGCTGCGCATCCTGCTGGAGTCCGAAGCCCTGCGTCTCTCGGTGCCATTGCTTCAGGACGAAGATCTCGAGCAGGCTGCCCGCTACATCAACGAACTCGAAACGCAAAGCGACTACAGCGAAATCGGCCGGCTCAACCGCTTGTTCCACATGACGCTTTACTGCCGAGCACCCAATCGCCGGCTGTTGAAACTGGTTGAAGACGGCCTGAATGAGGAAGAGCGGTTCCTGCGTTTCAACCTGGAAGCCATGGGCCTGGGCAAACTGTCCCAGGACGACCACCAGGCACTGTTGCGTTCCGCCAAGGACCGGGACGTGGAACGCTCCGTGAAGTTGCTCGAGCATCACCTGAACCGAGCGGTCGAGGTCATTACGCGCTACCTCAACAGCCCTGAAGTCCAGGCCAGAAACACACCGAAGTAACCCCCCAGCGGCAAGTACAAGACGTGAGAAAGCCCGTTGTGGAGAGACTCCACAACGGGCTTTTCAGTACCCCTGAAACGACAAAACCCCTGTCTGCTAACGCAGACAGGGGTTTGGGAATTCAATCTTGACGATGACCTACTCTCACATGGGGAAACCCCACACTACCATCGGCGATGCATCGTTTCACTTCTGAGTTCGGGATGGGATCAGGTGGTTCCAACGCTCTATGGTCGTCAAGAAATTCTGTGACCAGCCCGTTAGAACATCAACGTGCCAGTGAAAATTGGTGACTTCTACTAAAACAAAACCCCAACTGCTTTCGCAATTGGGGTTTCGGAATTTAATCTTGACGATGACCTACTCTCACATGGGGAAACCCCACACTACCATCGGCGATGCATCGTTTCACTTCTGAGTTCGGGATG
>NZ_JAHUWE010000027.1:0-2447 GCF_019219225.1 Pseudomonas sp. PDM32
TCGCTCTGGCTCAAGGCAAACAATCGCGGATCGCGCTGCTGTGATAGCCGACCAACCAGATCGAAAACCTGATGCGTGACTCGCGCCGTGACCGGATCGGCTATCGCCTTCCGACAATACGCCACCGCCCGCACGGCTAAACCGCGCGGGTCTACGACACTGATGGACGGCGTGTGCGCGTTCATATCGAGGCGCCCCTTTGGAGACTACCTCGAATCTAGGCGCTCCCAAGGGTGGCGTCTACTGTCAGGAATGACAGTAGACGCGATGTGCACTTTTGTTGTCAGGCGCCGCCTGGATCGACAAACCCGGCGTGAACGCATCGACCTCGGCGTGCTCAAGCAAACTTTGAAGCGCCATCGATCAAGGCCTGCTGGTGCATGACCGGCGTCCAGAACCCCATGGACGCCACCGTGCCCGAGGCCAAGATACAGCAACTTGTAGAACTGCTGCGCCGCCACCAGGTGCCGCTGATCGAAGACGATGTCTACGCCGAACTGTATTACGGTCAACAAGCGTCGAAACCGGCCAAGGCCGCTATCGCCGACTACCTGCAACACGGCGGCTACGACCGGCACATGCGTAAATTGCGTCATGCGCTGGAAGACCAGCAAGCCGCCATGCTCGCCGCCATCGCCCGCTATTTCCCGGCGCAGACGCGAGTGAGTCAACCGGCGGGCGGGTACTTTTTGTGGCTGGAATTGCCGGAGCAGATGGATTCGTTGAAGTTGTTTCAGATGGCGCTGGCGCAGGGGATCAGCATTGCACCGGGGCCGATTTTTTCGCCGACGCAGCGGTTCAGGAATTGTATTCGGTTGAATTATGGGAGCCCGTGGGATGAGGTCTCGGAGAAGGCGATGGAGACGTTGGGGCGGATTGTTCGGTCGTTTTGATGGGAATGCATCAAAGGTGAATTGATGAGCTTTGCGGCATTTAAAAACCGGCAGTCTGCTTTTGTCTTGCTCGAGCTAATGCCCCTGTAAAAGCTGCAAGCGTGTCAGCGTTGTTGAGTGCCATATGCGTTCTCAGCGCGGGATTTGACTTAAACTTATTGAGTGCATCATTCATATCAGCGGACTCTACCGCCATCATAAAATTATTGTTGAGACTCGGATGAATGTGAACATTTTCTACAAATTCACCTTCCATCATATTTTTCGAAGTTGACTCCATTATTAAATCTTGCATTTCACACACATCGCTAAGGCGGCCAGCGACCCCATCAAGATTTTGATTCAGATACCAGAGGTCTTCAGACATAAAAATATTGCTTCCATGACTCAACTCATGAATAACTGCATGAGTGTTATTCTGTCTTGACTCAGCAAGAAAAATATCTGAATTAATATAAATTTTTTTACGCCTGTCATTAGGAAACATAAACGCGCTTAACAATCTATTTCCCCGCACATCAAAAAACGACACTATCTTACTTGGCTTAGATGCTAAACTTTTAGCATCGGCTAACAAACCCTTATAGCCTTCAACTAAATGAGCAACGCCCTCAGGGGATACCCCCCCAAAGTAGCTCTTTATTAAACCCATGTCATAATCATGACTTTCAAAGCTCTCCACAACGATCTCTAGCCTTTCAATCGCAGAATGAACTGCCACAGTTATTTTATTTGCCAACTCTGGAGAATTCTTCCTAATTTTATTCAATCCTCTGTGTTCAACAACAGCCCCATCCTCCAAATTTCGCTCAAGCAGATAATCACTAATCCTTGCCAAAATTGAGATCCAGCCCTTTTTATCCACAAAATCAATTGGATCATTCCTGACAAACCGATAAAAATTCAACCCATCCACATCCCCCGCCGGGTCCGGATTCAACCAGCGCTGCAACCACGGCGCGTAGTACCGTGCGCCATAGTAATAAAGCCCCGTCGTATCCCGCTCCTTGCCCGAATAACGAATGGTCTTGTAGCTTGTTTCCACTTCGTGCCGTCCCGCCAACCAAGCCGTTCCGCCGAAGGGGTAATACACTTCCTGACTGACGGTTTTAGCCTGGGCATCGACCTCAAAGGCACTCGATCCCAGGTGATCGTCGAAGCAGTAACGCCACTGATCATTGTCCAGTCCCGCTGGCGGCGGACTGTCCCAATGCAACAGGCGCACGCTGCAGCGACCGGCCTGTACGCTGATCACCTGGAGCCGTTCTCCGGTGGCGCTATTGACGTGCAGTTCGATGCCCGGCAAGTAACGTACCTCGGGCGTATGCACGATGGATTTCGCGGTGACCTCCCGGTATTTGCGCAGACGAGCGCCTTCGCTGTCGTAGACATACCTCTCGATGTCGTCGGCGCCGTCAATCCGTGCCACTTGAATGACTTGGGTCAACTGATTACGCCCATTCCACTGCAAAGCCTGCCCAGGTTGCAGCTCCAGCAGGTTGCCGCGAGCGTCGAATTGTTCGTCAATGGCCGGCTGGCCGGCTCGGTCTTTCA
>NZ_JAHUWE010000028.1:0-2104 GCF_019219225.1 Pseudomonas sp. PDM32
CTGGTGCAATTACACAGAGACCTATTATTACGATGAAGCGGGCAATCTGCTGCAGCGCCTGCATCACGGCGCGGTAGACGACACCTTGATCATGCGCGTGGCATCGCACAGCAATCGCAGCGTGAAAGACCGAGCCGGCCAGCCGGCCATTGACGAACAATTCGACGCTCGCGGCAACCTGCTGGAGCTGCAACCTGGGCAGGCTTTGCAGTGGAATGGGCGTAATCAGTTGACCCAAGTCATTCAAGTAGCACGGATTGACGGCGCCGACGACATCGAGAGGTATGTCTACGACAGCGAAGGCGCTCGCTTGCGCAAATACCGGGAGGTCACCGCGAAATCCATCGTGCATACACCCGAGGTACGTTACTTGCCGGGCATCGAACTGCACACCAATAGCGCCACCGGAGAACGGCTCCAGGTGATCAGCGTTCAGGCCGGGCGCTGCAGCGTACGCCTGCTGCATTGGGACAGTCCGCCGCCAGCGGGATTGGACAATGATCAGTGGCGTTACTGCTTTGACGATCACCTGGGATCGAGTGCCTTTGAGGTCGATGCCCAGGCCAAAACCATCAGCCAGGAAGTGTATTACCCCTTCGGCGGAACGGCGTGGTTGGCGGGGCGGCACGAGGTGGAAACCAGTTACAAGACCATTCGTTATTCAGGCAAGGAACGGGATGTGACGGGGCTTTATTACTATGGCGCGCGGTATTACGCGCCGTGGTTGCAGCGCTGGTTGAGTCCGGATCCGGCGGGGGATGTGGATGGGTTGAATTTTTATCGGTTTGTCAGGAATGGTCCGGTTGTTTACATCGATCAGGATGGACATGCTCCGACTCCGGTGAGTGCTCATCGTACTGATATTGAACAGTCCGCCGGAATATCGGGTCGAATTTTACAACGAGGCATGATAAATATCAGGAAGCACTTACCTGGAATGGCTGATAAATTGAGCCGGGCTTTCGCTGAGGCGAAACAGGTTGTTAGGCATGTCGGTAATGTTTTGGAATCGGGACAGTATGACAAAGGACTTGTAGAAACGTATTTTGGCGAGGTTGATAGCAGCGTTGTTTCTGATCTGATAACTCATTATCGCCAGATGTTAAGGAATATTGAAGAAACAGAAGTAAATCCTGAAAGATTTGTGGTTTTTGATGATCCTAAGGCGGGTGATGCTTTTACTAACTCCACCGATCAAGAAAAATATATATATATTAATAAATCGGTGATTACTAATCAGCGGTCTCCAGAGTCTTTTCTACGTATTATTCTTCACGAGTTAAGTCATCAAGTGAATATTATTGGAGGCGTGGTAGATTATTGGTATTTGATATTTGAAGGCGCGTTGCCCGCTGATGGAAAACAGTCGAGTGACATGCTTGGAGCTATGGAGGCGAAGTCCAAGAGGATGATGGTGAGCGTCGCTGTATCGGATGAAGATTTTTCCCCCTCTAGTAGCAAAGAGCGTTTGGTCCATGTGTCTGGTGTCAATAATATGAATGATGCTTTAACACGATTTAAGACATCTTCCAAGCTACGAACACAAATGGCGATTAGAAACGCGGATAGTCTCGCTGCGTACGCTATTGCTGAAAGTGGAGCATCAAAGTCTCTTGGCTCTCAATCATCTGCGCAGCGATTCAAACGTGCCGCTCGTAGATGAGTTATTAAGGTAAACATAGTTTGAAAGACAATCGTATGTGCTGAGAGTCTCATTGCTAGCGATAGACGTAGGCGCTGTTGCATACGGGGGCTAGAGAGCGGCAATTAAACATTATGTTCGGCGTTAAATTTACTTTGCGGACTGATCGTGGATACTCAGACCCCAACGCTCAGCGTTTTCGACCCTCGCGGTTTAGCCGTTCGTGCGGTGGCTTATCACCGTCGCTCGGCCAGTGAGTCGCCCCAGTCACGGGGCACGCATCAGCAGTATGACGAAGCTGGCCGTCTTGCCCGGCAACGCGATCCACGATTGTCTGCGTTGCTCGATGCGCCTTCAAACCTGTCCACCACTTACAGCCTTTCGAATCAGCCGCTGTGCAGCGACAGTGTCGATGCCGGCTGGCAAGTGAATTTACCCGGCCTCGCCGGGCAGGTAATCGAG
>NZ_JAHUWE010000029.1:0-1974 GCF_019219225.1 Pseudomonas sp. PDM32
GCAAATACCGGGAGGTTACCGCGAAATCCATCGTGCATACGCCCGAGGTGCGTTATTTGCCGGGCATCGAACTGCACGTCAATAGCGCCACCGGAGAACGGCTCCAGGTGATCAGCGTTCAGGCCGGTCGCTGCAGCGTACGCCTGCTGCATTGGGACAGTCCGCCGCCAGCGGGACTGGACAACGATCAGTGGCGTTACTGCTTCGACGATCACTTGGGGTCGAGTGCCTTTGAAGTCGATGCGCAGGCTAAAACCATCAGCCAGGAAGTGTATTACCCCTTCGGCGGAACGGCTTGGTTAGCGGGACGGCACGAAGTGGAAACCAGCTACAAGACCATTCGTTATTCAGGCAAGGAGCGGGATGCGACGGGGCTTTATTACTATGGGGCGCGGTATTACGCGCCGTGGCTGCAGCGCTGGTTGAATCCGGATCCGGCGGGGGATGTGGATGGGTTGAATTTTTATCGATTTGTCAGGAACAATCCTATTAATTTTTTGGATCAACAAGGTCACTTCCCAACACTGTCTAATTTGTTATCTCGTTATTATGAATTTTTACGGTCGTTTTTTGGGGGGCGCAAAATCAAGGCGCGAGGAATAGACGAAATATCCACGCTTTATCCGGACAGAGGGGCGACATTGGATGACGCTTTCGGTGGTTTGGAAATTTTGCTGGAACTTGCTATTTCCGAATTGGACGAGCCTAGTAGCAGAGATATTTATTCAGCTAATTTTGGGGGGGAGGCTCCATCAAGTTTTGATTACTTTAAACGCGGGTTTATCGAAATGCTGTCAGAGGTAGAACTCATAAAAAACAAACCGAATAGATTTGTTTTGATTAAAGGGAGTGGTGCTGGTGCTTATGTCAATATGTCTGATCCTGAACGGAATATTTACATTGAAAAGAGCACTTTAAGTTCCGGTTTTTCAGAAGAGGCGCTATGGGCCTTAGGTCACGAGTTAACTCATTTGAATAGTGTTTTTAATTCCGAGGATTTTTGGTATTTTGGTCTACAAGACGATCGAGCGCTAAGTAATCCCCCGTTTGGCATGGTTAGAAGGCCTGACAAATTTTTTTCCGGGGAGGTGCCTGAAGAATTGTTTGTGAATTCTTTTGCTTTACGTTGGCAGACGGGGGCGATTTCCTTAGCTGGCGCTGTGGAGGTCTTTAACAAGTCTCCAGAAGTTAGAACTAGTTTGGCGCTTCATAATGCCGATACGTTGATTAATTTTGCTTCGTCCTTAGCAAATGCACGAGTTATGAGGGATCAATTCAAAAGGACCTGACAATCCGCCCCAACGTCTCCATCGCCTTCTCCGCAGCCTCATCCCACGGGCTCCCATAATTCAACCGAATACAATTCCTGAACCTTTGCATCGGCGAAAAAATCGGTCCCGGTGCAATGCTGATCCCCTGCGCCAGCGCCATTTGAAACAACTTCAACGAATCCATCTGCTCCGGCAATTCCAGCCACAAAAAGTACCCGCCTGCCGGTTGGCTGACTCGCGTCTGCGCCGGGAAATAGTGGGCGGTGGCGGCGTGCATGGCGGCTTGCTGGTCTTCCAGCGCATGACGCAAACGAGCCGCAATGCATCACCAGGCCTTGATCGGATGACGCTTCAGAGTTTGCTTGAGCACGCCGAGATCGATGCGTTCACGCGGAGTTTGCTGATCCATACGGTGCCTGACAACAAAAGTGCACACGGTGTCTACTGTCATTCTTGACAGTAGACACCAACCTTGGGTGCGCCTAGATTCGCGGTAGTCTTCAAAGGGTCGCCTCGATATGAACGCGCACACGCCGTCCATCAGTGTCGTGGACCCGCGCGGTTTAGCCGTGCGGACGGTGGCGTATTGTCGGAAGGCGATAGCCGATCCGGTCACGGCGCGAGTCACGCATCAGGTTTTCGATCTGGTTGGTCGGCTATCACAGCAGCGCGATCCGCGATTGTTTGCCTTGAGCCAGAGCGA
>NZ_JAHUWE010000002.1:0-642843 GCF_019219225.1 Pseudomonas sp. PDM32
CTTTGGGCGTTTCCACCGCCTCCACCAACAAGACCCTGAAAGTCGAAGCGCCGGCTGCACGCAGCGCGGGTATCAAGGTCAAGTCGGTGGCTGAACTGGTCGAGAAACTGAAAAACGAAGCGAAGGTGATCTAATCATGACTATCTTGGTAATCGCCGAACACGACAACAAAGTGCTGGCCCCGGCCACGCTGAACACTGTGGCTGCCGCCGCCAAAATCGGTGGTGAGATCCACGTGCTGGTGGCCGGCGCATCCGTTGGTGGTGTGGCTGAAGCCGCGGCGAAAGTCGCTGGCGTGGCTAAAGTGCTGGTGGCCGACAACGCCGCCTACGCTCACCAGCTGCCGGAAAACGTTGCGCCGCTGGTCGCTGCTCTCGTTCAAGAAGCAGGGGCTGCGGGCTACAGCCACATCCTGGCTGCCGCCACTTCCAACGGCAAAAACATCCTGCCGCGCGTTGCCGCTGCACTGGACGTTGACCAGATCTCCGAGATCATCTCGGTAGAAAGCGCTGACACCTTCAAGCGCCCGATCTACGCCGGTAACGCCATCGCTACCGTTCAATCGAACGCTGCAATGAAAGTGATCACCGTGCGTGCCACCGGTTTCGACCCGGTTGCCGCTGAAGGTGGTTCGGCTGCTGTTGAAGCGGTTGCTGCTGCCCACGACGCTGGCATCTCCAGCTTCGTCGGCGAAGAGCTGGCCAAGTCCGATCGTCCGGAACTGACCGCTGCCAAGATCGTCGTTTCCGGCGGCCGTGGCATGCAGAACGGCGACAACTTCAAGCACCTGTACGCCCTGGCCGACAAGCTGGGCGCTGCTGTGGGCGCTTCCCGCGCTGCGGTCGACGCAGGTTTTGTTCCGAACGACATGCAGGTCGGTCAGACCGGCAAGATCGTTGCTCCACAGCTGTACATCGCCGTCGGTATCTCCGGCGCGATCCAGCACCTGGCCGGCATGAAAGACTCCAAAGTGATCGTTGCGATCAACAAGGACGAAGAAGCGCCGATCTTCCAGGTGGCCGATTACGGCCTGGTGGCGGACTTGTTTGAAGCGATTCCAGAAATGGCCGCCCTGGCCTGATTACCGACCGACAGGAGCGATAAATATGAGCAGTTCCGATTTTTCAGCCTGGATTGGACGTCGCCAGGAAAGCCAGGACCGGATCAGTTTTACCTTGGTCAAACGTATTGCCGCGACGTTGGGCGAGCCGGCACCCCGGTCGGGTGAATCGCTGCCGTCTTTGTGGCACTGGGCGTTTTTTCAGGAACCGGTTACCGCCGATGAACTGGGTCCGGACGGTCATCCGGCGCTCGGGGGATTCCTGCCCCCCGCCCACAATCGCAACCGCATGTGGGCGGGCAGTCGACTCGAGTTTTACCAGCCGTTGACGGTGGAGGCTGACGTGAACTGCGTGTCAACCATTCTCAACGTCGAAGAGAAGCACGGGCGCACGGGTTCCTTGTTGTTCGTCACGGTGCGCCATGAGTATTTTCAGGACGGCAAACGTGCCCTGCAGGATGAGCAGGACATCGTCTACCGCGAGCCCACTCCACCCAAACTGAGCGGCACCGAAGCGATCCCGCAAGGCCAATGGCGGGACCCGGTCGTCCCCTCCCCGACCTTGCTGTTCCGTTACTCGGCCGTCACCTTCAATGGCCACCGGATTCACTACGACTGGCCATACGTCACGGAGACCGAGGGTTACCCGGGTTTGGTGGTGCATGGTCCCCTGATCGCCACGCTGAATTTGCGCGCGTTTACCAAAGCGCACCCGAACGCGCGCTTGAAGCGCTTCACCTTCCGAGGCGTCCGTCCCTTGATTTCGCCTCAGCCTTTCGAGGTCGGCGGACGCCTGATCGATAGCGGCAAGGCACAGCTGTGGGCAGGCAATCAGGACGGTACGGCGCAGATCGGCGAAGTCGAGTTCAGCTTGGGAGAAACACCATGAATACCTCCATTGTTCGCTCCGCCCTGTTTGTCCCGGCCACACGTCCCGAGCGCATACCCAAAGCCATCGCTATCGGTGCGGACCGGGTCATTGTCGATCTGGAAGATGCCGTGCAGGAGAACCTAAAGGACCAGGCGAGGGATAACCTGGAGTGCTTCTTGAGTGACCATCCGCAAGCCCGGATTCTGGTACGAGTCAATGCTCCGGACCACTGGGCCCACGCGGCGGATCTGAAGCTTTGTCGACGACACGCTGGCGTGATCGGCATTTTGCTGCCCAAAGCGGAAAGCGCGGAGCACGTCCTCACGGCTGCCAAGACCCAAAAATCGATCTGGCCCATCATCGAAAGCGCCAGGGGCCTGGCCGAACTCCAAGCGATTGCCCGGGCCCAGGGCGTTGAGCGCTTGTCATTCGGAAGCCTGGACCTGGGCCTGGACCTGAATTTGACCACCGGCAGCCCTGCCGCCAAAGAGTTTCTGAGTCACGCTCGATACGCAGTACTGCTCGCGACTCGGGTGGCCGGTCTTGCTCCGGCGCTGGATGGGGTATTTCCGGCTATACAGGACACCGTCGGCCTGCACAGCACCGTTCAGTTTGCCCGCGACATGGGATTTGGTGGCGCGCTATGTATCCATCCGAGCCAAGTGGCGATTATCCATCAAGCGCTGAAACCCGGTCTGGAGGAACTGCTCTGGGCACAACGCATCATGGACGCTGCCCGATCGGGTGAAGGCGTGTTCGTGCTCGATGGGCAAATGGTCGATGCGCCTGTCATAGGCCGTGCGCAGGCGATCCTGGCGCGCGCGACCTGACTCAACGGCAGCACGCTCCATGACCTTGGGATGAGATGAAGATTTCACCCGGAACGCGCCTACACTGAAAGGCACAGCGATTGAGAGGACATGGAGCTCCACGCATGCGCCCTAGCGCCATTGTGCTACTCCTTATCAGCTATGCCGTGCTGATGGTGGTTTTTTTCAAGCTAAATGCTCGAAACAACCGACGCCGCAGAGAAAGTCTTTACGAAGCCTTTGAAACTGCAATGCGACAGCATGGGATCAGGACTTTCGAGATCATCAAGGAACGTATTCATATCGGTAACAACTTTCGGCCATCAGAACTGCACCGGATATTGTTGGACGATTCAGGGCACTACTTTCTTTACTCGCACGCCAGTAACGCGCAGCCAACTTTAATGCCGCTGACCGAGGAGCGAGCGTTACAAGCCGCACAGGGGGAGATGGGAATTCAGGCATAGGCCATCGCAACCGCCGTCACCAGGACCATGAAGAAGGGATATCGGTTAACACAACTCGCACCAAAACAGGACCATGCTCGTAGCCAAACCGCTGGTAACGATCCCGATTCCAAACATGACGCCGAGAAGCAGAGTTTTTGCCCACATGGCTCGAATCTCCGGATACCGCATTCAATGAATGCTTCAGTATGAGTACCTGAGCAAAATCCAAGCCATTTGGCATGGGCAAAGCCGGGCCCAGCGATTGCACTGAAACGGTCTATTCGGGTGGTAAAAAATTCCCCATCACGGGGTTCGCTCACCCTATATTTGGGGCTGAACCACCCAGATCCTTGAGCTACGAAACAGCTTCTTGGCATCTGCCTTCTGTTAGCCCTGGTTTCGCGATGTGAAAAAGGTCGTCACTGCCGCAAGTACCAGCAAGATAGCGCTTGCAAGAAATGTCATGCGATAACCGCTCCCGTCGAACAGCAGCCCGCCGAGGGTAGAGCCCAGCGCAATGGATAGCTGAATGACCGCCACCATCAGGCCGCCACCCGCTTCAGCATCCCCGGGTAACGCCTTGGCCAACCACGACCACCACCCCACAGGTGCGGCTGTCGCGGCCAGGCCCCACAGCCCCAGCAATACAAAAGCTGCCACGACTCCGCCGCCAAGGACAATCAAGGAAAGTGCAATGGCGGCCATCAACAGTGGAATGCAGACCAGGACGCGGTACATGCCGACTTTCAGGAAAGTGCCGATCAGAATGTTTCCGACGACACCCGCCACACCGATGACCAGCAGGATCATCGACAACATGGAGACATCTACACCGGTGACGGTCTCCAGGAACGGGCGCAGATAGGTGAACAATACAAACTGCCCCATGAAGAAAGTGCCCACACTCAACATGCCGAAACTGACCAATGGGCTCTTGAACAATCGAAAGACATTGCCCGCGCCCGCTTTGCGCGGCGCCGCCTTCATGGCTGGCAGGCTGATCCACTGCCAGATCAACGCGATGATCGCTACCGGAACAAGGCAGAAAAAAGCCCCCCGCCAACCCATGACGCTGCCCAGATAGCTTCCCAGTGGTGCGGCCACTACGGTTGCCAAAGCATTGCCGCCGTTGAAGATTGCCAGAGCCTTGGGCACGCTACGGGACGGTACCAGGCGCATGGCCATTGCCGCCGACATCGACCAGAATCCGCCGATCACCACGCCGATCAGCGCACGCCCCATCATGTACACCGTATAGTTTGGCGCCAGACCGACCACCAACCCCGACACACACATAATCCCGGTCAGTAGCAGCAACAGCGTCTTGCGGTCCATTGAGCTAGCAAGCCTGGAAATCGAAAGGCTTGTCAGCACCGCGAAGGCGCCGGAGATGGCGATCCCATACCCGGCCAGTCCTTCACTGATTTGCAGATCCAATGCAATCGGTGTGAGCAAACTGACAGGCATGAACTCCGAGGCGATGAGTGCGAATACGCACAGTGTCATCGCAAAGATGCCACTCCAGTAAGCCTGCAGTTCCCCAGCCCCCGGCGTGCCGAGGGCATCACCAGCCGGGGAGTCGAATACTTGAGTCGTCATTAAAAACCTCTCATCAAATAGTGGTTGGCTGAAACACAGGTCTTTTAGCCAACCACCGTCAGATGCCGGGTAAAAAAGGCGGTGAGTCTGGTCCAGGGAATCAAGTTCACGCGGTCGTACAGATCGACGTGCCCCGCGCCGGGAACCCAGGCCAGTTCCTTAGGTTCGGCGGCACGTTGGTAGGCCTCCTCGCTGAACTCTCTGGAGTGCGCCCGATCGCCAGCGATGAACAGCAGCCGTCGCGGGGAAATCGTCTCGATATCGTTGAATGGATAGAAATTCACGAACCGGACTTCACTGGTCAAGGCGCGGTTTTGGGTCAGCTCCAACGTTCTGCCATGAGGGATATGGATACCGCGTGGCGTACGGTAGAAGTCCCAGAATTCACGTGTAACCGGGTCTGCATCTTTACCAGGCTGCACTGGCAAATAGTTGAGGAAATGCATTTGCCCGGTAGAGAACTCGCCGTAGCGTTGCTCGGCGGCTTTGACGAGCATGGCCTGGCGTTGCTCGGCAGTCACTGAGTGCCCCAGACCATGACGAGTGACAGCCCCCATGTCGTACATGCTGACAGTGGCCACGGCTTTCAAACGAGAATCCATCTTGGCCGCACTGATGGCAAAGCCACCGCTGCCACAGATACCCAGTACGCCGATACGCTTGCGATCAATGAAATCCCGCGTACCCAAGTAGTCAACTGCAGCGCTGAACGCGTCGGCGTACATTTCGGGGGCGACCTGGTTTCGAGGCAGGCCCTCACTCTCTCCCCAGAAAGGCAAGTCAATCGCGAGCGTGACGAAGCCTTGTTCCGCCAGCTTTTGTGCATAGAGCATGGAGCTTTGCTCTTTGACTGCGCCCATGGGATGACCGACGATAATTGCAGGCGCTTTAGCGTTTGCAGCCAGATTCTTGGGCGTTACAAGATTGCCCACAATTTGAAGATTGTATGAGTTCTTGAAGGTCACCTTTTGCACGGTGACCTTGGCGCTTTTGTAAAAGTTGTCGGCACCTTCCGGCGGGCTGCCTGCACTTTTTGAGTCAGCTGCAAAGGCGGGGCCGACTGCGCCCGAAAGGACGCCAAGAGCCGCAATGCTAACGCCGGTGGCCTTCACGAACTCACGTCGATCAAGCCCTCGAGGGAGCAAGGCTTCTGTAGCTTCAAGAAGGGTTAAAGGTGTCTCGCTCATCATCAGCACTCCGTTCCAGATAGGTGACAGAGCTTGACGGATTCGAGATATCTTGATTAGTAAGGATAATCTTCATGTGATTTTGAGAAAAATTCAGCAATGGCCAATACCAAAGTCAACGATCTCCAGGCTTTTCTGGCGGTGGCACGCGACCAAAGCTTTACCAAGGCCGCCGCCAAACTGGGCGTTACGCCTTCTGCGCTGAGTCATACGATCCGGGCACTTGAACAAAGACTGGGGATACGGCTGCTGGCCCGCACGACGCGCAATGTGTCGCCCACAGAGGCGGGAGAAAGGTTAATGCGCTCGATCGCCCCGCTTTTTGACCAGATCACCGCCGAGCTTGAAGCGCTGGGCGAACTGCGGGACAAGCCCAGTGGCACGATTCGTATTTCCTGTACTGACGATCAGATTGAGTTGTGCATTCGGCCGATGCTTGCAAGCTTCCTGAAGAGCTACCCGGATATCACACTGGAGTTCTACGTCGACTATGGGTTCACCAACGTGGTCGAGGAGCGATTTGATGCGGGTATTCGCCTGGGCGAATCGATCAGCAAGGACATGATCGCCGTTCGCATAGGGCCGGATTGGCGGTTGGCAGTAGTGGGTTCTCCAGAATACTTCGAACGCAACCCGGCACCCACAACCCCCCATGAGTTGACCGGGCATGACTGCGTGAATATCCGACATAGACCATCAGGTGTGATCTACGCATGGGAATTTGAAAGAAATGGCCAGGCTTTTACAGTCAAGGCAGATGGACAACTTGTGTTCAACAGCATCATGCATGTTCTCAATGCCGCCGTTGATGGCGTTGGCCTGGCCTATGTACCAGAGGAATTGGTAGCACCGTATCTGGCCGACGGCCGACTCAAAGAAGTCTTGGCCGACTGGTGCCCTGAGTTTCAGGGCTACCATTTGTATTACCCCAACAGACGCCAGGCATCTCCCGCCTTTTCTGCGTTTGTGGAGGCGCTGAAATATAGAAGCTGAGCGCTCTGCATTCGACGCGCTGCTATCTGTCGCGAAGGGCTGCAGCCACCTGTGGGCTCAACCGGTCGCTGAAACAAGCAGCCGATTCAGATTTCAAATACACACGGGGGCAATACTCGGTTTGATCTAGGCTTGAATGAGATCACTCGGGAGAAAAACACCATGTCCCTCTCTCTCAGAAATCCATTGGCCTTTGTTTTGGCGGTGTTCTTTTGCGCAGCCGCGCGCGGTGAAGGAACAGCAGACGCCTATCACCCACCGGCAATACTTCCCCTGGAATCCGAGACGGCGCCAAGACTCATTGCCGAGCCGCCGCTTGCCGAGCCCCTTGCCCGCGGAGTCGTCATTATCCAGTACCGCACAGAGCACGCGAGGATCATGCCGGTATTTGGTAAAGCGGCGGCTGATGTATCACCCCGTCTCGGGCACCTTCACGTGACCGTCGACGACTGGAAAGGTACATGGGCGCACACCAGTGAAGACCCGATTATCCTGGTCGGACTGCCCCCCGGCACTCACCAGGTTCTTCTTGAAGTGGCCGACCCGACTCACAAGATCCTTACCAGTACGACAGTGCGTTTCATCGTTCCGGAAAAGAAACCAGCTGACGCCCCTCATTAGTCGCCACTTCGATTCCGTTGTCTGCTTGCCCCAACTGAAGAAGTTTGCCCCCAACATTGGCTGCCCCCCAGTCAATAGCGGGGGTTTGCTTCATGACCTACGCTCAGATACGGCAGTAAACCAGCTGGAGTCTCGACGTGTTCAATCGCTGATCAAGACATCCAGGGCAAAGATGATTTGGTCAGGAGCGACAAAGGATGAAACCGGAATATTCATGCATAAAATGGATCGCCATCGCTGCCACTTCGGTGGCGCTTGTATCAGGCTGTGCCAGCAAGAACGATCCCGTGGCCCAGGCCGAAAAAGCCGATGCAGCCAAGGGCATCGCCGCGCCCAGCCTCACGGAAACGAAGGCCATCGCCGAGGAAGCCTTCATCTACGGACTGCCGATCGTAATGAACTACGCGGTCATGTATGAGTACGCCGTGGACAAAAGCGGCCCGCAGTTCAAGGCCCCCTTCAACCAGATCAAGAACGAACCCCGTGTCTTCACTTACCAGGATACGGCCATCGTCACGCCCAACAGCGATACCCCCTACTCCTTCCTCTGGCTGGATCTGCGCGCTGAGCCCATGGTGCTCACGGTACCCGCAGTGGAAAAGAAACGGTATTACTCGGTGCAACTGATCGACGGCAACACCTACAACTACGGCTACATCGGCAGCCGCACCACGGGGAACGGCCCGGGTAACTACATGGTGGTAGGGCCTGACTGGAAGGGCTCTATGCCACCCGGCATCAGCAAAGTATTCCATTCGACAACGCCCTTCACGGTGGCAGGCTATCGAACCCAGCTCTTCAATCCCAAGGACATGCCGAATGTGGTCAAGGTGCAGTCCGGCTACAAAGCCCAGCCGCTGTCGGCGTTCTTGAAACAACCGGCGGCACCTGCATCGCCGGTTATCAATTTCCCTCCAAGCACCACTAAGGGGATCAAGGAGAACTTCTTCGAATACCTTGATGCCGCACTCCAGTACGTACCGCCAACACCGGAAGACCGGGAAATTCGGGCGCGAATCGCGAAAATCGGCATTGGACCGGGCAAGAGCTTCAAGCTCCAGGACCTCTCGCTCGAACACAAGGCCGCTGTCCTGCTGGGCATGAAGGAAGGTGACGAGAAGGTGGACAAGTGGTTGTCCGGCGGACTCAAGAACGTCAATGGCTGGGGCATCGGCTCGTACTTTGGCGACCGCCATTTCTACAATGGCGACTGGTTGAAGCGCGCGGCGGCGGCCAAAGGCGGTATTTACGGCAACGATGCCGTCGAAGCCACTTACCCCATCACCCGCACAACCGCGACCGGCGAACCACTGGATGGCAGCAAGCATAACTACACACTCACCTTCCCGGCGGGGCAACTACCTCCAGTGAACGCCTTCTGGTCGGTGACGATGTACGACGGCAAAACACAGCTCCTTATCAAGAACCCGATCGACCGCTATCTACTGAACTCGCCCATGCTGCCCGGCATGAAAAAGAATGCCGACGGGTCACTGACCCTCTACATCCAACAGAAGTCGCCCGGCAAGGTGCTGGAAGGCAACTGGCTGCCCGCACCCGACGGCCCGATTTACCTGGTGATGCGCCTCTATTGGCCCAAGGAGACGCCGCCTTCAGTCCTGCCGGCTGGCGAAGGCACCTGGAAGCCAGCAGGCATCGTGGTATCGAAATAGAACCCGCGCCAACTCGCGCAGATCCCCCGGCATTTGTCGGGGGTTCACCGTTCCAATACAAGCCTGTCTTCGCTGACAGGCAACGGGTGTGGGGCATTTATCCTGCCTTCCAATCTGCTCACGAATGCCAGGGCTTCGGCATAGCTGCGAAACGTGACGCACCACGCGTTCATCCAGACATTCCAGTCTTGCGGTGTCCGCGCTTTTTCGATTTTTATCAGCATCCTGGCATCCCTCCTTTGTGCGGTTTAACCCAGTCTCGAACCGGGGAAAAACCGAAATGCGGCGTGTGAACTTTCGTCTGCGAGCCCTGGTTGAAGGTGTGGGGGAACACCCCACAAGGTGAGGAGGAGCAGATTCTGCAGATGCGGATTTGGCGGCATTAGAAGCTTGCGTCAAAGCGAATTGCAGGACCTGCCTTTGCTTACCCTCGAGGCGCATTTAAAACGGCTGAAGGGGGGATTAGAAAATCAATAATCATCAAAAATGTGTCTATAGGAGGCTTGGCGGGACTTGCTGGGACAATCTGTGGGGGTGGTGGTTAGCCTGGATGTTGACGCATCCGATCAGGCTGTTTTTTGTCACTTCGGTGTTGAGACTTTATTGGTGTAGGCCTGACAGGCAATCGGCCTCGCTGCGATCGCCAGGGTGACTTTGGCGGCAGAAACGAGCGGTCAGGTGTGAAAAATGGCGATGAGCGATTGGACGTGCTGAACAGCGTGGCGAAATCGATCATCGACAAGCAGCGCGATCAGAGCAAGGACTGGTATTTTCCGTACAACGGCAATGCGATGTACCGGATGAATGATTCGGCCTGGAAGAAAGCGCGGGTGACAGCGGCGAATCTCTGGCGGGAGGAAAACCTTCGCCCCGCTCACCAATGAAAAAGCCCAACTGGTTAGAGTTGGGCTTTTCATTGAAAAATATGGTCGGGACGGAGTGATTCGAACACTCGACCCCTAGCCCCCCATGCTTGCAGGGGAGCTAAAAAGCTTTACAGATCAGCCCCTTGGAACGGCACCCACTGCAATCGATGCCATACCGTGCTTAACCGTGATTTACGTTTCCCCGCAAAAGTCCCTACAGGCTTTCGACGAGAGGGTCCCTGCATTCCGGCGTTCTGCCGATCGAACACATCCATGCCGAAACTGACCGCGACTACTACGCTTTCCCTCATCTATAGAGGTATCGCGATGCCCAACTCAGACCTGCTCCCTTCCCTGCTCTCAAAATTAACGAAAACCAACTCGCCTTCGAAACCGCCATCCTGGAGCTTTCGAACTGGGTCGAGCAACGCGGCTCGGCCGACGTAGCCGATAACGTCCGCGGCGCCTTGGACACCATCGATAAAAATGAAGAGTTCATCAAGATGACACTCCCGGTGATGATGACACTGGATTGACTGAGCAAGTAGTTTCTTCACAGGCTCCTGCGTTTGTTCTCCACCAAGAAGAACGGCCACGGGTAAACGCGACTGGATTGAGCGCCAACTTGCTCACGCAGACAGCGGCACCATCCGCGACGTGTACAACCACGCCGCCTATCTGGATCAGCGCCGGGAAATGATGCAGGAGTGGGCTGATCTCGTTACGCCCGAAATTAAAGAATCGTAACCCTCTACCCTACATCCAGTGCGGGCGCCAAAGTGGATGGGGCATACTGACTGGACGATGATCGTCAGGTATACGGGCACTGGATTCCAGATGGAGACGATCACTCAGCTAAAAAAGCTGAACGCGCCGCCATTTACAGTAGAAAATTATCTTTTGTAAAACTCAAAAAGGACGCCATATGAAACTACAAATAATGTGTATGGAATGCCATAAAGAGCTTTCACACCCTGGCTTTGAATTTATTACAACGGATTACTACGAGGAAGCTGTTGGCTACATTACTTGTAGTAGAGGGCACAAATCTGCAATTGTTTTACAAAGCCTAAAATTTGAAATATTACTTGAGTCCGCCGCCAAAGCCTTACTACATGGATATACGCTAGAAGCGGCCTCTAGTTTGTCTTCAGCCTACGAAAGAGCAATTGAGTTCGCGATCCTAGTGCTTTCGCGAAAGCTTGGGATTGACTCGAGCCTCTTTACGTTAACGTACAAGCAAATGGCCAAACAATCAGAACGGCAGATCGGCGCATTTCTCGCCATGTACTCTGCTGTATTCAAATCCGAATTTAACCTCTCCACCAAAATACCTCCTAAGCGCAATGAGATAATCCATCAAGGAAAAATACTTAATCCAACAGAGGTGATTCAGTTTGGAGAGCTCGTTTATGCGGAAATTAAACTTATTACCGATAAGCTTAGGACGCTGGACAACGACCTGATGAGAGACATAATTTTTGAGACAGTGAATTCAAGACATTTGAATTTACCCAGTGATCTTCCTAGAGCAACCACCACTGGCACCACATTTTTTGACCTTTCGAGGACCGACAATCCAGATACATTTTTTGAGGCTCTAGAACGACTTGAGGAAGCGGAGCGGGTATTTGCGGAGGCCCAACCGCATCTTGATTTGTTGGCGGCGACATTGTTGGCACTGAGACCGCCAACTGATAAATGACAGAAAAAGGCATATTTTACGCTGCTGCCCATAAAAATACTGGAGTCGGATGTGGATCCACCGGCTCCACCAACGAAGTGCGCCGAGTGCGGACTGCGCTGCAACTGGAGTTTCATACGCTGCTGAAGGATGTAGTGGAACCATATGGGATTCATACAGAGCTCTACGACTTTCAGCAGTATCCAGTCCGACGTCCTGCCAAAACTCAAGCCTCTCTGCACCACCACGACTTCGCATAAAGGCAGCCGTCGATTTCCTCCAGGCCGCTTAGCGTGAAAGCATTGGTCGCCATCCCTGAGATTCGCGCATCCAGCAGCGGCGGAAGCAGTACCGCATCAACATCGAGACGGTTTACCGAGACGAAGACTACATCGCCAACCTGCACAAAGAGCTTGTCCAGTTCAACCTGGAACTGAATCGCATGGTTGATGAGGTCGCGGACAATGCTCGAGCGCAAGCACATCGGCTAGGCGCGTGATCGTGAACGCCGCCGAACTGATGCAAGCAGTTGCCCAGTTCGAAGCCTCCGGCGGCAAGGTTCTGGTCGTCGCGGACTCATTCAGGGCCTATCCAGACCCATTGCATGTTTCTGCGCCACCGATTGACGACGACCTGGTCGAGGCCATCCGTGGCTTCACCGACGTTGGGGTCTGCGCCGCCGCAAAAGCCCTTGGCAAGTCGACCCGAACTATCAACAACATCGCCGGCCTGTACGGCATCAAGTTCGCTACAACCACCGCCGCAACGCTTGATGAGCGGCGCAAGGCTGAAGCGAAGCTGGTGCTGCGCATCCGCCGACTGGCCCGGGCCAACATGAGCCAGATGGCAATCGCTGAACAACTCGGCATCGGGCGAATCGTCCTGCGCCGCATTGCCCACTTCCACGGCATCACCCTCAACTCCCGAGCATCCTGATATGGACCAAGCATTCGAAGAAGCCGCAAAGCGGCAAAGTGGACTGGAGGCGGCGAAAGCTGCCTTCTTCGCATCTGGGGGCCGGGCTCAGTTGATCTCAACTGGCCTTGGCAAGGACAGCCCAGGCGTCAATCAAATCCCGAAGCCGGCGTACGGCTATCGGAACATCGAGGCGCCAAAGACCAAGCGCGGGCGACTCATCAGCGACGACGAAAAAGCCGCCTTGGCTGCTCAATTGGCAGAGTGCAAAGCGGCCGGCATGACGCGGTACAAGGCCAGCAAGCACCTCGGCATCAGCGAAACGCTGTGCCGCCGGATGATCGTCGATTACTCGCTCGACTTCCCGGTATCAGCCTGATGCGCAGGACGGCACGCGTGCAGCAACGCAAACGACAAACCTGGCTGGAATTGCCGGCCAGCGGAATAGAAGAGGTTGACCATGGCCAAAAGTGGACAGGAGCGGTCGGAAAAGACTGCGGCGAGGCGAAAGGCTCGCGGCGAGGAAGAGTTGCGAATGCATGCCATGGCCGGCACCCGGCAAGTGCTGGCCGACTTGATGGAATGGCACCAGATCGATGAACAGGGCGAAGCGATGACACTCGCCCTACATCACCTGCACGCTCTAGGACCTACTAGTTCCGCGCCATTCTTCGCGCCGCCGCGACACGAATACGTGATACCCGAAAACGTGTCGCGCAAACTTGAACTCGCCTACAACCGCGAAGCCCTTCGCATCTGTCACGACGAATAACCACCACCCCACTGTCGCGTCCGGTCACGGAGGGCGGCGCCCACTCTCACCACTTATTGGAAAAGTAAAGCATGAGGCATCCAACTCCGGTGGCGACGAAGCCCTTAAATATGTCATACCCGGACCCGTCGCCTACAACGAACAGGTATATTTTTGAGATCAGAAAAATTAGCGCGAAGAACAGCACGATAAATGATATCCAGCGCTGAGCCCGGAACCTGCTTTTTTCGCTGCCGTACCAAAACATCACAATCCTCCCTGAATGCACAAACCATACGATACATTGTGCTGCGCATCCGGTCACGGAGGGCGGCGCCTGATTGATTAATCCTCGAGCATGGGACTACCTGATGTTGCTTCAGCCCATTCGCAACCTAGCCGGAATGGATTGTTTGGATCATCCCAACTATTGACCTGGGATGGGGTAAGCGAATCGACGGTGATGTGTAGTTCGTTGACGAACGAGCCATCCGGTCTGAAAACCATCGCATAGATCGTCCTAAAGCCGCCTTGTGGATCAGTCACGTAGATTTCGGAAAGGTCACCATTCTGGTGAGTCATCTCCATTACTTCAACACCCGGCTGTCCATAGATAAATCGATGGTAGTAGTCCGTTCTTGCCAATCGCATTGCTTTCTCCTTGACCCAGCCCCATGCCGGGCGAACACAAATACCCCACCACCACCGAAATTGCCACTGTCGCATCCGGTCCCGGAGGGCGGCGCATACCCGAGGTAACCGCAATGCCTGTTCTCCACAGCATCATCCACAAGATCGACAAGAAACCCGACGGCAGCCCGGCAATCCTGCACTATAGCGGCGCCGAATTGGTCGAAAGCCAAGCCCGTGACGAACTTATCAACAAGTTCAACGAAAGCTACAACGCCAAGTCAGGAAAGGCCTGGGGGTTCTTTCACGCCGAATCTGGCGCCTTTCCATTCAGTGGGTGGCTCGGCAAGTACCTGGCCGGTACCGAAGGTTTCGTTTCCTTCAGCGACAACGCCGTCGAGCATCTGACGAAGCTGATGGAAGAGTCGAACCTTTCGGTCGGCGGCAACGTCTTGTTCTGCCATTACCAGCAAGGCCTGACCGATTACCTGATCATCGCCCTGCTGCAGGAAGCCGAGGCGGTGATCATGACCGAGGGGCTGACGTTGACGCCTGTTCGTCGCCTGGATCTCGATCACATCCATCTGGCCGCACGCATCAACCTCAGTGAGTGGAAGAGCAACCCAGCATCGCGCCAGTACCTCTCGTTCATCAAGGGCAAGAACGGCCGGAAGGCAAACGACTACTTCCGTGACTTCATTGGCTGTCAGGAGGGCATCGACGGCCCGGGCGAAACCCGAACACTGCTCAAGGCATTCAGTGACTTCGTGGAAAGCGAGGACCTGGGCGAAGAGTCGTCCCGCGAGAAGACTCACGCCTTGGTCAGTTAATCCATGGCCCAGGCCAAGATGGGCGAGCCGATAACCCTCGACGAACTGTCCGAGCTGATCGATGAAGACCAGCCGAAGATGTTCGCCGACTTCATCCGCGACAAGGACTACGGTCTGTCGGAAACTATCCCCGCCGACAAGAAGACCCTAAACAAATTCAGGCGCTTTACCGGTCGCGCCGAGGGCCTGTCGATCAGCTTCGAGCAGCACCTGCTGGGCTCCAAAGTCGAGTTCGATGAAGCTGGTGGTACGCTCACCCTGCGCAACCTGCCAGGCCAGCTCATCGAGCAACTCAAACGCGCAGCCGTCTGACTGCGATTCGAAGAGTTCGCCCAATTCGCTATCATGTCGCGACCTTAGATCGCAGTTACGAAACAGCAGTTGCGACAGATTGAAGGTTTAACAAGTTACAAAATCCGCTTGGCCTCGTTCAACATTAACTCACATTGATGGTCGATTTCCTCCAGTACCGAGAAAACATTCCATTTATCGTGAACTGTCAAACACGCACGAAACTCTACATAAACTTCAGCAGTGGAATAAAACTCACCTTCAAACTCTTTGAACACTTTTGCAATTTCGCTATCTACACGTAATTTTTCGGGTAGGTCTTTGACCTCAACATATATGGCTTTATCAGCATCGCCGATATTTTTGACTGTGTAATCATTTATTTTGGTTAGCGTAGGATTTAAGGTTCTATGTTTGTCATGGTTTGACATTTCACGCAGAGCCTCAAGCACCATTGTTTGATCGGCAGCGGCATTGAACGGCTGAAATCGCTTTAAAAACTCAACATCCGGCAACGCAACGTGTTTAAAGGATCTGTGCACACCCCAATCACCCTCGACGGAAAGCAGAGGAAACTGCACACCGCCTGCTTCTTTGCTTGTTGGTTCTCTTCCTAGGTTTCTACATGCAAGTTGCCACCACAGATAATCCAATGAGGATCTGTAGTTGTGTATCACATCCCCAAGTATCAAACGAAAACCTGCAGAGATAGGTGGGATCTCTTGGATTCTGAGTGAAATATAGCCTTGCTCAGGAAGAGTGACTTTATATACAGGAATCTGAAGTAACTCTCCGTCAATGAATCCATGAACCTGCCTGTAAAGTTCAGAAAGATGGAATCGAGCCCTCTCAATCTTTCCCCAAGAATCGGATGTAGACAGCTTCATAAAGTCTCCTTGGTTAGGTTCCATGCCGGGCCGAAAACACTCCACTTCTACGAATCAAGCCAACCAAGGCTATTTGTATTGGCGGTTGGCAGACATCAGCCAGTAAAGATCCCAAACGCTCTGAAAAAACTGCTCGTACTCATCGAGCGAAATCGCGGAGCGGCTCGTATCGAACGACACGATTGTCTCGAAAAGAGATCGAGCCTCTTCTGTCGGAAACTCAGAAGGCAAAAGCGGGAATAGCTCACCGAGGACGATTTGGACACGATGAGGTGCGCTACCTCCGGTAGCCATTGCCTCAAGAGCCTTCGTCAATCGCTCAACAGTATTGTGCGGATCTTTCACAGCCTCACCTCAATTCCATAAACCATCGAACTTCTGACTATAGCCTGTCGAGGATCCCCTATGTCCGCACAACAGAAGAAACCCCAGCTCATCCATGGCCTGCCAAGCATGGGCCTGCCCTTCCAGAAAGAACTGGTGGTGGACCTGTTCGCCGGCGGTGGCGGCGCCAGCACTGGGATCGCTCGGGCATACCGAGAGCCAGACGTAGCGGTAAACCATAACCCGATCGCTCTGGCCGTCCACCGCGCCAATCACCCGAAGACGGCACACTATGTTGCCGACGTGTACGAGGTCGATCCGCGGGAAGCCACCGGCGGGCAGCCCGTCGCGATCATCTGGGCATCACCTGATTGCCGCCACCACAGCAAGGCCAAAGGCGGCGCGCCGCGTGATCGCGGAGTTCGCGGCCTGGCCTGGGTTGTGATCCGTTGGCTGTTCATCACACGGTCGCGCCTGCTGTTTCTGGAAAACGTCGAAGAGTTCTGCGACTGGGGCCCGATCAACGACGAGGGGCAGCCGATCAAGGCCGAGCGCGGCCGCACCTTCAAGGCATTCATCGCCGCAATCAGCACCGGTCTGCCGGCCGACCACCCGGATATGCCGGAGATCATGCAGGCCATTGGGGAGTTCGTCCCGATGGAAGCACTGGTGCGTGGCCTCGGCTACAACGTCGAGTGGCGCGAACGCATCGCGGCCAATGCTGGCACCCCAACTATCCGCAAGCGTCTCTACCTGGTGGCGCGCCGCGACGGCAAGCCAATCGTTTGGCCAGCGCCGAAGCGCCACAAGGCCCCGACCGCAAAGCAACTGCCGTGGCGCACCGCAGCCAAGTGCATCGACTGGAGTAACCTGGGCCGCATGATCTTCCGTGACAAGCCGATGGCGGTGAACACCATGCGCCGCGTGGCCAAGGGCTGCTGGCGGCACGTACTGACCAGCGCGAAGCCGTTCATTGTCCCGATGCGCGGCACGTCCGAAGCACATACCAGCACCCACGGCGTCGACGAGGCGCTATCGACCATCAGCGCCGGCGGCACACATCACGCGCTAGTGCAGCCAGCAGTGGCGCCGTTCCTCACCGAGTGCGCCAACGGCTCGTCGCAACGCAACTTCAGCGCACTGGAGCCGCTACGTACCCAGGTCGCACAAGTGAAGGGTGGCCACTTCGCGATGGCGGCGGCGAACATGGTGACATTGCGGAAAGGTTCGGTCGGCGCCGACGTTGCCGGCCCCCTCGGTGTGGTGGCCACCAGCACCGGGCACCATGCAGTCTCGGCGGCCTTCTTCGAACAGGCGAACGGCGGGTTCTATAACGGTGACGGCCGCGCCGCCGACTCGCCGCTCTCGACCATCTGCCAATCAGGTGCTAACCAGCGACTGGCGAACGCTTACCTGGTGAAGTACTACGGCAACGAGAAGGACGGTATATCGCTCACCGAGCCGATGCACACCCTGCCGACAAAGGATCGAGTCGCATTGGTCGAAGTCGTGCAGGTGCCAGACACACTGACGCCTGAGCAACAGGAAGGCGCCCGCCGCTGTGCTGCCTTCATGCATGAACATCTGCCCGAACACTTCAAAGACCCGGCAGATTTGGTGATGGTCGGCGGCTATGTGCTGGTGGACATCACCCTGCGCATGCTCCAGCCGCCTGAGCTGAAGGCCGCCCAAGGCTTCGACAAGGACTACATCATTGATCGCGGGTTGTTCGTCGACCCGGTAACCGGTGCCGAAGAATGGCGCGACATCAACAAGACGGACCAGGTCCGACTGATCGGCAACAGCGTCTGTCCGGATGAGGCGGAGGCCTTGGTCAGCGCCAACGCTGCCGACATCATCGAGCTGTACCAGCGCCTCGCGGCCTGACTCATGCTCACCGATTGGACTGAACCAAACAAAAAAGGCACCCGCTAAGCAGGTGCCTCCCACCGGATTAAGCAGGGGTAGGGCCCCGCTCCGGCACTTCAGTAATACCCCACTTCAACGAATCACGCTAGCCGGCGAGGGTGCACAATGCTTATAGCAATTTGGATATTCTCCGGCTGTGTATAGAGGGCGGCTGAAAAACGTTGAGTTTAATGTCGTATGAGCGGCAAACGCTGGTCTGCCGCCTTATACGGGCAATGACTTAAATTTTAACTTTCAGGTTAAAAATTAGGCCGACCTGGTACTTTTACTGGGTCTTAACCTTAATCTTTAGGATATCGAGGTATCCGCCGGCATCTAGATCACTATCAAAATCAATATTATTGATAGCTGGGCTTTCGTTAAGCAACGTTGCGAGACCTTTCATAGTACTCAAAAGCTCGTCCGCGCTACTCACATTAATGACATTGTGAATCACATTAGACTTTACGGAATGCAACATCGCTTGCTTTTGTTTTAATTGTTTTTTTAGAGCGTCGATTTCATCAGTCTTTTCCTTAAGTTTTTTATTTGTATCGACATCAGATATTTTCTCACGCCCCACAGCTATAAGCGCTGTAGCGGCAATTAAAATTGCACCTATATAGCTGATACTCCAACCTGACGTCTGAGTGCTAAAATATGCAACTAGTGCCGTATAAGCCAAAGACGTAACCAGCGTATATACTATAAGTATGATTTTAGTCATTCTGTTTGACGTCTTTTATTGTTATACCGTGCCCCCCCAAACTCCCAAGCAACAGCCTTCCACTAGTACTTAGAACCTTTACAGCCGGATGAATAATCTCATCATTCAAAAGAACATCTGGACAAATAAACTCCACGCTAAATTTAACCTCAAAGTACTCTTTCTGCACATCACCAAGTACTGCCTTAAGTGCAATTCTAGACTTATTGTATGCGTTTATCATGGAGTATAGCTTTGAGCGCTCTGACTTTTTCTCCGTAGGGAATCGAAACGAAACATTTATAATACTTATAGTAAGAGTATCTGTACTAATTTGAAGACTATGATATACGGCCGATCCCAGTTTAAAATCAATCTCCTCAACACCTGCCCCGCTCGACCTTATTACTTCATCCTTCTCTTTGCTACTCTTCTGATCAATTTCCTGATACCCATCGAGCCTCATTAACGACTGACGAAATTTAGAAGACATTACTACTCCTTTCCTATATTGCTTAAATTTGGCATTACGTTTGAAAACACAGCCTCACGGCACGCTAAATATCATTGATCAATGCCGTTATCAAGCAAGAGCCTCGCCGCAAAACTCTCCACCACCCCACCGCCCGGGCATGACCCGGCATAGGACGCCCCATGCCCACAGAAAACAATCCGGCCGAGCCGCTGCCGAGCCTGGCGACCGGTGCTGACCTCAACCCAGCAACCTGGGCCGACTTCGTTGAGCGCCTCCGCTATCACTGCAACGGCGCCGGCGTTAAGTGGCACCACACTGCGGCCGCGATTTTCACCGTGCAGACCAAACGAATCGATTACAGCTTCGAGATCGACTACGCCGAAGGCCGAGTCGTGTGCCTGGAGGATCGTTCGTGGTTCAGCCCCAAGGAATACTGGGACGATCTGGACGACGAGGAGCGTGCAGAAATCGACCAGTCATTGATGGCTGATCGGGAATGCAGCTTTATGGATCTGGACGAAGACGATCAGTGGGACTATCTCGCCGAGTGCGATGACCACACCGTCACCGGCTGGAACAAGCGTTGGGAGATAGTGAACAGCCACTTCACCAGGGATGCCGCGGAGGCATTCATCCGACGCAAGCAGCACGACTACGGCGAGATGCGCGTCTACGTCGAATCGCAGTATTACGCCTGGGAGTTTGAAGCCATCAAGGCGGCGATCCTCGACGGCACGCTGACCTACACGCCGAAGGAGGCAGCATGAATCGCCTCATTCGCCGTAAGTTCGAAGCTTGGCTGATCCTGCTGGCAGCGAAGATCCTAATCGAACGCAACGTCCAGCGAGCCGCCGTCGTCTCCCGCCGCGACAACAACGACATGTGGGGCATGGCCGAGCAACTCGAAGCCATCGCCAAGCGCATCAGCAAGAACTACCCGTAACTCCCTCCCCCTTCAAAGTCAGCCGCTATAGCGGCAAGGAACCCGCATGTCTGAGATAAAGGAACGGCCGATCTTGTTCTCGGCCCCGATGGTGCGCGCCATCCTGGAAGGCCGGAAAACGGTCACACGGCGAGCTATGAAGATTCAGCCGGACGACGACGCCAGCGTCACAGTGGAAAGCTACAACGTGGCCGTGACGAACCGCCACGGAGAGCAAGTAGCTGGGCCAATGGTGTTCGGGGCTTGGTGGCGGGATGGCGAGTCAGGTTGCAAGTGCCCCTACGGCCAACCCGGCGACCGACTGTGGGTGCGCGAGGCGTGGGCCAGCATTCGTATCGCCCAGGCCCCAGATCAGGAGTGGGTTGTATACCGCGAAAGCGACAACCGCACGGACTACGGCGGCCCTTGGAAACCGGGCATCCATATGTTCCGCCGCGACAGCCGCATCCTGCTGGAGATCACCGCCGTCCGCGCTGAGCGATTGCAGGACATCAGCGAGGAGCAGGCCAAGGCGGAAGGCTGTTTCTTCACCGATTACGGTCGCAAGTGCGGGCACACCGGCAAGGGGTGGACCGATGTCGGGTCATGCCCGGCGCCGGACTCCACTCACAAACAGCTCGACGGCTGGATGTGGGAGAAGACCACCAGCCATGAGCAGTGCCTGGGATCTGCCCGGAACGCCTTCGGCAACCTGTGGACATTCACTGGCGCCGACTGGGACGCCAACCCCTGGGTCTGGGTCGTCGAGTTCAAGCGGGTTGCCCCATGATCTTCGCCCCGCTCTACATACTCTGGCTTATCTACAAGGGACGCTGATCGAAGCTCTCAAGAGCTTCTCGTAGCTCTGGGATGTTTTCCATCCACTTGCACAGCAAATCAGCCAATTCTGAAGTAAGCAATTTGCTCTCAGAAATAACGTCCATACATAGCTGGTAAACATGCTGCCGTTGTTCTGGCGTGACATCGCCAGGCCAAGGTGTTTCGTCGACAAGCCGATGGACAACCCTATGGCGCTTTTCAATTAAAACGCTTATCCGATCTTCGAGGCCTTGAGTCGCCGCGGTCCCTGAAATCTCATTTAGTAACGCCTTAATGGGCTGCCTGAAAGCTGTGGCTGAATTTACGTGAACGATATCCTCCACGGTTCGAGCATCCGGTTGTTTTATTGCGAACTTCGCAGCAAATACAAATACCCGCTCGAACAATTGCGAGCTCATCACCGCCATCCCTACGGCCTTGTATAGATCAACCTCTTCAACCGCCATCCATCACCCCCTTTGACCCACAAATTTTCCATGTAGCCCCAGATCATAAGCGCCCCCCTTGATAATCAGTATCAAATTGTCAATTGAAAGCAATCAGTAGCCTGCCGGTGAACGGCGGGCGAGGAACCCACATGCTCGAAAATATCGAGGTGTCGCGCGTGAAGCGCTTCGCCGCAAACACGGCTGGCCGGGATTTCGCGGTCGGCGACATACACGGGCACTTCACCAGGCTACAGGACGCGCTTGATGTTGCCGGCTTCGATCCGTCGGCCGATCGCCTGTTCAGTGTCGGCGATCTGGTCGACCGCGGGCCGGAATGCCGCGACGTTCTCACCTGGCTGGACAAGCCATGGTTCCACCCGGTACGTGGAAACCATGATGACTATGTGGTGCGCTTCGATACCTGCGATTCGGAAAACTGGGTCTACAACGGCGGCGCCTGGTTCGCCGGCTTGGCCTGGGATGAGCAGCGGGAGTTTGCCACCCAGTTTGCAGAGCTGCCGATCGCCATCGAAGTCGAGACACCTGGCGGACTGGTCGGGATTGTCCACGCCGACTGCCCTTTCTCTTCATGGGAGCAGCTGCGCGCTGAGCTGGAGTCGCCCGAGAGCAACAAGCGGCTGAAGCTGGTGCAGAACAGCTGCATGTGGTCGCGTAGCCGTATTCAGGACGGCGAGATGTGTGGCGTTGAAGGTTTACGCGCCTTGGTGGTGGGCCACACCCCGCTGCGACAGCCGGCCTTGCTCGGGAACGTCCACTACATCGACACAGCCGGATGGATGGACGGCCACTTCACTCTGCTGGATCTCGCCACGCTTCAGTGCACACCACCAATCAACCCCAAGCTCAGACACGACTGGGATTAACCACCATCTGCCGCCACGCGCGGCATGGAGCGTTTATGTCTGCAGAACTGGCGCAGGCGCCGTCCCGGCCCCGGCGCGAAAGTATCCTCCCCCGTTTCATCCGTGCCGGCGCCGCGCCTACCTACCTGGGCATGTGCCGCGCTGAATTCGATAAAACCGTGCGCCCTTATGTCAGCGAATTCCCCATCGGCGAGCGTGGTGTCGGCTTCGACCGGCAGGAACTTGATGACTGGGCAACGGCGTACGTCGAGGCCAAAGCAATTGATAAAAAACGCGCCCCGGAGCAACAATTGCCCCGCAGCGAGCGCCAGAAAGGAGATAAATCATGGCGCGAAAATCGATCACAGGACTCTCCGAGAGGAAAGGCATCTGGCATATCGACAAGAAAATCAACGGAGAACGACTTTACGAAAGCACTGGAACTGGTGACCGGGAAGAAGCGGAACGCTACCTGATCTACCGGTTGGAGCAGATCCGGCAACAGAAGGTGTATGGCGTAAAGAAGGTGAGGATCTGGCGGGAGGCGGCGACTCGCTTCCTACTGGAGTTCAAGGACCAGCCTTCAATCAAGCTATCAGCCCACCACCTTTCACAGCTGGATCCGTTCATAGGCGACATGCCGCTGACCCACATTGATGACCAGGCCCTGGTGCCGTTCATCAAAGACAGGTTGGCGACCAAGAAGCTCGAGGACGGCAAGGTAAAGAAAGGCGTCAGCAACAGAACGGTGAATATCTCGATCGAGCGTGTAGTTCGGGTTTTATCGTTGTGTGCCAGGAAGTGGCGAGACGATGAGCGCAGGCCGTGGCTGGATAGCGTACCGATGCTCACGAAGCTGGAAGAGAAGAAGTCGAGCCGCAAGCCGTACCCGATGTCATGGCAGGAGCAGTCGATTCTATTTGCGGAACTGCCGGCTCACCTGCAAACGATGGCGCTGTTCAAAGTGAACACCGGCACCCGGGAGCAGGAAGTCTGCAAGCTGAGATGGGATTGGGAGATTTCGGTACCGGAGCTCGGCACCAGTGTATTTCTGATTCCGGCTGATTTCGGCGGCAGGCACGAACGGTCGGGAGTGAAAAACGGTGATGAGCGCCTGGTCGTACTCAACAACGTGGCCAAGTCGATCATTGAGCAGCAGCGTGGTCTGAGCAAGGAATGGGTTTTCCCTTACAACGGCAGCGCGATGCACCGGATGAATGACTCGGCCTGGAAGAAGGCGCGGGTGAGAGCGGCGAAACTCTGGCAGGAGGAAAACCTTCGCCCCGCTCACCCAGGTTATGCATCCATCAGGATCCACGATCCTCAAACACACATTTGGCCGTCGGCTACGCGCAGCAGGCGTCACCGAGGAAGACCGCAAGGCACTTCTGGGCCACAAGAACGGCAGCATCACCAGTCACTACTCGGGCGCTGAGCTTGAGCATCTGATTGAAGCTGCGAACATGGTATCAGCAACCGATTCACGTGGACCGGTACTGACAATCTTGAAGAGGAAGCAGGCGTGAAAAATCGAGAAGTCACGCAAAAGTCACGCACATGAAAAAGGCCAATGCTGTGAACATTGGCCTAAGTCATTGAAAAATATGGTCGGGACGGAGTGATTCGAACACTCGACCCCTAGCACCCCATGCTAGTGCGCTACCGGACTGCGCTACGCCCCGACTAGGCGTGTTACCCGTTCCTCACCTCGAGGAACGCTCAAGAATATATCGCAAGCTTTTGAAAACTGGAAGTATTTAAAAGCGAGAATTTATTTCTTGAGTACCACCAGAACATCTTCGAGCTCGGCGATCATCTGGCGGATCATTTGCTTGTATTGGGTGGTGTCGTCTTTGGCTTCATCACCGGACAAGCGCAGGCGCGCTCCGCCGATGGTGAACCCCTGATCATAAAGAAGCGCGCGGATCTGCCGGATCATCAGCACGTCCTGGCGCTGATAATACCGGCGGTTTCCGCGGCGTTTGACCGGGTTGAGCTGAGGAAACTCCTGTTCCCAGTAGCGCAGCACGTGTGGTTTTACCGCACACAGCTCGCTTACTTCACCAATGGTGAAGTAGCGTTTGCCCGGGATGACGGGGAGCTCGTCGTTATGACTTGGTTCCAGCATAAGCCTCAACTCGGGCCTTCAACTTCTGCCCTGGACGAAAGGTGACCACACGGCGAGCCGTGATCGGGATTTCTTCCCCCGTTTTCGGATTGCGGCCAGGCCGCTGGCGTTTGTCCCGAAGGTCGAAATTGCCGAAACCGGACAATTTGACTTGTTCGTTGTCTTCGAGAGCGTGCCTGATTTCTTCAAAAAACAGTTCGACCAATTCCTTGGCCTCCCGTTTATTCAGGCCCAGCTCTTCATACAGACGTTCCGCCATCTCAGCTTTCGTCAGAGCCCCCATACGTCACTTCCTTAACGTGGCGTTCAACCTTTGTTCGAGCGAGGTGAGGATGTTTTGCGTTGCGGTATTCACCTCATCGTCATTAAGAGTGCGCGATGGATGCTGCCAGGTCAAGCCGACTGCAAGGCTTTTTCTATCAGGATCAATGCCTTTACCCTGATACACGTCAAATAGCCTGAGGTCTGTCAGCCATTCGCCTGCATTTTCACGGATTACGTCCAGTACAGCCGTGGCTGCAACGTCTTTGTGCGCAATCAGTGCAAGGTCACGACGCACTTCAGGAAAGCGCGATAACTCGTGGAATTTCGGCATTTTGCCCGACGCCACTTCCGCCAGAACCAACTCGAAGACGAAGACCGGACGGTCGAGACCGAGGGTTTTCGACAATTCGGGGTGGATCGCGCCAATGAAGCCGACCAGACGACCATCGCGTTCGATGCGTGCGGTTTGGCCCGGGTGCAATGCCGGGTGCTTGCCTGGCACGAAAGTGAACGAATCCAGGGCACCGGCGAAGCCCAGCACCGCTTCCACGTCAGCCTTGACGTCAAAGAAGTCGACGGTATCGCGACCCTGCGCCCAGCCTTCCGGCAAGCGACTGCCGCAAACCACACCGGCGAGCATCGGCTCTTGCTTCAAACCTTCGAGCTGACCAACAAAACGCAGGCCGCTTTCGAACAGGCGTACGCGATCCTGCTGGCGGTTCAGGTTGTGCTGAAGCGCCTTGACCAGACCCGGCCACAACGACGAACGCATGGCGGCCATGTCATTGGAGATCGGATTGGCGAGCAGCAACGGCTCAACACCCGGATTAAACAGTTCGAACTGTTTCGGATCGATGAAGCTGTAGGTAATCGCTTCCTGATACCCACGGGCAACCAGCAGGCGGCGCAGTTCAGGCAGGTCGCTACGGGCTTCTGCCTTGGCTTGCGGCGCCAGACGCGCTTGCGGATAACGAACCGGCAAACGATTGTAACCGTACAGGCGTGCCAGTTCTTCGATCAGGTCGACTTCCAGGCTGATATCGAAGCGATGGCTTGGTACTTCTACACGCCACTGCCCTGCCCCGTCGGCAGTAATGGCCAGGCCCAAGGCATTGAGCAGGCGCTCCACTTCAGCCGAATCCATTTCCATACCCAGCATCTGGGTAATGCGCTGGGCACGCAGGGTGACCGGAGCAATTTTCGGCAGGTGCTGTTCGCTGACGGTCTCGATGATCGGACCCGCTTCACCGCCGGTGATGTCCAGCAGCAGGCCAGTCGCGCGCTCCATGGCCTCGCGGGCCAGTTGCCAGTCCACGCCACGCTCGTAGCGATGGGATGCATCGGTGTGCAGGCCATAGGAACGGGCCTTGCCTGCCACGGCGATCTGGTCGAAGAAGGCGCTTTCCAGGAACACGTCACGCGTGGTCGCGGACACACCGCTGTGCTCGCCACCCATGACGCCGGCGATTGCCAGTGCGCGGGAGTGGTCGGCGATCACCAGCGTATCGCTACGCAGGCTGACTTCCTGACCGTCGAGCAGCACCAGCTTCTCGCCGTCTTCGGCCATGCGCACACGGATGCCGCCGTTGATTTCGGCGAGATCGAAGGCGTGCAGTGGCTGACCCAGCTCCAGCATCACGTAGTTGGTGATGTCGACGGCAGCATCGATGCTGCGTACGTCGGCACGACGCAGGCGCTCAACCATCCACAGCGGCGTAGGCCGGGACAGGTCGACGTTACGGATCACACGACCCAGATAACGCGGGCACGCGGCGGGCGCCAACACTTCTACCGAACGCACTTCGTCGTGGGCGGCAGGAACCGAAGCCACTACCGGACGGACCACTGGAGCGGCGTACAGTGCACCGACTTCACGGGCCAGACCGGCCAGGGACAGGCAGTCGCCACGGTTCGGGGTCAGGTCGACCTCGATGCTGGCGTCTTCCAGGTCCAGGTAAACACGGAAATCCTTGCCTACCGGCGCATCGGCCGGCAGTTCCATCAGACCGTCGTTACCCTCACCGACCTGCAGCTCGGATTGCGAGCACAGCATGCCGTTGGATTCAACGCCACGCAGCTTGGCCTTCTTGATCTTGAAGTCACCTGGCAACTCGGCGCCGATCATGGCGAAAGGAATCTTCAGGCCCGGGCGCACGTTGGGCGCACCGCAAACCACCTGGAAGGTTTCCGAGCCGTTGCTGACCTGGCAAACGCGCAGCTTGTCGGCGTCCGGGTGCTGCTCGGTGCTCAGCACCTCGCCAACCACCACGCCACTGAAAACACCGGCGGCCGGCGTAACGCTATCGACCTCAAGACCGGCCATCGACAGACGAGCAACCAGCTCGTCGCGACTTACCTGCGGGCTAACCCAGCCACGCAGCCATTGTTCACTGAATTTCATCCTGCTCTCCTAAGAATTCGTTACGACTAGCGAAATTGCGCGAGGAACCGCAAGTCGTTGTCGAAGAACAGACGCAAGTCGTTCACGCCGTAACGCAGCATGGCCAGACGCTCAACGCCCATGCCGAAGGCAAAGCCCGAGAACTCTTCCGGGTCGATCCCGGACATGCGCAGCACGTTCGGGTGAACCATGCCGCAGCCCATCACTTCCAGCCAGCCGGTCTGCTTGCAGACGCGGCAGCCTTTACCGCTGCACATCACGCATTCCATGTCGACTTCAGCGGATGGCTCGGTGAACGGGAAGTACGAAGGACGGAAACGCACCGCCAGTTCCTTTTCGAAAAACACCCGCAGGAACTCTTCGATGGTGCCTTTGAGGTCGGCGAAATTGATGTCGCGATCGATCAGCAGGCCTTCGACCTGGTGGAACATCGGCGAGTGGGTGATATCGGAGTCGCTGCGGTATACGCGGCCCGGGCAGACGATGCGGATCGGCGGCTGCTTGGACTCCATGGTGCGGACCTGTACCGGCGAGGTATGGGTGCGCAACAGCATGTTCGCATTGAAATAGAAGGTGTCATGCATCGACCGGGCCGGGTGATGGCCTGGGATGTTGAGCGCTTCGAAGTTGTGATAGTCGTCTTCGACCTCAGGGCCTTCGGCGATGCCGTAGCCGATACGGGTGAAGAACTGTTCGACGCGTTCCAGAGTGCGGGTAACCGGATGCAGACCACCGGAGGTCTGACCGCGGCCAGGCAGGGTCACGTCAATGGACTCGGCGGAGAGTTTGGCAGCCAGATCGGCTTCTTCAAACAATGCCTTGCGCGCATTAAGGACCTCTGTGACACGCTCCTTGGCAACGTTGATCAGCGCACCGACCTGCGGACGCTCCTCTGCCGGCAAATTCCCCAGGGTCTTCATCACCTGAGTCAATTCACCCTTCTTGCCAAGGTAGTGAACCCGGATTTGCTCCAGGGCATTGATATCTTCAGCGCTTTGCACAGCCTCTAGTGCTTGAGAGACGAGCGCATCCAGGTTTTCCATGTACAGACTCCAGATACAAAATAGGGGAAGAGCTTGAAGGCTCTTCCCCTATTTATGACGTTTAACACCTGGCCCCACAGATGCGAGGCCGGGTGACTGTCGGGGGTACTTAAGCCAAGGTGGCTTTAGCTTTCTCGACAATCGCAGCAAACGCCGCTTTTTCGTTCACTGCCAGATCAGCCAGAACCTTACGGTCGATCTCGATGGACGCTTTTTTCAGGCCGGCGATGAAACGGCTGTAGGACAGACCGTTGATACGAGCACCAGCGTTGATACGAGCGATCCACAGAGCGCGGAACTGACGTTTTTTCTGACGACGGTCACGGTAGGCGTATTGGCCTGCCTTGATTACCGCTTGCTTGGCAACACGGAATACGCGGGAGCGTGCGCCGTAGTAGCCTTTAGCAAGTTTCAGAATTTTTTTGTGACGCTTACGGGCAATGACGCCACGCTTTACACGAGCCATGAGTTACTTCCTCTATTCTTGACTAAAATTAACGAAGGCGCAGCATGCGCTCGACTTTTGCCACGTCAGACGGATGCAGCAAGCTGCTACCGCGCAGTTGACGCTTACGCTTGGTCGACATTTTGGTCAGGATGTGGCTCTTGAAAGCGTGCTTGTGCTTGATACCGTTAGCAGTTTTCAGAAACCGCTTAGCAGCACCACTTTTGGTCTTCATTTTTGGCATGTTCGGATACTCCGCATTCAGTTGATAAACATAATCAGAAGGCCTGCCGTGCCCTGTTGATTACTTCTTCTTTTTCGGGGCGATGACCATGATCAGCTGGCGTCCTTCCATCTTAGGATGCTGTTCGACCGAACCGTACTCGAGCAAGTCACCTTCAACTCGCTTGAGGAGTTCCATCCCCAGCTCCTGGTGGGCCATCTCACGGCCGCGGAATCGCAAGGATACCTTGGCCCTGTCCCCGTCACTCAGGAAACGTACCAGGTTGCGCAGTTTTACCTGGTAATCCCCTTCCTCCGTCCCTGGACGAAACTTGATTTCTTTAACCTGAATCTGCTTCTGGTTTTTCTTGGCCGCAGCAATCTGCTTCTTCTTTTCGAAGATCGATTTGCCGTAGTCCATCAGTTTGCAAACAGGTGGTACTGCATCGGCGGAAATCTCCACCAGATCCAGCTTGGCCTCTTCAGCCTTAAGAAGCGCGTCTTCGATTGACACAATCCCGAGCTGTTCACCTTCAGCCCCAATTAACCGAACCTCGCGTGCCGAGATATTCTCGTTGATCGGGGCTTTCGGTGCAGTTCGTTTATCTTGTCTCATTTCACGCTTAATAATAATTACTCCGAATCTTGGCGACCACGCCGGGAAACCGCTTGGGCGAGGAACTCAGCGAACTGGGCGACGGGCATCGAGCCCAGGTCAGCACCTTCACGAGTACGCACAGCGACAGTCTGCATCTCGACCTCCCGATCTCCGATAACCAAGAGATAAGGAACCTTGAGCAAAGTATGCTCGCGGATTTTAAAGCCGATCTTTTCATTTCTCAAGTCAGACTTGGCACGAAACCCGCTTTCGTTGAGAGTTTTTTCCACTTCGGCGGCAAAATCAGCCTGTTTATCAGTGATATTCATCACCACTGCCTGGGTCGGAGCCAGCCACGCAGGGAACGCGCCCTCGTAATGCTCAATCAGGATTCCGACGAACCGCTCGAAGGACCCCAGGATCGCCCGGTGCAACATCACCGGGTGCTTGCGGCTGTTGTCTTCGGAGACGTATTCGGCTCCCAGACGCACAGGCAGGTTAAAATCGAGCTGCAGGGTACCACATTGCCAGACGCGACCGAGGCAATCTTTCAGCGAGAACTCGATCTTCGGACCGTAGAACGCACCCTCGCCCGGCTGCAGATCGTACGGCAGGCCCGCGCTGTCAAGGGCTGCGGCCAGTGCAGCTTCGGCGCGATCCCAAAGCTCGTCGGAGCCGACGCGTTTTTCCGGACGAGTGGACAGTTTCATCTCGACATCTTTAAAGCCGAAATCGGCGTAGACGTCCATGGTCAACTTGATGAACGCGGCGGACTCGGCCTGCATCTGCTCTTCGGTGCAGAAGATGTGGGCGTCGTCCTGGGTGAATGCGCGCACACGCATGATGCCGTGCAAGGCACCCGATGGCTCGTTACGGTGGCATGCACCGAACTCGGCCAGGCGCATCGGCAGCTCGCGGTAGCTCTTCAGGCCCTGGTTGAACACCTGCACGTGGCACGGGCAGTTCATTGGCTTGATCGCGTAGTCGCGGTTTTCCGACTGGGTGGTGAACATGTTGTCGGCGTAGTTGGCCCAGTGCCCGGATTTCTCCCACAGGCTGCGGTCGACCACTTGCGGCGTCTTGATTTCGAGGTAGCCGTTGTCGCGCTGAACCTTGCGCATGTATTGCTCGAGCACCTGGTACAAAGTCCAGCCGTTCGGGTGCCAGAACACCATGCCCGGCGACTCTTCCTGGGTGTGGAACAGGCCCAGGCGCTTGCCGATCTTGCGGTGATCGCGTTTTTCGGCTTCTTCGATGCGCTGGATGTAAGCCGCCAGTTGCTTCTTGTCCGCCCATGCGGTGCCGTAGACGCGCTGCAATTGCTCGTTCTTGGCATCGCCACGCCAGTAGGCGCCGGACAGCTTGGTCAGCTTGAAGGATTTCAGGAAGCGCGTGTTCGGCACGTGCGGACCGCGGCACATGTCGACGTATTCTTCGTGGTAATACAGGCCCATGGCCTGTTCGTTCGGCATGTCCTCGACCAGGCGCAACTTGTAGTCTTCGCCACGGGCCTTGAACACTTCGATCACTTCGGCGCGCGGAGTGACTTTCTTGATCACGTCGTAATCTTTCTCGATCAGCTGCTGCATGCGCTGTTCGATGGCCGCCAGGTCGTCCGGAGTGAAAGGACGCTCGAAGGCGATGTCGTAATAGAAACCTTCGTCGATGACCGGCCCGATGACCATCTTGGCGGTCGGGTACAACTGCTTGACCGCGTGGCCAACCAGGTGGGCGCAAGAGTGGCGAATGATCTCCAGCCCCTCTTCATCCTTTGGCGTGATGATTTGCAGCGACGCGTCGCTGTCGATGATGTCGCTGGCGTCGACCAGCTTGCCATCGACCTTGCCCGCAACGGTGGCCTTGGCCAGGCCTGCACCGATGGATGCGGCGACCTCGGCAACGGAAACCGGGTGATCGAATGAACGTTGACTGCCGTCGGGAAGAGTAATAGTTGGCATGGCGCCTCCTCTCCTAGTGGTGACCCCTACCAAAGGTCACGTGGGTTGGGATGAGCCAGTACAAGATCCGATCCAGGCCATTCAATGACGAACGCCTGCCTTACAGCGGCAGGAGCCTTGCGGCCAACCGGAAAACCGAACCAGAGTGACTGGGATTCAAATCAGGGTTAATCGCGCATCTGCCGCCACCGGGACTGAAGGTCCATCGGAGCCTGCAAACGCCCGAGCGGGGCATGCTAGCACAGATGAACGGTGGTAGCTGCGCAGAGGCTTTCCAACGCGGCAAATCAAGTGTTTTTATGCCAGAGTGATGAACTTGAGCCGCGCGTTAGCGCTCAGATAACAAGACATTGACCTCAAAGGAGCATCCTGGCATGCGTCTGAATCGTTTATTCGCTGTAGTCGCACCAATCGTTCTGCTGCTGCCGCTGGCCGCCCACGCCGAATGGCCAAAAGGTGAACGCGAGAAGTACATGTCTCAATGCGTGCCTGCGGCCGCAAAGACTGTCGGTGATGCAAAGGCAAAAGCTGTCTGTGGTTGCGGTGCCGACCAGCTCAAATCATATCCTGCCAAAGACATTCAGGCCCTGATGGACGGAAAAGCAAGTGACGCGCTGGGGCAACAGGCAATGGCGAAAATCGCCACCTGCAAGGTCGATAGCGGTGCGAAAAAATAAGCCTGCGGAATTACTTTTTTCACCTGCAACAATCGAAAAAGAGCCTGAATGTCGCTTTCACAGACATTTTATGCAGGTTTTACAGCTTTTTTTATCGCCTTCACTTTCGGCTAGAAGCCTTATAAAACGGGGCTTACAGCCATTCCAAGGCATAAAGAAACCACGACTGATCGGCAAACAGCTCACCCGGGGGGCTCCCAAACCGAACATTTCGACTATGATACTCGGGTGTGCCCAGTTGGCCTGAGCAGCACAGTACTACTGAAAATATATGTTTCTTGGAGATACACCATGTCTAATCGCCAAACCGGCACCGTTAAATGGTTCAACGATGAAAAAGGCTTCGGCTTCATCACTCCTCAAGGTGGCGGTGACGACCTGTTCGTACACTTCAAAGCTATCGAAAGCGACGGTTTCAAAAGCCTGAAAGAAGGCCAGACTGTTTCCTTCGTGGCTGAGAAAGGCCAAAAGGGTATGCAAGCTGCTCAAGTTCGCCCAGAGTAATTTCCAGGCGCACTAAAAAAACCCCGTCCATGTGACGGGGTTTTTTATGGGTGAAACAAAAGCGAACGATCAGCCGCAGTTGACCCGGGTGACCACCCTGCCGGCATCGGTGTTCAGGTTCAGGCGATCGGAACGGTACTCCAGCGTCACCATATCGGTTGGCAGCAGGAACCGCGCGCTTTGCGCCCCTGCGCGGGTACGTGCCTGCTCAAGCAGCTGCGGCGATGCCTGTTTGCCGATGGCGAACTCGGCAGCCTTCGCTTCACAGCGGCTGTGACCCGTGTCAGTCGTCGCCACATCCGCGGTTGCCGACTCCGTAGAGGCAGTGCTGCAACCGGCCAGCGTGGCAACGGCCAGCAAAGTACCCAATGACGCGAGCTTCCAAGGCATGAAGCCTCCTTATTCAATGATTAAGCTGAGATCGTGCGACAACCAGACTGGCGTTTGGTTTCACAGGCAGGCAGTGCCAGCGCCCTGCCCGCAATCCGGACGAGCCGCGATTCTGCCTGAGCGCCGCCCCCCCCTTAATCACTGAATCGTGACTGAATATGAACAACGCTCAATAGACGTCGATGTAGTCGTAAGGTGGATTGGGCCAGTTCTCTTTCAAGGCATTGAAGATTTGCATGACCCAGACTTCATCGCTGGCCGCGACCCGTCCGACATAACCGGAGCCCTTGGCCCAGGTTTCGAGCCGGAACAACAACCCGTCGATATCGGTACCGCCCACGACACCCGAGGAGATGTAGGCAATACCTCCCTTGGTGACCCGCAACTGGGTGTGCTCATCGTCACTGGCGCCGGCCAGCAACTGACGCACTGCCTCGAGGGTCAGGCCATCCGGGGAGTTCAAATCGATCTGCACAGCGTGCTCCTTGAAAATTCGACAGAGACCAAGTGTCGCACAGCCCTCTTTTCATGCCTAAGTCGACGTGTCAAAAGCCCCGCAAAATGGTTAACTCGGCACTCAGACTTCCCCCCCCCCCCCCCGACTTCACGAGTGCCATCATGACCACCGTAAGCATCGACGCCGACATCAAGGCCAAGTGGCAAGACGGCCACAGCTCCTACAGTCCAAGCAGCACGGAAGAGCTTGCCATTATCGGTATCGACCTGCTGGTCAGGGACCTGGGAACCGAAGCCGCCCAATCGTTCATCGAGCAGATTTTCGAGAAGCACCTATCGGACCAGAAGGCCGAAGCTGCCAGCGCGAGGGAGTGAGACCCGCAGGCAGGCACCTGCGGGAGATGACACTTACTTCAGACGGGCCAGACGCTCGGTCAGCAGATCGAAGAAGCCCTGGGCATCGCCGCTCTCAACCCAGAACGCATTCTTCGGCGCTTTCAATCCGTCATACCAGTCAACGATGGTTTGCCCGAATGTCGGTCCCTCACGACTGTCGACCACCACGTTGACCGAGCGGCCGCTGAACAATTGCGGTTTGAGCAGGTAGGCGACCACCGTGGCGTCATGCACCGGGCCACCTGAAATGCCGTAGTGTTCCATGTCGCCTTTGATGTATTCATTGAGAATGTCGCCCACCAAACGGCCGGCATTGTTGTTCAGCGCAGCAATCTGTTGCAGACGCGCGTCGCTGGTCAGGATCTTGTGGGTCACATCCAGCGGCAGGTAGGTCAGCTTCACGCCACTCTTGAGCACCACTTCGGCGGCTTGCGGATCGGCGAACAGGTTGAATTCAGCCACCGGCGTGATGTTGCCGCCATTGAAGTGCGCACCACCCATGACCACCACTTCCTTGATGCCCTGGACGATACCCGGTTCCTGGATCAGCGCCAGGGCCAGGTTGGTCTGCGGGCCAAGCATGGCGATGGTAATGCTGTGGGGCTCGGCGGATTTCAGGGTGTCGATCAGATAAGCGATGGCACTGCCCTTGGCCAAGCCTTGTTTGGGCTCATGCACGGCAATGCCCGAGAGCCCTTCCATGCCATGAATGTCCTCGGCATAGATAGGTGTGCGCATCAGGGGCTTCGGCGCGCCCGCATAGACCGGCACCTCTTCGCGCCCCGCCCACTCCCGGGCCAGTCGCGCATTGCGCGAGGTCTTGTCCAGGCGAACGTTGCCGGCAACGGTGGTCAGCGCTCGAACATTCAGCTCGTCCGGCGACGCCAGGGCGAACAACAAGGCAACGACATCATCAGCGCCAGGATCGGTGTCGATGATCAAGTCGATTTTTTGTGCCGCCGGGGCGTTTGTTGCGGTAATCAGGGACAAAAGCAGCAGACTCCGGAGCAGTGGAAGCAGTTTCCTAGCATAGCGATACGTGGCGCGCTCCTTGCGCCAGGGAAATCAAAGCACGGACAGCCAGTCAGAATGTTACGCCAGCGACCAGCACAATATTGCAGTACGGCTGGCACTCGCCTGTACGAACAATCGCCCTCGCCTGCCGGTTCAGGGCCTTGAATTGTTCATGGCTGAGCACCTCACGCCGCCCCAGTGCGCCTTCGCCGTTCAGTTCATCCAGTGCGATCAGGGCCAACGGTTTCTTATCGAGAATCTCCTGAGCCAGCACATGGCTTTCGACCTGCATCTCACTGAGCACCACCTTCAGGGTGCTGACAAAATCCGGAATGCCCTGGGTCAAGGCCAGGTCGATCAATTCAACGCCAGGTGGAACCGGCAGACCGGCGTCACCGATGACGACCATGTCGCCATGCCCCAATGAGGCGATCAGCCGTGACAAAGCGATGTTGAGCAAGGGAGTCTTTTTCATGGAGTTTTAAACGCCTGTACATCGCTCAAGGCGGGAATCGACGGTTGCGCGCCGGCACGGGTGACCGACAGCGCTGCAGCCACCTGACCGAAGCGGATCGCCTGCACTTCATCCTGCCCCGCAGCCAACGCCGCAGCGAAACCACCGACGAACGTATCGCCCGCCGCCGTGGTGTCGACAGCCTTTACGACCGGCGCGGGGAAATGCTCGAAGCGCTGGCCATCGGCAAACAGCGAACCTTGCGCGCCGAGGGTGATGATCACCTTGCCGGCGCCCAGGGCAATCAGCCGGGTTGCCGCGGCTTGCGCACTCTCCAGGGAGTCCACAGTCACTTCGCTCAATGCCGACGCTTCGCTCTCGTTGGGAATCAGGTAATCGATAGACCCGTACCAGTGCGATGGCAACGGACGGCTGGCCGGCGCCGGGTTGAGGATGACCGTCTTGCCCAGCTCGCGGCCGCGTTTGAGCGCATGGCCAACGGAGGCATCGGGCACTTCCAGCTGGCAGATGAGCACGTCCGCCGCCTGTATCACTGAATCAAAACGGTCAATGGCTTCAGCGGTCAATGCACCGTTGGCACCGGGAACGATCACAATGGTGTTCTGACTGCTGTCGTCGACCACGATCAACGCCACGCCGCTGGAACCGTCAATGGTGCTCACCGCCTGGCAATCGATCTGCTCGGCCAACAGCGCCCCGCGCAGTGCGTCGCCATAGGCGTCATTGCCCACACAACCGATCATCGACACCTGGGCGCCAAGCCGCGCCGCCGCCACGGCCTGATTGGCGCCCTTGCCGCCGGAGACGGTGGCAAACGACTGACCAATCAGCGTTTCACCGCCCTTTGGCAAACGCGGCGCGCGGGTCACCAGGTCCATGTTCAAACTGCCTATTACCACTACTTTTGCTGGCATACATTGCTACTCATCGATTCTGTTTCGGCGGCGCTGTTGGGTCAGCGGCTTTCTGTTTTCAACGGCTCTCAACGGCTCTCTGTTTCAACGGCACTGGGCAAACACGCCGGCCAGCGGCGCCGTCGATTCACGGATGACAATACTCGGCGTCACGATCCGCTGATCGGTCGCCAGGCCCGGTGTGGCGATTCGCCGTAAAAGCACTTCGGCAGCCATCTCACCGAGTTGCAGGATCGATTGCCCCACCGTAGTCAACGACGGGTAGACATACCGACTCATCTGGATATCGTCGAAGCCGATCACCGACAACTCGCTCGGTACGCGAATATTGCGCTCGGCGGCGGCCCGCAGCACACCGATGCCGATCATGTCGTTGGCGGCAAAAATGGCGGTAGGCGGATGGCTTTCCAGCAAAATCGCGGCAGCGCTGTAACCGCCGGTGCTGGTGAAATCGCCGGCCAGCATGCGCTCGGGAGAGACTTCGACGCCCGCCTCTTTCAAGGCCCTGCGATAACCCGCCAGACGCATCTGCGCCACACTGGTGTTTTCCGGCCCGCTGATCGTGGCGATGTCCCGGTGGCCCAGCTCCAACAGGTGCCGGGTCGCCAGGTACGCGCCGTATTCATGGTCGATGCGCACCAGGTCGGCATCGACACCGTCCAGTCCGCGGTCGACGATCACCATGGGCGTGCGCACGCCTTTCAGCCCCTGTACCAGGCCACTGTCGCCACCGGCCGAGGCGACGATCAGGCCGTCGATGCGTTTTTCCAGCAGCACACGCAGGTAGCTGCGCTGCTTGTCCGGATTGTCGTCGGAGTTGCACAGGATCACGCAGTAACCGTTTCGCTCGCAGTAATCCTCGATCCCCCTGGCCAGCTCGGCGAAGTACGGGTTGAGGCTGTTGGGGACCAGCAGGCCGATGGTCGCCGTGGTCTTGGCCTTGAGTGAACGGGCCACGGCGCTGGGGACGTAGTCGAGGGTCTTGATCGCGGCCTCGACCTTGATCCGGACTTCTTCACTGACCGGGCGGGTCTTGTTCACCACATGGGAAACCGTGGTGTAGGAAATGCCGGCAAGGGCTGCCACATCTTTGATAGTCGCCATGACTCAGGTCCGCCGGCTTGCGCGTTGACTGCGATAAGTGTCCAGCACCACCGCCACCACGATCACCGCGCCGGTAATGATGCGTTTGGTCGGCTCGGTTGCCCCGATCTGCGCCAGCCCCGCGGCCAGCACGGAAATGATCAGGACGCCAAAAAACGTGCTGATCACCGAGCCGCGCCCGCCCATCAGACTGGTCCCGCCGATCACCACGGCGGCGATCACCTGCAACTCAAGACCGGAGCCGGCATTCGGGTCGGCGGCTTCCAGGCGAGAAATCTGGAACAGCGCAGCAATGCCGGCCAGCAATCCCATCAGGCTGAACACCAGGATTTTGTAGGGCTTCGGATTGATCCCTGCCAGCCGTACAGCCTCTTCGTTGGTGCCGATTCCGATCAGGTAGCGACCGAACACCGTGCGGGTCAACACGGCCTGGGCGACGAATATGATCAGCAACGCAATGATGAACGAGGGTGAAATGCCGAAGGCGATCGGATTGGACAACCAGGCGAATGCGTCGCCGATGTAGGCCGTACGCGAACCCGTCATCTGGTACGCCACCCCGCGCGCCATTTCCAGCACACCCAGGGACACGATGAACGACGGTATCCGCCACGCCACCGTGATCGAACCGGTGAGGGTGCCGGCGAGCGCCGCGACAGCCATGCCGAGCAACGCTGCGGGCAGAACGCTCCAGCCCCAGCCCAGTATCGCCACGCTCACGGTCGAGGCCGCCAGTGCCAGCACCGAGCCTACCGACAGGTCGATGCCCCCGATAATCAACACAAAGGTCATGCCGACCGCCAGCACCATCAGGTCGGGAATCTGGTTGGCCAGGGTGCTGAACGTATCGTAGGACAGGAAGTGACTGCTCAGCACCGAGAACAGCACGATCATCGCCAACAAGGCACCCGCCAGGCCCAGATAGGTGCCCAGGCCATAGAAGTTGCCACTGCGTGTGCCGGCGATAGAAGCGGTTTTCATGGAAGATCCCTAGGCGCGGCATCGAAGCGCTGCGCATCACGTTTTTGGTAGCCGGCAAAAGCAGCGGCAAGCAACTCATCCTGGGTCCAGCTGTCGCGCTCGAACGTATCGATCAGGCTTCCTGCCGACAGCACACCAATCCGGTCGCAGATCAGCATCAGCTCGCGCAAGTCGCTGGAAACCACCACCAGCGCCTTGCCCTTGCGAGTCAACTCACCGAGCAGGTTGTAGATATCGAACTTGGCACCGACGTCGATGCCCCGGGTCGGCTCGTCGAACAGCAGCACCGAGCAATCGCGCTCCAGCCAACGGCCGATGACGACTTTCTGCTGGTTACCGCCGGACAACTCGGACACCAACTGTGCCGGACCGGAGCTGCGAATGCGCATGGCGTCGATCTGCCGCTGGGCCAGGGCGTTTTCGCCATCGTTGTCGACAAAGCCGGCGCTGGAGATGCCGGGCATGTTGCCCAAGGCAATATTGGCACCGATCGACTGCGTCAACAAAAGGCCTTCGCCCTTGCGATCTTCAGTGATCAGCGCGATGCCATGCCCGACTGCATCCACGGGCGAACGCACAGTGATGACCTGCGCCGGCGAGCCCAGGGCAATCGTGCCGCTGTCGGCGATATCAGCACCGAAGATCAGGCGCAGCAACTCGGTGCGCCCCGCGCCGATCAAACCGGAAATGCCGAAAATCTCGCCGGCACGCACTTCGAACGACACGTCGCGAACCTTGTCGGCACGGGTCAGGCCCTTGACCGTCAACACCGGGGCGCCGATCTTGCGCGCCCCCATATCAATGTGTTCGCCGAGCTCGCGGCCAACCATCAGGGTGACCAGTTGCTCGCTGTTGTAGTTGGCCATCGGCGCGACACAGACCAGATTCCCGTCGCGCAGCACGGCAATGCGCTGCGCGACCCGCGCCAGCTCTTCGAGGCGATGAGAGATATAAATGATCGATACGCCGCGAGCCTGCAGGCGGGTGATCTGCTCGAACAGCATTTCGACTTCGCGTGCCGTGAGCATCGCGGTGGGCTCATCGAGAATCAGCACATGACAATCGCCGATCAGGTTGCGGGCGATCTCTACCATTTGCTGATGACCAATGCCCAGTTCGCCGACCAGGGTATCCGGGTCAATGGCGTCGAGTCCGACCTGAGCCATGGCCTCGAGGGCAGCCTTGCGCAATTGCTTGCGATTGATCCAGCCGCCGCTGTTGGGCAGATTGTGAAGAAACAGGTTTTCCGCCACCGACAGGGTCGGCAGCAGATTGAGTTCCTGCATGACCATGCGGATGCCGAGGTCTTCTGCCTGGCTCCGGCTGCCTGGGCGATAGTCATGCCCCTGAAACTGCATCTGTCCGGTAGTCGGCGCGACCAGCCCACCAATGATTTTCGACAGCGTGCTTTTGCCTGCGCCGTTCTCGCCGGTCAGCGCCAGCACTTCACCGCGCATGAGCGTCAGGTCGATGCCGGCCAGGACCGGTTGGGCGTAGGTCTTGCCGATACCGCTGACCGAGAGGACAGCGTTCGTAGCGCAAGCGGACATAAAAACTCTCCACGCGCCCGTCCGGCTGGACGAGCGCCATTGCGTCGCCAGAAGGTTACTGTGTGACCTGCTCTTTGGTGACCAACTCTACCGGCGTTTCGATCACGCCATTGGCACCGCCATCGACCTTCTCGCCCTTGAGAATCTTCAATGCCGTCTCGATGCCGAACACCGCCTGCCTGGCTGCAAACTGGTCGGCAGTGGCCAGCACTCGACCATCCTTGAGCATCGGCTGGATGGCGTTGATGTTGTCGTAGCCGACCACTTGCACCTTGCCGGCCTTGCCCGCGGCGCGCACGGCAGACACCGCACCGACCGCCATGCTGTCGTTGCCGGCCAACAGGGCCTTGGTTTGCGGGTATTCGCTGAGAATCGAGGCGGCCACCTTGTTGCCTTTGTCGATTTCCCAGTCACCGGATTGCAACGACACGACCTTGATCTGCGCCGCCTCCATCGCATCCTTGAAGCCTGCGGTGCGCTGCTGGGCATTGGTGGTGGTGGACACACCTTCGATGATGCCGACTTCGTCACCGGCCTTCAGCTGTTTGGCCAGGTAATCGCCGACCAGGCGTGCGCCCTTGCGGTTGTCCGGGCCTACGAACGGAACACTGATGTTTTTGCTTTTGACCACGGCGGGGTCCAGCTGGTTGTCGATGTTGATCACGGTGATACCGGCATCGATGGCTTTCTTGATCACTGGCACCATGGCCTTGGAATCTGCCGGCGCAATCACTAGCGCATTGACCTTGGCCAGGATCATTTGCTCGACGATGCGCGTCTGGCCTGCGGTGTCGGTTTCATCCTTGATGCCGTTGGAAATCAGCTCGAATTCGCCGGAGTGGTCTTTCTGATAGGCCTTGGCGCCGTCTTCCATGGTCAGGAAAAACTCATTGGCCAGGGATTTCATGACCAGTGCGACTTTCGGTTTTTCTGTGGTTTCAGCGAAGGCAGAGGAGACAGGCAGTGCAGCGGATGCGGCAGCCAGCACAGCGACAGCGAGAAGACGTCCAGCAAATGGCAGCTTCATGGGTTCACTCCGATCTTATGATTATTGTGAGCAACGCTTGCGCCGGCGTAAGCTTCACGACCCACTGTGATGGAAAGCCAATACAGTGGATCGCGCAAACGTTTGCGTGACCCGGACTATGCGAATCCTGCCGGTATTTGTCAACGACCTGAAAAGTGCTTTCAGAGAGGATTGGCGAAAAACGGCATTCAACTCATGCCGTGGTGTTGACCACCGATCCCGTGCCGGAACCCTTGGCCAACTCTTTGATCAGACTCGCACTCACCTGCAGGATGGCGCCGTTGGTTTCGGCAACCTGCCCCTGAATGGCCGCTACCGCGGTGGTCTTGGCTTCCGGGGTCGGATAGGACGCCGCCTGGGCCCGGGCCAATTGCTGCTGTTGCTCACGCAATTGATCCTGCAACTCCTTCAGGCGCTTGAGCAGGACCTTTACCGCAATACTGGTGTTATCGCTGGTTTCCGATTCGGCCTGTGCGCCGGCACTTTGTCCCAGACCTACCGAACCGGTTTTAACCTGGCTACCGTCGCCTTCCTTTACACCCAGCGCTTGGGCAGCCGAATCCTCTGTTGCATCGCCCAAGGCACGAATGGTCGCCGCGGACTTTCCGCCGATGGTGATGCCCGCGGCATTCGGGAAGCCAATAGATAACGACATGTGAACTCCTGCAGAAATAGATCCCTTGAAGGAGCATCGACCGACGCGCGTTTTTCTTTAGTCGTTAACGACGATTTGACGCCCTTAAATTTTAAACAGGAATCTTAAACAGGACTGCCATCTGTTTCGGAGAGCCGAACGCAAAAGTTAAACATGTTCGGCAATCCGGACGCCCGACCCCAGAACCGCCTCCGGACACAAACTGCAATACCTTTACAAATCATTAAGTTAAGCGTGTTTTTCGATTCAGGGTGTTACTGGTACAGATCCTGCTCTCCTCCTCGCACCTCCGGCGCTCAGATTCGCCCGGGGCGTATCTAGATGAACCTGCATCTGCACCGTCTCACAACTAGAAGAGAAAAATAATGACATCTGCACTCAAGACCTTTGTTCCGGGCGCCTTGGCCCTGCTGCTGCTTCTGCCGACCGCCCTTCAGGCCAAAGAAGCCGAAACCCAACAAAAACTGGCCAACGTGGTGATCCTGGCCACCGGTGGCACCATTGCCGGCGCCGGCGCCAGCGCCGCCAACAGCGCGACCTATCAAGCGGCGAAAGTCGGCATTGAACAACTGATCGCCGGCGTTCCAGAACTGAGCCAGGTGGCCAACGTTCGTGGCGAGCAGGTCATGCAAATCGCTTCCGAAAGCATCACCAACGAAAACCTGCTGCAACTGGGCCGCCGCGTAGCCGAACTGGCCGACAGCAAAGACGTCGATGGCATCGTGATCACCCACGGGACCGACACCCTGGAAGAAACCGCGTATTTCCTGAACCTGGTGGAAAAAACCGATAAGCCGATCATTGTCGTGGGCTCCATGCGCCCGGGCACCGCGATGTCCGCCGATGGCATGCTCAACCTGTACAACGCAGTGGCCGTGGCCAGCAGCAAAGATGCGCGAGGCAAAGGCGTGCTGGTGACCATGAACGATGAAATCCAGTCGGGTCGCGATGTCAGCAAAATGATCAACATCAAGACCGAAGCGTTCAAAAGCCCCTGGGGTCCGCTGGGCATGGTGGTAGAAGGCAAATCCTACTGGTTCCGCTTGCCAGCCAAGCGCCACACCATGGATTCCGAATTCGACATCAAGACCATCAAGAGCCTGCCTGACGTCGAGATCGCCTATTCCTACGGCAATGTCAGCGACACCGCCTACAAGGCCCTCGCCCAATCAGGCGCCAAAGCCATCATCCACGCCGGCACCGGCAATGGCTCGGTATCGTCTCGCGTGGTCCCTGCCCTGCAAGCCCTGCGCAAGGACGGCGTGCAGATCATTCGTTCCTCCCATGTCAACGCCGGCGGCTTCGTATTGCGCAACGCCGAACAGCCTGACGACAAATACGACTGGGTCGTGGCCCACGACCTGAACCCGCAAAAGGCCCGGATCCTGGCGATGGTTGCGTTGACCAAGACCAATGACAGCAAAGAGCTGCAGCGGATGTTCTGGGAATACTGATTCGCCCTCGCCCGACCGATCCGGTCGGGCACCCTGTGCGCCATTCTCCAGCCCTGGCGATTGGCGCCGCTCGATCTGACAAAAAACTCCCTGCGCCTTACACCAAATGGAACAAACCGCTGTCAGAGGATTTTCTTGATTTTTAAGCAGTTGCGAAATTGCCTACAGTTAAATACTGTATGCACGTACAGCTCAATAAGGATAATCCCATGGACACTACCTCTGCCGCTCCTGACGCCTATGTACGCATGGGCCTGCGCGTTCAGAAAATCATCAACTCCCCCACCGCACAAAAGGCCAGGGCAGCACTGATCTTCCGCCTGCCTGACGAGCCGGTGGACGAATGGGAGCACTTGCTGGAAGAAATCGACGAGAACGACAACGTCACCCTCGCTTATCGCGACGATGGCGGCGTGCAGATTTTCTGGGTTGTGCCGAAGGAAGATTGAGTTGATGAGTGTCCGCTGGTTTGCTTTGTTTTTTGTATTTTTTGCCATGCCTGCGCAAGCCGACGCTCCACGTACCTTCACCGAAGCGAAAAAGGTCGCATGGAAACTCTACGCCCCCCAATCCACCGAGTTTTACTGTGGCTGCAAGTACACCGGCAACCGGGTGAACCTTGCCGCCTGCGGTTATGTGCCGCGTAAAAATGCCAAGCGCGCATCCCGCATCGAGTGGGAGCATATCGTTCCAGCCTGGCAGATCGGTCATCAACGCCAGTGTTGGCAAGAAGGCGGTCGCAAGAACTGCACCCGCTACGATCCGGTTTACCAGAAGGCCGAAGCTGACTTGCACAACCTGGTGCCCAGCATTGGCGAGGTCAATGGCGATCGCAGCAACTTCAGTTTCGGTTGGCTGCCCGAACAGTCGGGACAGTATGGTTCGTGCCTGACCCAAGTCGACTTCAAGGCCAAGAAAGTCATGCCCCGCCCTTCCATTCGCGGCATGATCGCCCGGACCTACTTCTACATGAGCAAGCAGTATGGCTTGCGCCTGTCGAAACAGGATCGGCAACTGTACGAAGCCTGGGACAAAACCTATCCCGTACAGGCCTGGGAGCGTCAACGCAACCAGAGCGTGGGGTGCGTCATGGGACGCGGCAACGAGTTCGTCGGCCCGGTGGACATGAAGGCCTGCGGCTGAATCCAGGCGACATCTGAAACAAAAAAGGCCTCGCGGCTAAACCCCGAGGCCTTTTTGTTTGCCCAACACCTTCGCTGTCGAACGTTATTGAGCGGCCGGACGCTCAAGCACCAGCAATTCGATGTTCTGCTTCTTCGAACGAGTGAGCGCCGCACGGACTTCATCCTGCTTGGCCTCGGCCTCGGCTTTCGAATTGAACGGCCCCATCAGGATTCGCGTATTGCCATTTTCCTTGACGACGCTGGACATGAAGCTGTGCTCGATCAGCCAGCCACTCAAATCGCTGACCGCCTGAGGGGTTTCACCTCGCACTTCAAGATCCCATTGCGGGCCGGACACTGCCGCGGGTACGGCAGCCATCGCCGGCTTAGGCTTCGGCGCATTCACACTGCCGCCCTCACCACATCCCGTCAGTGCCAACATCGCGAATACCAAGACCATTTTGTGCACGGCGTTTCCCTCTAAATGCTTAAAGCGCAGATTTTAACATCCATGAATACTTCACGAGTGCCGTAAAATGGGCTCAAAACAACGAGAATCATGGTGGCGGCCTCTGTATAGTTACGCCTTGGGAATTAATGCCACATCTGCGCGTCAGAAAGAGGCACCCAAACTGTGAGACTTCGCACTAATCTATACATACCACCGACCTCTGCACTGTCCGAATCAGGTGCCCCACAAAGCAATCAAGGAGAAGACCATGCTGATACTCACCCGCAAAGTCGGTGAAAGCATTAATATCGGTGATGACATTACGATCACCATCCTGGGCGTAAGCGGCCAGCAAGTCAGGATCGGCATCAACGCTCCGAAGGACGTTGCAGTGCACCGGGAAGAAATTTATCAGCGCATTCAGGCCGGCCTGACCGCCCCGGAAAAGCCGCAATCCTGAATTCTGCTGCAGTCAGTAGCCAGCCCGTTCAGTGCGCAACCACGGCTGGCTAAAGATTCAGCATCGCAACGCTTCCGCCTGCTTTCCCACGCAAGCTTTCAGGGGGCGATACTAGCGACAAGCTCAAGTCCCTGGCTGTCAGACATTTCTTGTTTATCCTGGGGAAGGACGCGTTCACTGCGTGATCAACCAAACATCACCCCGCGCGTCATGCCAGTCGCCGCCACCACCATCAACAGCACCAGTAGTGCCTCGACATGACTGATCCGTGCAAACAGCTTTGCACGGCCGGTATCGAAGGCGACTTTACGGCCCAACGCTATCCGCCATTTGATCAGCGTCATCATGGGCGCAATTTCCAGCAGCAAGATCAGCACGAACAGCGTCATCTTCAAATGAAACAGCGGCTGATGCAGGTAATAGTCCGTGCCTTTCTCGTACCCGCCAAAGGCTCGCATCCCCCCGCTGATCAGCAGCACTACAGCCGAAATACCCCAGATATTGTCCGCGATCAGGACACTGCGCACCTCTCCTGCCCCATCGGCCAAGCGCCGAAAAGCCGTGCCTCGCGTCAGCACCGCCCAGAATCCCAAGGCAACCGCCAAAAGATGAACCGCCGCCAGAAACCAATGAGTCAGCATCGAGAAACTCCTGCCAGGTAGAAGCTGTATGAGCCTGACAGTAGTAGCCCATGAAGTGGTTGCTTGCACGGCATCCGCAGACCAGACCCGGTACACAATATGACAGACCAACTAGACTCCACTGCGCTGGCATTGAGCTACCGTGGCAGTTCCAGCCCCAACAGCAACTCACTCTCACCGCATTGAACTGAGTAAACAAAATCATGTGTGAATCATGTGATTCAAGCTCTGCTTCAAACACAACAGGCCGTCGTCGTTTTCTTCAATTTGCCGGATTGAGCGCAGGCGCCCTGCTGCTGACCGGCACACTGCCCGGCAAGATCATCCAGGCAGCCGAGAAAGCGTCAGCCCCACCCAAACCACAAAACGTGCTCAGTCCCGACATGGCGCTGAAAAGACTGATGGAGGGCAATGAACGATATGTAAGCGGTACATCCAAGACTCATGATTTCAAGGCTGAGCGAGAGGCCCTGGTGTCGGGCCAAAATCCGTTCGTGGCCGTGCTGAGCTGTTCTGACTCGCGCATCGCCCCGGAGTATGCGTTTGATACTGCGCGCGGCGATCTTTTCTCCATCCGCGTCGCGGGCAACTTTGTCACCCCGGAAGGCCTGGCCAGTCTTGAATACGGGGTCGCCGTACTGGGCGCCCCGCTGATTCTGGTACTCGGCCACGAGAGCTGCGGCGCCATCGAGGCCGGCATCAAGGCCGTCAAGGACCAGACGGTTTTCCCCGGCCATATCCCGAAACTGACCGACGCACTCAAGTCGGCCATCGAGGCCGTGCTCAAGCAACCCGGAAACCTGATGGAAAACGCCACCGCGCAGAACGTCAAAAACTCGGTCAACAGCCTGAAACAGGCTTCACCCTTGCTGACCGATGCGCAAAGCAAAGGCATGCTGAAGATCGTGGGAGGTGTCTATCGCCTGGCGAGCGGCAAGGTAGAGCTGATCGCCTGACCCACAACCCGCACATCGCCAGCATCGGCGCATAGCGCCGCATGCAAAGAGCCCAGCGCGATGGCTGGGCTCTGGTTACTTCCGGTTTTCCATCATTTTGTCGGCCAGGGTTTTAGCCCTCTCGATCAACAAATTCTGCCTGTCTTCATGCGTAGCCCCGCCCACAACCGGGGCTGTCAGATTGCTTTCGGCAATCAATGCGGCGCAGAAGTATTGATCCCAAACGGCTTTGTCTACGGGTGCCTGTTTGCTGATTTGATCGACGTTCATAGGCGGCTCCTTTCAATGAGGCAGCCCCACTAGTTTACGCCTGAATGGCAAAGAATCCGGACCAACATCCACCGCTGCCCGCCATTCGTCGCCTGCGAAAACACGACGATGAGTTCAACCGCATCCGTGGCTTGAGGATTGCACAGATCGCGCGTAGCAGCGCCGGAACGACATAATTCTGACGCAACAGCCATTCAATCAATGCTTAAGGACTCCAGCGATACGCTTGGTCAGTCACCGGGAGATGTAACGTGTCAACGCTCAACGAAATCGCAATGAACCACGCGAGAATGGCTAAGGAAAAGGCAGCAGAGTCGACCGAACTGAGCGAGCGACACCTCCAGATTGTAGGGAGCTTCGAGGTACCGTCCATTGATGTACAACAGAACATCCCCATGCACCTGATCGCGGGAGCGCAGGAGGTGCATCTGGTTCATGCGACGGGTTTCGCGCTCTGAGCTTTTATGAGGCAAGCGACACACTGATCGATTTACCCGGCAGCAGGTAAGTGAATTCAGCACTGGTTATGGAACATGCCATCTGGATGCAATCATCTGTTGCCTGGCTCCCACCCGCCCCTCGCCTCACAATCCCCCGAAAAATCTCGCAGGCGTAACGCAGTGGGTGAGGCTCGTGGCCAGACGGCGACGGACCTGGCTTCGCTTTCGTTGAGTCTGGAGGTAGACAGCAACAACAAAAAAGGGCCCACCTTTCGGTGAGCCCTTCTAGACCGCCCAGCAGAGCGGATTTTGTTTGGTAGGCGCGATTGGACTCGAACCAACGACCCCCACCATGTCAAGGTGACCCCGAAACCAGTGCAAGCTATTGATCCGAAAGGAAAAGTAGGTGGTTTTGACGAGGTACAAAATCAGCATTTCACCCTATAAGAATCAATAACTTAGCGTTGTATATTCCTACAGTAGTGTCATCCCTCCCCGGCGTTCTGCCGACCTGAACCCCAAGCCAATAGCTCGCCCCCTGCTACGCTGAAAACTCCACGGAGGATTCGCGATGCCAAACTCAGATCTGCTCCCTTCCCTGCTCTTCAAAATTAACGAAAACCAACTCGCCCTCGAAGCTGCCATCCTGGAACTGTCGAACTGGGTCGAGCAACGCGGCGCGGCCGACGTCGCCGATAACATCCGTGGAGCCTTACACACCATCGATAAAAATGAAGAGTTCATAAAGCTGACGCTCGCGGTGCTGATGACACCCGATTGACATTCATTAGAATGGATTGAGACCGGGATAGTCTTTGACGCCGGAGGCAACTCAAGCAACCATCAGCATTTAGCATTGCTGCCAATTCTTACTCATCCGGTAGACCAAGCTTCCCTCCCTCAGTAAAAACTAGATGTTGGTCAAGATTAACCACTATCCGGGAATATTCAGGCGCCTCTGCTATCGGCCTTTGTGTGAATAGAGAAACGTTGCAGTAATCAAGCACACGCAAACCGGATTTAAAAACTTGAAACTCCAAATCCAGTACATCACCGTTACCTTGTGGGACTGCACAGCTAACATTGCCCACTACCTGAAGCTCTCCGAAGGTATTCTCTTTCAACTCAAGTGGAAAACCATTCATTACGGCGTTATTTTCAGCAGAGATCTGGCAGCTTCCGAGCGCATCGCCCCCGAAGTCGTATGCCGTTTGATGCATCAGTAGCATTACGCAAATTATTATACCCGACTGCTGCGCTCTAATTGCTTTCTCATCAAAAACTAGGTCGTTCGACTTCAGAACAGAAATCAAATCATCTATCAGCTCATCTCCTGAAAATGCAGGATAATTTCCTAAGAAACTAAGAAGATGTTGAATAGGCGCAAAACTCTTTTCATCCTGGGGTATCGGCTTCTGGAAAGTAGTCGTTTTTTTTGCTTTGTCGTCTTTAAAATAATTATCAATCCGTGCCCGGAGCCCGTCAGGACTGATATTAAATCTCTCTCGTAGCTCTTCTGGCTTGCACTTACCTACCTGATACTTCATTAGCTTTTTTACATACAGCGGCATTGGGTGATAAATGGGAAGCGGTTTTTTTTGATATGGGTAATCGAGATAAAACTTGAAGCTCAGAAAAAAAGCCTCTAGTGAATCACTTATGAGCCCGCGATTCCGAACGTCGTTGTGAGCAACAAAGTCAGCGGCCTCCCGAAAGACCTTGGCTGCACCAGAGTAGGCGCGGAGCCGCATAAACAGGCTATCTATATCATTTTCATCAAAAGTGCCTTCTTGGATTTTACTAACCATTTTTTGCGCTTTCGCTTTTTCATTGGCTTTCATCGCCTAGACACTCCTTTTTGATGATTGATTCTGGCGAACGCGCCGCTGCTAAATTGGCATTCAAATTCGATTAAAAGCCTTACTCTAGCTGTTTTTAAATCGTCGAAGCATGACGACGCCCACTCCCTATATCAGCATCACAGGCTCCCGCTGGCAACCCACGTATCAGCAGAGCAAGTTCAAGTCCTTATGGTAGCTCGCTGCGTTGATGACGCCGGGTTGACGTTTCGGTGTCATACCTCCCTGCACCACCACGACTGCGCATACAGGCAGCCGTTGATTTCCTCCAGGCCGCTCAGCGTGAAAGCGTTGGTCGCCATCCCTGAGATTCGAGCATCCAGCAGCGGCGGAAGCGGAACCGCATCAAGCGGCATGCCCGCTGGCCGGATCTCGGCGATATCGCTGGTCCGGTTCAATTGCTCGCACATCTGATTCCTGATGTTGATGTCGGCACGAATCCCTGGCGTTTGCCGGATTGCCTTCCACTCCCGGGCGACACCCTTCTCTCTCATGCGCGTAATCAGGAAATACATGGCTTTCTCGATACTGGATAAATAACCAGTATCGTAATCGAACGCCGGTCTTTCAATGAAGAGCTGACGATCGGATCAACCCGTCATACGCCTGCTCGCAAGTCATTCCCCTGGCTCTGGCTTGGTCAGCAACTGCAGCCAGGTCGCCCGCTCGCTGGTCAGCGCGCTTGAGCACGTCGGCAAGCACAGCGGCGGCACGGGCAGCTGCCTTGCTTGCGGCGGCAGTGCAGGAATTGCCACTGGCTTCACTGGCTGCGAGGCGACGGGCAAGGTTGTCGGCTGCGCCGCGCAGGCCGTCAGCAGAAGCGCGAGCGGCAGCAGCATCAGCCATTGCTTGATCGATGTTTCGTTGCCCATCTTGAACCGCCTTGTTGATTGACTGTTGGTAGGCCTGCTCTCTGGTGCGCTCGGCGGCTTCGTTGAGGGATTTCGCCTCAGCATCTCGGGTGTCGCGGGCATTCCATGCCGACTGCCACTTTTCATCCGTTACCGTTACGCCGTGGTGATAGGCGCCGAACAGCGCCCCGGCCGCCAGAGTCAGTGCAGCGATGCAAGGAAGGACCTGCAGCCAGATCGGTTTCATGGCACGTCCTTGAAGAAGACGTGCCCGCCCAGTTTGAGCGTCTGCTTTGCCTTCGCCGCCCAGGCTGGAGGCGTCTTCATGGCGATCGCGTAATAGTGCGTGGCGCCGCCGGTGGGATCTGGCACCTTGCCATCAATCACTTGGTCAGCGGCAATCCGCACCTGCGCCAGCTCGCGGAAAGGGATCTGCTTGGCGCCACTCAGGGAGGCAAAGTTCGGGTCGTTCCTGTTCCAGCAGCTGAACTGGTAGGGCTTCTGGCACACGCCGGCATAGCCCTCGCCCCACCACGATCTGTCCTTGCCGTCGTTCACGCGATTGCGGATGGTCCAGGCCACAGCAATCCGGCCGGCCAAGGATTCGCCGCGGGCCTCGCCCCACAACGTACGGGCGAGGATGTCGCGGTCTTTCTCGGATACAGTCATCACTTTTCTCCAAGCGAAAAAAAACCGCTCAAGGCGGTCATCGATGTGCAAGTCATGATCAGGCGTCAGCGACCACTTCCTCCGGTGTCGAACGCGGCGTTTCCATAGCCGGCGCTTCCGGCACCAGGATGTGCAAGGTGATCATGTGCTTCAGGTCATACGGTTGACCGTCCTTCGTGACCGTCACCGTCAGCACGCCGTCAGCGAAGTCCGTTTCCACATCAGCGCGGCCGTCCACCTGGTTGATCGTGTAACCCCATCCATCGTCAAGCGGCGGGAATGGAACCATACCCAGGCATCCGGTAATGCGGTACACGCCAACAGATTCGCGCGACGACGCAACGAGACCTGCCCCATTGGTTACGAAGTCGTAGGTCGCGCCCGTAGCGCCGAGGACATTGATTGCTGCTCTTGCCATGGTCAGATCGCCTTCAGGGTGCCGTCAGCGGCACGGGTGGTGTTGCCAGTGTGGTAAACCTCGCGCATCAAAGCGGTCGAGTACGTTCCAGATCGGAAATACATCCGCCCAGAAAAAGACATAAGGATCTGCGATCCGTATGAAGGGCTGTCGTAGCCCGCATTGATCATGGTGCCTTGGGTGGAAGACTCAGGCGCTCCAGTCGTCGAGGCCGACCACGTTTTGAAAGAATTCCCATACACGTTAATGGTGCTCGCGTTCGGAGACTTCACATCATCGACAAGCATCACGTTTCCGGTAGCAGATCCTGCGGCGAGCGTAGAAGCACTGCCCAGCCCCAGGCCGTTACGCGCAGTCGCTTGTGTCGTCCCGCCAGTCCCGCCCTTGGCCACCGGCACGATGTTCTCAGTCGAAACCGAGCCGAGCCCTGCGAGCGTCGTACCCCATTGCTGCAGAATGTCCCGCGCCTGATCGGCGAGTTGTTTCACGTAGCCTTGAACCGGGGCCACCGTATAGCCAGCACCACCTACCGTGACGCCCGCATAAGGCGGATAAATCGCCAACACCGTTGCGCTGGCGATGTTGGTCACTTCATGCAGCGCGCCATTGGGGCCGATGAAAGCATCCCCCACCCGGGCATTGGCCGCGAAATCCGTGCTAACGCCAGTAACGGTCGTTGATCCATTTGTAACAGTCACTGTTCCCGCTCTGTACCAGGGCATAACGACGTCCTTAATTTGGTCAATAAAAAACCCGCTCTAGGCGGGCTTGTTTGAATTAGCAGAATCAGTTGAATGGGAATGGAAGATTCGCAGTAGTGATAATTAACGCTACTGGATACCTGTCAGAAGGGATGTTGTACCAACCGCTCGGTCTTGGGGCCACACCTGTTACGAGTGTCGTTCCTGCTGACGCCCCAAAGAGGAAACTGATACCACCAACACGCCCATAGACCCCTTCCTGAACAGCATACGAAATCGGTGTTGAACCTTGGGTATCAACTGTAGATCCACCCCGTGACCACGGTAGATATGCGGCGTATTCAACACCTGCCGTTAACGCCACATCAAACCGACAATCTTGCTTACTGCTGTTCCAGTTATTATCGTTTTGACGTGATACAAAGTATCCACCGGTGTATGCCGTTTGAACCCCATAGGCACCAGCTGGCGCTGTCGGGCCCGGAGGTTGATATGTACCTGCAATATTCAATGGTGGCTGTAACGAGTTGAACGTCAGGATGCCGCTTTCGTTGTAAGTCTTTAAATACGGTGACCCCGCAATATTGTCAGCCATTAAATCAAAGCAGTAAAACTTAGTGTTTGCACTGGCATTGGAATAATGATAAGCAATACTAGTCCCTGAAGTTGTGGAGCCATTTAGACAACCTGACCCAACGATAAACACAATGGGGGATTTAGCGTTTGTTACAGTGAGGCTCCAAATTTGGTCCCAGTTTGCGAGATCATTCACCTGAGTCGAAGCATACCAATTGGACCCATCAGATGGGTCAAGTTGGGCCGACCTTAGAGTGCGACGTGTCCAAGACGAACTATACGCAAGGTAGCCACTTTTAACCAATCCATATGTGATTTTTCTTGTATCAAACAGCAAACTACCATCTGACTTAGTAACAATTAGTTTTGACATCAATAATAGCCATAGTAGATTCGTGCGTTGACCGAAAAGAACCCCCACCCATTTGTCGGATAGGAGTATGCCCACGTCAACGAAGTACCAGACAGCGTTACGCCGGGCAGTTTGCCAGTGCCAAGCCCCGTACTTACCAACGGCACAATGATGTAATACATAGTTTTACCAGCCGGAGGGGATGGAATGGTGATACCACCATTCGCAGCCCCCGTATCGACCGACCCCATTGTTTGGCTAATGTTCATGGTCATATCAACCATTACTTTATTATCCGCACTTCTAATTGTAAGTCCGGCCATTTTTTATAAACTCAAGTCGATACCCAGCACCCCATTAGGGTGGTAGAACTTCAAGGCGGTTGGTATGAGTGACATCCTGCCGTTTGCGTTTGCACCGTTCATTTCAAACCCGCCATTCTTATTGATCGCCCAACCACTCACGCCAAATTGATAGTCGTCAGATTTAATGTACGAACCAATTTTGGCGTTCCCAATGGTGCCGTCCTGAATGAACGCTTCACGAATAAACGTCTGCCCACCCGACACCGCGAACGGTGAAACGGGGGTTCCGTTCGCCAGGTTCAGCAGCATGAAAGTATCCGCCCTGACCACAAACTGCGATGACACGCCAGAGGGATCGACCTGCAAACCGAGCCCGAAGGAAGCGGCGTACTTCTGTCCGCCGGCGGTGGTTTCCATCTTCACCGACCAGATCGTCGACAGCTTCCCGTCAAGCGCTGCCTGCGCCTGCGATGCGGTTTGCACGGCGGCGGTATTGCCACTGATCGAAGCCTGCAGTTGCTCCGAGCGTTCGACTTGAGCCAGATCCGCCGACGCCAAGGCGCGGGTTTTCTGCGCGAAGAGCGCGGTGCTCTGGCACGCCTGAATCACCCCCGCCAAATCACCGTTGGCCGTGTCGTCCCGGCCCATGCCGTACACCGCCTGAACGGTGTTTTTCACTCCAGCCAGCGCCTCGTCGGTGTTGACTTGCGACGTCTGCACCTCCTGGATCTTGGCGGTGTTCTGCTCGACCTTGGCTTCGTTGGTCTCGATACGCTGGGTTTGCGCCGCGTCGGCCGCCGCCCGCGTTTCAGACTCGACGCCGAGCGCCGCCGTGTTGCCGGCTACGCCACTGGTGAGCTGATCAAGGCGCGCGGAAGTGGCAAACCTGTCCGTCACGACCACGGTTTCCAGTGACCGAATCCCCGCCCTGTTCTCGCTCACTGCTGCATCCAGTACAGTGGTGCGCTCGACCTGCGCCAAGTTGTCAGCTGCCTGAACCTTCACCTGTTGCGCAAATGATGCGGCGCTTCCCCAGTCATTGAGGACACCAGCCAACGATGCCGAGCCGTCGTCAGCGCGGTATGCCGCACGCAGCGACTGTAAGGCCGCCGCCGAAGCCGTGACCTTGCCGTCCACCTCGGTGATCTTGGTGCTGTTGAAGGCGACCTGTTCCGCCAGTGCATTGGCGGACTGCAGCAGGGTTCCGACATCCGTCCAGTAGGTGACATTCGGCGGCGCTGCATCCACCGGTACCGCGCTGATGGCTTGGTACAGATGCTGGCCCTGCCGGACGATCTCACCGGCGACGTAGGTTTTGCTCGGGTCATACGCCAGGGCGTCGGTGACCTGATCAATCAACGCGGTCAGCTCTTCCTTGGCCTGATCCAGACGCTCATTCACGGAGCCCGGGCCAGCGCCATCGATCAATTCGATGCGGCCCAACAGATGCTCACCAAGCTCCGTCTCGGTGAGTTTGCCGACCAGAATGTCCAGGATAGGGCTGGCTTCAGAGCTGGCCTGCCCCATCACGCCGTTTACCACGGGATAGAACGGGCCGATGTTGCCTGTCCGGTCGACCAGGCGCGCCCAGAAGAAGAAGGTCGCGCCAGCCAGCAGACTTTGCATGACGTAGTCGCTTTGCGGGTAAGTCAGATCGGTCAGCTTGGTTGCAGCTTCCAGGTTGTTGGCCGGCCCGTACCAGATCTCCGTGCGCTGGGTGTCCTCGGCGCCAGCGGGGAAGCCCCACTTGAGGCCGATGCCAAACAGCAGCGAGGTGGCGGTCAGGAACGACACCGCCGGCGGCAGGCCGACCTTTCCGGCCAGGACAACCTCAGGGCTGTTACCCCAAATCGAGGTCACATCCATTGCGTTGACTGAGCTCACGCGAGCTATGTAGCGACCGCTATAGATCCCTTCTACTTCAGCCCCGAGATTCCCGGTGCGTGGCAGGCGAACCCAGTTTCCGCTGTCCTTGCGCCATTCGACGTTATAAGCAATGGCGCCGGGCGCAGCGTCCCAAGTGATGCGCATGCTGGTGACCGCGATCCCCTGCGACACCACGCTCCTCGACTCGATTCCGATGTTCTCCGGCGGAGACATAACGCCCGGCGGGATTATGCTGGTCGGCTGCGGATCAATCCGCGCGCCGGTATCGATAGCCTGGTACTTCAGCGGCTCATGCTGAGTAGCGGAAATCTTGAACTGATGCAGACCTTGCGGCTCGATGGTCTGCACGCGAAAGCGCATGACAGCCAGGTCAGAGCTCTCGACAGACCAACTGCACTCTGGCTCGGGCAGCTCCGAATAGTCAGCCATGACGGTGACCAGGCGGCCGGATACCGATTTGACAATCCGGCCCTCGGACTTGCCGCTCGGCAGGTTGAGGATAAGTCGATCTTCCTCATGCACCTCGGCGTCGATATCCAGCGTAATCACGCGCCTGGTGGCTGCACTGATGCGCCCACCGTTTGCTCGACCAGAAAACATTTCGTCAGCCACGCAGATGATCTGGCCGGGCTCGACGTTCCGACCCTCCATGCCGGTGGTGAAACTCACGGACCATTCTTCGTACTGCTCGGACTTCAGCGCCCAGATACCGTGCCGTATGGCCTCGCCTTCGACCGTGCAGCCGAATCGCGAGATATCCAGCATTCTGTGGCCAAGCGCACCGATCAGTTCGTCGTTGGTGACCGGCGCCGGCTGGGTCTTGAATTCGTTTTCAGGGTTGTCCCAAGCGACTTTCGCTCGGGTGTGTCGATCAGGATAGGCGGCTGCGACGTACTCGAACTCACCAATGATGTTCGAGCGGGTGAAAACGTAGCCATCCTCATTGCCCGGGATGTCCGCCACCATCGTGACCTTTGATCCGTTCCAGCAGCTGCTGCCACGGAACACGCTGGCCAGGTCGGACAGAAGCGCGTAGCCCTCAATTGAATCCTGGATATAGACGTTGGTGGTCATGCGCGGCTGCATACCGCCCTTGCCATCGGGCACCATCACATCGCAGTAACGGCCAATCTCGTATAGCGACCAGTGGTCCACCATGTCGGCAGTGATGCGACGACCCAGACCATAGCGGCGGTGCAACAACAGATCGCGCCACACCCAAACCGGATTGTTGGTGTAGGCCAGTTTGAACGTGCCATTCCAGTCGCCGGTGTAGGTGCGCGTTACTGCGTCGTAATTGGTCGGGACTTGAACAATCCGGCCACGCATCAGGAAGCTGGCCTTCGGTGTGTCCTGGAATTGCTTCGCGTCGAACTGCAGGCCGCCGAGGGCCAAATTCGGATAGCGCAGCTTTTTGTCGATGACCTCTGTCAGGCCCTTGATCCGCATCAGGTCCGCAAAGTTGGAATCATTGCGGTTCGGGGTCAGCCGGCGCACGCGCACCAGCGCGCTGGTAAAACCCTCCGGAAGGTCGATACGGTGCGTACGCTCGTACTCGGTGGTCCCCTTGTCATCAAGGGTGGCCGAGAGAATCGTCTGATAACTGCCGCCGTCAACCGAAAGATCAATGGCGTAATCGATGCGATAGCCGATCTGGTCGCCGTTGGTCTTCACTTGCCATATCTGCGGCCACGACAAGCGAACGCGCACGGCCGACAGTTGCTGGTCGGTGATAGCGCGCGTCCAAGAGTTGTCCGACTTCAGCTCTACCGGAAGCCCTTGGGAAGCCTCATTCTCGATGGCCGGAAAGCCCGCGATATGTTCCTGATCCACGGTGCCCGAGCGAAAGTCCCAGACGGTTCCGGGGAAGTTCTCACTACCATCCGGCGAGATGAGCGGGGTCCCGTTGAGCTTCACTGACCGCTTATCGTCGACCGGGCCAACAATGGGGCCTTCGCTCAACGCATACAGCAACTTTACCGTAGCAACGGACAGCGCACTGTCCGGGGCTTTATAGGGCGTGTATGGCTTCTGCTCTCCACCCTTTGCGCCCAAAACGCGGGCAGCAGCAGGCCGGCGCCGGCGCGGGGAAGCAGGCGCTGTTGCGGTCTTGGACATGGGTTTTCCTTACTGCTGATTTTCCGAGAAGACACCAGCCGAGATGAGGGCGCCGCCGATATCGCGCTCGCCGTAAAGCAATGGTTTGCAGCGGCCCTGGGCCATCGTGGTAACGGCGCCGCCGAAGGCATATGACGGCCTGTTGCCATCTCCTTCCTTATCAAGCACACCCACCGGTGAAGGGGACATACTCATGGCGATACCACCGATCATCAGGCCAGCACCTGCTGCTGCTAAGTAGTACTGCTGGGTGACTGCCCCAATCACCACGAGCGCCAGGCCGGCGATAGTGGCGAAGATGCCGCCACCCTTGCTGCCGATCACGATTGGCGCGATGCGGATGGGCTCTACGGTGTCCTGCCGCATCTCAATCTCGGCGTCGCTGAGGTTCTTCTTCCCACGAAACACGGCATAGGTAAGCCCGCGTTCTTCTGAAAACCGCATGAAGCGCTTGAACCCGGGAATCTTCACGCACAAGGCGTGGACCGCCTCAGCACAGGACGCAACCGCCAGGTGGTGAACACGCCCAAATCGGGCACCAAGCACGCCGTACAGCATCACCAGCACCACAAGGGGCTGCGGGCGAACCGTTGTTCTCATCGCCATCAGTCAATCTCCGGCACTCTTTGGTGCCGAAGGATCAGCACGGTGTAATCGGACCACATGCCGCCGTACACATCGCGGGTGGATTTCTTGTTGTAACGATGGTGCAGGAAAGTCCCGGGCGCCGGGTGCAGGTCCGGAACGCTCGCCAGCAATCCATCGCCCAGGTAAATGCCCGCATGGTTCGGGGCGTCAGCATTGATCTGCATGACGATCATGTCGCCCTTGCGCGGCATGGATACCGGGTAGAACCCTGCCTCTTCGTAGTATTTTTCGTAGAGGCTTTCGCCGGTGTTCCACCAGCCGTCGCGCCGTGGGTAGTTGGGTAATTCAATCCCATACTCGCGCTCGTAGTAATCACGGCAAAGTGCGTAGCAGTCCAGCAAGCCATGGCCAAACTCTCGCCCAACCAGTGGCGCCTGGTAGCCTTCCGGCTTGAATTCGAAGTACTCCCCTGACGGCCAGCTCACAATGCCCCAGGGCTTTTCATGCAGTTCGCAGCTCACCCGGTCGGTCATACTCGGCAGCGGAGGCACGTCAGGGTGACTGTGAATGATCATCGTCACCTCGCCGCGGTCCTCTGCATCGCACTTATCGCCAGGGTTGATGATGAAGTGCTCGCTTGGCGTCTTGGCGTCATTGCCGCAGGGCACGTACTTCAGGCGGCCCGCCTCGCGGATCACCACGCCGCAGCTCTCCTTGGGGTACTCCCGGGCGGCGTGGGCCTGAATCTGTTTCAGCATCGATTTGTTCATTACTTACCTATCCAATGAGTGCAGCACCTGGAGCCCCGCCAAACGGCAGTGGATTCCCCCGGCCGTGCCGTATCTCGCAATCACTCGGGCGCCCGCCGCATCGATCAAGCGCCGGGTCATCCACGGGGTTCCCGTCGAGGTCGAACATCTTGATGCCTGTGTAGTTGCAGTCAGGGCCGCGGTACTCCCCCCACAGACACCACTCACAGCGGTTCATGATCAACCCGGCCGGCAGCCTCTGCCCTTTCACTGCAGTCGGCGGTGCCAGCGAGAAGACCACCTCTTCGCGCAACAGGCTGGTGACCTGGTTGATGTAGGAGATATCCAGCCTTTCCATCGTGCTGGCTAGCGGGTTGCCGCCGGGGAAGTTCACGGCGTCCAGGTACTTAGCGTAGGTCTGACGCACCGTCAGCTTGACTCCACTAAGCCCCTGAAACTGACGACAAAGCGCAGTGATCACGCCGTCGATGTTGCTGATCTTCAGAATGGGCGTGGAATTATTGCCCTCGACGCTGCGCCCGAAACCACCCGTCTCATATGGTCTGGGCAGGTATATATCGCCCTTCCAGATAATCGGCGCGGATTGCTTGTGCGCGTGGTAACGCAGGATGCCCATGCCGCGCGCTTCGCCGTCCAACTCAATAAGCTGAATCAGCGCCCCAGGCTCAAGCTTCTGATCGTCCAGTGTGATCATGGGTTGAATACCTGCTGGAAGGTGGTGCTCAAGGTGTACTTCTTGTTGCCGTGGGTTTGCAGTTGCCACCCACCGGTCGTGATGTACGCCCCTTGAACCTCAAGCGGGGGCGTCCACAGGAAGTGGTTCGCCCCCTTGTGCCTTTTAAAAAACTCGCGGATTGGTTTGATGTAGGCCTCGCCACCGGTAAAAGACACCGCGTAGGCCCCTGCTACATTGTTGATTCCGACCGACAGGCGCTGGCTGTAACCGTTTCCATACTTCGACTCAAGGATGTCCGTCTGGTCATCACCAGACGAGCCAACCCGTGGCGACCAAGCGAATACCTCTGCCATCAGCTATTTCTCCGATTGTTTGGATCAAGGAGACCGTTCTGGCCCTTCTCCTGCTGTATCACCGCGCGGGCGATCTTCGGCATTTCGGAGCGTGCGGTGGCCAGCAACGCCAGCCCCATCTGCTCGTAGCCCTCTGGCGAGTTGACGGCGCCACCGGTACCGTCACCGTTGATGTGCAGATTGATCTCAGGCGCACTTCCCCAACTACCACTGGTAGCGACAGTCGGTGCGGTGAACGCTGGTGAAATACCCGGACTACCGACGAACCCGCCGCTGGCGTAGCCAGGCTTGCCACTGCGGTTCAGGCCAATCAGGTAGTCCTTCATGCCAGGCTGGTCGACCACTTCCTTACGGATCACCACCTCGCCACCGTGCACTACGCCCTTGGGCTCAAACTTGCCGCCCGGACCGGTGTAGCCGCCATCGGAGAAGCCGGCCAACGCCATGCCGGCCACCATGCCCGCGTTGGCATAGCCGGCTGCAAGCAGTCCAGCACCGACAGGGATGCCACCCAGGATGGTGAGCTCTGCCGGCGCTTTCGCCGCAGCGATCTGGGCGTTCATGATGATCGACGCAACAGCGAACGCTTTTTGCGCGAGGAAAAGAGATTTGTACGCGCCCGACTGCTCGCCTGCGATCTTGCCAACCATGTCCGCGGCTTGCCCTGAAAGCTCACTGAAGGTGCCCGTCACGGCCACCTTGTAAGCACCCTGGATATCCGAAAGCCTGGACTGATTGGTCTGATTAATCTCGACTACGCGATCCAAATACTGCTGCTCTGCAGCGAGTTTTTGTTCGTTGGTCGACTTCTGATCGGCCAAGATCTGGTCACGCAGGTCAGCCTGCATGGATAGCTGTGTGTCATGCCATTTTTTGAGCGCAGACTCTGCCTCGGCAATCTTCACCAGTTCGCCGGATGGGCCGCCTACCGACGAGTCAATACCGCCGAACTGAGGCGCCTCTGTAACGGTCGCCTTCGAGATAGCATCGGCACCCGCACGGTAGTCGTCCGAGCTGAGCTTGCCTGCACGGTTCGCTGTTTCCAGCACCTGCATGCGTTCTTTGGTCGTCGACAGCAGCGCCTGTTCTTTGGTCTGCAAACTGGACATCAGGCCGTCGTAGGCTTTCCTCGCATTGAGCGCGTCCAGTTCAATCGCCTTGCCCTCGAGCATCACCTTGTTTTTGTCAGTTAGCTTGGAGAGCTCACCGGTGGTGAGGTCGTACCGCAAGCGCCCAATCTCTGTGGTCTCACCATAGAGCGCTACCTGCTGAGTGAGGTTAGCCAGAGTCTGTTTGTAGGCATTGTTGAGCTGTTCAGCCTGTCGCTGGATATCCTCCGAGGCCTTCTTGGCCTTTTGTTGAGCCTCCTCGGATGCCTTGGCTGCCGCCTCAGACCCCTTGATTGCACCGGCAAGGATTCGCCAGCCCTCGGCGGTGCTGGAGTCGACACCTTCCCGCTCAATCCGGCGATTCACCTCACCAACCAGATCGCCACCGTCACGAACAGAGTTCAGGCGCTCGACAAGATTTTTGGTGTAGGTGCCCCATCCATCGATGGTCTTTTGGTCAGGCCCATCAATCGCTTTCAGGCCTGCTCCAGCCTGCCCTGCAGCGACAGCAACATCGTTCAAACGACCAGTGAGCATCGTGGCGACATCGCCATAGTCTCCGGAGGCCTTGACCGCCTCACCGTATGCAGCCGAAGACGCGTTGATCGCCTTGGTCATTTCCTCATTTGGACCAATCGCCGCAACGAGCTCCTGGCTCGCCGAGTCGATGTCTTGTCCCGCGGCGATACGACGATTGAAATCCGTTACCGCCCGGTCCCGCTGGAAGGGGTTGGCCTTGTAGGTGTCACCCCATTTGTCATTACCCTGAGCCGCTGCACGGATTTCCCGCAGCGCGTTCTGTGCGGCGATTTGCGCATCGGCCTGCTGCTGGATGACACCGCCGAGCTTGTACCGGGCCTGCTCCTTGCCCAGTTCGGCGAACTCCTTCCGGAGTTCCTCAACTGGGCGCTTCAGATCGACAGTGGCCTGGCGAGCCTTATCGCTGTTATCGCGAAACAAAAGGTAGCTGGCAGCCACCGCGCCGGCGGTCACAGCAAGCCCTACAGGGCCACCCATCACACCGAGAAGCGCCGACCCTGCACGTCCAGCCAGCGATGTCGCGGTCGTTTGAGCGGCCTGCGCTGCGCCCTGAGCGGCCGTCGCCTGTGCATCGGCCAATCTGGCCATACGCAGACGACTGAGCGCGGCAGCATGTGCATCAGTAAATTTGGTTGCTGTGACTTCGGCTTCTGCGGCGACAACCTCGGCAGCTGCGCGGCGTACAGCTGTAGTCGCTGCGTCTAATTGTGCCTTGGTCCGGCCGATTTCGGCTGACCGCGCCTCCCGCAATGCGAGTGCTTGATCCTTCAGCCCCTTGACCAACTCGCCAACCTTCAGACCACCATAAGCTGCGCCGGCGATCAACACTGAAGCGGCAAGGGCATCCATGTGCTTGGTGACAAAGTCTATTGATCCTGCCAGTACGGTAGTGCTACCCGTGGCCGCATCCGCGCCACCAATCCAAGCTTGGAAGGCATTACCCAGCGCTGTCGTTGATCGACTTACCGAAGGTGGCATTTTATCGAACTCATCGTTCAGCACGCCAAGCTGGCTGATTAGAGCCGGCACAAGCTTATCGATGGTGATCAACCCATCATCCGCCATCGCTTTGAGGTCTTTCCGAGCAACCCCCATTCCCGCCGCAAGAGCCCGCAGAACTCGGTCACCGCTATCCGCAATGGAGTTGAACTCCTCGCCTCTTAGCACGCCCTGAGCAAGGGCCTGTGAAAACTGCATAATGGCCGCCGACGCTCCTTCAGAGCTTGCTCCAGAGACCTGCAGCCCAACAGAAAGCGCCTCTGTAACCCCAAGAACATCAGAAGTTGAATAGCCAAATTCGCGCATCGAGGACGCGGAACGACTGAATAGGCCGGCATTGTCAGAAAAAGTTGTCCCAGTCCGCTGACTGAGATCGAACAAAGCTTTCTGGCTGACAGCAAAGTCTTCCGTGCCTGTCGTGGCTTGCTTCAGTCGAGCATTGACCTGGTTCCATGCGTCAGCTTGGTGGATGACATTGCCGACTGCCAGTGCGCCAGCCATGGCTGCTGCATAACTCCCAACCGTGGACGTAAGCGACTGCATCGCCGCGCCCTGAGCGCGCACAGCGGCCTCCTGAGATCGCCACGAACTGGTCGCATCCCGATTTCCAGATGTGATTGTCCGAAGGTAGCTCTGCCCCATGCGCCCAGCTCTGGCCATTTCACGCTGGTAGGCGCTTGTCTCGGCAGACACGCTAACAATCAAAGAGCGAAGGGTCTGTCCCGCCATGCTTTTCTCCAGGTAAAAAAAAGCCCCGCACTTGGCGGGGCTCTAGTAGCTCTCTGTATCCTAAGCGCGGTTTGCACACCCCTGACGCGAGGTGTCGATAAGCAAATCACCCTCGACGCGGAAACCGATCATCCCGACCAGAAATGAGTGGTTTAATTGGCTCATGACGACATCAGTCAGGCCTACCGCGCAGCTATCTTGTTGGATGGCGTTATCCATCGCGGTCTTCATATTCGGAATACCCGTAGGGAAGAGAATTACCGGGTAGTTATCCTCGCCGGTAACGCGCTTTCCTTTTACGAACTTCGAGGAATTTACGTTGTAATTCTTGGTACTTGCGACGGTCATGTCGGCCACACGAATGGTGCAGCCAGAAGCAACAGCTGCGCCAAGAAGCATTGCGATAACGGCTTTTTTCATGGATCCCTCCGTAAATTTGGCCGCAATATAGCAGGTCGCCACTACTACAAGTTGAGATTTTCCTAATTAGGTTTCCTTGGCCTTGACCATCAAGAAAGCCCTGAACAGCTCAGCTCCCTCCTCAGCCTGGGCAGCCTCGTCAACAACTTGCTCCGGCTCGGCTTTCCACTTCGGCAACAAGTCCACGGCCGATACCTTCGCACCCTGAGCCTGAAATACTGACGCAGCGATGATCGAAGCCTGGATATCGCCTCGCGTGTCGCTGAGTGGCGACTCCTGGTTGTAGGCCATCCAGAGGAACAACTCCTCGGCAGTCATCCTTGACCGCAAATCCTGCAATGTCATACCGAGCCGGAGGGCTAGAGTCAGCATAAACACCAACTCTGGCTCCTCCTTTAGCCGTTTCCCGCTACGTCCACCGGGTCTTCTGCATCTGCTCCCGCCGCAACACCGCTGAGTTCGAAAGCCTTACCAACCAGTCGGTCGTGGACAGGACTGAAAGCCTCGGCAACCACGGTGACATCTTCGTCGGCAAACACCCGGGAGTTGGACTCATCAAACAGAGTGCGAACCAGGACGAAGGCATAAAGTGGTGACGACTGAATTTCCACCAGTGGCTCCGCCGGCGGTGACTCATCACCTTCAACTTCGACGGGCTGTGCGGTTAGTCCAGCAGCGAGACGTGCAGAGGTAACGATTTCAGACGCCCGCCGACGATATTCGACCCAATCACCGGCGCTCATCGCACGAACCACTACCTTGGCACCGCCCCACTCTGGTACCGGCACCGCTTCATGCTTGAAGTTGCGCATAGGGTCGAGAGCCATTGATCGCAGATCCGTTGCCCCCAATGCTTTTACCTTCGCCATTATGGAATCACCGGCAGATCGAAGGACACGGCACCGGTGATGCGCACATTGAAGGTGCCATTGACCGTACCGTTCGGCGCGGCGTCCCAGGTGAACTGGGTAACCAGACCCAAGAAACTCGAGGACGAACCATCCTTGAACACCGACTTGAATGCCCGGGGCTCGCCGTCGTCACGAGCAGTACGCAGCACGGTCTGGGCTTCGTCATCTGCTTTCCAGTTGCCGGACATGCTGAACGTACCGTTGTCAGCCAGACCAACAGTAAATTCTTTGGCCTCGCTGGCCAGCACCGTAACTTCAATTTCGTCCGACTGACCGCCCTGGAACTGCGGCTGTTTGATGGTGACCGACAGATCCGCCCAGGTCAGGCCCGCCTCTTTCGGATCGGTGGTGGTGAGCTTGGAAACGCTGAGAGCGGTGCCCTGCGTTTTGACAAACTTCGCTTTCGTTGGGGATTGAGCGGCCATGAGGCCTCCTATGGTTGCAGGGTGTATTCCCAGCTCACGCTGTGGAGTTTGGTGTCATCTTCAAAAACGTCTGGCAGTCGATCAGCACTGCCGGTGGTGAAGTCGTCGCCGTCGGCAGTCATGGCGGCAAATGCCAGCCCAGCCAAGGTCAAAGCCTGTAGAAAGCTTTCGCCCCAAGCGTCCAGCTGGATGGTTAGTTCGCTGGAACCATCCCACCCAGCGAGCGTAAAGCCGGTACCGCCGCTGACCGTTTGGATAACCAGTCGCGGTTGCAGGGCGTCTTCGGGGGCAACGCCGAAGTAAACGCGTCCGTCGACCAGAGGCGAGAGCCTGTCGATGAGGGATTTCTCAATCATTGGGTTTACCGGGTGATTGCGTTGTCGATGCCTTCGGCCAACTTGTCGGTGGTGGCCTTCTCGATCTCAGCGATGCTGCTGTCCCAGGCAGGGCGAATGAACGGAGCAGCCGGCATTTTCGACGTGCCTTGCTCGATGAACTTCCAATAGAAAGGTGCCTCGTTGGCCTTCGCTTTCTTCCCATTGGATTTTTTCACTCGGACGCCAGCCGTTGCACCACCAGGCGTATCGGACTGTTTGAGTCGAACCGCTGTGACGTTCTTTTTAAGGATTCCCGTGCGAACTGGTGTCTTCTCCCGAGTTTTGTCCCGAGCTACACGAGCGCCGGCCATGACGGCGTCCCGCACAATTTTGTTGCCCATGGACTTGGCCAAGCTTTCGAAGTCAGCCTGAAGCTCTCCGAAACCCGTCACACTTATGGTTCCATTGCTCATTTGGGCTTCACCGTTTTACACATGAGCTTGAGCATGTCCCGCTGGTTGGTAGCCAACGGGGCAATGATTTCGTAAGAGATACCGTCGTGCACCAAGTGCTGGCCCGCCACGACATCCTTGCGGTAGCGGATGTTGATCTCGGCGTTGACCGTGACCTGCATCTGTGACGCGGCTTCGTACATCCGCCCAGAAGGAATGTTGATCTCTGCCCAGATCTGGCCGAGGTCGTCCCACGTTTTCGATGGCTGGCCGAGGGCGTCCTTATCTTCAACGTAGCCCCGGAGAACACAGAGGTGACGCAAAGGGCCGGCTCTCATACGTTCGCCCAACGATGTGGTGCCCAAAGAGCATTGGTAGCCATGGGAAGCTCGGCAGTGATCGTACCGACCACTACGGCCTCACGACTTGCGTACCAATGTCCAATCAATAGCAAGGCGCCCTGCCGGATAGACTTGGTGATGAGCAGTGCCTTGCCGACCGGATTAGGCAGCGCGCTGCCCTCCTCGATCAGCTTGCGATTGGTAAAGAGCTCGAAGGTGTTCAGGGCTGCTTCTGTGTAGCCCTGAATCAGATCGTCCTCCGCATCGTGAGTAACACGCAGGTGCGCCTTCACGATGGCGAGATCAATCATTTTCCGGCACCAAGGCTTGCAGTGCAGGCTTGTTCGCAGACGGGTCGAAAGTAATGCCCTTGGCGGTGAGCCACTCCTTCAACTTGGGTACCGTCATCTTGAGCGGGTCGGTTTCGCCCTCGGCATCCTTCTGCGCCTTGATAGCCAGGTCGATCTCTTCCTGAGAGCTGCGTGATTCATAACCCTCAGGCGGATAGTTGGTCGCCAGATACCCGGCCTCGACAAACTCGGCGATGGTCGGACCATCTTCACGCAGGACCGACTGCAATTGCCTGTCGAGATATTCGGCCACGCCCAGATGCTCAACCGCTACCAGAGCGCAGCGCTCCGACACTTCCTGCTCGCCAGCCTGAATCTCAACTACCTGGTTACCGTCCACTGCAAACGGGAACGGCTTATTCACGAAAATAATTGGCATACATCCTCCGGTGAACGGGCGCCCGAAGACGCCCGCCACGATTACGCAGCGCTGAGGGTCAGGATCTTCACCGCCTGGGAGTCGACCAGCATGCCGCCGACGCGCTTGGTGGTGTAGAAGCCAACATATGGCTTGTTGGTGTAGGGGTCGCGCAGCACGCGGGTACCGATGCGGTCCACGACCAGATAACCGCGTTTGTAGTCACCGAACGCGACTGCATTGGCATCCGCCGCCGCATCGGGCATGTCTTCGTTTTCCGTGATGCCATAGCTCAACAGGCTGGACGGCTGACCCAACTCCAGGCCCGGACGCCACAGGTAGTTGCCCTCCGCATCCTTGAGCTTTCGCACCATGCCAACGGTGAGGTTGTTCATCATGAACGTAGCGTTCTGGCGGTAGCCGGCCTTGAGCGATTGCACCAGGTCGATCAACTTGTCGCCGGTGATCCCTCCCGCTACGCCAGAAATCAGCTTTTGCAGCTTGCCAAAGGCGCGAACCTTATCGCCTTCCAGTGTCATGTCGTAAGCCAGCAGCCCTTTGGGCTTATTGACACCGTTGCCCAGCAGGAACGCACTGGCTTCCTTCTCGGAGAACTCACGCGACACCTCGTCGTTCAACCACTTTTCTGGATCGAAGAACATGTCATCCAGGCTTTTTTGCGTGGCTTGCGGGTTGGCATAAATCTCGCCCATGAACGCCGACAGTGGCGCCAAGGTCGGGGTGCCAGTTGCCGGCCGATCATCGGTCTCACCGACCCACCCCGAACCCGCACCGCCCAGGCTCACCAGTTTTTTGTAGTCCTCGGTACCGACTGTAATTTGCCCACACACCTGACGCATCGGCGACGCATCCCGCAACAACTCGATGATGGTGCGGTCGAGCTCTTCCGGTACCGCATAACCGCCATCGGCTTCGACGCCAATCTGCAGCGCCTTGGCTTGCAGCTCGCCCAGCCCCGCATCGATGCCCTTACGCACAAACTGCATGAATGCTGTCTTGTGCTCGCTGGCTTCCTTGGTACCGGTACCGTCCGGACGCTTCAGTGCCAGCAGCTCTTTCTCCAGGTTGCTTTTAAGTTCGTCCAGCTCGCTTAGTTTTTCGTTGAGCGTGTCGACCTGGCCGGACAGCTTGCTCTTTTCGGCTTCCAGGCCATCGACTCGCTTGTCGTTCTTTTCCTTGAACTCGTCGAACTTCTTGCCGAGTGCTTCGGCAACTTCCTGCACATCTTTGATTTCAACAGCCATGAGAGGCTCCTTACATTCGGTCAATCAGGGATTTAATGGATTGCAGTGCTTCGCCGGCACCCGCCTCTCGCGGTGATACTGCGCCGTAGCCTTTGGCCATAAAGGCCTTGGCTTGGGAGCCAGAAAACCCGACCTCTCGAAGGGCTCGCTCCACTTTGCTGGGCGGCGGTGTTTCACCGCGAGCCAGCAGAGATTTCACGTCAGTGATTCGGGCTTCATCGTTTGCCGGGAAGGTGACCAGGGAGACTTCCCACAGGTCGATAGCCTTCAGCAGCCAGATGCCTTTTTCCTTGTCGTATTCGTAGTCGTCGAGCATGTAGCCGATGGACATACCGGTCAGGCTGCCGGCCTTCATGTGGCCGTGGGCACGCTTGGCGAGCGGATCGGCCTCGACCAGCAATTGGCCTTTGACGTACAAACCGACGTCGTCCTCGCGCATCTCGGTGTAAATGCCGATCGGCTCGCTCATGTTGTGTTGCCAGAGCATTGCCGGCAGACGCCCCTTCTCTTTCCACTTGGCCAGGCTGGCTGCGAATGCGCCACGGATGACCACGTCGCCGTAGCTGTCTTCGACACCGAACACGGAGCCATAGCCTTCGAACTCGCCGCTGTCGCTGACCGATTTAATGGTCAGCGGCAGGTCAAGACGCTGTTTTGTCTGCATCGCCGGCAGCCTCTGGGTTGGTGGTCATGTTCATAGGGGTGAGGTAGATGTCGCCACCTTCACGGGGGTTTTCGTCCTCGAGCTCGCGGCAGTCGTTGGGGCTCAAGATCCCCCACTGAATACCCTTGCCGTAGGACTCATACCGCCCTTTCAAATCGCCACGCATCAAGGCGCCTGCGTTGAATTTTGCGTAGTGGGTCAGGCGGTCTTTCTCGCTGAGCAGTCCGACCTGAATGCGGTGCTCGATGCGGGTCATGATCGGAACCAGCGAGTAGTTCACGAAGCTCATGCCCATGTGCTCGATGTTGTTGAGCGTCATCTTTTCCATGCTGGCCACCAGGTGCGGCGGCACGCGGAACAAACCGCAGATCTGCGCCTCGGTCAGCTTTTTCGACTCGATGAACTGAGTGTCTTGAGCGTTGAGACTGATGGGCTTCCAGTCGAGTCCCATCTCTAGAATCATGGGTTTATAGGCGTTGGCCACGCCCATGTGTTCACCTTGGAACTCAGTCTTAAGCCGACCGAATGCTTCGTCGGTAAGCTGCTGCTCGGTTCGCAGGACACCACTGGTTACGGCGCCGTTGGTGAATAGCTTCGCGGCATGCGCATCCATCGCCTGGCCAAGGCCAAGCGCCTGACGGGCATAAGCAATCGGATTCAGCCCGTTGAGCCCGTCCAGGGTGAACAGCCGGACATGCCAGATCTCATCTTGTGTCAGCGTCCGCGGGCCGGACTTGAAATTGACCCTGTACTCAACGGACCAGTCATCCTTGAGTTTTGGTGTGACGATGTCCGGGCTGAGTGGAAGAAGCTCGACCACGTTTCCCAGCGCCATCACCTTGTATGCGTAGAAGTTGCCACGCAGACACAGGCACGCGACCAGCATTTCCCAGAACTCTTGAGCCGTCATGTAGCTGTTTGGGGCCATGGTAATCAGCGGGTAAAGCCGGTGAGTCGTAGCAGGTAGTCGAACCCGGCCGGACTGTTTCAATAACCGGCAAGGAAGCATCCCCATCGACTCAGCTAACACCCGCACACAGTTGAACACCACGAGTTGCTGCATCGCGCTGGTGGTCGTTACCCGCTGCCCGGCGCTGGTCTCATAGCCAGTACCTAGCGCTTGCGCAAGCTTCTCCGGTGTATCGATGATCTGCGGATCGCTCTTTCTACCAAGGAGGGCTCGGAGCATCAGCGACCACCTCGGACAATAGAGACTACGGATAGAGCCATCAGGATCAAGCCACAGACTGACAGGGCCACGGCCTCTCCCACTCCTACCCACAAGCCACGGGCAAGCAGCGCATAGCCCAATAGGCCGACAGCATCCGGCAATGCTTCACGAAGGCGTGCGAAGCCCGGTGCCCCAGTCGAACTGGGCACCTCATCTTCAGGGGTCATAAGGTTCTGATTCCGTATTTTGAGATGTGATCCGAAAGCGTCTTCACGACCTGAGGATTCGTTGCCATCAGCGACACAGCGCAAAACAGCGCCATCAGGGGGTCGATCTTTGCTGAGCCGCTGGCCTGCTTGGTAATAAGGATCGAGTTGCCGCGGGGTTCAACCCGGGCGTTGCCGCAGCACCAGTTCATCAGCGGCTGATCTGCATGGACCAAGCCCCCTTCCGCAAGCTTGCGCTCCGTCGTCTTGATCGCTCCACCGAGTCGCCAGCCCTGACTGACGCCCACGATTTTTTCTTGATCAACCCCGCGCGCGTTGATCGCTTCGAGGATGGCGCCGATACCAGCCGGGTCGAGCCCCACCTGGTGCAGAAGACCTGATGCATCTACCTCTTCGACGATGTCAGCAACTTCCTCTACGTCATCGCCAATTCGGTTGACCAGCACGAGGTCGCCGCTGCGTGCGTAGTCATGCAGGTTTGCCGCGATGTCCTTCCGGCGTTCCAGCACAGACGGGTGAGCCCATGCTCGACACCAGGCCAACCACTCCCTGGTCTCGCGATCACGACCTACAACGGCAAGCCCCAACAGGTCATCAAGTCCGCCGCCGTCGACCCCAATGGTCACCACTTCACTGCGTTCTAGGATGTGCTTCAGCGTAACGACCTTGCGAGCCTGAGCCTCCCAAAACTCGGCACCGGCCCAGCGATTCGAAAGCAGTGCCAGCCCAATTTCGACGTTGAGGAACTTCGACAGAAATCCACGCAGAGACTCTTCACCCGATTCCTCGGCTTTGGCCAGCTCGCGCTCCAAGTACTCCCTGTCCACCGAGTAGCCCAGATTCGGGTTCACAACGTGAAAGTTTTCAGGCTTGCGATGCTCACCGGCCTCGATCATCGAGCGCGGAAACTCGTAGATAACAGCCAAGAACCGTGGATCGATGATCCTTCCGTCTCGTACGCCGCGGGCGTACTGCAGCTTCTGCAAAAACAACCCGGCTGGAGGCTTATCGGACTGCGTCGTGAGATAGATGATGCAGCCTTCAGGGCGCGATGCCAGGCCTCCAGTTGCCTCGCGCAGCATGTTCTCGGCATTGTGGTTGCTGCCGAACAGGTGGATCTCGTCCACCAAAATGAAGCTCGCCTTCTTGCCACCAACCGTGTTCGAGTCGGCAGCCACAACCTTTAGGGTCGCACCGGTCTCACGATGGGTAATCGTCCTGATGTGCTCTTGCACATGTAGCAGATCAGCCAGGTCCTCATCGTGCTTGACCATGTCTCGCGCCGGAGCGAAGGCGTTTTGCGCAACCTCGATCGTTGGCGCCAGAATGATCAGCTCGGCCGATTGCCGCCAGTTGCGGATCAACAGCGTCAACATGATCGCTGCGGCAATCGTGGACTTCGAGTTCTTCTTGGGAATGACCAGAGCGAACTCTTTGATTTCACGGCGACCAGTGTCTGGGTTGTATGATCCGAATACTGAGCCTGCGAAATCGGATACCCAAGGGGCGCAAGCCTCGCCAATGGTCGGGCTGCCAGGGGCATCCACGATGCGCAGCTGCTGCATCACCTCAAGACCGGCCTCTGACTCCTCAGGAAACAGCGGCGGCATCGGGATCAGCGACTTGCCAGCAACGATCCTCTCTTCCCAGTCAAGGCAAGCAGTGGACCATTCCATTCAAATCACCGTGTGTTATCGACTGCCAACCTTGGCGGTGCACCCTGGCCAAAACGGCCGGTTGATGCCTTCTTCGCGGCGCCAGCCTTCTGCCCCTTCTTGCCCTGCTCCGCAACTTTGCCGTGCACATAGGGCATGAGTGTCTTGGCAGCCTCGACCCGCAGTCGCGGTTCTGCCACATGCTCATTCATGACCGCCAACAGGAAGTCCCTGGGGTCGTCAAATTCGGCAAGCAGGAACTCTCCATCCTCGTTATCAGCCAGCGGCGAGGAGTTAACTTTTAACTCGGGTTTAACTTCTGCCTTAGCGGCATCCCTGCGCCTGATTTGGCGACCCATGGCGGCAAGCACGTCGGGGTCTTTAGCAAGCTTGGAGCCCGCCTGCGACGCGGTTTTCTCGGAATAGCCAGCAGCAATTGCCGCCTCTCGGTTTGACGCCCCCGACAGCAAAGCGTCAGCAAACCGTCGCTTCTTATCGGTTAACGCCATGTTTAACTTTTCCGTGAAAGGGGAAAAAATCTACGAATGGGAGGGGACGAGGTTTCCGAGCATCTAATGCCTGAGCTTTTGACCCTCCCCCTCCCCTTTGAAGCACGTGAAAGCCCCGAATCCGCACCATTTCAGTGCTCCTGCCTCGATCAGCTTAGGGGCTTTCACTTGAGGTCTTCGTCGCATGACAGCCAGCCTTCACTCGCTGGTCACCGACCATTTCAAAGCGCACGCACAGCACTTGGCAGTTGGCTTCTATGTCTTCACCACCCATGTAGAGCGGAACCTTATGGTCAAGCTCAAAGCCTCGGGGGTAGTCGACCACTCGACCGCATACTGCGCATGTTGGATCGCGTTGCCACACTGCCAGACGTCGAGTCTGGAGCCGCCGACCAGTGATGCGCCTGTCGGCGACCACTGGAACCTTGACGATCTGACTTGCCGCCATCTTGAGTGGTGACTTGACCATCTTCAGCCTGGCCATCAGTTGGATCGCCGCGGCAACTTGAAGTCAGCGAACCGATCAGCCAGATCGGCTATCTTCTTCACACCAAGGAAACCAATGAACACACCGGCGGCTGTGGCGAAGTTCTGAGGCAGGCCGAAGTACTCGAGCAGCGGGATCAGGCCAATGGTTATCAGCGTGCAGAGCGAGGCTTCCAGCAGCGCCTGTCGCCGTGTGCCACCGCCATAGATGATACGCAATGCACCGACGACGAAAGACAACCCGCCGGCATAGATCGTCGGCGAGTGCTGACTCAGCCACGCGAGAACGAGCAGCCAGGTATCTGGTTTGTCGGGCATGTTCGGCATCTCGGGTTCCTCCCTCTCGGGGAGCGGTATAGATCCGGCTCCAATAGCACTCCCAGCTGGGAGCGATGGGTGTGGTGGAGCCGAAAACGAAAAAGCCCCGCACTTGGCGGGGCTTTGATTTGTTTCTATTCGTATCTAACGGACTGACTTGCCGGGCTTAGGAAACGGCACATGAGCACCTTTCGGACCCGACCTGATCGCCTCTTCAGCAATCTTAGTCACCAACTGATCTCGCAACTTGTACTCCGATGAAGATTCGACAACGACTCGCCATGGTCCGTCCTCGGCATCTCGCAGGATTTCCTGCACACGCTGCCTACTAAGTCCCAGCTCGCTAGCCATCTCTGAGATATCAACACTACTCATCTCAGCCGGTGCCGTCTTTACAGCGCTCTTTCCGCGATAAACCGCAACCACGATGAGCAGAAGAACGCCAAATGCCCACAGGGATAGGATCAGAACAGTCATGATTCCTCCTCAAGCATGGCCACCAAATAAGAGGCAACGATTACGAAGAAGCTGATAGCGGACATCGTAGCACCTGTCCTGATCGTATCAGCATCAATTATGTCGCCAATTACCAAGGCGGCAGCACCGGTAACCATAAATCCGGTGCCAATACTCAACAGTAGATTGGTTAACCATCGAATAGTTTTGTTGTTCATCAACATCCTTGCTAAACGATACCCTGTCAAAGGCACCACAGGGTTAACCATACACACATTGTAGCAATGAAAAACCCGACACTGTGGCCGGGTTTTTTATGCCTATCCTCATAACGCGCAAGATCGACATGATGGGGCTAAATTACGATCATTCCGCCAGTACGTCAAGCGGCGTCAATGAAGATTTCTTCCCGGTCGAATATCTCGGTTGCGTGGATGACTGCAGCCTCTTCCAACGATTCAAGGCGCTTGGCGATGCCAGTCTTCCAGCGCCGGCGTGTTGACTCTGGCTTGCCTTCTGTGTCCCAAGTGTTCATGTCATAGAACTCAGCTGGCAGCACGATCATGTCGGTGGAGCGCTTACCGTTCTGGACACCTTTCAGCTTTGGAATGGCCCACGCAGTGAGCGCCTTATAGATGAACAGTTGAGGCGCTGGGGAAACCATGCGGGCCACCAAGCGGCCAATGGCGGCGACCTTGTTGGCCTTGTGTGTCGAGTACTTGGCGACCAGCACATCCCACTGAGCGGGCTCAAGCTGACGATGCAGCAACGCGTAGAGGCAGCAGTCATAGTCGAACTTGTCGCGCACCGACAACGAACTGCCGGTGCCGCCCAGGCGAACGTCGGCATCGATCAGCCTCTGCCAGCTTTGCTTGGTGCTGTTGTCGATGTTGTCGGCGGCCAGTACCCGGACCAGCGTGCTCATTACGTCTTTGTAGATACCCATGGCGTTCCCTCAATCCCCGGTGAAGTTGGTGCCGCCGGCGCCGCGGCGGTTATTCCGTTCGTGCTGCGCTGCCGGACCAAACATCAGTGGCTCGCGCTTCAATAGTTCGACTTGGTGTTCGGCGGCCTGGAGCCGGATGCTCAGTTGGGTTACCAGTACCTCCAGCGGCAGCGCATCGCCGGTATCAGCCAACACCCAACCGGAGGCGTTGCATTGGACGCAGGCCAAGTCGTGGAAGACGCCCTTCACAACCGCCTTGCCCGCACAGATAGAGCACTGAGCCAGGTCGAGCTGATCAGCTTTGAAGGCGGGGCCATGCTGCCTTTTCATCATTTTTTAAACCTCGCCTATGGTTGATTCTTGAATGGCCTTGCAGCCCTTGTGTTCCGTGGGTTCCAGCGGATTACCCGAATTTTCGTTTCTACCGCCCTTCAACCCGTGAATCAGGGCAAAACCCTTCTGGTCTAAATGGGCGTGCCACAGTTCGAGGGCAGCGCGCTTGCGCTCTTCAACGGTGGTGTGGATGTAGGCCTGCACGTTGTGGCCCATGGCGTGGTTGATCAGCATCTCGCCGATCAGGAAGTCGATCCCGAGGTCCGCCCACCCGGTCCTGGCCAACTTGCGCAGGTCGTGACTGCTCCACTCGCCCTTCCCCAACCCGGTGAACACGGCGCTGGCCTGCCCTTCGCTCATACCCTTTCCACTGTGGGAGCGAAACAGGCAGTCGCCGTCGTAATGGCTCGCCTGTTGCGCCGCGCGGTACCGGATTAGAAGGTTGCAGACCTGCTCCGTCAGTGGGAGCGAGTGTTCGACGCGGGTCTTGGTGTTGCCCACCGGCAGGTACCAGGTGCGCTCCGCGAGGCTGATGTGCGACCACTGGGCTTTGCGGGTTTCACCGATGCGGGTGCCGTGGCACAGCATCATCAGCGCGAGCATGGCCGGCTGGGGATCGAACTCGAACAGCTCATGCAGCTGGCCCAGCAGGCCCTCGATCTGCACACCACGAAGGCGCGCCGGCTTGGCCTTGATCTTGGTCTTGGAGAAGTCGCTGAACTTGATCCCTGCCATCGGGTTGGACGGGATCAGGCCCAGCGTGTGTGCCTGGCGGCAGGCGACCACCAGCAGGCCGAAGATCAGACGGACGAACTCCAGCGACAGCGTCTCCTGCAGCGGCCACATCAGTTGGGTGTCGAGGGTGCCGTGACGGACATCGGCAAGCGCCAGATCACCCACGCGCGGAATCAGGTGGCACGCGATGGCTGACTTGCCCGTGGCTTTGCGCTTGTCGGAGAGGTTGCGGTCGCGGCTCATCCGGTCGGCGTACCAGTTCAGCAGCTCGCCCAGCGTTGCCCACGGCGATACGGCGGCACCCGCGTCAGGGTCGGAGCTCAGCCGCATGCGCAGGTCAGGTAATGCCGCCAGCACCGCTTTCGCCGACAGGTCCGGATAGGCACCAATGCGGTTCCACTTCTTGCGCACCACCAGACTCCAGGTCCCGCGCGGTCGAGCCTCGGTGAACCGGAAGTACAGCCCCGGGTGACGCGGGTCACGCATCAGCACCGCGGCCGGATCATCGGCGCGCCGACGAATCTCGGCATCAGAAAAGGCCACGGTCATTGTCATGCGGCCACCACTGTGGGAGCGAGCCGCAGGTAAGCGCGGATCTGCTCGATGGTGTCGAAGTGGCCACGGCACACCACCGCCAAATACCCCTGCTCATTGAGCTTGCGAATACGCGTATGCTGACTGGACGAGATAGGGGCATCGTTCGGCGGTGTGGCCTTGAACTCGATGTACAAGCCAAAGAACCCGCCACGCGCCATGGTCAGCACTAGGTCCGGGATCCCGGCCTTCACGCCCTGGGCTTTCAACTTGCCGGCCACCGCCTTCACGCGGTGTCCGCCGTTGGGAACGTGGTACATCAGCTCGAATACCGCCGGGTACCGCAACTCAAGCTCACGCATCAGGGCGGCCTGCTCCTGCCCTTCCCGGTCGACTGGCTTCGCGCGCAGGGTCCTTTGTTTGAAGAGTTTGGGTTTAGCGGGCGTCATACTGTTTCTCCAGTCAATCGGTCGATCACTTCAAAGGTCGAAGGCCACATCCGCGCACCGTAGGTTTTGGCCATCTCGACGGATCTGAAAATGGCCACAGCGTGGTCCTGCTCGAAGGTGAGGTCCCACTTGTAGCCGCAGCAGTGCACGGCGTAGCGGTAGTCAGACGGGTCCGTTGGTGCGAGATATTGGTTAGGCACGAACAGCGCCTCCCGAACGCATTGCGCGCAGATTGGCAAGCGCCTGGTTGCCGATAGCAGGAGTTCGCTTAGCCACCGGTGATGCCAGTTCGGCCACCGGTACCGGGCTAAGCACAGCCCCCATCCAAACCTTGTGGGTCACCTCCAAGTAACGCTTTTCGAAACTGATCAGAGCCAGTTCGCGACTGAGTAGCGGAAGGCTGTGAAACCCGGCTGCCGCTGTGGCGTGATACACCGCCGGGTGAAACCACTTCGCAACGCCTCGCATTGCCGGATGGCAGTTTCGCAATGCTTGGTCAAACGCAGCGTCAACGCTCGGCAGGCCGATCATTTCCGGTGTCGGCACGCAGCCCTGAATGAACTTGCCGACGCTTGGAATGAAGTCCGATGGCTCCGCACGGCAACGCATCAGACCGAGATCGATTTGCTCTTGGGTGCAGATACCGTTCTCGATAAACGCCTTCAGCCAGGTGGTTTTCGATTCCATGTAGGCCTTCTTGTCCGGCCACGCTTGGCGCCATGCGGTACGGATCGAGCGCAACTGGCGAAACAGCTGGTTAATCACCTTGCCGGTCTCACGTGCTTGGTCCTGCTGGGTTTGTGCCGATACGCCTGTGGTTGCTTCGATAAATTCGCCGTGTCGAACCTTGCTCATAGCCTGGGCCGCGACCGTAGAAACCGCTCTCATTTCGAACCCCCATTCATCCATTCGGTGTTGTCGTCGTCGAACTCATCCGAAGCGGCGGACGATGCATTTCCGGCTGCCTTCACACGCTCACGCTTTACCCAGGCCACCAGTCGGAAGCACCAGCCAGCAGCGCTGTCGATGGTCGCGGGCTTGGCGACGAAGAAGCCCTTAAACCCAGCGAGCTGTTCGACGGTCACTGAGTCATCGGGCAAACCAGCAATGGCGAGCTGATCAGACATCGCCTTTGCCGCAGGCTGCCAAGTGGCGAACATGGCAAAGCGTTGGCGCTCATTCAGCGCCTCGATGGCGGCCTGATTCTGCTCGGCAACCACGTCGGCAAACTCGCGCTGCAGCTGCTCTTCGGTTCCTTGATGGTTAATTGATGTATTGGGTGCAGCGGCTGCACCCCGTTCTGTTCCAGGCTGCACCCCGTTCTGTTGTGAGTTGCACCCCGTTGCGTCATCTGCACCCCGTTTTGTACGGGGTGCAGGATTTGCACCCCGCGATAGTTGAAGGTCGTAAACAACTGGGCGGCGGTCATGACGATCGATGTGCACGGCGGCAATAGCCTGATTGCCCTTCTGGATCAGCCCGACCTTCTCCAGATCGTCCAGCTTGTAACGCACGGTACGCTCGGACAGACCAGTGTCCTGTGCCAGAGTTGAGGCCGATGGAAAGGCACCGGAACCGTTCGAACCGGCGTAGTTGGCAAGGCACAGCAGCACATGACGCGCGCTTGAGTCCTTCAGGGATTCGGTAGGCAGCGAGAGCGCCCAGGACATTGCTTGAACACTCACAGCGAGGCTCCGATATTGAATTCGGCCAGACGAGCAAGGCCTTTCGGGGTAACCAGTGGATCGAAGGCCGCGCGCTCGGCGCCGGTTTCTGGATCAGCCTTCAAGGAAGTGACTTTGTGGATCATGTAGCCGGACGTGATGCGAGGCTGGTAGGCAGTCCAGCGACCTGAGCCCTGACGCCGAAAGATCCACCGGTGCTGCTCCATCCAGGCGAACAGCTTCGACGGTTGAACTTGCAGATGCTTGGCTGCGTCGGTGATGCATATCGCACCGCCAGCCGCAGCCAGTCGTTTGATGGCGGCAACTTTCGGCGCCTGATCGAGAATGACCAAGCGCAGTGACTGATTGTCCTTGGCCTGGTCGGCAGCCGCCTGCAACGCCTCAGCGTAAGTCGCGGGTATCTGAAACTGACCGGCTTGGGCTTCCAGCTCCTGCCAGCGATCAATGATCCGTGCGCGCAGTTCGACGCTGTAGCCCGAGACCACCACCAAGGTGTCGCGTTGGGATAACAAGAACTCGCGGTAGACCTGACCGTTTTGTTGGTGCACATAGGGGGTGTCGTTTGAAGAAACGACACCCTTGGCAACCAGCGCACGAACAGTTTTCAGTACATTGTCATGCGTACTGCCGGTCAGTTCGGCGATTTCGCGTGACGACATGGTGTGATGCGACACGTTTTGCGATTGCTCCAAAAGTGTCGCGACATGGCGGGTATTGCCTGGGGTAACGATCGTGTTCATAATGGCCCCTCAGTGTTTTGCGTTGTGAAGAAGCCGGTCTAGCCACCGGCTTTTTTGTGCCTGCGATTCAGGCGATTACTTTCCTGCAGACGCGACCAATCCCGCCGACTGAGCTACCGCTCTCAGCGTTCAATGTCCCCGCGCGTCCTGTTTTATCGCCGTCCATTTCCTTTCCCCTAATGGTCTTCCTGGTGGATCCGTTCTACTGGATGAATCAACAGCTAACTCTGCGCGCTACCTCGACCCCCAGCTAAACCCGATACTGGTGCCACTCGACCTTCTCGCTACTTCTCGATGTCCTGAAGGTCTTTCCGCAACCGCTCAAGATCTTCCTTGAGCAAATCGAGGTGGCATTGCATGTCTTCCAGTCGCTCCAGTGGGCTTTCGGTTGCTGGCACAGCCCCCGCTATGCCGCAGCCTTTTTTACAGGGTCGCCAAGGGCAGTCTCGGAGACTTGACCCGATAGGCTCGGGCGTAGATCCCGGGCAAGAATTTTTCCGCCGGTCAGCACTTCAGCTCTCAATGCCACCTCCGCCGAACAGCCGTGTAGACCTCGAACCCAGCCGCTGACTGAGCCTTGCTTAACGTTCAGGGCTGCTGCGGTCGCAGCTTGCGAGCCAAAATGCTCGACGAGTTTTTTGAAATTAATGTTCATCGAATCTCCGCCCATATAAAGGGATGCCTTTATGTTATGGAAAGGGATACCTTTTTGCAACTCGAAAGGTTGGCCTATAAATTGGCGGGCATGGAACTCAAAGATCGATTGAAACAAGCGCGTAAAAACGCCGGCCTAACTCAGGTCGAGCTAGCCGAGCGCGCCGGTATAAAGCAGGCTTCCGTATCAGAAATTGAGCGAGGGCTCACTCGGACGTCGGGACACCTAATAAAGCTTGCCCAGGTGTGCGGGGTCGATCCGGTTTGGCTTTCGGATGGAACGGGCAGCCCAGAGGGGAAGTATTCGTCGCAAAACGACAATCGGACCGAAACTATCGAGTCAAACGCGATATTGCTCGGCCCTATGGATGTATGGGACGACGACACACCGCTGGATGATGATGAGGTATACGTGCCGTTTCTCAAGGAAGTAGAGCTGTCCGCAGGCGCGGGGATTAGCGCTGTACAACAGTCCCATAGGCAGAAGCTTCGTTTTGGCAAAGCTACCCTTAGACGGCAAGGCGTACAGCCATCAGAGGCAGTCTGCGTAACCGTTTCAGGGAATAGTATGGAGCCAGTACTCCCCCATGGAAGTACTGTCGGAGTCGACAAGGGCTCCACCTCCATAACTGACGGAAAAATGTACGCCCTCGATCATGGTGGGCAATTGCGAGTTAAGACGCTGTACCGCTTACCAGGTGGAGGAATTCGTATGCGAAGCTTCAACCGCGATGAACATCCAGATGAAGAGTACAGCCCACAGGACATGCTTCAGAAAGAGATAATTGTACTCGGCAAGGTATTCTGGTCTTCAGCGCTTTGGTAATTTCCCCCCTTCTAATTCAATGAATCCCGCTATTGCGGGATTTTTTTTGCCCTCTACAAAAAAATAAAGGCATACCTGTTGACTCAAAATAAAGGCTGCCCTATATTTTGCCCATCGCCGGATAGCCACCGGCCAGATGGAAGGCAGCGATGAACCGGCCTCAACGGTTCAGAGGGTTGGCAACTGACCCAGGTGTGCAGCGTAAAGCACCGCAAACAGTTATCCGGCGGACTGAGTCGCGGTCGGACGAACAACTTGTAAGAGCCCGTACCGCGCCAGCAGCGCCGAAGGGACACGGAATTTTTCACTGATGCACCTGGTTGTCCGGGTGCATTGGGAAAACAACCGGGAGTCAACGCGATGGAAACAGAGATCGTAAATGGCACATGGAAGGGTCACCTCGGACGTGGACTGGCGCCACGAGAACTTCAGTTCCTTCTATGGGTTGCCCTCGGGCTGACCGCGAAAGAAATAGCGCGGGAAGTCGGCATCTCGCCGGCCACCGTAGCGAAACGCCTCACCAACGCAATGTTCAAGCTCGGCGTCACCCGCCGCGCCGCCTTGGTGGCCGAAGCAATGCGCCGCCAAATCATTTCGCCGATGTGCTTCGTGCTGGCTGCGCTCATCGCCATGCACGCAATGCTCGATGGCGACTCAATGCGGCGTGATCGTCGGGTACCTGAGCGCCGTATCGCCCAAGTCCGGACGGCAAAGCGCGCCGAGGCTTACGACCACCACGCATAGCATCACTTCTGCCCATTCACTGAGTGGGTAGCGGGATGCGGATGATTCTGCACCGCGCAATGCGGCCCCCCGCAGGTAGCAAAACCAGAGAACGGCGAGCGCCCGCCAAGATGCCAACGGCGCGTTCTTGAGGATGACCACCATGAAGTAGTCCACCGATTCCCCGGCGTGGCGCAGTAAGCCTGAAGGCTGCGCCCTTCACCCTGGCAGGCAGCGGACATCTGGGCCGACGGTGTCACCGCGCACCAACCGGGCAACCGGTAGGCCTACCCCCTCGCGACAACACACTGATGATGATTCAAACCCAGGCCGTTGCCAGTAGCGGGCCTGGGAGGCTGTCACGTAGGGAGGTCTTCGTGACGCAAACAAAAGCCCGGTTCCGATCGGGCTTTTTTACGCCTGCCTTTATCCGTCAGCACTCTCCCCTGCGCCCAACGGCAACCAGCAGGAGGCCAGAGTGCTGACGAATACACGCAACCCACACCGAGGGATCAGCCATGCAGCAAATGCACCCACTGATACAGCAGCGCCGGGATGTCATCGGCGCCTTGATGATTCGCACCCGCGCTGCCCGTGGGGAGTTCGCCCGTCTTGTCGGCCTGCCACTGCCAACGAAGAAGGTGCGCTTCCAAGTGAAGACGGTCGGCAAGGCCTACCACGTTATTGACCTGGTAACCGACAAGGCCAAAGCCTTCCGCTGGACCTACAAAGCGGCGCTGGATATGGCGATTCAGTTTGAAGAACAGGCCAATCGCCTTAATCAATAACCGATGGCCCCTTCCCGTAGCGTTCTAACCACGACACCGACACCCAATTTATTGCAAATATCACCAAGCATAGAAAAATCAAGTGCAGAAACACTTCTAACCCGAAAACTAAACTTAGATTCCACCGGCGTATTTTTGGTGACTAATACTTGATTCACGCCAGGCATCATTCCTATGGCCCTTCTAGCTTTATCAGAACTACCCTCATCCCCCTCCATGTCCATCTCGTACAACCATGACTGGCTGGGAGCACTAGCTGCCTTAGTGAAGCTGGTGGACATTGCACCTGACTTAATTTCTCCTATGAATGTTTCAATATAGTCTAATTTTTTAATAAGAAAGCTCTGCGCATCATCTGTATCCACGGATTCGCGTAAAGCCTTACTGCCCGTGACACGTAACACTGGATTGTCCACCTCTTCCAATGTCATGGCTGCTTCAACAGCTATAGCCAATCTTGGGCCAAGATCAACCACGCCGGCCATATCATTTTCAAAGAACAATGTTCTTTCATCAGATATATCAAATGGCAGCCTAGTACCATTTTCGGCTAGAACAATAATAGGCAACCCCACACAATGCCTTACCGCAAGCTCGTACATTACATTCGGGTTCAGCTCAGATAAATTCGCCACAACTAAATCATCATATATAACATGCTCAATCACTTGCTTTGTAATTGACCCTGGTGCAGCAATCTCGTGAGCCACATAAACCTCATATCCTAGAGACTTAAGGACCGGCTTCATAACTGCATTAATAAGCCCATCCGCAGCCCTGCGAGTCGCGCTGTTATCAACACCGATAGGGGTAACAATAAAACATTTTTTAGGAGTGTTTTCTTCTTTTGGCGACTCGCTGAGTTTTTTCGTCATTTCCTTGAATTCTCACTTGTAAAATGAACCGCAATAGTTGACCACGTATCTGTTCAAGTCAAATACGAAACATACCTATACGCTGCGTATCCGATCACGGAAAGCGGCGCCTGAACGATCACTAAATCGGGGTCGCACCCCAGTCGTATCGGGAATACAGATGGGTCCTGCTGTCAGGGGTCTTCTTCTTTTTCTCTTTCACCATTAAACGAAATTTCGAGCCCGCCGGATTTTTCTCTCTGAAACTTTTATCGCACTCAATGACCATGTCCGGTGGATACTTCTGCCCAGGTAGCGGCCTAACCCTCATGTGTCCCCTGCGCTGATCAAAGTACAATTCAGCGTCTACCCATTCGTAATCGGCCATCTCGCTTCTCCTTGATCCGGCTCCATACCGGGCCGAACACAAATACCCCACTTCAACGAATCACGCCAGCCGGCGAGGCAGTGTCAGTTGGTTAAAACCGCAGGCGCACCTATTTACCGGCCTTTGCCTTCTCCCACTCCTGTTTGAGAATATGCTGACACCAGCTGACTACATCATTCGCAATCTCTTTCGCGGGGCCACCTGGTTTATCACATTCTTTATATAACTCATTAACTGCGATCATTAGCTCTTTTGAATCTATTTCTTCTGGATTAAGCAAAAGCTCCAGCTTAGCTTTCAGACTCACAAGCTCTTTAACTGATTGAACATGTGACGTCGACCATTCTGAGCGTAGCCTGTCAACATGTGAAAAGTCTATGACACCTCCACGCATACTGATTGCTGATTGGGTAGACTCCCAGTAAACGTTCAGGCGATTTACGTTAAGAGCTGCGGCTATAAATAAGGCTGTTGTGTCACGCAGATCGTTAATCCAATTCTGCCTGCTAGTCTTCAATGAGGCTTGACTAGCAACACGTTCCTGACTAGCGATCATCTCCTTTTGAACTTCAAATGTTTGTTTTGCGGCCTGATCTTGCCCAGCCATAGCATCTCTTTGCAAATCAAAATTTTGTTTGGCTGAAAACTCTTGACTCTCAATTAATTTTTTCTGTAACTCAAAATTTTTCTGAGCAACCGTCTCCTGGCTAATAATGGTTTTATTGAAATTCCGCACAGTGAGATATGTGCCCAAGACGAAAATGGCGATAGTTGCAGAAAAACTCCAAAATGTTGCCCAGTCAAAACCAGAGTCAACAATGATTTTTGGAACTTGCTCAAGATAAACGACAGAAGTTTCGTATTTCACCGTCCTACTCCCCATCTAATTATGATCCATCAACATGGCATCATACTTCCGAGGTAACCCCATGCCCACAGCAATCGATTTGTTCGCCGGTCTCGGCGGATGGTCAACCGGTGCCCGTAATGCCGGTATCGACGTAATCTGGGCCGCCAATCACTGGCCTGTCGCCGTCGAGTGGCACAGCGCAAACCACCCCGACGCTATCCACATCTGCCAGGACCTGCACCAGGCGGATTGGTCGAAGGTTCCAGCGCACGACATCATGCTGGCCTCGCCGTGCTGCCAGGGGCATTCGAAGGCCCGCGGCAAGAAGTCCGGGAACGCTCAGCACGACGCATCGCGGTCAACAGCCTGGGCGGTCGTGTCGGCTGCCGAGTACCGCCGACCAGAAGTGGTTTTGGTCGAAAACGTCGAAGAGTTCACGGCCTGGGCCTTGTACCCCGCATGGGCTCAGGCAATGGCAGCGCTCGGCTATATGGTCGCGCCCCATGTGGTCGATTGCGCCGATCTCGGCGTGCCACAGCACCGCGTGCGCCTGTTTCTGGTCTGCACGCGGAGTAAAGCACCGCTGAACCTTCAGCTTCACCAGCGTCGGCATGTCCCAGCCTCATCCTTCATCGATTTCGACGCTGGCAAGTGGAGCAATGTCGTGAAACCTGGTCGCGCTGAATCGACGCTACTCCGCGTGAAGAATGGCCGGGAGCGCTTCGGTGATCGATTCATCATGCCCTACTACGGATCCGGTTCGGGTCTGACTGGGCGCAGCTTGGAGCGTCCGATCGGGACCATCACCACTTTGGACCGGTGGGCCTTGGTGCGCGGCGATGAAATGCGAATGCTTTCGGCGAGCGAGGCCCTTGCTGCTATGTCGTTTCCTGCTGACACAAAGCGGCCGGACAATCATCGACTGACTATGCACATGGCCGGCAACGCGGTACCGCCGCTGGCTGGACAGAGGATTATCGAGGCGCTGATGGCGGCAGCCTAGTTAACCAAATCTGAACTGACTCCCTTACTCAATGCGGCGCCTCAACTTCTACGCGGCATTCATACGAACAAACCCCGGCCCTCTGTTGACTTCTCGCGGAAGTGGAACCATTTTGAATGTTTTACTCCCATAAGTGCCTTCCTCATTCCTATAACCAAGAGTGATGACAAACTCAGAAAAATCTTCCAACCTCGGGATAGTCATACCAAGATCGAAGGCCCCACCGTGAAGCAGCGATGGATATTCAGATTGAGCCACCCTGTATCTTTCATTATCTACAGAAACAGTAAGCTCTGTTATTTTGTTGCCCGCATTAGTTATTCTACCCTGAAAAAAATACATACCATTATTCTCATGACCGTAAATTTCCTTGAAGGCAAAAACTGGCTCAAGTGAGGCAGCCCTTCTTTCGCGCTCAACTCTGATTCTCTCAAGCTCGGCAGCTACCTGCTCCCTTGTCACGGCAACCATTTCTTTCTGTTGATCAACCGAGTTCTTCAACTCGGCAGCTTGCAGGTTCAGAGCTTCATTATTTTGGCGAAGTTCCAGACCTTGCTGAAAGAAGCCGAGTATCAACCAAAGAATTGAAACTGGACCGAAAACTCCAGCCAAAAAATCACCCAACTCGTTCAACTCCATAGTTTGAAGCGCACCAAGCCTAGAGCCGGCAAAATAATAAATGCCATATAGATAAATCGCTGAAAAAAACAGCCCAATACTAGCCAGCCACCGGTTCATCGCAAACTCCATTTTTAGAAATGGCAAAATCATACCTACGAGGTATCCCTATGCCCACAGAAAACAAACTCGCCATGTCCCAGCCGGCTGTGAAGCGCTGGCAATTGAAAGGTTTCATCCCTGGCGTTGAAGGCGAGAGCAAGGCTGTCTTCCGGACGGTTGTGGTTTTGGCCGATGATTTCGACCGCATCGCCGCCGAGCGAGATGCCCTACAGGAGCGCCTGAACGCAGCGGATCAGCGAATTGATGAGCTAACACGTCCGAACCACGACGACGAACAAACTCTCATTGCACATCACCAGTGGTTCATCGCCGGAGAGTCCGACGAACTTTTAGATCAGGCCTCCGCTTTTCAGGACAAGGCCTATGCGTTGGGTCGAGCTCGCGGACTCTTCGAAGCCGTGCAGCAGTTCACGCCGGTAGCGGTTGTACTGCCTGAGCGAAAGCCTACCCACGCAACGGCGCCCGATAACGACATGCGGGCCAGGCTTGAATGCAAGAACAAAGGCTACAACGAAGCTCTGGACGACACAGCTCGCCTCAGCATCCCGCAGTAACTCCCTCCCCCTTCAAAGTAAGCCGCTATAGCGGCAAGGACGAAGTCATGCTCAAAGAATACCTAGCCGCCCTGCTGGACGGCATTCAGTACCCAGCGCATCGAAGCATCGCAAAGGACCAGATCGAGGCCGCCAAGGCTGCCGGCCTGGTGATCGTTTTCGGCGCCAGCGATGACCTGATGGAATTCGAAGGTGCTATCCGCGACGAGTTCGGCTGCTACGACGGCGGAGTTGCGTTGATCGATGCCAAAGGCCTGTTGCCCGAGCGGGAAAACGTCGAGGATGACGACGAGCTTCAGGAGTACTTCAAACGCAAGCCTCTGGCCAGAAAGATCGAGGCACTCTGGTGCAAGGAGGACGGTTACTCCTGGACTTACTCTACCGAAATTCCCCACGCCACGTTCGACGTGCTGGATGGCAACGATCACTACTGCCGCGGCATCGTGTTCTCGCTGGCTGATCTCGGCACGCAGGTGACGCCATGAGTGCGCGCGAACAGTTCGAAGCCGCTGTCATTACCCGCATGAAAGAAAGCGGGTTCCTCGAAGTCGAGATACGCGTGGAGTGCCTGGGCCGGTCTGGTGACGGCTATGCCGACGGCTCGATCGATGCCTACTGGCATTTCTGGAAAGAATCCCGCGCTGTTGTGGCGGTGGTTCTGCCGCCGGCGCCAGCTCAGCCGGAAGATCCCCGGGATGCGATCGATGACAGCCACATGGATGCCTTCCACGCCGCCAGCCGCATGCGGAGCGCGTGCGAGAAGGCCATTGAAGCCGCCGGCCTGAAGGTGATGCCATGATCGCCCTCGCCTGGTTCGCCTACGTGTACTGCTACAAGGGGCCGCGGCGATAAAGTCAGGCTCGCTTATTTCCCTTTGCCCAACCAGCAACCATTAAGACCAAGCCGGGAATCCAGAGCCCCGGCGCGGTGACAGCGACTCCACAAATTACCAGTGGTAAGCCGGTCAAGAACAACGGATTTCGAAACGCCTTCTCCATAGCAACAACTCCTTTAAGAACACATCTCATTAAACCATAAAGCCTGCCGGTGAACGGCGGGCGAGGAATTCTCATGGCCGATCAAAAACACCATCTGCGAGAAGCCGCTATTGACGCGATCTCCAACGTTGCCCAGCACCTGCCGCTGGACTGCCAAATGTTTCTCATCGCCTGCCGGCCGGGCAAGTCCGATTTCGACCTGGTGCTGCCGTCACCCGAGGCGAACTTGAATAACGCGCTCGATGCTCTGCGCCGACAAGGTCTGAGCATCGATGGCGAAAACGCTTACAAGAGCGACCTGCTCGACGCGACCATTGGTGCCATGTACATGGGCGTGCAGAACACCAATCCTCCGCCGCCCGGACACTGGGGCCAGCGTTTCTGGGATATCGGGCGAGAAGAGCGTGCGCTGTGCGAAGAGCTGGTCGCTGCGCTGAAACTCACCCGCGAGAATCTGCGTGCCTGCCAGGCAACCATCCACCTGTGCGGCGGCTTCGACCCGGCCTATGTGAATGATGCCCAGGCCGCGATGAAGATCGCAGACGCCGCACTCGCCAAAGCCACCCAATAACCACCTTCTGCCGCCACGCGGCGCGGAGCATCATCATGGCAAAAGTCCTGGCCCAAATTACGGTCAAGCTGCCGCGCCTCATGGAGGCAGGCGAATACAGGAAGCTGCGGTACGTCGGCGGCAAGCCGAGCCTGCAGCAGTTGAAAAAATGGATCGAGGAAGGCGAAGTGATTGGAGAGGTAAAGGGCGGGATGTATTTCGTGGATGTGCAAGCGGCAATCATGGGGTCGAATGACCCGCTGCTGGCCAAAATGCTGGAGATCGGCTGATGGCTGCCCGGCCGCGCACGCTTCAGAACAAGAAGCTCCCGCCAAACCTCTACCCGAACGGTAAGTATTGGCGGTACCGCAACCCCATCACCGGCGTGATGACCAGCATCAACCGCCCACTGGAAGAGGCGATCAAGTTGGCCAGGGCGGCAAACTTGAAGTTCGCGGAACTGGTAGTGGACGACGGCTCGCTGCTTGCCGTCCTGACCGGGGATCGACTGCCGATCGTGAGCAACCTGCTGCAGCGCTTCACGGACGAGTGGCTACCGGACAAGGGTTACGCCTCCCGCACCCTGGAGGAAATAAAATTCAAGATCGAGCGGTACCGGCAGGACCTGGGCGACCGCCTGATTGGGCAAATGGACGTGCTTGCTATGGCTGAGTACCTGGACCAGTTCAGCAACAACGCCTACACGAAGCACCGCGGGCTGTGGGTGCAAATCTTCGCCTTCGCGGTTGCCAAGGGACTGGCCGAGCGCAACAACGCCGAACTGACCCTGGTGAAGAAGGAAGCGGAGAAGAAGCGCCAGCGTCACACGCTCGACGGACTGAAGACGATCATTGACGCGGCGACCACGCCACCCTGGCTAAAGCGTGCCATTCGTCTTGCACTGGCCAGCCTTCAGCGCCGCGAGGACATCGTCACCTGGCTGAAGTCGGCTGTGGACATGGACAAGAACACGCTGACGGTATCGCCCGGGAAGACCCAGGGCTACGAAAACCCGGTCCACCTGAAAATCACCATGGGAGCGGCACTGCGTGAGGTTGTCGGTGAGTGCCTGCGGTCGCCGCTGGTGTCGCCGTATCTCATCCACTACAAACCGAAAGCCAGGCGCCGGGAACAGATCGATGCAAAGGACCACTGGACGTCGGTGACCCCAGACTATCTGACCAAGGAGTTCAGCAAGGCCAGGGATGCTGCGCACGCCTACGACCACGTGCCGGCCGGCGAGCGCCCCACTTTTCACGAAATTCGCGCTTTAGGGGCATGGCTGTACGAGCAGCAAAATTTCCCACAGGAATACATCCAGGCGCTGATGGGCCATGCTGACGAGAAAATGACGAAGCACTATCAGGAGGGGCACGACGAAAAGAAGATCGTGTACCTGGAGGTGGGCGCCGAATTGGCGTTCTGATGTGGGAGTTTTGCAAAAGTTTTGCAAAAGTTTTGCAAATCGCAGAAAGCAAAAAGGGGTTACCGTTTCCGGTAACCCCTCTAGACCGCCCAGCAGAGCGGATTTTGTTTGGTAGGCGCGATTGGACTCGAACCAACGACCCCCACCATGTCAAGGTGGTGCTCTAACCAACTGAGCTACGTGCCTGCTGTGAGGCGGCATTCTACGGAATTCCGGAGGGGTGTCAACACCTTTTTTCGCGCTAACCCTATGAATATGCAAAATATTTAATTTTTCCGGTACAAAGAAGATTTTCCGGGTGGCTGGCGGGCGATTTTCAACTCGGGTAGGATCAACGCACTCGTAAAATATATTAAACAGAGGCTGCCGGATGGCTAACACTTCCTACCCAGAGTCCTACTACGCCGCATCGGCCAATACGGTTCCGCCGCGCCCGGCGTTGCAGGATGACGTCGAGACTGATGTCTGTGTGATTGGCGCTGGTTACACGGGGCTGTCCTCTGCCCTGTTTCTGCTGGAGAACGGTTTCAAGGTCACGGTGCTTGAGGCCGCCAAGGTGGGTTTCGGGGCGTCCGGGCGTAATGGCGGACAGATCGTTAACAGCTATAGCCGCGACATCGATGTCATCGAGCGCACGGTCGGTCCCAAGCAGGCTCAGTTGCTGGGGCAGATGGCGTTTGAAGGTGGCCGGATCATTCGTGAGCGGGTCGCCAGGTACAACATCCAGTGCGACCTGAAGGACGGTGGCGTGTTCGCCGCAATGACCGCCAAGCAGATGGGTCATCTGGAGTCGCAGAAGCGCTTGTGGGAGCGATTCGGCCACACCCAGCTCGAGTTGATGGATCAGCGCCGCATTCGCGAAGTGGTAGCGTGTGATCAGTACGTCGGCGGGATGCTGGACATGAGTGGCGGCCACATTCATCCGCTCAACCTGGCGCTGGGTGAAGCGGCAGCCGTCGAGTCCCTGGGCGGTACGATCTATGAGCAGTCGCCGGCCGTGCGCATCGAGCGCGGAGCCAACCCGGTGGTGCACACGCCGCAAGGTAAGGTCCGGGCCAAATTCATCATAGTCGCCGGCAACGCCTATCTGGGTAATCTGGTGCCGGAACTGGCCGCCAAGTCGATGCCTTGCGGAACGCAGGTGATTACCACCGAGCCACTGGGCGATGAACTGGCCAGGACCCTGCTGCCTCAGGATTACTGTGTCGAAGACTGCAATTACTTGCTCGACTACTACCGCCTCAGCGGTGACAAGCGCCTGATCTTCGGCGGCGGTGTGGTGTACGGCGCGCGGGATCCGGCGAACATCGAAGCGATCATTCGACCGAAGATGCTCAAGGCCTTCCCGCAACTCAAGGACGTGAAGATCGATTATGCGTGGACCGGTAACTTCCTGCTGACCCTGTCGCGCCTGCCTCAGGTCGGACGCCTGGGCGACAACATCTACTACTCCCAGGGCTGCAGCGGCCATGGCGTGACCTACACGCACCTGGCGGGCAAGGTGCTGGCCGAAGCGTTGCGCGGCCAGGCCGAGCGTTTTGACGCGTTTGCCGACCTGCCCCACTACCCGTTCCCCGGCGGACAATTGCTGCGTACGCCGTTTGCGGCGTTGGGCGCCTGGTATTACGGATTGCGGGACAAGTTCGGGTACTGACCTTTAAAACAAAAGATCGCAGCCTGCGGCAGCTCCTACAGAAAACATGATCCCTGTAGGAGCTGCCGCAGGCTGCGATCTTTTGATCTTAAAGCCGGTCCCGCGCTATACCGCTGCGAATCCGAAGGATATCCGCCAGCACCGCCAGGGCAATCTCCGCTGGCGTCTTGCTGCCCAGGTTCAGCCCGATTGGCGCATGAATCCGCCCCAACTCTACATCTCCCAGACCGCCGATGCGCCGCAAGCGCTCGAAGCGCTTCTGCGAGGTCTGCATGGAGCCCATCACACCGATATAGAACGCCTCGGTGCGCACCGCCTCCATCATCGCCAGGTCATCGATACGCGGGTCGTGGGTCAACGCCACCACCGCCGTGTCGCTGTGGCAGCCGCCGTCGGCGATGAACACCGACGGCAGTTGGCGGCGAATCTCCACGTTTTCCAGCACGACGCCTTCCAGCACTTCGTCCCGCGGATCGCACAGAATCACCTCGAACCCCAGGCCCACGGCAAATTCCGCACAGGCCTGAGCCACACTGGAGTACCCGGCCAGCAACAAGCGCTGGGCCGCGCCGACACGCACACGCACGCGGTCGATTTCACGCTCGATACGCACACCCTGCTCACGATCATCGAACAGGCTGCGCGCACCGCTTTGCAGATCGACTTCGCGGATCAACCGACGTCGACCCAACAGCGCCGACTCCAGCTCGTGCAAATGCGCCTGCACCTCGCAATCGGCGTCAAGCTTCTCGACCAGCACATCCAACACCCCGCCACAGGGCAGGCTGACGCGCGAGCGTGGGTCGTCGCCTTCGCCGTAGCGAACGACGCTGACCGGCTGCAGAAACGCGCCCTCGGCGACTCGCTCCAGAAAGTCCTCCTCGACACAGCCACCGGACAGCGAGCCAATCCAGTGCCCGTCAGCGTTCACCGCCAGCAGCGAACCCGGTGCGCGCGGTGCCGAGCCGTAAGTGGCCAGCACTGTACACAGCCAGATACGCTGACCGGCCGTCGACCACTCCAGCGCCCGGCGCACCACTTGCAGATCGAGATGCTGCATATCAGTGGGCCTTGTGCTCGAGCGGCGGCGCATCAGCCCGCAACGTCTGCACGTCGTTCACCGCCAGGTCATTGGGCTGACCGCCCCAGCCCTGACGCAGGTAGTTCAGCAGATCGGTGAGTTGCCCGTCGCTCAACTTCTCGGCGAACCCCGGCATCGGCTGCATGTGCTCGAACCCGGAGAACTTCTGCTCACCGATACCGTCGTCGATCACCCGCACCAGGTTGCGCGGGTCTTCCAGGCGCAGCGTGGTGTTGCCGCGCATGGCGACGGCGATGTGCGGCTTGCCCTCGCCGCCCGGTGCATGGCAACCGGCGCAGACGTTCAAATATTCCTGACGGCCCCGCTGGGCACTTGGACTCAGTTTGTCCAACGGCACTTCAGTGAGCACTTTCGCCGCCGGTGGCTGATCGCCGAGCAGGAAGGTCGCCATCGCCGCCAGATCCGGATCGCTCAGGCCCTGGGTGCTGTTGTGGAACACCGGGAACATCTCGTTGAACATCGTGCCCTGGGCGCTCATGCCGTGCTTGAGGAACGAGCTCAGGTCCTGATGATTCCAGCCACGGGCTGCCAGGTCAGTGGCCAGCAGGCTTGGCGCCAGATAACCGTTGAGAATGCCGCCGGTCATGCGCTTGTCCTGCTGCATCGCACCCGGCAAGCCGCGTGGGGTGTGGCACTCGCCGCAGTGACCGAGCACGTCGACCATGTACTGGCCGCGCTTCCAGGCTTCGCTCTTGCCTTCGGCAGACTCCAGCTTCACGTCCTTGCCGTACATCATGTTCCAGCCCATCAGGCCCAGGCGCACGTTGAACGGAAAGCTCAGGCTGGTGACCGGCGCGGCGCGCTCGATCGGCTCGACAGTTTTCAGGTAGGCATGAATCGCGTCGGAATCGGCGCGTGGCATCAGGTGATACGAGGTGTACGGCATCGCCGGATACAGGTTCGCGCCATCGCGGCGCTTGCCTTCGGTCAGCGCGGCGAAGAACTCGTCATCGCTGTACAGGCCGATGCCGTGCTCTTTGCTCGGGGTGATGTTGGTGCCGTAGATCGTGCCGAACGGCGACACGATCGGCAGGCCGCCCGCATAGGGCGCGCCACCCGGCGCGGTGTGGCAGGCCATGCAATCGGCGGCGCGGGCAAGGTATTGGCCTTGCTTGACCTGCGCCTCATCGGCGTGGGCCAGCAACACAGGCGCAGCCAGGCCGACCGCCAGCGTCAGGCGGGACAATAGTGACTTCATGCTTAACCCTCCTTGACCAGGCCGAGATCGGTCAGCACGTTGCGGGTGGCACTGTAGTAGCGCACGTACCCGGTGCAACGGCAGATGTGATGACCGAGGCTGTCCTCGATGACTTTTTCCAGCTGGCTTTTGACGATCGGCTGACGCTGCAGCTTTTCCACCAGTACAGTCGCGGCATTGACGAAGCCCGGCGCGCAGTAGCTGCACTGGAAGGCGAACTCATCGACGAAGCGCTGCTGGATCGGGTTCAGCTCGGTGACCTTGCCCTGCTCGTCGCGGGTCGCATGGCCTTCGATGGTCCGCACTTTCTTGCCTTCGAAATAGTGCGCGCCGGTGATGCAGGTGCGCACTTCTTCGCTGGTGCCGTCGGGGTTGTCGACGATCACCACGCAGGCGTGGCAGATGCCCTGGCCGCAGCCCAGGCGCGAACCGGTGAGGTTCTTGTATTCGTGCAGGTAGTCGATCATCGGCAGGTCATCAGGGATGTCCACCGGACCGACGGATTGACCGTTGAGGGTCAGTTGAAGCGGACGGTTAGCCATTGAGGGCCTCCTTGATGCGTGCAGAAGTGATAGGCAGGTCGCGGACACGTTTACCGATGGCATGGGCCACCGCATTGCCGATGGCTCCCACCACAGGAATCATCACCACTTCGGCGATGCCCTTGGACGGGTCGCTTGGCGAGAGTGGCGGCAGGATCTCCGCCGTCTGCTTCCACACCGCGACGTGCCGCGCCATTGGCAGGCGGTAACGGTTGAAGTTCCAGTCACCCTCCCCCGGCCCGCCTTCGTACAGCGGCATTTCTTCCATCAGCGCATGGCCGATACCCATGGCGATGCCGCCTTCGAGCTGGCCCTTGACCAGTTCCGGCACCAGGACGCGACCGCACTCTACCCACGAGTGATGGTTGAGTACCGACACTTCGTTCGAACCCTTGTTGACCTTCACTTCCACCAGCGTCGCCACCGGGCTGTAGTACGTCACCGCCGCGTTGTTCAACTGGGTTGCCGGGTAGGCGATGTTCTGCCGGTCCAGCAAATGGAAACCGGCGCTGTTCATCTGCGCCTTCTTCGCTTTCGGTGCACCGTCGCCGTACTTCACGGCCAGGCCATCGAGCGGCAAGCGCTCACGCACGCCGTCGATGCTGAACTCGGCCTCGGCCCAGCTCCAGCGGTTGAAACCGTGCACCGTGGCGCCGCTCACCAGGCCGCGCTCGTGAACACGCTTGGCCAGCATGGCGAACGGCAGGGGTTCCATGCCGTTGGCGGTGAGCTTGCCGTCGACCCAATGGGCGTCTTCGCGGCGCACCACGTAAGGGTTGGCCTGACCGCCGTAAGGGCCTTGGCGCCAGATCTCCAGCGCCGCCGGCCACAGGCCGTGGTTGAACAGCACGCGCGCCGCTTCACGGGTGGCGTGGCTGAAGTAGTACGCGGAGTTGGTGGCCGACGATGCCGAAGCCACCTTGCCGACCCAACGCGGGTTGCGCAGGACACTATCCTGCTCGGCCTGGCTCATGATGTACGGGTTGCCGCTGCTGATCAGCTGCAATTCTTTCCATTCGGTTTCACCGGTCTTCACTTCGTGCGCCGGGACACCGAGGAAGTCGGCCACGACCATGGCCTGCGAGGTCGACATGCCGGTGCCGATCTCGATACCGATGTGGCGCAGGCTGATGCGACCTTCGGCGGTGAATTCAATGCTGGCCATCGGCGCTTCGGAACCGGTGCCGAAGTCTTTCTGGCAGATGGCGAAACCTACGCCGTACCAATTGTCCGGATCGGCGGCTTCGCGTTGCTTCTTGATCGCGTCGCGGTTTTTCCAGACCTCGTGGACCGCCGCCTTGTCGAGAATCTCGTGCAGGCGCAAGGCACCGGCCGGGATCGCGCCCTGGGTGTTTTTCATGCCCGAGCGCAGTGCGTTCTTGCGGCGCAGTTCAATGGCATCGATACCGAGGCGATCGGCGATTTCGTCGACCATCATTTCGGTCGACGCCATGCTCTGCAGGGTGCCATAGCCACGCATCGACCCGGCTTCTACCGCGCGGGAATGGTAAGCCGTGACCTGCAGGTCGTTCTGCGGCATGTAATAGATCGATTGCGCGGCCGTGGCACCCACCGCCGCCACCGATGGGCTGTAGTTGATTCGCCCGCCACCGTCGACGCTCATTTCAGCGCGGAAGATCTTGAAGCTGTGGTCGTTCTTGTCCACCGCCAGTTGGTAGCGAATGTCGAACGGGTGACGCTTGATGCCGCTCTGGAACTGCTCGTAGCGGTCGTTGGCCAGGCGCACCGGCACACCGGCGCCGTACAACGCGGCCAGCGCTGCGTAGTAGACGAAAATGTTGTGGTCTTTCGAGCCGTAACCGACGGTGTAACCCGGGTGCATGTTCAGGTTTGCCAGGCCGAAACGCGACGGCGCGATCATCTTCGCGGTCTCGGTCGCGGCTTCCAGCGGGCACTGGGTGGCGACGACGAAATGTAGGGTCTTGGTGGCCGGGTCGTACCAGCCGTTGCCGTTGTCCGGCTCCAGGGCAGCCGGTTCGATCGACGGGGTCTTGTAGCGCTCGTCGAACACCAGCCAGTTGTCCGGCGGCGTATCGATCTGCTGCTTCATGCGGTCGGCGTAGAACAACCCGCGCTCGGTCAGGTTGCCGTGCAGGTTCGGCTGGGAGTTCCACACCGGACGACGGTTTTTCAGCATCGGGAACAGGATCGAATCCTTGAGGCTGGCGAACTCGTCTTCGTCGGCCGAGGTCGCACCGCCGACGCGCACGTAGCGGAAGCTGCCGTATGGATCGCCTTCGTAGAACGGCACTTTATCGCCGTAGCGGATGGCCTTGTCATTGAATTTGAGTTGGTTCTTGGCCTGACGGAAACGCTCGAAGTCGTTCCAGATCAGGATCGCCACCGGGTGCCCGATGAACATCGGCACCTTGCCGGCCGGCAACAATGGATCCGGGGCGTGCTCCTCAGGGAACACGATACCGTCCTTGACCAGGTCTTCGGCGGTGACGATGCGGTCCGGCTGCAACTCGGCCCCCAGCCACGACAGGTCGATGCCTGCGAAGATGTGGTCGGCCTTGATGGTTTTCAGCAGCATGGCGTGGCCTTGTTGCTGCGGCCAGCCCGGCATGTCCTTGGCGCGGATGTCGCGGGCAAAGACCTTGCTACCGCAGACCTTGGACAAGGCATCGTTACGGGCGCGCGCCTTGCCGTTGTTGCCGAGCCACTGCTCGGACGGCACGGTCACGCTGTTTTCCATCAAGGCGGCCAGCGCCTGGCTGCTCAATGGCGTGAGCGTCACGCTCACGCCCGCTACCAGCCCGCCCTGAAGGAACGAGCGCCGGGATATATCACGGTTGGACATGGATCATCCTCTGGGCGGTTATGGAGTCCGCCCTTCTGATTATGTACTGGAAAATCTCGAGTCTTGCAGAAGCCCCTTTTGACGATACAAAGGGCTGTTGTTGACAGTGCAAAGCTGACCGAAAGGTTAAGTTTATAGGCTTATGGCCTGACGGAAAACTAAAAACTGACCAGCAAATCAAAAAAACGCGACTATTCGACGCAGCACATTAAGAGTAGCCGTGAATTTCGGTAGCGTGAGGCTGGAGGGGTGCAGCTGGACGACGGCGTCGTCAGCGTCCGATAGCCATTCCAGCAATGAGCATGCAGAAAGGTCCACCAGGAATAAGGCGAGAGGAAAAAAACCCAAATTTCAGAAACAAAAAACCCCGGTCTTTCGACCAGGGTTTTTGCTATCGACTCGAAGTAACCAGTGGTTTCTTCGTAGCTCCAAGGCGTTCAGTGGGCCTCGGGGCAGATATGGCGCAGCGGACGGGACTCGAACCCGCGACCCCCGGCGTGACAGGCCGGTATTCTAACCGACTGAACTACCGCTGCGTATCGCTTTGAGCAGATGCTCAAGTAACTCGTCTGATTGAAAACTCAGTAGCTTTTCAATCTCGAATCAGGACATGCCTGACTCGGAAAATATGGCGCAGCGGACGGGACTCGAACCCGCGACCCCCGGCGTGACAGGCCGGTATTCTAACCGACTGAACTACCGCTGCGCGTCGGTGGAGGCATTTCAGCCTACCTCTTGCTTTCGCAAGTATCTCGGGAGTGGTGGGTGATGACGGGATCGAACCGCCGACATTCTGCTTGTAAGGCAGACGCTCTCCCAGCTGAGCTAATCACCCGTTTGCATCTCCGAGGCCGCGAAATTTACGCAGGTAGCGAACCTAAGTCAATAGCAGGATTGAAGTTTTTCTGAAAAAGACAAAATCATTTCATTCCGGCCAATGTCGGCAACCATCAGTCCGCCATCGCGAGCAGGCTCGCTCCCACAATGGACCGCACTTCTTCAGAAGACATGCTTTCAAATGTGGGAGCGAGCCTGCTCGCGATGAGGGCGATACATTCAACGCCAATATTACTCGCTGTAAATCATCTTCTTGGTCATGCCGCCATCGACCACGAATTCCTGACCGGTGACAAAACCTGCATTCCTCGACAGCAGCCAGGCCACCATCGCCGCCACATCCTCGACCGTCCCCACCCTGCCCGCCGGATGCTGGGCATGATCGGCCTCGGTCAAGGGTTCGGCGCGCCGCACCGAGGGGTCACGCGCATCGATCCAGCCAGGGCTGACGGCATTGACCCGGATCTCCGGGCCAAGGCTGATGGCCAATGCGTGAGTCAGGGCCAACAAGCCACCCTTGCTCGCCGCATAGGCCTCGGTGTCCGGCTCCGACTGCGCGGCGCGGGTCGAGGCCAGATTGACGATGGCGCCACTGTGAGCGCGCAGGTACGGCGCGCAGTGCTTGGCCAGCAGCATCGGCCCACTGAGGTTCACCGCCAACACCCGGTTCCAGTGAGCCAGGTCGAGGCTTTCGAGGGTAATGTTGTGCGGATCGGCCACCGCCGCATTGCAGACCAGCGCATCCAGGCGCCCGAACTGGCCGAGCACCTCGGCCACGCCCAGCGCGACTTGCCCCTCGTTGGCGACATCCATGGCGATGAACCAGGCGTTGTCGCCCAGTACTTTTGCCACTTTCGATCCGCGCTCGCGGTCCAGATCCGTCAGCACGACTTGCCAGCCTTCGCTGATCAGCCAGGCTGAAATCCCCAGGCCTATGCCTCGCGCGGCGCCGGTCACCAGCGCTACGCGGCCATTGGAGCCGGTGGTCGGCGTAGACAACTCGATCACAACGCAGCCAGGCCGCGCGCCAGGTCGGCTTGCAGGTCCGCCACGTCTTCCAGGCCGACCGCAATGCGGATCAGGCTGTCACGAATGCCCGCCGCTTCACGCTCCTGCGGCGCCAGGCGACCATGGGACGTGGTGCTCGGATGCGTGATGGTGGTTTTGCTGTCGCCCAGGTTGGCGGTGATCGAAATCAGGCGCGTGGCATCGATAAAGCGCCAGGCGCCCTCTTTGCCGCCCTTCACCTCAAAACTGACGACCGCACCGAAACCCTTCTGCTGGCGCAGCGCCAGCTCGTGCTGCGGATGGCTCTTGAGGCCGGCGTAATGGACTTTCTCGATGCCTGCCTGCTGTTCCAGCCACTCGGCCAGTTGCTGGGCGTTGGCGCAATGGGCCTTCATCCGCAGGTTCAAGGTTTCCAGGCCCTTGAGGAAGATCCAGGCGTTGAACGGGCTCAGGGTCGGCCCAGCGGTGCGCAGGAAGCCAACCACTTCTTTCATCTGCTCGCTGCGACCGGCGACCACGCCGCCCATGCAACGGCCCTGGCCATCGATGAACTTGGTGGCCGAGTGCACGACGATGTCCGCGCCCATTTTCAGCGGCTGCTGCAAGGCCGGGGTGCAGAAGCAGTTATCGACCACCAGCATCGCGCCCTTGGCGTGAGCGATTTTCGCCAGTTCGGCAATGTCGACCAACTCGGCCAGCGGGTTGGACGGCGACTCGACGAACAGCAGCTTGGTATTGGACTTGATCGCCGCATCCCAGCCGGACAGATCCGCCAGGGCCACGTAATCGACTTCGATGCCGAAACGCTTGAAGTACTTTTCGAACAGACTGATGGTCGAGCCGAACACGCTGCGCGACACCAATACGTGATCGCCGGCGCTGCACAGGCTCATCACCACAGCCATGATCGCAGCCATGCCGGTGGCGGTGGCCACGGCTTGCTCGGCGCTTTCCAGAGCGGCGATGCGCTCTTCGAAGGCGCGTACGGTCGGGTTGGTGTAGCGCGAGTAAACGTTGCCCGGTACTTCGCCGGCAAAACGCGCGGCTGCGTCGGCAGCGGTGCGGAATACATAGCTGGAAGTGAAGAACATCGGATCACCGTGTTCGCCTTCCGGCGTACGGTGCTGACCGGCACGTACGGCCAGGGTATCGAACGCTACGCCTTCGAGGTCGCTGTCCAGCCGACCGGCATCCCAATCCTGACTCATGCTGTCACTCCTTTCCCTATTCTCTTAAATTAAAAGCCGGATACAAAACCGGCCCCTCAGGGCCGGTAGAAACTCAGTTGTTGTACAGGTCGATGATCGCGCTGACTGCCTGCGTCTTGACCTTGGAGGCATCGTTGCGTGCCTGTTCGATCTTGTTCAGGTAAGCCTCGTCGACGTCGCCAGTGACGTACTGGCCATCGAACACCGCGCAATCGAACTTGTCGATCTTGATCTTGCCGCCACCGACCGCTTCGATCAAGTCAGGCAGATCCTGATAGATCAGCCAGTCGGCGCCGATCAGGTCAGCCACGTCCTGGGTCGAACGGTTGTGTGCGATCAGCTCGTGAGCGCTCGGCATGTCGATGCCGTAGACGTTCGGGTAGCGAACCGCTGGCGCCGCGGAGCAGAAGTAGACGTTCTTGGCGCCGGCTTCGCGGGCCATCTGGATGATCTGCTTGCACGTGGTACCGCGAACGATGGAGTCATCCACCAGCATCACGTTCTTGCCGCGGAATTCCAGTTCGATGGCGTTGAGCTTCTGGCGTACGGATTTTTTCCGCGCGGCCTGGCCCGGCATGATGAAGGTCCGGCCGATGTAGCGGTTCTTCACGAAGCCTTCGCGGAACTTCACGCCCAGGTGGTTCGCCAGCTCCAGCGCGGCAGTGCGGCTGGTGTCCGGAATCGGGATGACCACGTCGATGTCGTGATCCGGACGCTCGCGCAGGATCTTCTCGGCCAGTTTCTCACCCATGCGCAGACGGGCCTTGTAGACCGACACGCCGTCGATGATCGAATCCGGACGCGCCAGGTAGACGTGTTCGAAGATGCACGGGGTCAGGGACGGGTTGGTCGCGCACTGACGGGTGTACAGCTTGCCCTCTTCAGTGATGTAGACCGCTTCGCCTGGCGCCAGGTCGCGAATCAGGGTGAAGCCCAGCACGTCCAGGGAAACGCTTTCCGAGGCGATCATGTACTCGACGCCTTCGTCGGTGTGACGCTGGCCGAAAACGATCGGGCGGATGCCGTGCGGGTCGCGAAAGCCCACGATGCCGTAGCCGGTGATCATCGCCACGACGGCATAACCACCAACGCAACGGTTGTGCACGTCGGTGACGGCGGCAAACACGTCTTCTTCGGTCGGCTGCAACTTGCCGCGCTGGGCCAGTTCGTGCGCGAACACGTTGAGCAGCACTTCCGAATCGGAGCTGGTGTTGACGTGGCGCAGGTCAGATTCGTAAATCTCCTTGGCCAGTTGTTCAACGTTGGTCAGGTTACCGTTGTGCGCCAGGGTGATGCCGTAAGGCGAGTTGACGTAAAACGGTTGAGCTTCAGCCGACGTCGAGCTGCCCGCGGTCGGATAACGCACATGGCCAATGCCCATGTGACCGACCAGGCGCTGCATGTGACGCTGCTGGAACACGTCACGCACCAGGCCGTTATCCTTGCGCAGGAACAACCGGCCATCATGGCTGGTCACGATACCGGCAGCGTCCTGGCCGCGGTGCTGGAGCACGGTTAGCGCGTCATACAGCGCCTGATTGACGTTCGACTTACCGACGATACCGACGATGCCACACATGCGACGCAACCCCTACTTAATGGATCTGAACTGAACAACACTTACTGAGGCGTTTTGGCCGTCGGCAAGAGTTGCTCCTTGAACGGAATATCAGCGGGTACGCTGATTCCGCTGGCAAGCCACTGACTGCTCCACCCGAGGATCAGGTTTTTGGACCAGTCAGCGACCAATAGAAATTTTGGCACGAGCTGTGACTCTTTCCACCACCCGTCCTGCTGTACCGGCCCCAGGCTCAACAGCCCGACGGCGATGACCACCAGCAACCCGCCACGCGCGGCGCCGAAGGCCATGCCGAGGAATCGGTCGGTCCCGGAGAGCCCGGTGACGCGAACCAGTTCGCCGATAAGATAATTGATCATTGCGCCTACGATTAAAGTGGCGACAAACATGATGGCACAGCCCGTGATTATACGGGCCGATGGCGTTTGAATGTACCCGCCGAGGTACTCGGACAGTGAGCCACCGAACATCCAGGCAACGACTCCTGCGATGATCCAGGTCAGCAGCGACAATGCTTCTTTGACGAAGCCGCGACTCAGACTGATCAATGCGGAGATGGCGACGATTGCTACGATCGCCCAGTCAACCCAGGTAAATGGCACAGTGCAGCCTACAGACGGATAAGGCGGCGCATTTTAGCAGAGCCCATGCTTATCGGTAAGCTGCGATTGTCAGTGCATTTCATATCGGGGCGATAGTTTTAGCCACGTTCCGGCTGAAAGCGCACGACAAACCCCTTCAGGTTCTGCTGGCGGTTCAGCAAATCCCGCAGCCGGTCGGCTTCTGCGCGCTCGATCAGCGGCCCGACAAACACCCGGTTTTTGCCGTCGGCGGTCCGGATGTAGGCATTGTAACCCTGGCTGCGCAGGGTTTTCTGCAGCTTTTCCGCGCTTTCACGGTTCGCCAGGCTGGCCAGTTGCACCGACCAACTGACCGACAAACCATTGGCATCGACACGGCTTTGCGTGGTGTCCGGCTTGCCCGGTGACGCCGTGATGGGCTGGGCAGGCGCGGTCGCAGGCTTGGCGGCCAGCGCCGGAACCGGCGCAGGCGGCGGCGTAACCGGTTTGACAGCAGGTGCCGGAGCCACCGGTGCAGCCGGCACCGCCGATTCCTGCTGGGCGATTTCGTCATCGCTCGGCACAGGTTCCTGGGGCAAGGCTTGCGGCTCAGGCACCGCCACGGGTTCGACCTGCACCTGGGGCAGCGCAGGCGCCTGCGGGGCCGCCGGCGCTTCGACCGTCACCTGGCGCTGTTCGTCCTGGCGGGAAAACAGCATCGGCAGAAAAATCACCGCCAGCGCGACCAACACCAGGGCGCCAACCATGCGCTGCTTGTATGCCTTATCCAGCAATGCCATTTGCCGCTTCCTCCGTGGAGCGCCGGGCCAGCCATTCAAGGGCCTCGGCGACACAATAAAATGATCCGAACAACAGGATTTCGTCGTCGCTCGTGGCCTGCGCGCACTGCCCTTCCAGGGCGGCCGCTACACTGCCGTATGACGTGACCGAGGCACCAAGACCCTGCAATGCATCGTGCAGATCCGCAACCGGACGCGCCCGAGGCGAATCCAGCGGTGCAACAGCCCAGTGCTGGACACTAGCATTCAATTCGCCGACAACACCACCCAGATCCTTGTCCGCCAGCAGCCCGAACACCGCCAGGCGCTTGCCGACCGGTGGACGGCTGGCCAGACGACGGGCCAGGTACTCCGCCGCATGCGGGTTATGCCCCACATCCAGCAATAAATTCAAACGCTTGCCCTGCCACTCGAACGCGCGGCGATCCAGACGACCGACCACCTTCGTAGCCCGCAGCGCTTCGATAATCTGCGCATCCACCCAAGGCAAGCCAAGCAGCAAGTAAGCCTGCAACGCCAGCGCGGCGTTTTCCATCGGCAGATCGAGCAGCGGCAGGTCGCGCAGCTCGACCGCACGCCCTTGCGCATCGACACCGCGCCACTGCCAGTTGTGATCGGTCACGCCGAGATCAAAATCGCGCCCACGCAGGAAAAACGGGCAATTGAGCTCGCGCGCCTTGTCCAGCAGGGGTTGTGGAGGATTCAGATCGCCACAGAGCGCAGGCGCGCCCTGGCGGAAAATACCGGCCTTCTCGAAGGCCACGGACTCTCGGGTATCACCCAGGTAGTCGGCATGATCGACGCCAATACTGGTGACCAGCGCCATGTCGGCATCCACCACGTTGACCGTGTCCAGACGACCGCCCAGACCGACTTCCAGCACCACCGCATCGAGCCCGGATTGCTGGAACAGCCAGAACGCCGCCAGGGTGCCCATTTCGAAGTAGGTGAGCGAAGTGTCGCCACGCCCGGCCTCTACCGCAGCAAAGGCCTGGCACAGCTCGGCGTCAGTGGCTTCGACGCCGTTGACCGTTACCCGCTCGTTGTAGCGCAGCAGGTGCGGGGAGTTGTAAACCCCCACTTTCAAGCCCTGGGCCCGCAGCAAGGACGCCACGAACGCACAGGTGGAACCCTTGCCGTTGGTCCCGGTGACCGTAATCACCCGAGGCGCCGGCTTGCCCAGTCCCATGCGGGACGCTACCTGCTGCGACCGCTCCAGCCCCATGTCGATGGCCGAAGGGTGCAACTGTTCGAGGTAGGCGAGCCATTCGCCAAGGGTACGTTGGGTCATAGGCTGGCAGGTACCGGTGGAACCACGATTGGAACGATGGGTGCAGCCACGAACTTCGGCGTCGGCAGGCCCATCATTTGCGCCAGCAGGTTGCCCAGGCGCGGACGCAGTTCCTGACGGTCGATGATCATGTCGATGGCACCGTGCTCCAGCAGGAACTCGCTGCGCTGGAAGCCTTCCGGCAGTTTTTCACGCACGGTCTGCTCGATCACTCGCGGACCGGCAAAACCGATCAGCGCCTTCGGCTCGCCGACAATCACGTCGCCCAGCATCGCGAGGCTGGCGGAAACGCCGCCGTAGACCGGATCGGTCAGCACGGAGATGAACGGGATGCCTTCTTCGCGCAGACGCGCCAGCACCGCAGAGGTCTTGGCCATCTGCATCAGGGAAATCAGCGCTTCCTGCATCCGCGCACCGCCGGAAGCCGAGAAACAGACCATCGGGCAACGTTTTTCCAGGGCGTAGTTGGCGGCGCGAACGAAACGCTCACCGACGATGGCGCCCATCGAACCGCCCATGAAGGAAAACTCGAACGCAGAAACCACGATCGGCATGCCCAGCAAGGTGCCGCTCATCGACACCAGCGCGTCTTTTTCGCCGGTCTGCTTTTGTGCAGCGGTCAGGCGGTCCTTGTACTTCTTGCCGTCGCGGAATTTCAGACGGTCAACCGGCTCCAGGTCTGCACCCAGCTCGGTACGGCCTTCAACGTCGAGGAAGATGTCGATACGGGCGCGGGCGCCGATACGCATGTGGTGGTTGCACTTGGGGCAAACGTCCAGGGTCTTTTCCAACTCCGGACGATACAGCACAGCCTCGCAAGACGGGCATTTGTGCCAAAGACCTTCAGGCACCGAGCTCTTCTTGACCTCGGAACGCATGATCGAAGGGATCAGTTTGTCTACTAACCAGTTGCTCATGCTTTCTTTCTCCAGTACCGGCGGCCCGAACGCTCTGGTTCGCAGCCCCGTGTATGCCCTAGCGCTAAATTCATGTGTGCGGCGATGATCAGTGAATGGCCGGATCAGCGAAACGTGACCTGCGTACCACCCCATGACCCTCAGCCGTTTTGTACAGTGCAGTGGACGGCGGCAGTCTGCCAGCCGTCACATCAACAGGTGCTACCGCGTACCGCCTTGATAAATGCCTGGACCTTTGCGTGATCCTTGATGCCCTTGCTCGCCTCAACCCCGCCACTGACATCCACGGCATAAGGCCGGACACGGGCAATGGCTTCGGCGACGTTATCCGGCGTCAGGCCGCCGGCCAGAATGATCGGTTTGCTCAAACCTTGCGGTATCAGTGACCAGTCAAACGCCTCACCGGTTCCTCCGGGAACGCCTTCGACATAGGTATCGAGCAGGATACCGCTGGCACTGGCATACGCATCACAGGCCGCGGCGATGTCATCACCGGCCTTGACCCGCAGCGCCTTGATGTACGGGCGGTGCCAGCCTTCACAATCCACCGCGCTTTCATCGCCGTGAAATTGCAGCAGGTCCAGGGGCACCGCATCGAGGAGTTCGCCCAGTTCGCAACGGCTCGCATTGACGAACAGGCCCACAGTGGTCACGAACGGCGGCAGCGCCTGGATGATCGAGCGCGCCTGCTGGAACGTCACCGCACGGGGGCTTTTGGCATAGAACACGAAGCCGATGGCATCCGCCCCGGCCTCGACGGCTGCCAACGCATCCTCTATGCGGGTAATCCCACAGATCTTGCTGCGAACGGCTGACATGTCAACACAACTCCAAGACAAATCCGGGAAAGTCCCGGATGGTAACAAAAGCGTTCGAGGGCGTCAGCCGCCAAGTTCCGAGAAGCCGGTCAGGAAGTGCGGACCGATGTAACGTTCTGGCAATTCGAACTCGTCACGATACTCGACCTGCACCAGATACAACCCGAATGGATGCGCGGTCACACCACCGGTCCGGCGAATCCGGCTCTCCAGCACCTCTTTCATCCACTCCACCGGGCGCTCACCGGCGCCAATGGTCATCAGCACACCGGCGATGTTGCGCACCATGTGGTGCAGGAAGGCGCTGGCGCGAATGTCCAGCACGATCATCTTGCCGTGACGGGTGACACGCAGGTGATGCAGCTCCTTGATCGGCGACTTGGCCTGGCACTGGCCGGCACGGAAAGCGCTGAAATCATGGGTGCCGAGCAGGTATTGAGCGGCCTCGGCCATGCGCTCGACGTCCAGCGGACGGTGGTTCCAGGTCACTTCTTCGTTCAGGTGCGCGGGGCGGATCTGATCGTTGTAGATCACGTAGCGATAACGCCGGGCGATGGCCTTGAACCGTGCATGGAAGTGCGCCGGCATGACCTTGGCCCAACTGACACTGACATCGTGGGGCAAGTTGATGTTGGCGCCCATGGTCCAGGCCTTCATCGAACGCTCGACCTGGGTATCGAAATGCACCACCTGTCCGCAGGCATGCACCCCGGCGTCGGTACGCCCGGCGCACATCAGCGAAACGGGCGAGTCGGCGACTTTGGACAAGGCGTTTTCGAGGGTTTCCTGCACGGTGAGCACCCCGGACGCCTGGCGCTGCCAGCCACGGTAGCGCGAGCCTTTGTATTCGACGCCCAGCGCGATCCGGAAAAAGCCGTCGGCTGCCATTTCGGCGGCCGGGTTATCTATATTTGCCAAGGAGGGACAGCCTGATGATGTACCAAAGGCGGGCATTATAAGGCCACCGGGCGGGGATACCAGAGAGATCTCCTTTGACTGTTACGACCCCATCGCGGGCAAGCCCGCTCCCAGAGGTTTTGTGGGCGACATAAATCACTATGGGAGCGGGCTTGCCCGCGAAGGGGCCACAACAGACGACATCAATTCATCGGCCAAACAAAAACGGCAGCCTCACCGGGCTGCCGTTCTGTTTACAACGTACCGATCACTCAAGCCAGACGCGAAAGCATCTCCCTGGCTTCGCTCTTCTGCTCGTCACTACCTTCGCTCACGACCTCATTGAGGATGTCGCGGGCACCGTCGCTGTCTCCCATGTCGATATAGGCCTGGGCCAGATCGAGCTTGGTAGCGGCTTCATCGGTACCCGAGAGGAAGTCGAACTCGTCATCACCATCCAGTGCGGCGTCGGCTTCGGTAAAGGTCGGCTCACCGATGCTGTTGGACAGGCTTTCCAGCTCGGCGTTGACATCATCCAGCTCGGCGGCGAACGCATCCGGCGTGCTCATTTCGTCGGCCAGCGACAGGTCGAAGTCGGCAGGCAAATCCAGATCATCCAGCGCAACGTCAGGAGCAGCCGGGGTTTCGGCGACTGGAAAATCCTTCACACCCTCATCCAGATCCAGCAGGAAATCGTCTTCAGCCAGCATCGCCGGCGACGGTTGCGCACCGAGATCCAGGTCAAGGTCGAAGTCCGACAGGTCATCGAGGTTTTCCTTGATTTCGGTCTGTTGCTGCAACACCGACTCAAAACTCAGATCGTCATCCAGCGGGAATTCGTCCAGATCCGCCAAAGCCTCCACTTCAGGCTCCGCTACAGGTGCAGGCGCCACAGGCTGGATCGTGTCCAGATCATCCAGGCTCAGGTCGAAGGCGCTGTCGAGGTCATCCTCGAGCGGCGTCGGTTCCGGCGCGGGGGCTTGCGGCTCATCGAGCAACAGGTCCTTGACGTACTGCGCGTCCAGCTCGGCAGCAACGGCGGCTGCGGCGATGCCACCGGCAGCGACCAGCGCCATGGCCGGGAAGCGGCTTTTGAGCTTTTCAACCTGGGCGAAGTTGTCGCCATTGGCCACCAGCTTGCGCTCCTGGCCGACGAACGCATCACGGTCGCCTTGCTGGCCGTAGACTTCCATCAGCTTCAAGCGCAAATCGCTGCGCTGAGGCTCTCGCTTGACGCCGTCCTCCAGCAATGCGGCAGCCTGGTTCAGGCGACCGGCACTGATGTGCGACTGAGCCTGGCCCAGCACGTCATCGGAACGCTCGGCAGCCGGCGACACCAAGGGCGCGGCGATCGGCGTGGTCATCACGACGGGGGCAATGACCGGCGCAGGCGCGGGAGCTGGTGTCGGTGCAGTCGCCAGCTTCACGCTCGGCGACGGAACTTCAAGGCCTTCGAAGCTGCTTTCCGGCAAGTCGAGATCGGCCGAGAACGGCTGTTCTTCGGCCAGGGCACGCGCCATGCGCTGATGCTTCTCGGCAGCTTGCTGGGCTTTGCGGCGGCGCGCCAGCAACAGCAGCAAGAGCAGCAGAACGACAGCACCGCCACCCACCAGGCCCAGCAGCACCGGATTGCTCAGCAACTCATTGAATTTCTGATCGTCGGATGCGGCCGGCGTCGCCTCGACAGGTTGCCCGACCGGAGTCGCAGCTGCCTCGGGCGCCGCGGCCACAGGCGCAGTGTCTGCCGGAGCAGGTGCAGCCGGATTGGGCGCCAGCTCGGCCGACATTGCCGGAGCCGTTGCGGTGCCTGGTGCGTCAGTCGCGCCCTCGGCCTGCAACTTGGCCAGTTGATTGTTCTTCAACTCGAGCAGGCGCTGCAGCTTGTCCATCTGACTTTGCAGGTCGGCCACGCGGCTCTTCAGCTCGGCGTTATCACGACGACTGGTGTCGAGGCTTTCCTGAGTCACCGCCAGCTTGTTGCTGAGGGCCACGGCATCGCCGGCAGGTCCTTTGCCACGATTCTTGCCGGACTCGGCAGACACCAGGCTCAGCTTGTCGCTGGCCGCTTGCGCCGGAGCAACATCGCTGCGAGCGCGATTGGTGGCGTCCAGTTGCTGCTGCCCTGCCCCGGGCTTGGCGACATAACGGCGACCCTGACGCCAGGCCTTGTTCTGCGCGGCCACTTCGGCGATGGCCTTGGGTTGCGGCAGGTTGGTGCTCTGCGCCTGATCCGGCATACGCAGCACCTGGCCGGTTTTCAAGCGGTTGATGTTGCCGTCAATGAAGGCGTCCGGGTTCAGCGCCTGAATGGCCAGCATGGTTTGCTGGATCGAACCGCCATTACGCGCCTTCGCGGCGATCTCCCACAGGGTATCGCGCGGCGTGGTGGTGTATTGCGACGGCTTGGTCGCACCGGTGACCGGCGCAGCGACGGTTGAAGTCGGTGCGGGCTGCGCAGCCGCCTCGGCGGCTTGCGGCGAGAATTTCGATGGATCGAGCAGCACACTGTAGTCGCGCAGCAAACGGCCGTTCGGCCACATCACCTGAACCAGGAACTTCACCATCGGCTCGGAGAGCGGCTTGCTGGAGGTCACGCGCAGGATGCTTTTGCCGTTGGCGTTAAGCACCGGGGTGAAGGTCAAGTCATTCAGAAACGCCTGGCGGTCGACACCGGCCTTGGCGAAATCTTCCGGCGAAGCCAGGCTCGGCACCAATTCGGCAGCGGTGAGGTCCTTGACATCGAGCAGCTCGATTTCCGCCACCAGCGGCTGGTTGAGCGTCGATTTCAGGGTCAGTTCCCCGAGCCCGAGGGCATGCGCCATACCGGAGGACAGCGCCGAGGCGGCCGCTATTGCTAACACCAGTTTGCGAACTTGAACCATTAGCTCATCCTTAGTTTGAACATTCCTCGGCCAGCGAGAAGATATTGATAGCCGCAGCCGTACGGCATTGCGTGCAACGACGAAGGTCGTCGCGCGCGATCATTTGATTGATGCCCCGCAAAGCCCCGCAGAGTGGCTCGCCTTCAGCACTCCGGCAAGCATAGGCTCGCCCGGAATCATTCGACAAATTGTTGCAAAGTATCTTTTACAGCAGGTCTTTAATCAACAACTCAGCCAGCTGCACAGCGTTGAGCGCGGCGCCTTTGCGTACGTTATCTGACGTCAGCCACAAATTAAGTTCCGACAGGTCGTCGATACCGTGGCGAACCCGCCCCACGTAGACCACATCCTGCCCTACCGCGTCACCTACCGGCGTCGGGTAATCGCCTGCCTCGACCAGCTCGATACCGGGCGCATCTTCCAACGCAGCATTGACTTTGGCCAAATCAATGTCCTTTGCGCACTGCAGGGTCACGCTATAGCTATCGCCAAAAAACACCGGGGCTTGAATGCAAGTGACGGAAACTTTCAATGAAGGCAGCGCCATGACCTGACGCAGCTCCCGCACCAGGCGTTTTTCCAGCAGCGTATGACCTTGTTCGTCCGGCTTGCCGACCTGGGCCAACAGGTTGAAGGCCATTTGCCGGTCAAAAAATTTCGGTTCCAGCGGCCGCACATTCAGCAGTTCGGCGGTTTGCCGGGCGAGCTCGCTCACGGCTTCACGGCCCTGGGCCGATACTGCCAGGCTGGCGGTCAGGCTGACACGCTGCAAATCGAGCACATCCATCAGCGGCGCGAGCACCACCGCCAGCGTGGTAGCCGACGGACTTGGAGCACTGACCAGAAACGGCTTTTTCAAGCCCGCCAGCACCTGAGCGTTGGCCTCAGGCACGACCTGCGGCGCCTTATCCGCGGGCAAGGCACCGGACAGATCGATCACCGAGCAACCGGCGTCGTTCGCACGGGAAGCAAAACTCAAGGAAACCGCCGGGCCGGCGGCAAAAAATGCCAACTGCACCTTGCTGAAGTCGAACTCATCGACTTCCCGCACCCGCACGTTCTTGCCGCGATAGGGCACGGAACTGCCGGCCGACTCGCTGCTGGCCAACAGATGAAGGGTGCCGATCGGGAAATCGCGCTCTTCGAGAATCTGCACGAGCGTTTCGCCGACAGTACCGGTGGCGCCGATCACGGCAATATCAATGGACTGGTTCATGGCTTGGCCTCTGGCGAAACGGGGGGAGCGGCACTTTACCGGGTGACTGACATGCAGGCAATTCTGCCGGGCCTTGTGGTGCCTGTGATGGCCCCTTCGCGAGCAGGCTCGCTCCCACAGTTGATCGCATTTCCCTGTGGGAGCGAGCCTGCTCGCGAAGGCGTCGCACCTGACAACATTTCGCCCATAAAAAAACCCGCACCTCTTTCAAGGCGCGGGTTCTTTCACTGCATCAGTCGATCAACGCTCGAGCAGGATCCGCAGCATGCGACGCAGCGGTTCGGCCGCGCCCCACAGCAACTGGTCGCCGACGGTGAACGCGCCGACGAACTGCGAACCCATGTTCAGCTTGCGCAGACGGCCAACCGGGATGTTCAGGGTGCCGGTGACCTTGTTCGGGCTCAGCTCCTGAATGCTGGTCTCACGGCTGTTCGGCACCAGCTTGACCCAAGGGTTGTGCTGGCTGATCAACCCTTCGATATCGGCAATCGGCACATCTTTGTTCAGCTTGATGGTCAGCGCCTGGCTGTGGCAGCGCATGGCGCCGATGCGCACGCAGATGCCATCGACCGGGATCGGGCTCTTGAAGCGACCGAGGATCTTGTTGGTCTCGGCCTGGGCCTTCCACTCTTCGCGGCTCTGGCCGTTCGGCAGTTCCTTGTCGATCCACGGGATCAGGCTGCCGGCCAACGGTACGCCGAAGTTTTCGGTCGGGTACGCGTCGCTGCGCATGGCTTCGGCCACACGACGGTCGATGTCGAGGATCGCGCTGGCCGGATCGGCCAGTTGATCGGCGACAGCAGCGTGGGTCGCGCCCATCTGCTTGATCAGTTCACGCATATTCTGCGCGCCGGCACCGGAGGCCGCCTGATAAGTCATGGCGCTCATCCATTCCACCAGGCCCGCTTCGAACAGGCCACCGAGACCCATCAGCATCAGGCTGACGGTGCAGTTGCCGCCGATGTAGTTCTTGGTGCCAGCATCGAGCTGCTGGTCGATGACCTTGCGGTTCACCGGGTCCAGTACGATCACCGCGTCATCCTGCATGCGCAGGCTGGAAGCGGCGTCGATCCAGTAACCCTGCCAGCCGGCTTCGCGCAGCTTGGGGAAGACTTCGCTGGTGTAGTCGCCACCCTGGCAGGTCAGAATCACGTCGAGGGTTTTCAGCTCTTCAATGCTGTAAGCGTCCTTGAGCGGAGCAATGTCCTTGCCCACGGACGGGCCTTGGCCACCGACATTGGAAGTGGTGAAAAACACCGGCTCGATAAGATCGAAATCCTGCTCTTCCAGCATCCGCTGCATGAGCACGGAACCGACCATACCGCGCCAACCGATCAGACCTACACGTTTCATCGCAACTACACCTTCTTGAAATGTGGGCCGCTGCCTTGTCTTGAATTTGGCAGCGGGCCCGAGAGATTACAGATTCCGCAGCGCGGCGACTACTGCGTCACCCATTTCCTGCGTACCGACTTTAGTGCAACCGGCCGACCAGATGTCGCCCGTGCGCAAGCCCTGATCGAGCACCAGGCTCACGGCTTTCTCGATGGCATCGGCAGCTGCCTGCTGATTGAAGCTGTAACGCAGCATCATCGACACCGACAAAATGGTCGCCAGCGGGTTGGCAATGCCCTTGCCCGCGATGTCCGGCGCCGAACCGTGGCACGGCTCGTACATGCCCTTGTTGTTGGTGTCCAGGGACGCCGACGGCAGCATGCCGATGGAACCGGTGAGCATCGAAGCCTGGTCGGACAGGATGTCGCCGAACATGTTGTCGGTGACGATCACGTCGAACTGCTTCGGGGCACGCACCAGCTGCATGGCGGCGTTGTCGACGTACATGTGGCTCAGTTCGACTTCAGGATAATCCTTGGCCACTTGCTCGACCACTTCACGCCACAACTGGCTGGACGCCAGTACGTTGGCCTTGTCCACCGAGCACAGCTTCTTGCCGCGGACCATGGCCATGTCGAAGCCGACACGGGCAATGCGACGGATTTCGCTTTCGCTGTACGGCAGGGTGTCGTAGGACTGACGCTCGCCGTTTTCCAGGGTACGGGTACCACGTGGCGCACCGAAATAGATGCCGCCGGTCAGTTCGCGAACGATCAGGATGTCCAGCCCGGAGACGATTTCCGGCTTCAGGCTCGAAGCCTCGGCCAGTTGCGGGTACAGGATCGCCGGACGCAGGTTGCCGAACAGGCCCAGTTGCGCACGGATTTTCAACAGGCCGCGCTCAGGGCGGATGTCACGCTCGATGGTGTCCCATTTCGGGCCGCCGACCGCACCCAGCAACACGGCATCGGCCGCGCGGGCACGTTCCAGGGTTTCATCGGCCAAAGGCACGCCGTGCTTGTCGATGGCCGCGCCACCGATCACGTCGTGGCTCAGCTCGAAGCCCAGAGAGAACTTGTCACTGGCCAGTTCCAGCACCTTGACCGCTTCGGCCATGATTTCCGGGCCAATACCGTCACCTGGGAGAATCAGAATCTGCTTGCTCATGCTTTCCTCATGTCATCAGTCGGTGCACCCTGGGGTGCTCCCGGAAAAATTCTATCGCTCGGCCATCAATACCAACACATCGGTACTGAACGAACCGTCTGCCTCAATCTCAAAATATTCGCGCACTTCGTTGCCCATCGACTGCTGCAACTGGCGGATCGCCGCGCGCATCACTTCAGGGGTGCGCATGCGCTCGACCCAGCTGTTGTACTCCAGACGCAAGCGCTGACGGGTGGTACTGCGAGTGTACAACCCCGCCTCGCTGACCTGGCGCAACCACTCACCGGCGGAATAATCGCGCACATGGCTGGTGTCGCGCAGCACTTCGACGCTTTGCAGGTAAGTGTCGAACAACGGACTGCCCGGTGACAACACGTCGACAAATGCCGCCACACCACCCGGCTTCAACACCCGGCGCACTTCCCGCAGGGCCACGCCCAGATCGCTCCAATGGTGCGCCGAATAGCGGCTGAAGACGAAATCGAATTCGCCATCGGCGAACGGCAGGCGCTCGGCGGCACCGAGGACCGTCGATACGTTGCTCAAGCCACGATCAACGGCAGCACCGGCGACCACATCCAGCATTTGCTGCGACAGGTCGTAGGCCACCACTTCCTTGACCAGCGAAGCCACGTGGAAACTCACGTGACCGGCGCCGCAACCCAGGTCCAGGACCCGGGCATCGCCCTGCCCCGCCAGTTCAGCCTGTAGCAGCGCGAATTCGGTGCCTTGAGCGTGGACGGCGCTGCTCAGGTAGGCGGCTGCCTGTTCACCGAATTGCTTTTGGACTACTTGGCTGTGCTGGGCGGTGCTGGTCATGGGGACTTCCTTTTTGGGGTGAGTCTTGGGGTGTTTGGGCTGCCGCCTTCGCGAGCAGGCTCGCTCCCACATTGGATTTTCAGTGTTTACAAAATCCCTGTGGGAGCGAGCCTGCTCGCGAAGAGGCCGGCCCTGCCTACATCAATTTCTGATCAATCACGCGTCGCGAAACAACCACGGCTGGCTCGCCCGGTGCTTGGCTTCAAACGCTGCAATCGCATCGCCGTCCTGCAAAGTCAGGCCGATATCGTCCAGGCCGTTGAGCAGGCAGTGTTTGCGGAACGCATCGATTTCAAAGCTCAACACCTTGCCGTCAGGGCGGGTCACGGTCTGGGCTTGCAGATCGACCTGCAACTGATAACCCGGATTGGCCTCGACCTGCTGGAACAGTTCGTCGACTTCGGCATCGCTCAAGATGATCGGCAGCAAGCCGTTCTTGAAGCTGTTGTTGAAGAAGATGTCGGCATAGCTCGGCGCGATGATGCTGCGGAAACCGTACTCTTCCAGCGCCCACGGCGCGTGTTCACGACTGGAGCCGCAACCGAAGTTCTCACGGGCCAGCAACACGCTGGCGCCCTGGTAACGCTCGGCATTGAGGACGAAGTCCTTGTTCAGCGGACGCTTGGAGTTGTCCTGGTACGGCTGCCCCACATCCAGGTAGCGCCATTCATCGAACAGGTTCGGGCCAAAGCCCGTACGCTTGATCGACTTCAAGAACTGCTTCGGAATGATCTGGTCGGTGTCGACGTTGGCACGATCCAAAGGCGCGACAAGTCCAGTGTGCTGGGTAAAAGCTTTCATGCTGCGCTCCTTAAATCAATTCACGGACGTCGACGAAACGACCGTTTACGGCAGCGGCCGCGGCCATGGCCGGGCTGACGAGGTGGGTACGGCCACCGGCGCCCTGACGGCCTTCGAAGTTACGGTTGGAAGTCGAGGCGCAATGCTCGCCACTTTCCAAACGGTCCGGGTTCATCGCCAGGCACATCGAGCAACCCGGCTCGCGCCATTCGAAACCGGCTTCGAGGAAAATCTTGTCCAGGCCTTCCGACTCGGCCTGTGCCTTCACCAGGCCCGAGCCCGGCACCACGATGGCCTGCTTGATGGTCGAGGCCACTTTGCGGCCCTTGGCGATCACCGCTGCAGCGCGCAGATCTTCGATCCGCGAGTTGGTGCAGGAACCGATGAACACGCGGTCGAGCTGAATGTCGGTGATCGCCTGGTTGGCGGTCAAACCCATGTATTTCAACGCGCGGACGATGGAATCACGCTTGACCAGGTCCATTTCCTTCGCAGGATCCGGCACGTTCTGATCGACCGCCAGGACCATTTCCGGCGAGGTGCCCCAGCTGACCTGCGGCTTGATCTGGGTCGCGTCGAGCTCGACCACGGTGTCGAAACTGGCGTCGGTGTCAGACACCAGGTCTTTCCAGGCTTCGACGGCCAGGTCCCACTCCACGCCTTTCGGCGCGAACGGACGACCCTTGACGTATTCCACAGTCTTTTCGTCTGCAGCCACCAGGCCTACGCGAGCGCCGGCTTCGATGGCCATATTGCAGATGGTCATGCGGCCTTCCACGGACAGGTCGCGAATCGCACTGCCGGCGAATTCGATGGCGTGGCCGTTACCGCCGGCGGTGCCGATCTTGCCGATCACGGCAAGCACGATGTCCTTGGCGGTCACGCCGAACGGCAATTGGCCTTCGACGCGCACCAGCATGTTCTTCATTTTCTTGGCGACCAGGCACTGGGTGGCGAGCACATGCTCGACCTCGGAAGTGCCGATACCGTGGGCCAATGCGCCGAATGCGCCGTGGGTCGAGGTATGGGAGTCGCCGCAGACTACGGTCATGCCCGGCAAGGTGGCGCCCTGCTCCGGGCCGATGACGTGGACGATACCCTGGCGAACGTCGTTCATCTTGAATTCGACAATGCCGTATTCATCGCAGTTGTCATCAAGGGTCTGGACTTGCAGGCGCGAGACCTGGTCAACGATGGCGTCGATGCCGCCCTTGCGCTCCGGGGTGGTCGGTACGTTGTGGTCCGGGGTCGCGATGTTGGCATCGATGCGCCATGGCTTGCGCCCGGCCAGACGCAGGCCTTCAAAGGCTTGCGGCGAAGTCACTTCGTGGATGATGTGACGGTCGATGTAGATCAGCGCAGAACCATCGTCGCGCTGCTTGACCAAATGCGAATCCCAGAGCTTGTCGTAGAGCGTTTTGCCGGCCATCAGACGGTTTCCTCATCAGCTTGTTTCTATGCCCCGGATTTTGAATGACTCAATAACCCCTTGGCTTGTGAGGTCGATCCTATGGGGTTACATTAAATAACTCAAATTCATATTTTTTATGCTTTGGATAACCAACTGGAATGCAAACATGGACCTGGCGAACCTCAATGCTTTTATTGCCATTGCCGAGACCGGAAGTTTCTCCGGTGCAGGTGAACGGCTGCACCTGACCCAGCCAGCCATCAGCAAGCGCATCGCCGGACTGGAGCAGCAATTGAAGGTGCGACTGTTCGATCGCCTGGGTCGCGAAGTGGGTTTGACCGAGGCCGGGCGCGCCCTGCTGCCACGGGCCTATCAGATTCTCAATGTGCTGGATGATACTCGCCGCGCCCTGACCAACCTCACCGGCGAAGTGACCGGCCGCCTGACCCTGGCCACCAGTCACCACATCGGCCTGCACCGCTTGCCACCTTTATTGAGGGAATTCACCCGGCGCTACCCGCAAGTGGCGCTGGATATTCAGTTCCTCGATTCGGAAGTGGCCTACGAGGAAATTCTCCATGGCCGCGCCGAACTGGCGGTCATCACCCTCGCACCGGAGCCCCACACGCTGGTCAAGGCCACGCCTGTGTGGGACGACCCGCTGGATTTCGTGGTCGCCCCGGAGCATTCACTGCTCAACAACGGCAAGGTCAGCCTGGCGGACATCGCCCGACACCCGGCGGTATTCCCCGGCGGCAACACCTTTACCCACCACATCGTGCAACGGCTGTTCGAAGCCCAGGGCCTGACACCCAACATCGCCATGAGTACCAACTACCTGGAAACCATCAAGATGATGGTCTCGATCGGCCTGGCCTGGAGTGTCTTGCCGCGCACCATGCTCGATGACCAGGTGGCGCGCATACCTTTGCCGGGCATACAGCTCACTCGCCAGCTAGGCTATATCCTGCACACGGAAAGGACGCTGTCGAATGCTGCGCGGGCCTTCATGGCCTTACTGGACGCTCAACTCGATCTGCCAGGGACTCAAGGCTAAGTTGTGCTACTCCTATAGAGCCGCGAATGCCCGCAACAAACGCCCAACACCAGCCCAAGGCTCGCCAATGCCGAAATCTGTAGACCGTATTCCGCCGATGCCGCGTATCCAGGCAATTGATCCGAAAAGCTCCGAACAGAGCTGGGAAAGCGCCTCGCAATTGCTGGCCGCGCTCAACGGAGCGCGCCTGGGCGCCTGGTATTGGGACATCGAGCGCGGGCAGATCAGCTGGTCCCGGGGTACACAGGCACTGTTCGGCTTCGATCCCCGGCAACCGCTACCCCATGACCTGGAATACCTCGACCTGCTGCCGCCAGAGGATCGCGCCAAAACCGTTCGTGCCTTTCACGCGGTCATTGGCGGTGCGCCACTGGAGCAGGCCATGCACCACCGCATCCGCTGGCCCGATGGCAGCCTGCACTGGCTGGAAATCAGCGGCAGCCTGTTGCCGGACAAGCATGGCCGGCCGCGGATGATTGGCGTGATCCGCGAGATCACTCACCAGCGCCAGCGTGAGCAGGCGTTGAGCAGCTCGGAAAAACGCTTCGCCACCCTGTTTCACCTGTGCCCGAACATGGTTCTGCTGACCCGTCAGGAAGACGGCCTGATTACCGAAGCCAACCAGTATTTCGAAAGCCTGTTCGGCTGGCCGGTGCAAAACGCGATCGGCCGCACCACCCTGGAACTGGGGCTGTGGGTACACCCCGAGCAACGGGCCGACCTGGTCAAGGCCACTAAAGCCAAAGGTGACGTGGTCAGCATGGAAGTGCAGTTCCGCGCCAGCAACGGCCAGATCCATGACGGCATCCTCAGTGCGCAAAAAGTTGAGCTCGAAGGCCAGCCCTATCTGCTGAGCACCTTCCTCGACACCACCGAACGCAAAGCCGCCGAACACGCCCTCAAGGACAGCCAGGAACGCCTCGACCTGGCCCTGGATTCGGCGCAACTCGGTACCTGGGACTGGCACATTCCCAGCGGCATGCTCTACGGATCGGCACGGGCCGCCCAACTGCACGGTCTGGAAGCCAAACCCTTTCACGAATCCTTCGACGCGTTTTTCGAGGGCGTGCCCGGCGAAGAGCGCGACACCATGCGCGACGCCTACCGCAGCCTGCGCGAAGGCCCGGCCGGCAACTATCAATTGACCTACCGCGTGCAATTGCCCGACGGCAGCTCACGCTACCTGGAAAGCCGCGCCCGCCTCTACCGCGATGACAACGGCGTGCCGGTGCGCATGGCCGGCACCTTGCTTGACATCACCGACCAGGTGGAGCGCGAACAACGGCTGGTGGCCTCCGAAGAAAAATTCGCCACGCTGTTCCAGGTCAGCCCCGATCCGATCTGCGTCACCCACCAGGACAGCGGCCAGTTCATAGAAATCAACTCCAGCTTCACCCAGACCTTCGGCTGGAGCACCGCCGATGTGATCGGCCGCAGCGCCGACGAAATCGGCCTGTGGGACGCCTCGGCGAAAAGCCTGCGACGGATCGAACAAGTGATCCGCGAACAAGGCCTGAACAACGTCGCCATTCTCGTCCAGCACAAGGACGGACAGGCCCTGACCTGCGTGATTTCCAGCCGTCAGATCAGCGTCGGCGACCAGCCCTGCATCGTCACCACGCTGCGCGACATCACCCAGCAACAACGCTCTGAAGCGGCGCTCAAGGCCAGTGAAGAGAAATTCGCCAAGGCCTTCCACTCCAGCCCCGACGCAATCACCATCACCGAGCGCGACACCGGACGCTACCTGGAGGTCAACGACGGCTTCTGCCGCCTGACTGGCTACCGCGCCGAGGAAGTGGTGGGCCGCACGGTGTACCAGGTCGGGATCTGGGCGGAAGAAAAACAACGCTCGGCGCTGCTGGCCGAATTGCAGATCAAGGGCCGGGTTCATCACCAGGAAATGCTCGGGCGCAACAAGCGCGGCGAACTGCTCACCGTCGAAGTCTCGGTGGAGCCAATCACCCTCAACGAAACCGCCTGCCTGCTGTTGACCGCGCGGGACGTGAGCCTGCTGAAAAACGCCGAAGCGCAGATTCGCCACCTGGCCTACCACGATCCCCTGACCAACTTGCCCAACCGTGCCTTGCTGATGGACCGCCTGAGCCAGCAGATCGCCCTGCTCAAACGGCATAACCTGCGCGGCGCGCTGATGTTCCTCGACCTCGACCACTTCAAGCACATCAACGACTCCCTCGGGCACCCGGTGGGCGATACCGTGCTGAAAATCATCACCGCGCGCCTGGAGGCCAGCGTGCGCATGGAGGACACCGTTGCGCGCCTGGGTGGCGACGAATTCGTGGTGCTGCTCAGCGGTCTCGAAGGTTCACGCAGCGAGGTCAGCGATCAGGTTCGGGAACTGGCCGACACCATCCGCGAGTTGCTGTCCGAACCGATGTTCCTCGACGGCCAGCGCCTGCAAGTGACGCCAAGTATCGGCATTGCGCTGATCCCCGATCACGGCTCGACCCCGACCGACCTGCTCAAGCGTGCAGACATCGCGCTCTATCGCGCCAAGGACTCGGGGCGCAATACCGCGCAGATGTACCACAACACCATGCAGAAGGCCGCGAGCGAACGCCTGCGCATGGAAACCGACTTGCGCCTGGCCCTGTCCCGGGGCGAGTTTCGCGTGCATTACCAACCCCAGGTCGACGCCCGGGGCGACCGCATCGTCGGCGCCGAGGCCCTGGTACGCTGGAATCACCCGGAACTCGGCGCGCAGTCACCCACCGAGTTCATCAAGGTGCTGGAAGACAGCGGACTGATCCTGGAGGTCGGCACCTGGATCCTCGACGAAGCCTGCCAGGCCTTCAAGCAACTGATCGACCGAGGCCTGGTGAACCCGTACAAATTCAGCCTGTGCGTGAACATCAGCCCGCGCCAGTTCCGCCAGAACGATTTCGTTGAACGCGTTGAAAACAGCCTCGCCACCTGCGGGCTGCCCTGCACGCTGCTGAAGCTGGAAATCACCGAAGGCATCGTGATCCAGAACCTGGAAGACACCATCAGCAAAATGCGCCGCCTGAAAAAACTCGGCGTGAGCTTCGCCATGGACGACTTCGGCACCGGTTATTCCTCACTGACCTACCTCAAGCGGCTGCCGGTAGACACCCTGAAAATCGACCAGTCGTTCATCCGCGACGCCACCAGCGACCCCAACGACGCCGAGATCATCCGCGCCATCGTCGCCATGGCCCGCAGCCTGGACTTGAAGGTGATTGCCGAGGGGGTGGAAACAGCGGAGCAGCTTGAATTCCTGCAGGGGCTGGAGTGCCATTTCTACCAAGGGTATTTGCACAGTCCGCCGTTGCCGGTGGAAGAATTCCAAAAACTCCTGAAGTAACGCAAACCCTGTAGGAGCTGCCGCAGGCTGCGATCTTTTGATCTTGAAAATCAAGGTCAAAAGATCGCAGCCTGCGGCAGCTCCTACAGGGATCGGGCACAAAAAAGGGCGCCAATGGCGCCCTTCTTACTGCCCGGACTCAGTGTTGCAGAGCCGGTTTTTGCGCCCCGTTGATCGGGATGCGCTTGGCTTTCGCCTCTTCCGGAATCACCCGCAGCAGGTCGATGCTCAACAGACCGTTGCTCAGGCCGGCAGCCTTGATCTCGATGTGGTCCGCCAGACGGAAGGACAGTTTGAAGGCACGCTGCGCAATGCCCTGATACAGATAAGTGACGTCTTCGTTTGCGTCGCGCTTACCGCCACTGATGGTCAGCACACCCTTCTCGACTTCGAGCTCCAAGTCTTCTTCCTGGAAACCAGCCGCAGCGATGACAATACGGTATTGGTCGTCGCCATGTTTTTCCACGTTATAGGGTGGATAGCTGCTGCCTGGCTCATTGCGCAGGGCGGTTTCGAACAGGTCGTTGAAACGGTCGAAACCTACCGAGGAACGGAACAGTGGGGCCATGGAAAATGTAGTAGCCATGATTCAAATCTCCTGAAAACAATCAGCAAGGTTTTTTGTCTCCGCGACCCGAATTCGGCATCGCGTAACCCTTAGATAGGGACCGCCGATTACATTTCAAGAGATTATTTTCTACTTTTTTTAAAAGAGCCTCAGGCGGCTTCAGCCACCGGCAGCCCCAACAAACGCGAGACGTTATCCAGTTCGGTCTCACGACGCAGGACGGTGAACAGCTCTACCGCCTCGGGATAATTGCGGGTCAGCATCGCCAGCCATTGCTTCAGGCGACCCGGCGATTGGCGTGGCGTCATCTGCGCCTTGGCTTGCAGCCAGAAGTCCTGGATCAGCGGCAGCAGTTCGCTCCAGGTCATCTCCACGACCTCTTCACCGGCCCGGGCAGCGGCGATCTGCTTGGCCAGATCGGGGCGCGAGACCAGGCCGCGACCGAGCATGATGTCCTCCACGCCACTGATCTCGCGGCAACGACGCCAGTCTTCGACGCTCCAGATATCACCATTGGCGAACACCGGCACCTTGACCACGTCCTGCACCCGCGGAATCCACTCCCAATGCGCCGGCGGCTTGTAGCCATCGACCTTGGTCCGCGCGTGCACCACGATGTGTTCCGCACCGCCTTCGGCCAAGGCCGTGGCACACACCAGCGAACCGTCCGGGCTGTCGAAACCCAGGCGCATCTTGGCGGTGACTGGAATGTGCGCGGGGACGGCACGGCGGACGTGCTCGACGATCTGGTTGAGCAACTCGGGTTCCTTGAGCAGGACCGCACCCCCTCGGGATTTGTTGACGGTCTTGGCCGGGCAGCCGAAGTTCAGGTCAATCACTTGCGAACCCAGCTCGCACGCGAGCGCGGCATTTTCCGCCAGGCACACCGGATCGGAACCGAGCAGTTGCACACGCAGCGGCACGCCGGAGGCTGTCCGGGCACCGTTGAGCAGCTCCGGGCCGAACTTGTGGAAATAGGCAGGCGTTAGCAACTGGTCGTTAACCCGAATGAACTCGGTCACGCACCAGTCAATACCACCCACGCGGGTCAGCACATCGCGCAGGATGTCGTCGACCAACCCCTCCATGGGCGCCAAAGCAATTTGCATGAAAAACACACTCGAGGAAAATCGTGCGGCAGTTTACTGGGTTTCAGAGAAAATCTGCAGAACATCGCAAATCCAATGTGGGAGCGGGCTTGCTCGCGAAAGCGTCGTGTCAGCCAACATTTAATTTGCTGACACACTGCATTCGCGAGCAAGCCCGCTCCCACAGGGAATCAGGGTTGTACCAACTCCTGCGCTTGAATCGCCGGGCCATAGCCTTCGATGAACTCCGTCGGCATGCGCTTGGGCTTGCCGGTGGACAGCTCGATGCAGACGAACGTGGTTTGAGCGCGCAGCAACGTTGCATTGTCGCTGGGGCGGATCAGCTGGAAGTGCCGGGTCATCTTCAGGCGCTGGTCCCAATCGACGATCCAGGTCGCCAATTGCAGCTCATCGCCTTCGTAGGCCGCGGCCAGGTAATCGATCTCGTGGCGCACCACCGCCATCGCCCGGTCCAGGCGCCGGTATTCGACCAGATCCAGGCCAAGGCGTTGGGAGTGGCGCCAGGCGCAGCGCTCGAGCCAGGTCACGTAGACCGCGTTGTTCGCGTGTCCCAGCCCGTCAATGTCCTCGGCGTCCACTTGCAGATCAATGATAAATGGCGTTTCCCGATCCCAGCCCATGCCCCACTCCCGGTCAGATGATTTCGACCGGGGCAGTGTAACGGAAGCTCAAGCGGATTGGCGTGATTGCAGACTGCGTCCGGCCAGCAGTGATAACACGCCATCAATCACTCGGGGGTCGGCCAATACGCGCTGATGACCACCCTCCTTCAAGCGCAGCAAGCGACTATCGAACCACGCTTCGTGGATCAATTGCGACTCGCTGACCGGGACGAAGGTGTCATCTTCGGCGTGAACGATCAGGCCGGGCATATCGAGTTGATAGCGCGCGACATCCAGCATCGCGGCGCGCATGCCGACATCATTCTCCACCTGGCGAATGAACGCCGAACGAGCCTTCGGCGGCAGCCCGACATAACGGGCGAAACCACGCAGTACGCCAAGAATCCGCGCCGGGGCGGCAATGCTCACGAGGGTTTCGGTACGCAAACCCAACTGGACCGCGAGCATGGCACTGGCGCCGCCCATGGAGTGGCCGATGACCGCTTGCAGCGGAGGCAATTCGGAAGCAGCTTCAAGCATGGCCCGAGCAAACAGCACTACATTCGCTTCTCTGCCCGGTGAGCGGCCATGGGCCGGACCATCCAGGGCGACGACCGAGTAACCGGCATCGACCAGCGCGGTGATGAGGCTGGCAAACTGCGTCGGCCGACCTTCCCAGCCGTGCATCAGCAGCACGGCCGGCCCCTGCCCCCAGCGCAGCGCCGAAAGGCCAAACCGCAGGGTAATGCGCTCGGATCGCGCCAACAGCGGCAGTTCCCAATCACGGGGCGGCAGGTCCCGCGGAGTCATGAAGGCCAGTCGCATTTTGCTAGCGACCAGTTTCGGGGCAAACCAGCCCAAAGTGCCATTAACGCCACGAACCCACTTTAACGCGCTCATCGCATTCTCCTCAGGCCGCAGCCTTCAGGGTCAACGCACTGCCGATTTGGCGGCGCGCAGTAATCGATCGGACAACTCGCCCGGCCCCAGCGCCCGCGCCAGAGCCAGCCCACCCACCATCAAGGCCATATCGGCCAGGGCTTTTTCGGTTTCTTCAGGACTGGCCGCCAACTGCGCGACCATCAATTCCACATGTTCATTCAGGGCGACACGAAACGCTTCCGGCAGCCGCCCCAGTTCGCCGACCGATGCCGGGATCGGACAGGCCGATTCAGAGGAGTCACGGTGCTTGCGCGACAGATAGAACGCAGCCACCAGCGCGCGGCGCTCTTCACCGGTCAACTGCGCATCCATGTCGGCAATCAGGTCGCGACGGTGACCGAGCAATTGCTTGAACGCCTCGAGCATCATCGCGTCCTTGCTTTCGAAGTGTGCGTAGAAGCCGCCGACCGTCAGGCCCGCCGCGCCCATCACTTCGCCCACGCTTGGCTCGGCCGGGCCGCGCTGAATCAGCGCTGCGCTGGCAGCCTTGAGGATGCGCTCGCGGGTTTGAGCTTTTTTATCGTTCATCGTCGCCTCCGAATATTACGATTGAAATATTATTCTCATAATAAATTTTAGCAAGTCATGGCCGTGACCGCTGGTCTGAAGAACAGTTTTTTTGGAAATGGAGGAATTTGGCCAAACGCCAGACAAACAAAAGGGTCATTCAATAATTGAATGACCCTTATAAATCCCGCAGAGCGGGTAATCGTGGCGTCCCCTAGGGGACTCGAACCCCTGTTACCGCCGTGAAAGGGCGGTGTCCTAGGCCACTAGACGAAGGGGACACAAACCCTTCTATACAACTGATCAGTGCTGAGAGCTGATCGATTCAAGGCCGGTGTGGCCAGACCTTGAACTGTAAAATTGGTGGAGCTAAGCGGGATCGAACCGCTGACCTCCTGCATGCCATGCAGGCGCTCTCCCAGCTGAGCTATAGCCCCGGATTTTTCGCCTCGCGGCGGAGCGACATCTTGCAACATCGCTTCTGTAAAACTGGCGTCCCCTAGGGGACTCGAACCCCTGTTACCGCCGTGAAAGGGCGGTGTCCTAGGCCACTAGACGAAGGGGACGCAAACCCTTCTATACAACTGATCAGTGCTGAGAGCTGATCGCTTCAAGGCCGGTGTGGCCAGGCCTTGAAGTGTAAATTGGTGGAGCTAGACGGGATCGAACCGTCGACCTCTTGCATGCCATGCAAGCGCTCTCCCAGCTGAGCTATAGCCCCTCATCGTTGATGTCATCGCTGAGGACGGGGCGAATCTTAAGGGCGTATCGAAAGCCTGTCAAACTTATTTTTGAAATTTTTCAAAAATTTTTGTCGGCATAACAACCACTTACCGCCCTCCCCCCGGAAATTCGGGAGGTTTACACTGTAGGAGCTGCCGAAGGCTGCGATCTTTTGACGTTGGCTTTTGGAAGCAAGATCAAAAAATCGCAGCCTTCGGCAGCTCCTACAGGGTATCAAGAGCGCTTAGGCGATGGCGCCCAACAGCTTTTCCCATTCTTTGTTTTCTTTCTTCGACACACCGCCCAGCAGGTCGATGGCCTGGCGCAGCCGGAATCGGGTCAGGTCCGGACCGAGGATTTCCATCGCATCGAGCACCGACACCGAGCTCGCCTGGCCGGTGATCGCGGCAAACATCAGCGGCATGGCATCACGCAGCTTCAACTCCAGGGATTCGACCACGGCCTGAATGGTCGCGGTGATGCTGTCCTTCTCCCACTGACGCAGGCTTTCGAGCTTCCACAGGATCAACTGCATCAACTGACGGACCTGATCACCCGACAGTTTCTTGGATTCGAACAGCTTGGCATCCGGACTCACGCCACCGGCAAAGAAGAACCCGGCCAGCGGTGCCACCTGGCTGAAGGTTTCGACCCGGCCCTGTACGTGCGGCGCGATCTTCATCATGTATTCGGAATTGAACGCCCACTTCTGCACGCGCGCGGCGAACTCTTCCACCGGCAGGTCACGCAGCCATTGGCCGTTGAGCCAGGACAGCTTCTCGATGTCGAAGATCGGCCCGCCGAGGGACACGCGCTTCAGATCGAAGTGGTCGACCATCTCCTGCAACGAGAACTTCTCGCGCTCGTCCGGCATCGACCAGCCCATGCGGCCCAGGTAGTTGAGCATCGCTTCCGGCATGAAGCCCATGCGCTCGTAGAACGTCACCGAGGTCGGGTTCTTGCGCTTGGACAGCTTGCTCTTGTCCGGGTTACGCAGCAGCGGCATGTAGCACAGCTCCGGTTGTTCCCAGCCGAAGTACTCGTATAGCAGGATCAGCTTCGGTGCCGATGGCAGCCACTCTTCGCCGCGCAATACATGGGTGATGCCCATCAGGTGATCGTCGACCACGTTGGCCAGGAAGTACGTCGGCAGGCCGTCGGTCTTCATCAGGACTTGCATGTCCATGCGGTCCCACGGGATCTCGACGTCGCCACGCAGCATGTCCGGCACCACGCAGACGCCTTCGCTCGGCACCTTCATGCGGATCACATGGGGTTCGCCAGCGGCCAGGCGACGGGCGACTTCTTCCTTGGACAGCAGCAGCGCGCGACCGTCGTAACGCGGGGTTTCACCGCGAGCCATCTGCTCGGCGCGCATCTGGTCCAGCTCTTCGGCGGTGCAGAAGCACGGAAAGGCATGCCCCATGTCAACCAGTTGCTGGCAATACTTCTGATAAATATCGCCGCGCTCGCTTTGCCGATACGGACCGTGCGGGCCGCCGACGTCCGGGCCTTCGCTCCAGTCGATCCCCAGCCAGCGCAAGGCGTCGAAAATCTGCTGCTCGGACTCACGGGTCGAACGCAATTGGTCGGTGTCTTCGATCCGCAGGATGAACTCACCGCCGTGCTGCTTGGCAAAGCAGTAGTTGAACAAGGCGATGTAGGCGGTACCTACGTGGGGATCCCCGGTAGGCGATGGCGCGATGCGAGTGCGGACGGTGGTCATGGCATGTCTCGAAAAGAAAAAAAGCGAAGTTCAAACTAGGCGCGAATGGTAACAGGCGACACCCGCCCGGCTCCAGCGAACAGGGCATTTAAGCCAAGGTTGCGTCTGTAACGCCCCTATGACGCGGTGAATAGCCGAATATCCGCCGATGGCATTTACCACTTATCGGCTGTATGCCAGATTTGCCTGCTGATAACTTCCCTTACAATTTCTCGACTACAGTTTGCCTCATGCCTGCCCAACTCAAGCGTCGCCTCTTTACATTCCTGCTGATGGTCCTGTTGATTGCCGGGGGCCTGTTTGCCCAGTGGTTCTTCAAGGGGCGCTTTTATGAAAGCACCGACAACGCTTATGTCCAGGGCGAGATCACCCGTGTGTCGAGCCAGTTGGGCGCGCGCATCGATCAGGTGCTGGCGCAGGACAACCAGCATGTCGAGAAAGGCCAGTTGCTGATCAAACTCGAAGGCGACGACTTCCACCTCGCTGTCGACCGCGCCAATGCCGCCCTGGCCACCCGCCAGGCCGAACGCCTGCAAGCCCAGAGCAAGCTGACCCAGCAGGCCAGCCTGATTGCCGCCAGCGAAGCGCAAGTCGCGTCCAGCCAGGCCAGCCTGGGCCGCTCGCAGATCGACCTGACCCGCGCCGAGACCTTGCGCAAACCCGGTTATGTCTCGGAAGAGCGGGTGACCACCCTCTCCGCCGAATCCCACATTGCCCGCTCGCAAGTGGCCAAGGCCCAGGCCGATGCGCAAAGTCAGCGCCAGCAAGTCAACGCGCTGACCGCCGAGATCAAACGCCTCGACGCGCAGATCGCCAACGCAAAAACCGACCTGGCCCAAGCCGAACTGAACCTGACCCGCAGCGAAATCCACGCCCCCATCAGCGGCCTGATCGGCCAGCGTGCCGCCCGCGAAGGCCAATACGTGCAGGCCGGCGCTTACCTGTTGTCGATCGTGCCGGACGAAGACATCTGGATTCAGGCCAACTTCAAGGAAACCCAGATCGGCCACATGCAGCCCGGCCAGAAAGCCGAGTTGACCTTCGACGCCTACAGCGACACGCCGATCGAAGCCCGCGTCGACAGCCTGTTCGCCGCCTCGGGCGCGCAGTTCAGCCTGCTGCCGCCGGACAATGCCACGGGCAACTTCACCAAAGTCGTGCAACGGATTCCGGTAAAACTGACCTTCGCCGCCGACAACCCATTGCGCGGCAAGATTCGTCCGGGCATGTCGGTGACCGCCAAGGTGAACATCAAGGATGCCCCTGAAGGCGTCACCCCCACAGTGAGCAGCAAAGACGCCGCCGACGATGGCCGGTGATCAACTGATCCGCCCGGTCGGCGAGCCGACCCGGCGGGACTGGATCGCGGTGATGAGCGTGATGCTCGGCGCCTTCATGGCGGTGCTGGACATCCAGATCACCAATTCCTCGCTCAAGGATATCCAGGGCGCGCTGTCGGCGACCCTGGAGGAAGGCTCGTGGATTTCCACCTCCTACCTGGTGGCGGAGATCATCATGATCCCGCTCACCGCCTGGCTCGTGCAGTTGTTGTCGGCGCGACGCCTGGCGGTATGGGTGTCCCTCGGGTTTCTCGCGGCCTCCCTGCTCTGCTCCATGGCCTGGAGCCTGGAGAGCATGATCGTGTTCCGCGCCCTGCAGGGGTTTACCGGCGGCGCGCTGATTCCGCTGGCGTTCACCCTGACCCTGATCAAGCTCCCGGAACACCACCGCGCCAAAGGCATGGCCATGTTCGCGATGACCGCCACCTTCGCGCCCTCCATCGGCCCGACCCTCGGCGGCTGGCTGACGGAGAACTGGGGTTGGGAGTACATCTTCTACATCAACATCCCGCCCGGCCTGATCATGATCGCCGGCCTGATGTACGGCCTGGAGAAGAAAGAAGCGCACTGGGAATTGCTGAAAAGCACCGACTACGCCGGCATTCTCACCCTCGGCGTCGGGCTCGGTTGCTTGCAGGTATTCCTGGAGGAAGGCCACCGCAAGGACTGGCTGGAATCCAGCCTGATCGTGACCCTGGGCAGCATCGCGCTGGTCAGCCTGATCACCTTCGTCATCGTGCAGTTTTCCAAACCCAATCCGTTGATCAACCTCGGCATCCTCGGCAACCGCAATTTCGGCTTGTCCAGTATTTCCAGCGTCGGCATGGGGGTTGGGCTGTACGGCTCGATCTACCTGCTGCCGCTGTACCTGGCGCAAATCCAGAACTACAACGCTCTGCAGATTGGCGAAGTGATCATGTGGATGGGTGTGCCGCAGCTGTTTCTGATCCCGCTGGTGCCCAAACTGATGAAGTTCGTCTCGCCGAAATGGCTGTGCACATTGGGCTTCGGGCTATTCGGGTTGGCGAGCTTCTCTTCGGGCGTGCTGAACCCGGACTTTGCCGGACCGCAGTTCAATCAGATCCAGATCATCCGCGCCCTGGGCCAGCCGCTGATCATGGTCACCATTTCGCTGATCGCGACGTCCTACATCCTGCCCCAGGATGCAGGGTCGGCATCGAGCCTGTTCAACATCCTGCGCAACCTCGGCGGGGCCATCGGCATCGCCCTGCTCGCCACGCTGCTGGATGCGCGGACCAAGGTTTATTTCGATTACCTGCGTGAGTCCATCGTGCCGAGCAATCCGCAGGTGGCCGAGCGCATTGCCTCGCTGACCGACCGGTTGGGCAGTGAAACGGCGGCATTGGGCAAACTCAGCGAGATCGCGCATCAGCAGGCATCGATCATGGCCTACAACGATGCGTTTCATTTTGTCGGGATCGCGCTGGGGATCAGCATGCTGGCGGTGTTGCTGACCCGGAAATTGCCGGCGGGGCTGAAGGCCGGCGAGGCCCATTGATACACCGCAACCTTGTGCAGGAGCTGCCGCAGGCTGCGATCTTTTGATCTTAAAAAATCAAGATCAAAAGATCGCAGCCTGCGGCAGCTCCTACAGGGGGATTTGTCCGGCCATCAATTGGCGTGTTTCAGACGGTAATCAGGCGCTCGCGCAACTTGGTGATCTCGTCGCGCATCTGCGCCGCTGCTTCGAATTCCAGGTCACGTGCCAACTGGTACATCCTCTCTTCCAGCCCCTTGATGCGCTTGGCAATCTCGCCCGGCGAACGCAATTCGGCTTCGTACTTGGCGTTTTCCTCGGCGGCCTTGGCCATGCCTTTGCGCTTCTTGCTGCGCGAGCCGGGCACTGTGGCGCCTTCCATGATGTCGGCGACATCCTTGAACACGCCTTTGGGCGTGATGCCATTGGCCAGGTTAAAGGCAATCTGCTTGTCGCGACGACGCTCGGTTTCGCCGATCGCCCGCTCCATGGAGCCCGTGATGCGGTCGGCGTACAGAATCGCTCGGCCATTGAGGTTTCGCGCCGCCCGGCCGATGGTCTGAATCAGCGAGCGCTCGGAACGCAGGAAGCCTTCCTTGTCGGCATCAAGGATCGCCACCAGCGAGACCTCCGGCATGTCCAGGCCTTCGCGCAACAGGTTGATGCCCACCAGCACATCGAAGGTGCCCAGGCGCAAGTCGCGGATGATTTCGACCCGTTCCACGGTGTCGATGTCCGAGTGCAGGTAGCGCACGCGCACGCCGTGGTCGGCCAGATAGTCGGTCAAGTCCTCGGCCATGCGCTTGGTCAGCGTCGTGACCAGCACCCGCTCTTCCAGAGCGACACGCTTGGTGATTTCCGACAGCAAGTCGTCGACCTGGGTCAGTGCCGGGCGGATCTCGATTTGCGGGTCCACCAGCCCGGTCGGGCGCACCACCATGTCAATCACGCGCCCGGCGTGCTCGGCTTCATAGTTGCCCGGCGTCGCCGAGACGAAAATCGTCTGCGGGCTGATGCTTTCCCATTCATCGAAACGCATCGGCCGGTTGTCCAGGGCCGAGGGCAGGCGGAAACCGTATTCGACCAGGGTTTCCTTGCGCGAGCGGTCGCCCTTGTACATGGCGCCCACCTGCGGAACGCTGACGTGGGATTCGTCGATCACCAGCAAGGCATCGGCCGGCAGGTAATCGTAAAGGGTTGGTGGCGCCGCGCCAGCTTCGCGACCGGACAGATAGCGCGAGTAGTTTTCGATGCCGTTGCAGTAACCCAGTTCGAGGATCATCTCCAGATCGAAACGAGTGCGCTGCTCCAGGCGCTGGGCTTCCACTAGCTTGTTGTTGGAGCGCAGGTATTCCAGGCGTTCCTGCAACTCGACCTTGATGCCTTCGACCGCGCCCATCAGGGTTTCCCGGGGCGTGACGTAGTGGCTCTTCGGGTAGAAGGTGAAGCGCGGCAGCTTGCGGATCACTTCGCCGGTCAGCGGATCGAAGGCCGACAGGCTTTCCACTTCATCGTCGAAGAGTTCGATGCGGATCGCTTCGAAATCCGATTCCGCCGGGTGGATATCAATCACATCGCCGCGCACACGGAAGGTCGCACGGGCGAATTCCATGTCGTTGCGGGTGTATTGCAGGTCGGCCAGGCGACGTAGCAACTCACGCTGGTCGAGCTTGTCGCCGCGATCCACGTGCAACACCATCTTCAGATAGGTCTCCGGGCTACCCAGGCCGTAGATGCACGACACCGTGGTGACGATGATCGCGTCCTTGCGCTCGAGCAATGCCTTGGTCGCCGACAGCCGCATCTGCTCGATGTGGTCGTTGATCGAGGCATCTTTCTCGATGAAGGTGTCCGAGGACGGCACGTAGGCTTCGGGTTGGTAGTAGTCGTAATAGGAAACGAAATACTCCACCGCGTTGTTCGGGAAAAACGCCTTGAACTCGCCGTACAGCTGCGCCGCCAGGGTCTTGTTCGGCGCCAGCACCAGCGTCGGGCGCTGCACCTGGGCGATCACGTTGGCGATGCTGAAGGTCTTGCCCGAGCCGGTCACACCGAGCAGCGTCTGGTGCGCCAGCCCGGCCTCGATGCCCTCGACCATCAGGCGAATGGCTTCCGGCTGGTCGCCGGCGGGCTCGAAACGGGTGACTAGCTGGAATTCGGACATGAAATACCTCTGGTTCACTCTTGCCGGTCAAACCGGCACGAACGAGAAAGACCGCAAACGACCAATGTCGCCCGAGGAAAAAACTGGATTGTGCTCAATGTGGAGCCGATTGCCAGCGCTTTCAAGGCAAACGTCCTGCATCACGCAAAACCTTTGCCGACACCATTCGACTGACGGTCGATAAATAATCGGAAAAACTTGCCTTAAAAGGTAAATAGCCTGTCGCCAGCCATCGCCGATGGCCTCTATACTAGCTCCCCGTTTGTGCACCGCTCTAGTGCATTCGGCTGGAGCGCGACACGTCCCTCCACTCTCCATTCAGAGCCGCCGCAATAATGAGCCTGTTCTCCGCTGTCGAAATGGCACCACGCGATCCAATCCTGGGCCTCAACGAAGCATTCAACGCCGATACCCGTACCAACAAGGTCAACCTGGGGGTCGGTGTTTACTGCAACGAGGAGGGGCGAATTCCACTCCTGCGCGCCGTTGTCGAAGCCGAAACGATTCGCGCCGCTCAACACGTTTCCCGTGGCTACCTGCCAATCGACGGCATTGCCGCCTACGACCAGGCCGTGCAAAAGCTGCTGTTCGGCAATGATTCGCCACTGCTCGCCGCTGGCCGCGTCATCACCACCCAGGCCGTTGGCGGTACTGGCGCTCTGAAAATCGGTGCCGACTTCCTCAAGCAACTGCTGCCGAACGCCGTCGTGGCGATCAGCGACCCGAGCTGGGAAAACCACCGCGCCCTGTTCGAAACCGCCGGTTTCCCGGTGCAGAACTACCGCTACTACGACGCCGCGACCCACGACGTGAACCGTACCGGCATGCTGGAAGACCTGAACGCGCTGCCAAACGGTTCGATCATTGTGCTGCACGCCTGCTGCCACAACCCGACCGGCGTGGACCTGAGCCCGGCCGACTGGAAAAACGTCCTGGAAGTCGTCAAAGCCAAAGGCCACGTGCCGTTCCTCGACATGGCGTATCAAGGTTTCGGCGATGGCATCGACGAAGACGCCGCTGCCGTGCGCCTGTTCGCCGAGTCGGGTCTGACGTTCTTCGCTTCCAGCTCGTTCTCCAAATCGTTCTCGCTGTACGGCGAGCGCGTCGGTGCCCTGTCGATCGTCAGCGAATCGAAAGAAGAAAGCGCGCGCGTGCTGTCGCAAGTCAAACGCGTGATCCGTACCAACTACTCCAACCCGCCGACCCACGGTGCCAGCGTTGTCGCTGCCGTGCTGAACAGCCCGGAACTGCGCGCTCAGTGGGAAGCCGAACTGGCCGAAATGCGCCTGCGCATTCGTGGCATGCGTACCCAGATGGTCGACCTGCTGGCAAAAAAAGCGCCTCAGCGCGATTTCAGCTTCGTCGGCCGTCAGTGCGGCATGTTCTCCTACTCCGGCTTGAGCGTTGAGCAAGTTCATCGCCTGCGCAACGAGTTCGGCATCTACGCCCTGGACACCGGCCGCATCTGCGTGGCCGCGCTGAACCAGAGCAACATCGAGGTGGTGACGGACGCGATTGTCCAGGTCATCTGATTCAGCCTTGAAATGAAAAACGGGAAGCCTGTGGCTTCCCGTTTTTTATGGACCATCGATATTCCCCTAGACTGAGTCAGATCAACGTGTGGGAGCGGGCTTGCTCACGAAAGGGCCAGCAGCTCCAACACCGATGTCTCAGTCAGATCGCATTCGCGAGCAAGCCCGCTCCCACAGGTTTGCGTACACCTGAATGACCTACGAGATCTCACATGAAAAACGATGACCTGCGCGCCGACCGCGATGACCTGGATGACCTGGATCGCTTCACCCCCCGCGCCCCGGCCAAACGCGGCAACAACCTGGTAATGCAAGTCGCTGCCGGTGTATTCCTCGGCGGCCTGGCCCTGTGGCTGGTGCAATTGGGTGCCACAGCGCTCTACGCCAAACTGATGGTTGCCACCATTACCTTCGGCGGTTAAGCCAGTTCGGACGCGCGCTGGCTGGCAGCGTCGTCATAGGCGACGTACAGCGATTCGGCGATCTGACTCTTGATCGCCTTGGTGCTTTCCAGCCCCAGGACGAAACCTTCGGCTTTGCCACCCGCACGGTTCAATGCTTCAGCGGTGCCGGCCTGAGTGATGGCGTCGAACAACTTTTCGGCATGGGGGCCGACACCCTTGGGCAGGCTGATCTGAGAGATGCTCATGGGTGCACCCCGTGGTGTCGGGGTTGGAGGATCAGATGATTCATGGCGCGTACCTTTTCGGCGAATGGCCGGCAGCGCGTGTCACCACTTCCGGGCGGCCATGGTAGACCTCTGGGGCGATCCTGGTAACCGTCAATCGCCGCTAAACCAACGCCCGTCCCGATAATTCGCTCCATTTATTATTCGATGCTTGACTTCTCTTTTTGAATCAGTAAGATACGCGCCATTCCGCGATAGCTCAGTTGGTAGAGCAAGTGACTGTTAATCACTGGGTCCCTGGTTCGAGTCCAGGTCGTGGAGCCAGACAGCAACACCGAAAAGCCCCTGAATCGAAAGATCCAGGGGCTTTTTTGTGGCCGATACAAATATCAAAAGATCGCAGCCTGCGGCAGCTCCTACACAGGCTGCGATCTTTTGATCCATAAAAAAGGGCCGATCTACAGATCGGCCCTTTTTTCAATCGCCGCGAACGTCAGACATGCTCACTGCTTTTGACGTGCACCGCCCGTGGTTCTGCCCCGCCGTGTTCCGATTCCACCACCGGAATCTCCTTGCCGTCGCAATCGTGCAGCTTACCGTCGCTGAAGTAGTCCCCTTCGCGCAACGCCGCCAGATCCTGATAACGCAGCACCCGCTCGGTACCGGCCGCAAACACCGATTGCTGGTCGGAGTTACCGGCAGTGAGGTGGTTGAAGGTCAGGTTCAGCACGATGGCCATGATCGCCGACGAGCTGATGCCCGAATGGAAAATGGTCGCGAACCAGCTTGGGAAGTGGTCGTAGAAGCTCGGTGCCGCGATCGGGATCATGCCGAAGCCGATCGAGGTAGCAACGATGATCAGGTTGACGTTGTTGCGGTAGTCGACCTTGGACAAGGTCCGAATGCCGCTGGCCGCGACGGTGCCGAACAGTACGATGCCGGCGCCGCCCAGTACGGAGGTCGGCACGGCGGCGATGACCCGGCCCATGAAGGGCAGCAGGCCGAGGAGCACCAGGAACAGACCGCCAGTGGCGACCACATAGCGGCTCTTGATGCCGGTAACCGCCACCAGCCCGACGTTCTGGGCAAAGGCGCTCTGGGTGAAGGAACCGAAGATCGGCGCGAACATGCTCGACAGCATGTCGGCGCGCAGGCCGTTGCCCAAGCGCTTGGAGTCAACCTTGGTGCCGATGATCTCACCGACGGCCAGAATGTCGGCCGAGGTCTCCACCAGCGTCACCATCACCACGATGCACATCGACAGGATCGCCGCGAAGTGGAAGGTCGGCATGCCGAAGTGGAACGGCGTCGGGAAGCCGAACATCGGGCCCTGGGTCACGGACGAGAAATCCGCCATGCCGAGGAACACCGCGATCACCGTACCGACGACCATGGCCAGCAGGATCGACAGGCGGGAGATGGTCGCACTGCCGATTTTGCTCAGCAGCAGCACCAGCACCAGCGTCACCGCCGCCAGACCGATATTCGCCATGCTGCCGAAATCCGCTGCGTGGCTGTTGCCGCCCATGGCCCAGCGCGCGGCTACCGGCATCAGCGTCAGGCCGATGGTGGTAATCACGATGCCGGTCACCAGCGGCGGGAAGAACTTGGTGATACGCGAGAACACCGGGGTTATCAGCAATCCGATCAGGGACGCCGCTATCACCGCCCCCAACACCGACTGGAACCCGCCCTCCCCGCCACTGCTGACAATCGCCACCATGGTCGCGACGCCGGAGAAGGATACGCCCTGCACCAGCGGCAACTGACAACCAAAAAACGGTAGACCCAGGGTTTGCAGCAGCGTTGCCAGCCCCCCCGCAAACAATGAAGCAGCAATCAACAAACCGATGTCCGCTGGCGAGAGCCCGGCCGCCTGGCCGATGATCAATGGCACAGCGACGATACCGCCATACATGGTCAGAACATGTTGCAGGCCATAAGCCATATTCGCGCCGATCCCTAGGTTTTCGTCCTCGGGCCGTTGGTGTGAAACATGGGGCGTTTTCATGGTAGGGGGTTCCCTGGTTTTTGTTATGCGCACACTGTATGCAAGACATAGGACAAATGTCTATAGAGTTGTATACAACTTATCAGTCACAAAATGGATACTTGTCCATTTCCGCCTGATAGTCCCCCTCCCGGCTCCGCAAAAAACCTTGAAATACATCCCTCGCTGCCTCCCCCCGAGTGCTGACTAGTCTTTTGAATTCCTGGCGACCATCGGTAAGACCCGCCCCTTTCATATACATATAAAGTATGCATAATGAAGTCATTCGACATTCAGTTCCACAAGGCAAAGAACGCAGCCAACAAACTCAAGCACCAAGGCATCAGCCTCGCAGAGACTGAACCGGTGTTCCATGACGAACGAGCGCTGACCATCGAGGACCACCACCACGACGAACAACGCTGGATCACTCTGGGGCTGGATGCCAAAGGCCGTTTGCTGGTCGTCGCGTACACCTACCGCGATCCGAATTTCGTTCGAATCATTTCCGCGCGCATCGCCACCAAAAGCGAGCGCCGTCAGTATCTGGAGACTTGACCGATGAAAGACGAATATGACTTCAGTGACGCCAGGCGCGGGGCCGTGGCGCCCGCCAAAGGCAAGACCCGCATTACCATCATGCTCGATGACGCTGTCATCGAAGCCGCCCGGGCCCTGGCAGAACACGAGGGGTACGGCTACCAGACGGCAATCAACAATACGTTGCGCCGGGCCCTGCTCAACGAAGGCAAGAGCGCAAAACTGAAACCAACCCTCACCCCTGCCGAACTCAAGGGCCTGGAGCAGAAACTGGCAGAGGCCTTGCGCGAAATTCAACGGGTGATGGCGCCGGGTGTCCGGCCCTGAAACGCAAAGGGCCGATCAATCCGACCCGCCCTTTGTGATGTCTGCGATCAGCCCGCTATTGCGGCGCTGCGATCAATCGCTCCAGCGTCCGCGCCAATTGCGCCTGCTCCGGTACGCGGATGCCGAACTCGCTGTCCAGCAGCCCAACCAGTTGCTGCACATCCGTCACCTCCCGCCGCTCGCTGTCATGGCCGATCCGGTGAATGGCGAAGCTACCGTTGTTGAGCGTGCGGCGCCAGCCCTCCCCGGTGCGCGCCACCATCAACTGCCTGACGAAAGTCGACTCGGGGTGGGTCGAGACGTACCAGTTGCCCACAGCAAAATCGATATCTTCCTGGCGTTGCAGGTCGAAGATGTACATCGCTCGCCATTCACCGGCCACATTGGCGCGCAGGGTAAAACCGTCAACGTGCAGGTCGATGCGATACGGCTCGTGTGGGGTGAGCTGTTCGGCGCGGGAGTCGAGCAGCAGTGGCGCGGTCGGCACCATGCCGCCGAAGCCGACGTCGGTGATGTAGCGTACGTCGTCAATGATGACCAGGCTCAGGCGATGGGTCCGGGCCGTCCAGGCGCCCTCCGGTTGCCCCATCACCACCCGACCGCTGATGGCGCGGGCGTCGAAACCCAATTCCTGAAGCAAGGCCAGAAACAGCTTGTTGAGTTCGTAGCAGTAACCGCCACGACTCGCGTGCAAGACCTTCTGCTCGATGGACGGCAGGTCGATCAGCACCGGTTCGCCGGACAACGTGGTGAGGTTTTCAAACGGGAAAACCCCGGTATGGCGCAGCTGCAGTTGGCGCAAGGTTTCCAGGGTCGGTGCCGGGGGTGCATCGAAGCCCAGGCGTTGCAGATACAAAGCAGGGTCAGTCAGGCGTGGCTCGCTCATCGTTCAATCCTTTTGCACGCAAGCGGCGGATTGCTCCGCCAATGGTCGCTATGTATACGGGATCAGGCACGGCCACCGACAATTGATTTAGCCAATCGCTCGTCAGGAAAAACTCAACGCCGCTTGCGCGAACCCAATTGAATCCAGGTCGGCGCATGGTCGCTGGCGTGGGGCTCATTGCGCACCCAGGCATCTACCCCGGCGTCTTGCAGATACGGACTCAAGGCCGGGTTGAGCAGCAAATGATCAATGCGCAGGCCGGAGTTTTTCTGCCAGTGCTGGCGGAAGTAATCCCAGAATGTGTAGAGCCGATCCTGCGGATGCAGGTGCCGCAATGAATCGGTCCAGCCCTGGTCCAGCAAGCGCTGGTAGCACTCGCGGCTCTGCGGTTGCAGCAAGGCGTCCTTGAGCCATGAGCGCGGGTTGTAGATGTCCAGGTCGGTGGGCACCACGTTGTAGTCGCCCGCCAGCACCACCGGATGTTCACTGCCTTGAAGTGTCTGCGCATGACGGATCAGCCGCTCGAACCATGCCAGCTTGTACTCGAATTTCGGCCCCGGCTGCGGGTTGCCGTTGGGCAGATACAGGCAACCCACCAGAACCCCGTGGACCGCGGCTTCCAGATAACGACTGTGGTTGTCGCTGTCATCGCCGGGCAACCCGCGTCGGCTCTCCAGCGGCTGCGCATCCCGCGCCAGGATTGCCACGCCGTTCCATGACGCCTGCCCCTGCCAGATGGCGCCGTAGCCGAGCGCTTCAAGCTCGGCAGCCGGGAATGCGCTGTCCACTGCCTTCAATTCCTGCAAGCAGGCGATATCCGGTTTTTCCCGCTCAAGCCAGGCCAGCAGGTTGGGCAGCCGGGCGCGCAGGCCATTGACGTTGAACGTGGCGATCCGCAGCTTCTTCATGAATGGACACTCCTGAGGACGAGGTGTCTCAACTGTGACACCTGCCCTTTTCGGTGGTTGCATCCGTGGTCCCGGGGGCGGCAGCACATTAAGCACAAGCTGGTCGATTCGAGGGTGTACGCAATTTCCCGTTCGACACAGATCAACTGTGGGAGCGGCGGTGCGGCGATCCGACTTGCTCGCGAATGCGCAGTGTCAGCCAACATCAATGCTGAATGGGCCGACGTCTTCGCGGGCAAGCCCGCTCCCACAGGGTTCGAGGGTGTCCGCAATTTCCCGTCCGGCACAGATCAAATGTGGGAGCGGGCTTGCTCGCGAAGGCAATCTGTCTGTGACATTGATGCCAAATGTGCCACCGCTTTCGCGAGCAAGCCCGCTCCCACAAGGTTCTCGCTGGCCATGGATCGGTGGCCCACCAGGGCCGCGCGCCACTCGTCAACCGGATCGGCACCCTTCACCTGCCCTGTCACACTAACATTCAGGTAACGACTCATCCTGGAGACCACCATGATGAACATAAAGATGACTTCGCTGCTCATGGCCGCATGGTTGTCGGCCACGTCCGTGGCCACCTTTGCGGCGTCCGGCGAGGGTCCTGGGGCGACCGGTACGGCACCCGGCGCCACCCGCAGTTCAACCATGCTGCCAGACAGCAACAGGCCCAGCGCCCCCTCGACTAATAACGGGCGCGCAAAGAGCCCCGGCTCGTCAATGGGCAGCACCGGCGTCAATGGTCCGGGCAGTGGCGCGGGTGGAGGCACCGGTGCACCCGGTGGCGGAACCGGCGGTGCCGGCGGCGGGACGGGTAGCTGGACAGGCAAAGGCAACCAATGACATGCCGCCATTGGCTAATGCCAGTCAGTTAAGCGTTTGATCACCGCAAACCTTGCTCGCGATGACGGCTGGACAGTCAAACAAGGGGTGCCTGACAGTCTGCCATCGCGAGCAAGCTCGCTCCCACAATGTCCGGGGCTTAACTGATCGGCATTAGCCGCCATTGGCCGCTTTTTGTCAGCTGATACCTACATCGGCTTGATCGTCGGCGGGTTCCATTGGCCATTCAACGCCTCGGCTTTCGGGCCGTACAAGCGCATGGTCAGATTGAATGAGCCTTTGGGCGCCGGCAGCCAGTTGGCCTCCAGATCCTTGCCGGGGCTTTCGTTCTGGAAATAGAGGTCCAGCGAGCCATCGGCGTTGTGCTTGAACGGCATCCAGCTACTGACTGCAAAACGGTTGAGTGAGTTGCCAACCTGGAAACCTTGCGGGTCATACAGGGTGATCGACCAGAAAGCGTTAACCGGCGGCGTCTCGCCCTTGTTGAAATGCAACACGTATTTGTTCGCACCATCGAGTGGCTTGCCGTTGCTGTCGCCGATATTCAACGGATAAATCGCGTCCTCGGGCAGGTTGGCGCCGAGCCCCACCTGCGTAACGATGGCACGCTTGAGGTAATAGTTACCGTAGACGCCCATGGTGTCGGTGTTCATCGACCAGCCATTGACCTCCCGCGCCAGGGTCGGCACTTTCCAGGCCATCAAGGCCTGCGCATCCTGGGGCACCCTTTGCAGCACGGCCTGGATTTGCGGGTCCAGCGCGCCCATGCTGAACGACTTACCGACTTCGATTCCAAGGCGCTTGATCTGCGCCAGCATTGGCTGGTCGGTGCTGTGCGGCGGGTTCACCTTCAGCAACTCGGCAGCGTAAGTGAAGTAATCGGCAGCCGACATGGAGTCGACCTGAATCTTCGGTGGCGTTTTCATGTCCACCGCAGGGTCGACTTTCACGGTGACGGCTTCAGGTTCCTTACCTAAGCGCGACAACGGCGTCACCGTGTAGCCGGCCTGGATCTTGTGCACCGCCGCGTAATCCTCTGCACCGTCAGTCTTGGTCCTGCCGATGACCCAGACAAAGGGCGTTGGCGCTGGCAGATGGCTCATACCGGCAGGCACCGCGCCCGTCCAGCCCGGTGGCGTCACGAGGAATTGCCCGGCCTCGGTGCCCGTGGTGCGCCAACCCGGCGATGCGAACACGTCGCTCCACATATCGAGCATTGGCAGCAGGTAAAAGCGTCCATCGGTATTCGGCGCAGCGATCACCAGCGGCTCCTTGCTCAAGTCCAGCCAGGCAATCGAATACAAGGTGTCGAAGTTTGAGCGCACCACCCCTTTGAAATCGGCTGGTGGGTACTGCGGCACACTGACAAACATGTTCATCGGACCCTTGCCGAATTCCTTGCCCGGCTCAATGTTGGTGAATTGCTTGCGGGTGACATCCATGCTCAGCAGCGGGTAAAAATAGATGTAGGCATCCACGCCGATGGCATGCGCTTCTTCGGCGGTGATTTTCGGTTGCGCTTGGCTGACCAGCGGAAAAATGGCAGCGGCTGCGACGGTCAGAGCAACGGCTGTCAACGTTTGAAGTAGCAACATGTTGGCGATCGTCCGTACGTGGGGGGGCCTGCCGGGTTCGACAGCGCTAACGGAACTCTAGACGATCAATTCTGACTGACCCGGAAGACGGACCACCGGCAGCAAAAGCACTTCAACGGTCGGAGCGCATCAACGCCTCGCCAGCCCCGGCCATCGACAACGTAGCCACGCGGTTTCGTCCAGAATGCTTGGCTTGATACAACGCCGCATCCGCCCGCTCGACAAACACGTCCATGCTGTCCCGGCCCGCGGGCACGAACGAATAGCAACCCAGGCTGACCGTCACGTAGCCATTGGGCGAGCTGGTGTGAGTGATGTTCTTGTCGATGACACTGCGACGAATCTGCTCGGCAATCGTCATGGCGCCATGGATGTCGGTGTCGGGCAGCAGCACCGCAAACTCTTCACCGCCGTAACGCACCGCCAGATCGGCCTTGCGGTGGCAGCAACTCTTCAGCGCACGCGCCACTTCGGCCAGGCAGTGATCCCCCACCACGTGGCCGTAGGTGTCGTTGTAGCGCTTGAAGTAATCGATATCGAGCATGATCAGGCTCAAGGAGCTTGCCTGCCGGGCACCGCGCCCGAACTCGACGTCCATCGCCCGCTCGAACAACCGGCGGTTGGCCAGGCCGGTCAGGCTGTCATGCGTGGCGATAAGCTCCAGTGCTTGCTGGGCCCTGCGCAAATCCGACTCGACCCGCTCGCCAACACGCACCTGATGCAGGAACACCCACCCGAACAGCCCCACGCCCAGCAGCACCAGGGCAACGATGAGGCTGGAGCGGAACGCCGTGTCGTACCAGCCCGCGAGAATGGTCTGCGTGGACGACGCCGCGGCGACCACCAGCGGATACGCCTCCAGTTGGCGGTAAGCGTACAGGCGTGTCACGCCATCGATGATGGACGTGAACATCGCATTGCCAGAGTTGGCCAGTGGCAGGAACTTCTGGAAAATCTCGCCCTGGGCCAGCGACACGCCGATCTGCGCTTCTACAAAAGGTCGACGCGCCAACAAGGTGCCATCGGTCAGGCCGAGAAACATCGAGCCGTTGTCGTCGAGGCTGAAGCTTTTGAAGAACTGGTCGAAGTACGACATCTTGATGCCGGCCAGCAATACGCCCTGAAAATGCCCGTTCCTGTCGTTGACCCGTTTGGAAATCGGGATGATCCACTCGCCGTTTTCCCGGCTGCGGATGGCCGGGCCGATATGCGCCACCGACGATACGTTCTGCTGGTGATACTTGAAGTACTCGCGATCCGCGACCCCGGCCCCCCGGGGCAGGTTTTCAAACGAGGTCACCACCCACTGGCCCTTCTGGTCGAACAACAGGATGCCGTGCAATTGATCCAGTGCCAGCACCCGCCGGGCAAAGGTCTGCTGCAAGCGGGGTCGCATGTCCTGGCCGAAACCGTCGACCTGAATCCAGTCCACCAGGCTGGTCAGCACCAGGTCGGCCTTCATGAAGGTGTCTTCGGCTTGCTGCGCCATGGCCCGCGTCAGGTTCGAAGACGCCACTTGCGCCAGGCTCAGGTCATGGCGACGGGACTGTTCCAATTGCAGGTAGAGCAAACCGCACAGGCACAGGCATACCGTGGCAATGAACAACACCGCGGCCTTGCGCAGCGGTATGCGTTTCAATGCAACGCCAGGGGCGTGGTCCGGGTTGTTAAAGCGCGTGGGCAAACGTTCATCCTGTCGAGGCAAGGCATGGGCAACGGCCCAAAGCCCTCAGTGTTTGTGGGCCGTAGTTTACGGGGTTATCCACGACAAAGGGGCAACCACGTGCCCGGTGGTGCTGCAAACCTGACCCAGGGCAGCACTGCCTGCGCGTCAACGAGCTACGATTAGACTGACCTTCATACAGGGAATCGACATGAGTAAGGCAGACGAGCTCGCTGCAAAATTGAAACAGACACGGCTTACCGGCGCGGATCAGGCGATCGATGTCTGGCCAGGCCAGGTCTACGAACTGTATCAACGGATAGAGCACTGGCTGCTGCCCTTGACCGAAGCGGGCCTGGTCCTGCGGCGCAACGCCACCCACGTGATCGAACGTCATACCGATGGTGACGCTTACGATTACGCCATCGACCAGTTGGTCATCGCCGGCAACGGGCACAGCATGACCTTTGACCCGGTTGCACGCTTCACCGCCGATGGCGAGGGGCGCGTCGAGATTCACTCCCCGGGCAACGAGTTCGCCCTGTTGCGCACCGTGGACGAACACGGCGAAACACACTGGTGGCTACAAACGATCGAGCAAGCCACGGCACAGCTGGATGCGGTGGCGCTGACAGAAAGCGATCTGCTTGTCGTGGTGCAACAAGGATTGGCGCTTTAGGGATCATCCGAATAGCGCAGTCGGGATCAATCTGTGGCGGGGGAGCTTGCTCCCGCTGGACTGCGCAGCAGGCCCATTTTTCAGGGCCGCTTCGCTGCCCAGCGGGAGCAAGCTCCCTCGCCACAGATTCAGGGCCTCGGCTTAACTGATCGGCATTAGCTCCAGTGGCGCCTTTTTACCCTTTCAGGGTTGATTGCCCTGCCCCGTCACCACCAGCGGGATCTCTGCCTGACGCAAGTCCAACGGAGGCAATTTCGTCGGCTGACTCAAGCCCTGCAACACCCGGGTGTCGTAATCATAAATGTCCGGCTTGAACGTCACCCGCCCGTCAGTGCTCAGGTCCACGGTCCAATAGGCCAGAAGCACCGGCACCTTCACCGGCAGCTGGATATTCTCGGTCCGGCCATTGGCCAACTGTTTTTGAATCCCGGCACTGTTCCAGCGCACCGGGTCGTTGAACAACAACTCGACCAGTTGCAGCGGGTTTTCCACGCGGATGCAGCCCGAGCTGGTGGCCCGGACCGTCTTGGCAAACAGCTCGCGGTGCGGCGTGTCATGCAGGTAGATCGCATAGTCGTTGGGGAAGCGGATCACCACCTGCCCCAACGAACTGTCGGGCCCGGCATCCTGACGCAGGTGGATGCCTCGCGGGTTGCTCCAGTCAACGTCCGACGGATCGAGCACATTGCCTTCGCGATCAAGCACACGAATCCGGTTGGCCGCCAGATAGCCAGGATCGTTCTGGACTTTCGGAATCACGTCCTGCTTGAGGATGGTCGGCGGCACGGTCCAGGTCGGGTTGAACGTGATGTAGGTGATTTCGGCCTGGAACACCGGGGTACTGCGCACCGGCTTACCGACCTGCACCCGCGAACGCCAGATCGGCAGACCGTCGCGGTACATCGCCACCTTGTAGCCGGCGATATCGACGATCACGAACGTGCCCTGAAGTTTGTACAACAGCCAGCGGGCGCGCTCCATGTTGACCCGCACCTGATCGATCCGCGCCTCGACCGGCACATTCAGCGCCGCCAGCGTCGCCGCCCCCGCCACGCCATCGGACCCCAGGTATTGCTCGGTCTGATACTTCTTCACCGCAGCGATGACCTTGTCGTCGTAACCGGCTTTTTTCACCAGGTGCGGGTCCAGGTACCCGCCCGCCACCAGGCGCGCACGCAATTGAGCGACTGCCACCCCGTCCATGCCGGGCTTGAGCGATTGACCTTCAGTGACTTTCGGCCAGCCGCCCGCATCACGCACCTGGCGCAACCGGGCCAGGCCTTCACGCAAATTGCGGTAAATCTCTTCCTGAGGCGGCGCATCGGCGAATGCACGTGCCACGTCATGGGCATCGAGGGCGGCGAACAGGTTGTTCATGTCCTCGCGGGCATTGCCGCCGGCAGGATCGAAATTCCAGTGAATGTCCAGCCGCGACGGATCGACCTTACCCCGGCGCAGTTGCAACAGCGCGGTGATGAAGGTGCGGGTGGCCGCCATGTCGAACATCGCCCGTTGTGCCGTGGAAGGCATGGCAGCCACCAGCGACTCATGGGCCTGGGCCAGTTCGGTGATGCGGAAATCCGCCGGGTTCAGGCCGTCGATCCGGGTGTCTTCAAGGCTCTTGAGTAACTGCACCACATCATGATCGTCTGTCCATGCGGCGCGATAGTTGCGATGCATATAGAAATCCAGCACCACCCGGCTGACGTCCACACGCTGGTTGCGCTTTGCCGTGAGCAACGGCGGAAAGGCCGAACGCAGCGGTTCCAGCGTTGCCTGAATCGCCTGGCCGACCGCATCGTCGGGCGCCGCGGCATCGCTTATGCTGCTCGCCGCAGATACCGGCTCAATCGGCGAAGTTTGCGCAAAGGCTGCACCGCTGATCAGAAAGCCCATAAAAAACATGCGGCTTATGACGAATGACCTTGTTAATTGCACCATGGATAATCCTTAATCCCCCGATTCAACGGCGCCAGCTTTGCGCGCGCTGCTAGACTCGAAATTATCATGATGAGACCCGACTATGGCGCTAAACCGCTTTGGCCTTTTATTTGCCATATTACTGACGTGCCTTTCAGTAACGTCAGCCTACGCCGATTCGCTTGAAAACGCGCTGGTCAAAGCAGCACCAGGCGCCGACGCCAAAGTGATTGCCCTGGCCGTTCGCGCCACCCAATGCAGCCGTGCCCAAGGCGTCGCCCCGGCCCAAAGACTGGCGGTGATCGATTACTCCCTGCCTTCGACTGAACAACGCCTGTGGGTCTTCGACCTTAAACGGCGCAAGTTGCTGTTTCACGAACTGGTCGCCCATGGTCGCAACAGTGGCGAGAACATGGCGACGCTGTTCTCCAACCGCAACGAAAGCCACGCCACCAGCCTCGGTCTGTTCCGCACCCAGCAAAGCTATCTCGGCCAGAACGGTTACTCGCTGCGCATGGAAGGCCTGGAGCCTGGCTTCAACGACAACGCCTTTGACCGGGCCATCGTCATTCACGGCGCGCCCTACGTCAGCCCGGTGCTGGCCCGCGCCAATGGCCGCATCGGCCGCAGCCTGGGTTGCCCGGCCGTCAGGCCGGCGATTGCCCATCGGCTGATTGATTCGATGAAGGACGGCCAGTTGTTGTTTTCCTACTACCCGGACCAGCGCTGGTTGAAGTCGTCCTCCTACATCAACTGCGGCGACACCGTGGCCTCAAGGGAAAAGTCCACTTCAAGCCAGAAATCGACGTCCAACCTGTCAAAACTGTAATCTTCGCCTCAGCCTGCTGAAAGGCACCGCCCGCTAGCCTCGTCGACAAGTTCAACAGGCTGACGGGCGGAACACACGGCATGCACTCCCACACTTCAAGACGCACCTTCGTCAAAGGCCTGGCCATCGGCGGGCTCTTCGGCGGCCTCGGGTTATGGCGCACGCCGGTCTGGGCGATCAGCAGTCCCGGCGAACCGCAGGTGTTGGCCGGTAATGAGTTCGACCTGTTCATCGGTGAATCCCCGGTCAACCTCACCGGCACCCCGCGCACTGCACTGACCATCAACGGTGGCATTCCCGGCCCGCTGCTGCGCTGGCGTGAAGGCGATACGGTGACGCTGCGGGTACGCAACAGACTCAAGGACAGCACCTCCATTCACTGGCACGGCATCTTGCTGCCGGCCAACATGGACGGCGTGCCGGGCCTGAGTTTCAAGGGCATCGAGCCGGGCGGCCTGTACGTCTACCAGTTCACCGTGCGGCAGAACGGCACCTACTGGTATCACAGCCATTCGGGGTTCCAGGAACAATCCGGCGTCTACGGCCCGCTGGTGATCGACGCCAAGGACCCGGAGCCGTTCCAGTACGACCGCGACTACGTGGTGATGCTCAGCGACTGGACCGACGAAGACCCGGTCGACCTGATGAAGACGCTGAAAAAACAGTCCGATTACTACAACTTCAACAAGCGCACCGTGGGCGACTTCATTCACGACGTCAGCGAAAAAGGCTGGGGGGCGACGGTCGCCGATCGAAAAATGTGGGCCGAGATGAAGATGAACCCCACCGACCTCGCGGACGTCGGCGGCGCCACTTACACCTACCTGCTGAACGGCCAGGCGCCGGACATGAACTGGACCGGGGTGTTCCGCCCGGGGGAAAAGCTGCGGCTGCGCTTCATCAACGGCTCGGCCATGAGTTACTTCGACGTGCGCATCCCCGGCCTGAAAATGACCGTGGTCGCCGCCGATGGCCTGCACGTCAAACCGGTGAGCGTCGACGAATTTCGCATTGCCGTGGCGGAAACCTTCGACGTTATCGTCGAACCGACCGAAGCGGCCTACACCCTGTTCGCCCAGGCGATGGATCGCACCGGCTACGCACGCGGCACCCTGGCGGTGCAGGCGGGACGGGTAGCGCCGCTGCCACCACTGGACCCACGCCCCCTGGTGACCATGGATGACATGGGCATGGCCGGCATGGACCACGGCAGCATGGCGGGCATGGATCACAGCAACATGGCCGGCATGCAGTCCCATCCCGCCTCGGAAACCGACAACCCGCTGGTGGACATGCAAGCCATGTCCACCTCAGCGAAACTCGACGACCCCGGCATGGGCCTGCGCAACAACGGGCGCCGCGTGCTCACCTACTCCGACCTGCGCAGTACCTTCGAAGACCCGGACGGCCGCGAGCCCGGCCGTACCCTCGAACTGCACCTGACCGGGCACATGGAAAAATTCGCCTGGTCGTTCAACGGTGTGAAGTTCTCTGATGCAGAACCGCTGCGCCTCAAGTACGGCGAGCGGCTGCGGATCGTGCTGGTCAACGACACGATGATGATGCACCCCATCCACCTGCACGGCATGTGGAGCGACCTCGAAGACGAGAACGGCCAGTTCATGGTGCGCAAACACACCATCGACATGCCACCGGGCTCCCGGCGCAGCTATCGGGTCACGGCCGATGCGCTCGGTCGCTGGGCCTATCACTGCCATCTCCTGTACCACATGGAAATGGGCATGTTCCGTGAAGTTCGCGTGGAAGAATGAGGCGCACCCCATGATTCGATTCACCCCGGTTTTTTTTGCATTCGTGACTTCGACGGCAATGGCCGCCAGCGACGGCATGCAAGGCATGGATCATAGCCAGATGGACCATACCCAGATGCAAGGCATGGACCACAGCCAGATGCAGAGCATGGACGAGGGCCAGATGCAGCCCGCTGCCCCCAGCGAAAGCCGTACGCCGATCCCGGTGCTGACCGATGCCGATCGCGCGGCGGTGTATGTCGATCCCGCCGGCCACCATGTGCACGACAACACACTCAATTCGTTTTTCCTCGCCGACAAACTCGAATGGCAGGACGCCGATGACGGCAGCACCCTGGCTTGGGATTTGTCCGGTTGGGTCGGCGGCGATATCGATCGCCTGTGGCTGCGCTCCGAAGGCGAGCGCACCAACGGCGTGACCGAGGATGCGGAAATCCAGGCCCTGTGGGGCCACGCGATTTCCCCGTGGTGGGACGTGGTCAGCGGTGTGCGCCAGGACTTCAAACCCGGCGCCCCGCAAACCTGGGCCGCGTTCGGCGTGCAAGGCATGGCGCTGTACAACTTCGAGGCCCAAGCCACGGCCTTCATCGGCGAAGGCGGCCAGAGCGCCGTGCGGCTGGAAGGCGACTACGACATCCTGCTGACCAACCGGCTGATCCTGCAGCCGACCGTCGAACTCAACGCCTACGGCAAAAACGATCCGCAACGGGGCATCGGCGCGGGGCTGTCCAACACCGAGGCGGGCTTGCGCCTGCGCTACGAAATCCGCCGGGAATTCGCGCCTTACCTCGGCGTGACCTGGAACCGCACCTACGGCAACACCGCCGACTACGCCAACGACGAAGGCGAGGACCGCAGCGAAGCCCGCCTCGTGCTCGGTGTTCGGATGTGGTTCTGAACAGACTCCCCCCAAAACCAACAACAACCGCTTCGAGCGGTAAAGGACCTTGCATGCGCATCATCAAACCCACCGCCGTCGTTATCGCGTTACTCAGCGGCCTGCTCATGAACACCCTCGCTCAAGCCCACCCCAAACTGCTCGCCTCCACTCCAGTGGAAGGCGCGGAAGGTGCGCCGCCCGACAAGATCGAACTGCACTTTTCCGAAAACCTCGTCACGCAGTTTTCCGGCGCCAAACTGCTGATGACCGAAATGGCCGGCATGGCCCACGCCCCGATGCCGGTCAAGGCCAAGGTCAGCGGCGGCAGCGATCCGAAAACCATGCTCATTACCCCGACAACACCTTTGACTGCCGGTACCTACAAGGTCGAATGGCGCGCGGTGTCGTCGGACACCCACCCGATCACCGGCAACGTCACCTTCAAAGTGAAATGATCGATGAGCGACCCGGCCAACGTCGTTCTGCGGTTTGTGTTGTATGTGGATTTGATGCTGTTGTTTGGCGTGGCGCTGTTCGGGCTCTACAGCTTTAAAGGGCAGCAACGGCGATCCGGCACGGTTCTGCCCTTTCGCCGATGGCTGACGGGAACTGCCGGGTTCGGTGCACTGCTGTCCATCGCCGGCATGGTGCTGATGGTCCGCGCCATGAGCGGCGAATCAGACATAGCCGAGCTAGGCCCTCACCTCGAGATGATGCTGTTCGAGACAGACGTCGGGATGGCCTGGGCCGTGCGAATGATTGCGTTGGCGGTCGCAGGTCTGGCGGTGACGCTCAACCCACGCGCCCCCGGCCTCAGCCTGGTGATCGCCAGCACTGCCGGCGGCATCGCCCTCGCCAGCCTGGCCTGGAGCGGGCATGGCGCCATGGACGAAGGCAGCCGTCGTAACTGGCACTTCGCCACAGACATCCTGCACCTGCTGGTGGCGGGCGCCTGGCTCGGCGCATTGCTGGCGTTTGCGTTGATGGCGCAACCCCGCACCCTGCAAACTGAAGCACACATTCGTTTGCTGGCTCACGCCGTCAGGCGATTCGAGCTTGTCGGTGCGTTGATCGTCGTGATCATCACCGTGACGGGCGTGGTGAACTACCTGTTCATCGTCGGGCCGAGACTCGATGAGGTTTTACTCGGCCATTACGGAATTCTGCTAGCGATCAAAGTGCTGCTGTTTGCCGGGATGCTGGTGTTGGCGGCGCTGAACCGCTTTCATCTTGGCCCCTTGCTGGAGCGGTCATTGCGCGAGGGCCAGTATCGCGTGGCAGCCCATGCACTTCGACGCAGTGTGGTAGTGGAAATGGTCGCGGCGGTTTTGATTGTGGGGTTGGTGGCGTGGCTGGGGACGTTGAGCCCGGAAGTGGAATGAGGCAACTTCAAGGGGAAATCTCTGACACTGACGTACCGATTTAAACTTGGGCCAGCCAAACCAGGACAATGGCCCAGGCGATGGGATCATTTCTGGCTGACGCTTTCATCTTCCCGAGTACGAGTTTTCTCTAAATTAGCCGTATGTCTCGGCGGACTTGCCAATGAGGAACTCTTGATTCAATGTAATGACAAATGTCATTACATGAGAACCTGTCCCATGGCATCTATCAACATCCGTATCGATGACGACCTCAAAGCTCGCGCCTATCTCGAACTGGAAAAACTCGGCGTCACGCCTTCCGAACTGATGCGCCAGACCCTGCAATATGTGGCGGAGCGTGGTCAATTGCCTTTCAAGCCTGTCTTGATGACTGAAGATGATGAGGCTCTATTGGCCACTGTGCGGGAACGGCTTGCATCTCCTCAACGAGTCAGGGTTTCCATAGATGACCTATAGCCTTGAGTTTGATGCCCGCGCATTGAAGGAATGGCAAAAACTTGGCGACACAGTCCGACAGCAGCTCAAAAAGAAGCTGGTGGAGATCCTGAACAATCCACGCATTGAAGCTAACCGCCTGCATGGTTTTCCTGACTGCTACAAAGTCAAACTACGTAGCAGCGGTTACGGCTTGGTCTATCAAGTGATTGACCAGGAAATTACCGTGTTTGTGGTAGCCGTGGATAAACGGGAACGTGAGCAGGTTTATCGCAAGGCGGCTGAACGCTTGAAGTAATGGTCGATTGAGTAACGCTTCTGACGTAATCCAACCACCAGGCAACGTTCTACCCCCGAGCGGGAAATCAGCCGTAATTTATTCAGGCCGAGTGAGCGCGATACTGAAGCCCTATTCAGGGGGCATTGATTTTTCACACCGATGAAAGTTTCACTACACTCCCCCTTTCAAAACCACTCCAGCACAATAGCCCGATATCAATGACGAAAATCAAAAGAGCAATGATGCTCGGCGGCTTGCTCGCACTCTCCCTTGGCGCCCAGGCAGAACCTTCGCATCTGGACAGCGTCATGCAACAGGGACAGCTGCGCGTTTGCACCACCGGCGACTACAAGCCCTACACCCTCAAGGCCGAGGACGGCGCGTATTCCGGCATCGACATCGCCATGGCCCACGCCCTGGCCGACAGCCTGGGCGTCAAAGTCGAGTGGGTGCCCACCACCTGGAAAACCCTGATGCCCGACATGCTCGCCGGCAAGTGCGACATCGCCATGGGCGGCATCTCGGTCACCCTGGAACGGCAGAAAAAAGCCTTCTTCAGCAACATCCTGGACGTCGACGGCAAAATCCCGTTGGTGCGTTGCGAAGACCAGGCGCTGTACCAGACCGTCGAACAGATCAACCAGCCCTCGGTTCGCCTGGTCGAACCCGCCGGCGGCACCAACGAAGCGTTCGTCCACGCCTACCTGCCCCAGGCGCAATTGCAGCTGCGCGATAACCTGAGCATCTTCCAGGAACTGCTGGATAAAAAGGCTGACGTGATGATCACCGATGCGTCGGAGGCGTTGTATCAGCAGAAGCTCAAACCGGGCCTGTGCGCCGTCAACCCGACGCACTACCTGCAATACGGCGAAAAAGCCTACCTGCTGCCCCGTGACGACATCACCTGGAAGCTGTACGTCGATCAGTGGCTGCACCTGGCCAAGGCAACGGGCAATTATCAGAAGATTCGGCGGCAGTGGCTGGCGGTGCCTGAAGGCAAATAACGGCATGCCAAGGCGCCTGATCATGACTTGTTAAATCGCGTTACATCCTTGAAACTACTTTCGCACCGGTAACAGGCCGGTCACAGCAAAACGCGTTGATAGGCGCACCGAACGATAATCCGGTCGATGCCTCGACCGAGCAGAACCCTCAAATAAGGACAGATAATGAGCAGCACGGATGAATTGCAAACCTACAATGTCAGCCCGAAATGGCAGGAACGTTTCGCTTTTTTTGATCAGTACGGCGGCCCCAAAAGCCCTGACTTCAAATTGGGCTTCAAACAGTTGCCAGCGCGCAAGCGCATCCTGATCAACCTGAACTTCATCGCATTCTTTTTCGGGCCGATCTATTTCTTCGTGCTTGGGCTGTGGAAAAAGAACCTGGCGATCATCGCGATCATCGTTGCCCTGTCCTTCGTCCTGGCCTTGATTTTCACCCTGCTGGGTTATGAAGAAGCCCCCAAGGCCCTCAACAGCGGTATGAATATCGTCTTTGCACTGATGTACGGATTGAGCGCCAACTACGCCTACTACCTGAAACAGGTAAAAGGCTCGCAAGGCTGGAATCCTTTTGAAGGCTTGAGGATGGTCTGAGCCTCGCCCGGATAGCAAAACGGTGGAGTGATTTCCACCGTTTTGCGTCACCGGTCAATCGTCATGCAACAACCCCGCACCATACCCGCCAAAGCTATTGCCCAACGCACTGCCATGGAAATTCATCTGGTTGGCGTTGCTGTGGGTGGGTCCCGGGCCAAAGCCGGCCGGCTGCACCGAGTCAGCCGAATAATCGCGATGGGCACTCACACCCGAACAGGCGCTCAACAGCACGGCACTTGCGATTAGCGAGACCTTGATCAGGTTTGCGAACATTTTTTATTCCTGTGTGTTGAGGCGCGGGGGAAATGACCTTTGGCGGTCATCCTATGCCTCGTCTGAGCCAGGCAACATGTAACTTTTGGGGGTGACAGCGCTGGTTCAGGAACCGGGGCGCACCTGGCATTCTCTCAAACCCACTGCCTTGGGGATCGACATTGTCCAATGCTCGATTCACCAACAACTCCCCCACCACCGCCAGTTGCTGAATCGACAGCGCCAAACTGGGTGCTGAACCTTCGAGCTTGCAAGCCAGATCAGTGGTCAAGACGTTCAACGATGCAAGGATCTCGTAGACGTTTGCTGACCACCTGCTGAGAGTCAGCGGAGCATTGACCAAGATCGAGAGAATCGGAAGCCGTTGCAGTTTCCGGAGGGGGTTACCAGACCAATCCCCCTCGAACAGATTGAAAACGAGAGGTAAAGTTTCCCGTACCGTGACACCTTTCCCCCCATAGCTTAAAATCCGCGCCTTAAACCGACCAATCAACGTGCTTTGTTCGGTGCCCTGTACGCATTTGTCCGACACTTGGTTGCTGGTAGAGCCTGATGGCCCACCTCACATGAGAAGTAATGTTGTTCATGCGTTCGGTGTCCCGCTTCCTGAGGATTACCCATCAGTTGGCATATGGCATACCCCCTCCTTCAGCGCGTGATGCCAAGTAGCAAACAACAACTCTACAAGCTTGTAAAATCCAGGCAGGACGCATTGGCAGCATGCGTCATCGCACAATCGAATGATCAGGATGAGGCTCAAGGTGATTGATAAAACCGTCTCAGTAAGCTTAGTGGTACCCGTTTATAAAAGCGCAAGTACGCTCCCGCAATTTTACGAGCGTGCACGCGCGACTCTTGATCAGATTTGCGACGACTGGGAGATTATTCTTGTCGATGACGCAAGCCCGGACCAGACGTGGTTTGCCGCTCTGGCACTTCACGAGCAAGACCGCCGAGTCAAAGTCGTTCGCTTCGCGAAGAACAAGGGACAACAACACTCTACGCTGTGCGGCATCGGCTATGCCTGTAAACGCTATGTCGTGACAATCGACGATGACCTGCAGTGCTTTCCCGAAGACCTCCCACTGTTTATTGATCAACTTCGAGCCGGCAAGCATGTCGTCATCGGTAAGATCCCGATGGCTGAAAAACAGCACAGTGCCTGGCGCAACGTGGCTTCGCGCATCAACCAGAAACTGGTTAGTAAGGTCATGGGCAAACCGGCCGACTTCAGCCTCTCGAGCTACAGGGCCATGAGTCAACAGGTGGCAAGACAACTCGTCAGATATCAGGGTTCACACCCACATATCGCCGCGATGCTTTTTAATTCGGTGCCCGTCAGCATGATGGCGAACGTGAGCATTCGCCACGCGCCGCGCGCCGATGGCGGCCCGAGCACTTACACCCTTGGCAAGATGTTCAAAACGCTTTCGTTCCTTATCGTCAATTACTCCCTGTTGCCACTTCGCTACGTGTCGATCTGGGGCTTTTTGGTCAGTGCGTCGAGCATTTTTTTTGCTATGTATGTTCTGCTGCGCACCCTCCTGACCGATCATATAGTGCCAGGCTGGGCGTCGCTGGCGATCCTGCTGTCATTCCTCACCGGGAACATCCTTCTGGCACTAGGCGTGCAAGGCGAGTACCTCGGAAGACTGGTTGAAAATGCAACCCACCTCAGTCAATTCCCCATTATTGAAGAGCATGTGGAGTAATGATGACATCCGCTTACCGCGTCGTGGATTATTTCCCTGCTGAACACATTTTAAACAATGGGGTATTTGCACACCTCGACGAAATCGATGCGCAAACGCCAGGCGCACTGGTTTACTGCCAGAATTTGCACTATTTGCAAAAAGCATTGGCTACGCCCAATGTCGCGTGCGTCCTGTGCCCCGAAAGTTTAAAAAATGAAGAATTAGCGACTGAAAAATCAATTGTGTTCTGTGCCGACCCACGCACTTCTTTTTTTCGCCTCTACAACCGCTTGAGTGAAAATTCAAAGCGCGCAACTGCGCAAGCACCGAGCATCGGTGAAAATTGCACGCTGCACCCCAGCGCTGTTATCTCGCCACTGGCCACACTGGGTAACAATGTCGAAATTTCAGCAAATGTGGTGATCGAAGGCCTTGTCGAAATCGGAGACAATGTCTACATCGGCTCAAATGCCGTTGTAGGCGCCGAGGGCTTGATCACGCTACGCAACGACAACGGCACGCTGATGGTGGTCAAACATCAGGGCAGTGTACGTATTGAATCGGGTTGCCAGATACTTGCTGGCGCAGTGATCGCGAGGTCCTTGTTCCAGCAGCCGACAACCATCAGCGAAAATTGCCAGATCGGCATCATGACCAATATTGGTCATGGCGCCGTGATTGGTAAGAACTCTGTGATTTCTGGCAATACCGTTATTGCAGGACGCACACGCCTGGGGACCGGCGCATGGGTTGGCGCCTCTTGCTCCATCGCACAGGGACTTGTGATTGGCGACGCGGTACAAATAAAAATGGGTTCGGTCGTCATCGGCGACATCGCGCCAAACAGCGTCGTTTCTGGAAACTTCGCAATCAATCACAGGGCTAACATGACAGCTCACCTCAGGAAACAAAAGTGATGCACTTCATCGAGCTATCACTGGGATTCAAAGGCGAACGAACCTACATACACGGGTCCGACATGCTCAATGCCACGATGCAGGCCATCACTCGCCATGCACCGCACGCACGCATCGAAAAGCTGGACTTCAGAATCAATAGAATGACCAAACATCTACTCACCTGTCACTGGTGGCCTAGATCAACCCCTCGATCATTGCCGGGTGAGGCTATCGCCACCTTCACCTTTCAACTCGACGGTATTGATCATGAAGGCAAATTGATTCAAGGCGAAGGTTACGCCGATACACGACGTGCTTACGATGAGTCACTGGTTGAAAAACAATGTGTTTTCACACCCGCCCAGCGGTCAGTGAGCCTGACGACCATGCCAGATGACATCTCTCCGATCGAAGTGCTGGTATCCATGAACAAGGCACTGCATCTCAAGGAGTTGAGCATACCCAGTGGCAGCCAGTGGGTTTTCTGTCGCTGGGAAAGCCCGAAGTGGCCGCCGCGTTTTGACTTGAGCGGGGTAGACCTGACACTTGAGCAGACGCTGGGCACTCGATTGACCCGTAGTCGCATCAAGCTCAATACACAACATATCGGTACGCTCTACTTCAGCGCCCTCAAAGCCGAGTAGCCTGCCACTCGCATATGAACCTTGCAGTAAGGCGGGGTGCCGGTTCAACGAGGCTTCTGGCTCGACGATCAACGCGACACGCCTCTCTCGACAGCTGCTAATGTGCTACATCTTTTGGAGCATGCAACAGAGCAGGCTCCCTCTGTTGCATGGAGTGTGGCAACATGTCCACCGTTCAGCACAGTAGCCTGCAGAAGACCTCGTCAACTGCCAGCAATACCACTTGGCTCCCTGCGCAGTACAAACGTACCGGCCGGGGTAACTTCAATACCCACATGATGAAATACTGACTATGCCCCAGACAAAAGAACAAATTATCAACATTATTTCCCAGGCTGAGGTTGTACCAGATGCCTCAACGCTGCGCGACAACATCAACCTGAGCGACCAGGGCGTTGACTCGCTCGGCATGTTCAATATCATTCTGTCTATCCAGGATCACTACGTCATCGAGATACCTGACGAGGATATTGAAGGCCTTAAAACCATCAATGACCTGGCCGACTACATAAAATCGAAGCTGCAATAACCGACATCCTTTGTCATGTAAGGGAGAAAAACAGTATGTTCACTCCCCCTCATGCCGCTCTCGACCGTGACAGGGTTCGCCAACCTATTATCTACACAGCGTTAGCCTCACTCTCCTACGTTGAGCACCCTGCATGCCTTTAACGCTTATGAAATTGTTGATCGCAATTTTTATCTGTGCGTTTCTCATACACACATTTGATCTTAAACTAACGGCATTAATCAGCGACATTACAGCATGGCACTACCTTGCGTTGGCTGCTGTTATCCCAATCACTTTGAGTTCTTTTTTCTCTGTCAACCGCTGGCAAGTGTTCCTGCGACTCAATTCGATTGAAGAAAAGTTAGCAAGCCTCTGGAAAATAACTCTGGTTTCTCAATTTCAAGGTTTGATTTTACCTTCATCACAGGGGGCGGACGCCTTTCGTATGATTCACATCGAACGACGCCACCCGGAAAAGCGGGGTACCGCAGGCAGTTCAGTAATCATTGAGCGCATGATTGGACTATTGGTGTTGTGCACCTTTACTCTTTTTGCCCTGCCCTTCTTACCTGTTTCAGACAACTACGCGCCACTCATCATCACCGTCGGCACCGTCAGCAGCATAGCCCTAGTGACCCAAATAATATTGACCAGTAAAAAAATCCATGCACTTTATGGCTTCCGCACCGTCAAAAACCCGCCACTGTCTCTATTGCTGGGGTATATTCAGAAACTTCATGCCAGCACCATTAACTTCCCCTACCGGCAGGCGCTCACGTCATCCCTGTTTTTTATCTGCTGCTATCAAATATCTCTGATTTCGGTAGTGTATTTTGTATTTCGCGCCTATGGCTATGACATCCCCTTCATTCAGCACTTTGCTCTCTATCCGGTCATCGCCATCCTGACCATGGTTCCAATAACAGTGGGTGGACTTGGGGTACGCGAAGGTTTTTTTGTTTATTTTTATGGCCTACTTGACGTACCAGCCAATATCGCCGTGGGCGCCTCCCTGGCAAACTACATTCTAATGGTACTGATCCCTGCCGCTTGCGGTGGCTTTGTTTACTTGTGGGATACTATTCGGGAAAATCGCCTGAAAGATAGAAACTAAAAACAGAGAGCCAGTTTGATGCCCCCAGATCGCACCCCGTTCCCCAAGTCCGCCTTTGAGGCACTTGCCCAGGCAGAGGCACGCCACTGGTGGTTTCGCGCCCGTAACCGCGTGATCATTTGGGTGCTGAAATCTCGCATCGGCAAAATCCGGAATTTCCTGGAGATTGGTTGCGGTACTGGCTTTGTGCTGGAAGGGATTCACCAGGAATTTCCCGAAACGACACTCTCCGGCACCGAGTTTTTCGATGAAGGCCTGATACATGCACGTCGACGCGTACCCAGTGCAAGCTTTGAAAAGCTGGACGCGCGTGCCATGAACGATGCAGAGCGATTTGATGTAATTGGCGCTTTTGATGTCATCGAACATATCGAGGAAGATGAACAGGTACTGGCGAATCTTTCCCGCGCATTGCATAAGAACGGTCAGCTATTGCTGACCGTTCCCCAGCACCGCTGGCTGTGGTCCGCTGCGGATGAGCGCGCCTGCCACGTGCGCCGCTACACGCGACGCGAGATCGTCGACAAGGTAGGCCGCGCCGACCTTGAGGTTCAATACGTCACATCCTTTGTCACCCTGCTCGTCCCCTTGATGTGGCTGGCACGACAGCGCCCCGGGCAAAAAAATGCGGAAGTAAACAGCGAGTTCGATATTTCTGACCGGACCAATCGGCTCCTTGAGTTCGTTATGAAGATGGAGCTTTGCCTTTTGAAGGCAGGCATCACCTTTCCTCTCGGCGGCTCACTCTTACTGTTAGCCAAAAAACGATAACCTGGAGACCTACAGTGAGCGACTTTAAAATCCCCTTCAATCGCCCTTTCATGACGGGAAAGGAACTTTACTACATTGCAGAGGCAAAGTTCCTTAATAAGCTTGCTGGTGACGGCCCCTTCACTCGACGTTGCCATCAGTGGCTTGAGCAGCACACTGCCAGCGAAAAGGCACTGTTGACGCACTCTTGTACTGCTGCTCTGGAAATGTCAGCCCTATTGCTGAATATTGAACCTGGGGATGAGATCATCATGCCCTCTTACACTTTCGTCTCCACGGCTAACGCTTTTGTATTGCGCGGTGGAATACCGGTATTTGTCGATATCAGAAAAGACACACTGAATATGGACGAACGCCTGATCGAGGCTGCGATTACACCTCGCACCAAGGCAATCGTTCCGGTTCACTACGCTGGCGTCGCATGCGAAATGGACACGATCATGGAGATCGCCCGCCGGCACGGCCTCCGCGTGGTTGAGGATGCTGCGCAGGGGGTCATGGCCTCTTATAAAGGAAGAGCCCTGGGCAGTATTGGTGATCTGGGCGCGTATAGCTTCCATGAAACCAAGAACGTGATATCCGGCGAAGGCGGCGCGCTACTGGTTAACGACCCGACACTGGCATTACGCGCCGAGGTTATTCGGGAGAAAGGTACGGACCGAAGCCGTTTCTTCAGAGGTGAAGTGGACAAGTACACTTGGCAGGAAGTCGGTTCTTCCTACCTGCCGGGTGAATTGACCGCCGCTTTTCTTTGGGCGCAGCTGGAAGAGGCACAGTCGATTACACAAAATCGCCTGGATAGCTGGAACCGCTATCACCAAGCGCTCGAAGGGCTTGAGTTGACAGGCGCAGTACGCCGCCCGATCATTCCGGCAGATTGCACACACAATGCGCACATGTACTATGTCTTACTTGCTCCCGGCATCGATCGCCAACGCACGCTAGAGAAGCTTAAACACGACAATATCTACCCGGTGTTCCATTACGTACCGTTGCACTCCTCACCGGCAGGACTGCGCTACGGCCGAAAACATGGCGCGATGACAAATACAGACACCCTGTCGGAACGCTTGATCCGCTTGCCACTGTGGGTGGGGCTGACACAGGAGCAACAGGCAGGCATCGTCGACTCGCTACAGCGCGCCGCTTCCTGAGGGAGAACACGCAGCGTGCAATTGCTGATCTGCACCCTGCGTAGCTGCACCCATGACATTGGATGCACGGTATATCGTTACCAGTAAGATAAATGAATTAACCGCTCAGCACACTGGTGGCCTGATCTCTACGTCTGACGAGTACTAAACATGGGGATTAACGGGCGAACTGGCGTAATGAAGTGATTTATAGAACGCCTTTTCCATTGCCGGATCGCTCAAGACAAACCAGTTTTGCAGCAGCTGAAGCCCCCCTCTCCATTTCAGGTTAGATGGATACAATGTAGGGTCAATGCTGGGATTGGGCTATCATTGGCGCCGATTAATACGAATTTACTGACGAAGATGGAATAATCGATTTCTAAATCGACCGGATACTTAAGAATGAGAAATGTTTTAACAAGTAAAATTCCAATAATTATTCTGGTATTGTTCTTTGCTGTATTACTGAGCGGAGTACTTCTTCCGATTTACTCCGATGAAGTCATGACAAAATTCAGGGTTGCACGACTCTTTCTGGATGACGGAAATGCGGTTACCCTTTTTCCACAATGCACAACAACCGCAGGGCGGACAGTTTCACCGGTGTTTTATCCGGCCGGTATATTACTGTCGACGCTCTATGCCCACCTGGGTCCTTTTGGCTTGAGAGTCAGCGGTATTTCTTTATCGCTGATCTGGTTTGCCTTGCTCGCTTATTGGTGCTTGGCGCAGACACGTGATTTGGGAGGGGCTCTTCAGCGTTTCGCTGGATTGGTTGCAGTGGCTTCATTGGGTGTCCTACCCTATCTATGGGTCTTGTCGCGTCCTGAACAGTTTCTGATGTTGCCGATCCTGGTGCTTTGTTTGTTGGCACTCTTCTTCAAGGAGCAAAAATCTGCGCGCGCGCAGATGGCGATGACTGTTGGGCTTGCATTGTTGCTGACATTATTTTTCTATGCTCACCCGAAGAGCATGTTCTATGCGCCATTCGCGCTTGCGGCAGTATGGTTGGCGACGGCAACGTACCACAAAGCGATTCGCTATGGCTTGTGGCTGTTCATCGTGATTCTGTGCGTTCAGACCTTTCACGATTTCAGCGCGCTGGCGGGCTGCCAGGATGCGCCGAACATTCAAAAAATGCTGGCGGCCAACACATTGTTACCGGGCATGCTGTTCTCTGCACCAGGCGAGTTTGTCAGCGCCGCTTACAATAACTTAATGAGCTTCCCTGACCGATTGTTGATACATATTACCTTTAATGACACTTTTCAATCGGGCTGGCTGCCGCCTATGGTCGGTAGCTTTGAAGCGTTGCCGTACCTCAATCTTGCCATTTATTACTCTCTGTATGCATTTATTATCGGAATCCACGTTGTAAGCATCCCGGTATTTCTGTTGCAAGTAGTTCGTCGCCAAGTGTCTGCGCCTGTCGTACTGGCGCTGTTGTTGGTCGGCGCAGATTTAATCAATGCGTTTTTTTACAACATCCAGAATTTTTATGCAGCTAATCAATTCATGCCTGTGTCGATCATCATCGCAGCCCTGTTGATGCACTCCCGGCGCGCAGTGAAGCTGAGTAATACCCCGACACTAGTAGCCTACTCACTATTATTGCTGCTCTCTATGACGTCGATGGTGACACTGTTAACTCTCGTGACCCCTGGCTTCGCACACAACTCCTCCTTCGCGCAATCGAGTTTGCCCGGGCAGCCGCTTTCGATTCCGGTACTGGGGGCTCAGCTTCACTTGGATTCAATCAGTAAGCTAGGGGAGTCATGCGGTATTCCTGCGGAGTCGGCAGAAAATGTCGTAGTGGACCACATGACATATTTTGCCTTTTTGCGCGACAAGAAACCTATCCATGTGCTCTATGTGTCTGAGACCGGCTACGGTGGCGACTTGAGTAACGGCAGGCTGCTGCCATTTCTCAAAGGACTGAATAGCCCAGGCCTGGTCACGCGTTGCGAATGGGTGCCGTATCAATTCCGGCAGGCGCAGGAGAAGGACGATATGGGCTACTGTTGTGTCAACTTCGGCAAGATCTGACTAGCGTTAGCGGCGTTAGCGCCCTCGGTCTCCCCGGAGTCGGGAGGCCGAGGGGTTTCGATGCATCAGGCAATCGCACGACCAGCGTTCCGGCGTTCATGGACGCCCCCTTGCTGGTTACCTCAATCGCTTACACGGAGCCATCAAGGTTCGTAGGTACGCGCCTTCGCGTTTGTTCATTCCTGACAACGTCGGCTTTGCACCGCCGGAGTGCTGCCTGGGCATAAGGTCTGACCAGGCAGCCAATTGCCGTCCTTTTTTAAAGCCTTTCGCATCGCCGATCGAGGCGATTAACGCATTGGCGGTCAGCAGGCAAACCCGGTAGCGCTCGATCAGCTCCTTGACCGTTACGCCCTTGCGATTGGCCTTGGCAATTGCACCAGATTCGGCCAGCTCAGTTTCGCGTCGCTTGAGCCAGACTTGGGTTGTGGTGTTGCAATCGAAAGTCTGGCTTTCCTGATAAACTGTCACACCCTTTTGCATGATGCGGATCAATGCGGTGTACGCTGCAGAGCCATCCTTGCGCTTGCGAACGGTGATTGTTCCCATGGTTTTGCTACACGAGTGGTTTGCATTGCTACATTGCAGCGGCACTCTCTCAATACCAAGCAAAAACCGTAGCAAATGAGAAGTAGCGAAATGCCGATAAAACCCACAGAAAACCAAGCCTATCCAGCAGATTCGGTATCCAGGCGGTTTTCTGTTGCCCCCATGATGGACTGGACCGACCGCCACTGCCGCTTCTTCCTGCGTCTGCTGTCGAAAAACGCCCTGCTCTACACCGAAATGGTCACCACCGGTGCCCTGCTCAACGGCGATCACGAGCGTTTTCTGCGCCACAACGAGGCCGAGCATCCGCTGGCCCTGCAGCTTGGCGGCAGTGTGCCGCTGGACTTGGCGGCGTGTGCGCGCATGGCGCAGGAGCATGGTTACGACGAGGTGAACCTGAATGTCGGCTGCCCGAGCGATCGGGTGCAGAACAATATGATCGGCGCGTGCCTGATGGGGCATCCGCAGTTGGTGGCCGATTGTGTGAAGGCGATGCGTGATGCGGTATCGATTCCGGTGACGGTCAAGCACCGTATCGGGATCAATGGCCGGGACAGTTACGAGGAGTTGTGTGATTTCGTCGGCACGGTGCGGGATGCCGGGTGCACCAGTTTTACCGTGCATGCGCGAATTGCGATTCTGGAGGGGTTGTCGCCGAAGGAGAACCGTGACATCCCGCCCCTGCGTTATGACGTGGCGGCACGGTTGAAGGCGGATTTTCCTGAACTTGAGATCATTCTCAACGGTGGGATCAAGTCGCTGGAGGCCTGCCACGAGCATTTGCAGACGTTCGACGGCGTGATGCTGGGCCGCGAGGCGTATCACAACCCTTATGTGATGGCCGAGGTGGATCAGCAGTTGTTCGGCAGTACGGCGCCGGTGATCACCCGTGCCGAAGCGCTGGCGCAGTTGCGGCCGTATATCGCGGCACACATCGATGCCGGCGGTTCGATGCACCACATCACGCGGCATGTGTTGGGGCTGGGCACCGGGTTTCCGGGGGCGCGCAAGTTTCGGCAGTTGTTGTCGGTGGATATCCACAAGGCCAAGGAGCCCCTGGCCTTGCTGGATCAAGCGGCCGGGTTGCTTGAAGGGCGTTGATGCCCGGTTGTTCTCGCCATTCAAGCCAGGCGGTTCGATCCGCCTGGCTCGCCTGTCAGCTGGCGGCCGCCGCCGTCCAGTTCACCCAACCGAATGCCCAGGTCGCCAGGATCAACAATCCGAACACAATCCGGTACCACGCGAAGGCGGCATAGCTGTGGTTCGCAATGAACTTGAGCAAGCCGCGCACGGCGATCATGGCGAAAAAGAACGCTGTGACGAAGCCCAGGGCGAAAACCGCCAGGTCGTCGGCCTGGAACAGCTCCCGGTACTTGTAGCCTGAATACACCGCCGCACCGACCATGGTCGGCATCGCCAGGAAGAACGAGTATTCGGTGGCGGCCTTGCGCGACAGGCCAAACAGCAACCCGCCGATAATGGTCGATCCGGAACGGGAAGTGCCCGGTATCATCGCCAGGCATTGCGCGAAGCCTACCTTCAACGCATCCGGCCAGCGCATGTCGTCGACATGGTCGATGTGCACCACGTGGTCCCTCTGCTCCGCCCACAACATGACAATGCCGCCCACGACCAATGCGACTGCCACGGTGATCGGGTTGAACAGGTAGTGATGAATCTGGTCGGCAAACAAGACACCCAGAACGACGGCCGGAAGAAAGCCGATCAGCAAGTTCAGCGTGAAGCGCTGTGCATTGCGTTGAGTCGGCAGTCCTTTGACGATCTCTGTAATCTTGCGGCGAAACTCCCAGACTACGGCAAGAATGGCGCCCAGCTGAATAATGATATTGAACGCCATGGCGCGTTCGCCGCCAAACTCCAGCAAGTCCGCAACAATAATCTGGTGGCCCGTACTGGAGATGGGCAGAAACTCAGTCAGGCCCTCTACCGCGCCCAGGATCAACACTTTGAAAAGGGTCCAGAAATCCATCAATCCTCCGTCAGACCGTTCTTTGGGAACGATCCGTCAACTGCACTCAGATATTGAGTAGCTCAAGCAAAACAATCGAGACATCCACACCCATTACCTGATGTAGCGAGGGAGAATATGTCTTATCAAAAGACACACTCAAGCCATGTTAATAATCGTCCGGGTACGAACAGCCCGGTAAATATTTAGGTAATTAGTAGAAAAAAGCCTCGCCACTCAATAAAGTGTGATCGCACTCACAGTATTTGTGTTCTTACTGGATTCAGCACCCGGGCATGAATGGTGGCACCTAGTGGGCCAAACAGTGGCAAAAGGACATAAAAACAAATCGCCATCGTTTCAAAATAGTGGCACAATTCCATATTGCCACCATCTAAGTACGCTATTTCACTAGTTCAGCCCGCCGAGAAAATCAACTAAAAGCTTGAAAAGCTTAACTATTGTTAGAAAACTCGGGAGCCACGTCTAAAATTGGCGTAAATGTTACCAATTGTCAGTCACAGATGAGAACCGGTGCTTTAACATCCCGATGTCAGCACCTATTCGAGTCAATGCATGATGCTTACAGGGAACTTAGCGACTAGAAGCCTGCGCCAGACTAACGATGAACCCGGAGTTCTCACTCTGGGTCGTACCCGTGGCGTGGCTGAACATTTTAGAGCGCTAGTCGCAAGGCATGTGCGGACCGATATGGCACTAGAGGCCAACGCCTACACTAGTTCATTCAAGAAGAATGAACGCTCTGATTCGTACCGCGCCATCTTCATCATCATCGACAGCCCCCAGGCCCTCGAGGAAAGCCTCGCGCTAGTGGAAAACCTGCGCGCCGGCAACTTGAAACCCATCATTTGCGCAGTGATCACGGGCCGTGGCAGCTACAACAAGATCAAGTACTATCTTGCGGGGGCCGACTACTGTATCAAGTTCAATACCCTTTCCGATGAAAGCTCCGAGTTACTCGCCGAGTTCTTCAACAGTGAAGAATGGCAAAGAGATATCAATTTGATATTGGACCCCACCCGTATTTGCCTACTCGGCACCAGCAAGAAACTGGACATTTCCTTTGCAGAAATGAAGATCCTGGAAGCCTTTGCGCAAACCAGTAACCACATACTAAGCCACGATGAAATCGCCAACATCATGGGGCTCAACACCAACTTTTATGACCCCAGGGCGCTGGAAAAATCGATCAGTCGCCTTCGTGGAAAAATCAAGGACATGTATGGCACTAACGCCATCCAGAGCATCCGGGGGCATGGCTACCGGTTGATGAGGGGGCTGATCTCGACCCCCTGATACACAGCAGGGATGGCGCTTTAATATCAATTCAACAGGCGATACTCCTCAACGATACAAAGGTCTCGACTTCATCGTTTTTTTTGTATTTCATACTGACGGCACTTATCGATTCAATCACCGAGGCAACATCGGACCATAACAATAAGAGTTTATTCTGCAGCTGTAGATCGAGTGGAACCTATCGAGGGCCAATTTTGGGCCCAGACCCTGCCTTTCGATTACTTCCAAGGGAGTCTTTACTCCCCTGCCGATCATCTTTTTTCGCCAAATTTGGTGTGTACTTCAGGAGAGAGACATGGAAACTAGTACAACCCTCCCAAGGAAATACTTTGTCGTCGTGACCCACAGCACTACGTCGCAGCGTGAACTTGAGACCATCCTGTCCAGTGAGCGTTTCAACTCGTTTGGCACCTCCCAGGCACAAATGTTTGTTGAAGGTGTTGCTTCGCCCTCTTCCGCTCCCGTGCTGATGGAGTTCAGCTACCCAAACGTTTCAAGGAAGAACGTCGCGCGCAGTATCGAACATGATACACAGCGACTATTGGCCACCCTGGAATCCGAATGGCTGGCAGCGCAATCGACGAATCCATTCCACAGCCTGCCGGCAACTGCCGGGGTAGCCAACGATATCTCGCGATCAATCGAAGGCGACACTCCTTACAGCGAAGCCTGGCAACTCGACAAGGACCAAAGCGTATTGGCAAAAGAGGGTGTCGAGATCAGCCTGACCGGATTGGAAGCCGCGCTGGTGAAGAAGATGCTGCACCATGAAGAGCGCGTCGTCAGTCGCGACGAATTGATCCTCAGCATCGGCAGGGAGCCGGAGCAGTATCGCGGCCTGGAAATGTGCTTGAGTCGGTTGCAAGACAAATTCAAATTGGCCAGTAACGGTGAACGACTGTTTCGCGCAGTCCGAAATCGTGGCTATTGCCTGATCCAGGAAGTCGTGGCGTAGGTACCTCGACCTTTATCAATTAAAACAAACAGAAACAGTGCGACTACAACAATAAAAAAAGCACTCTGTTTGGTTTCAACCTCCGCGCTGGCAAGACTCTCTTATCCCCACCCCTCCTACAATACCAAAGACCACGTTCATTATTCACCCACTTCCCTTCGACCTTTTCTAACGCTCGAACTTTTCTAAAATTTTGCTAGTTGGCACTTTGCCACCTTGTTAGAACTCGTCAGACAGTATCTCCGCCAATAACTTAGTCTATTGACTGACGACAGTTCGGCATATCGACGTTGTTACCTCAGGACACTCGCTCTAACAACAATAACAAGTCTACTTAACAACTCGGATTTCAACTGTCGAAACCTGAATGGACGTCTTTTGGGGATATGGTATGGATCTTACTCTTGGTATCAATCGAAACACTGGCCTCAAGGGACTTACCTTTTGGGGACAATGGGCGCTGGCACAGGGCTTTGTAGTTTCTCTGTTGTTCATACTTGCTGAACGGCACACAGGATCGGTCGAGTTCTATTACCGAATGTGCGCAACGCTCGCCGTCCTGGCCTCGGTTCCGGCTTATACGTTCAGCGGTGTGTACCGCAAAAGAGACAATTATCTGTCGGGGCTCGGACGCCTGTTCATGGGCTGGTCCATGACGATGGCAGCGCTGGCCTGCATCGCGTTTATCTGCAAGGCCGACGAACTGTTTTCCCGACAAGTCATTCTGGGTTGGGCGGTGTACGGTTTCCTCGGACAGGCGTTGCTGTATGCGCCGCTGCATGCGTTTTCGAAGTTCTACCAGCGGTCACGTAAAAGCGAGCATAAAACCCTGATCGTCGGCACCGGCGAACTGGCACTGGGATTGGCGAACAAGCTGAGCGACCTCGAAAACCTGCCATTGGTGGGCCTGGTCAGCAACGGCGCACCTTCTTCCCTGGAACCCGGCGCACCCCGCATCGTCGGCGCCCAGGAAGACCTGCTCGAACTGATCAAGACCCATGACATCCGTCGTTTGTACATCACGCTGCCCCTCTCGGAAGCGGCACAAATCGAAGCCATGTACGTCGATTTGCTGGATGCCAACGTTGACGTGGTCTGGGTGCCGGACTTGAACAGCCTGACGCTGCTCAATCACTCGGTGAAAGTCGTGGACGGCTTGCCGGCGATCTACCTGAACGAAAGCCCGCTAACCAGCCGGCCCACTGCCGCGCTGAGTAAAAGCCTGGCGGAAAAAAGCGTGGCCCTGCTGGCCATTATCCTGCTGAGCCCGGTGTTGCTGCTCATTGCACTGGCCGTAAAACTCAATTCGCCCGGCCCGGTGTTCTTCAAGCAGGATCGCCATGGCTGGAACGGCAAGGTGATCCAGGTGTGGAAGTTCCGCTCCATGCGGGTGCACGACGATCATGAGGTCAAGCAGGCCAGCCGTAACGACTCGCGCATCACCGCCGTCGGACGCTTTATCCGTCGCACTTCGCTGGACGAGTTGCCGCAACTGTTCAACGTGCTGCAAGGACACATGGCGCTGGTCGGCCCGCGCCCTCACGCCATCGCGCACAACAACTACTACTCCGGGAAAATTCTCGCCTACATGGCACGCCATCGAATCAAACCGGGCATTACGGGTCTGGCGCAAATCAATGGTTGCCGCGGCGAGACGGACACCATCGACAAGATGCAGAAGCGTGTCGAGATCGACCTCAAGTACATCAACAACTGGTCGTTGTGGCTGGACCTGAAGATTCTGGTGAAGACGCCGTTCACCTTGTTGTCGAAAGACATCTACTGATGGTCTAGGGCTGCACAAGGCAACACCGCAAGGGGACGCAAGTCCCCTTTTTTGTGGCTGTGATTCGGGAATTGGGCGGCTACCCGGATCTCCGATCCACCAAAAGCCCCCCTGTGGGAGCGAGCCTGCTCGCGAAGGCGTCGTGTCAGTCAACATCAATGCTGGATGTGCCGACGCCATCGCGAGCAAGCGCGCTCCCACAGGAATAGGGTATCTAGCCAGATTTCCGAGCCACCAATAGACCACTGTGGGAGCGGACTTGCCCGCGAAAGCGTGGGGTCAGCCAACATGGATGCTGGATGTGCCGACGCCATCGCGAGCAAGCTCGCTCCCACAGGAATCGGGTATCTAGCCAGATTTCCGAGCCACCAATAGACCACTGTGGGAGCGAACCTGCCCGCGAAAGCGTCGGGTCAGCCAACATGGATGCTGGATGTGCCGACGTCATCGCGAGCAAGCTCGCTCCCACAGGTTACTCGGTGATCTTCTCGAAGTTGCGATAGAACATGTCGTCGTCGCGGCTGTCGGTCATGGAGTGCAGCTGGAAGCTGCGATTGAGCCGTGCACCGCCGTCCCGGGTCAGTGGCGACCAGACGAGGTTGGCGCGGCGCATGGTCGACATGCTCATCAGTTCGTCGAACGGAATGGACAGATAAATACCCTTGTCGAAACTACCTTCGCCGTATTCAGCACCGGTGGCGGTGGTGATCGTTGCCCAGGCGCCAAACCGTACGCCGTTGGAAAACTCCCGCGAGATATCCAGTGTGCCGCCCCAGTCACCCGCCAGGTACCGCCCGACGCTGACGGCGGCCAGCGTATCGTAGGGCAAGTCGGTGTAGCCGGTGATGTGGCCGGTCACCACTGAATAATCACGCAAGCCAAACCCCTGGTCGAACTCCCGCTGGCGGACGTAGTTCAGGTCCGCGCCCACCGACCAGCGCTCGCCGGTCGGCCGGAACAGCACCTCGCCCCCGACGCCGGCAAACATCGACTCCAGGTAGCCACCGTAAACCATGCCATACAGGTCCTTGTCCAACTGCTCGGCATGGCTGACCTGGAACAACGGCATGGTGACATCGGACGTGGTCATGTACTGGCGCAAGTCCGTGCGCACGCGGGGCAAGCCGCTGGGTGCGTCATAGGTGAACTTGTCGAAGTTGTTGATCAGGTTGGCACTGAGCAAGCCACTCCACCAGGTGTTGCGGTTGAAGCGGTACTCGGCGTCCGCGTCGGCGCTGAACTGATAGAGCAAGCCATCGGGGCCGCCGACGTTCTGCTTGAAGCCCAGCCCGACACCATAAGCGAATGGCTGCATCGCTTCGGTGTAGAGGGTTTTCTCGTTGTGCGGCATCGCCGGGTTGATCTCGGTGGTGCGGTGCAGCGATTGCAGCGGCTCCTCATTGTTGATCACTTCGCGGAAGGTTTGCCGAGGCACGCTGGTTTCTTCAAGCGGCAGGCCGTAGCGCTTGTTCACCACGGTGAACCAGTCGATATCGTCGTTGACGCTGTTGTCCAGAATCCGGCTCGCGCGGCCTACGGCCTTGGCCGAATGGAAGTAACGCTGCTGCTCGCCGTACACGAACAATTCGGAATCGCGCTGGCTGATGCGCTCGACCTTGTACCCGGCATTTTGCTGCAGGCGCCGGGACACATCGGCCCAGTCGACCTGATCCATCCCGGTACTCGGCGCCTTCGTCGGTAAGGGTTCAGCCGGCGGGTCGAACGTCTTGGCCGGCGCCTTGCGGCTGGCGAAGTTGGTGTGGAAGGTGACGCCGAACATCGCCGTGTTGCCGCGCTCCCAGGCCGCGCTGACGTCGATCGAGTCAGTCAGCTTGAACACCGCGCCAAGGTTGATCGGCGTGTCCTGCTTGATCACGTTGTCCTTCGGCTCGTGCTTGTAATCGTTGCCTTCGTATTCGAGTTTCAGGCTGAGCCGATCCCAGGGTGTCTGGTAGCTCACGCCGCCGAAAAAGGAAGGGCTACCGCGAAAATAGGCCCCGGCGTTGACATCACCGGTGCCTTCGTTGTTCGGCCGGGTCTTGAATCGATCACCGAGGTAGCCCAGCGGGTTTTCGAAATCGCCGCGGTTGCCCAGGTAACCCCAGGCAATGCCGGCGCTGAAATCAAAATTGTCGTAGCGCTTGTTGGCCACCACGAACTCACTGGAGAACAGGCCTGTACCGCCGATGTCCCGGAAGCCCAAGGCCACCTCGGGCGCCCAATGGGTTTCTTCCCACAGGCGGGCCTTGAGGTCGACCGCCTTGTCCTTGTAGCTCTGGTTGCCGCTCAACGATTCGGGGCCGTAAGGGCGGTTGGTGATCGCGGTGTAGCGAAACGAACCTTCCAGCCACTCAAGCGGCTGAAGTGAAACGCTGTAGCGACTGTAGGGGTCGGTGCGGTTGGCATTCAGGCTCAACTCACCGGCCGGCGCCATCCGCGCCGTCGGCGTCTGCAACAAGCCCGCGCCACCGAAATCATTCTGGGTAATGCGTGGTTCTGCGTAAGCCAGACCACACGGCAATAACAATACGGCTGCAAAACGTAAATTCAACGAACCACCTCAGCCAGCTGCGTGGCAATAAATTCGGCCAACTGCTGATTCAGTTCAGGGACAGGCGGATCAAGGTCATCGGTTTTGACCGGGACCAGAATCCTGCTGCCGGCGACAGGTATCTGCCCGCTCTCGCGATTCCAGTGCGCAATGCCGACGCGTCGGGTGACACCGTTGGGCTGGATCAACCACAGGTAATCGGCGTCCGCATCGACCAGCGGCGTGCAACCCTGCAGGTAATCGCGGGCCTCTTGCAGGGGCTGATAGGTCAACCGGCACGACTCGACGACAGCGCCGAGCACCTCGACTTCGTCGACCCGCAACGGGTAGATGAGGCGGTCGCCGTCGTCCAGGCGGATGTTGCGGGCAAACCCGACTTCCACGGCGACCGGGTCCAGAACCGCCACCTGGCGCCCGGTGACCGGCATGCGCCGCACTTGCTCGGCCAACCGCACCGCCAGGGCAGCCCGGCTCGGCCTGTCGAAAAGCACAGCCATGCGCTGCAACACGTCCAGATCGAACAGCACCCCGGCCTTGAGCCGGGCCTGTTGCTCGACGAGGGACTGACGCAGCAATACGCCCGCCAACCAGTAACTCTCGGCATTGGGCTGGGCCACGTTAATCACGTCCAGCAACCGCCCGCCCGCCGGCAGTTCGACCGGCCCCGGATGGGCCACGTCACCGGTGACGGTGACCGCTGCATGGCTGACACTGGTGAGCAACAGCAGGCACGCCGATAGAGCCCTGACCCGCTTCACCGGGCATGCCTGCGGTCAGGGGTCAGTTGCAGGATCTTGACTCGCAGTTGCGAGGTCAGTTGCTGCTCACTCTGCACAATGAACCCGTCAACGGGGTCGACCCAGTAACGATTGGTCGCACGCAGGCCGATGGCCGGCGCGTCAATCTGCTCATCGACACGTAGCACGGCGTATTCCTTGTTGAGGATTTCCAGGGTTTCCACGGATTTGCGCGAGAAGCGACTGTTCAAGGTCACCCCGACTTCCTGGCCCTGGTAGAGATCGATCCAGCGCTGGCTGGTGTAACCATCGGGCACGTTGTGGAGGCCAAGCTTGAAGGGCGAGACGTCGGCAAGGCGTGTCCCGTCCAGATCGCCGCCCAGGCCCAAGCCGATGCTGCGCACTGCCAGGCCATCGCGCATGAGCAGAACCTGTTTGCCGGACGCGACCCAGAACTGCAGGTCGTCGCGCTCACGCACCAGCGCCAGCACGCCGGAACCGGACGGTGTGGTCAGCTTGAGCTGGGGATAGCGGACATCCGCCACCTGGGCCGCCGTCACGTCCAGCTCATCCGGCCCTGACACCGCCGATTTGAGGTTGGTCAGCGAAGCGACCATCAGCGGGTTACAGCCACACAACACCAAGGCCGCTATCAAGCAGACGCCAACTTTCAACGTTCTCACGATCGGACCCGGCCTTAATTGCTGTTGCTGCTGACTTCACTCATGTTCTTCGCCGCGGAAGCGCCCGTACCGACAATCGATGCCGACGGCACCAACTGGCTGATGAAGCGATTCCAGCGAGTCACGTTGGCAGGACCTACGTACACGACGTCCTGGGGACGTACTTCAAAGTGCGTGGCCAGCGCCATGGCGGTCGGTGATTCGGCTTGCAACTGATAGACCTTCGCCGGTTCCACATCGAGGTTTTCAACACCCCTGATCACGTACACGGCATTACCGTTGGAGGTGGTCTGACTCAATCCGCCGACCGAGCCCAGCACATCGGACAGGTTCATGGTGGCGGTCTTGAAGCTCAGTGCGCGCGGCTGGTTGACCTCACCCATGACGTAGATGCGCTTCTTGTCGTTGTACGGCAGATACAACTGGTCGCCACCCCTGAGGTAGACGTTCTGCAACTCGGAATCCGACTGATTGAGGGTGTCGAGATTGAGCGTATAGACCCGCCCGTTTCGCGTCAGCAACAGACCGGACAAGTCGGCGCTCGCCGTATCGATACCGGCGGAACCGAGGGCCTCGACCACACTGAGCGGGTTGGTGGAAATCGCTTGCGGACCGGCCTTCGAAACGGCGCCCGTCACCACGACTTTCTGGCTGGAAAAGCGCAACACGGCGACATCCACTTGCGGCTCCGCGATGAAGGCCGACAGCCTGGCTTCGATGTCCGCCCGCAGTTGCTGGACGGTTTTACCGGCCGCCTGGACCTCTTTGATAAACGGGTAGTAGAGCGTGCCATCGGCACGCACCAGGCGACCGTTGGCGTCAATCTGCTGTTGCGCGCCGGAGGGGGCCGTCAGCTCCGGGTGGTCCCAGACCGTGATGTACAGGACATCGTTGCTGCCGATGCGGTACTCGGCCGGGGCCGCCAACAATTCCGCCGGCACGGACTCACGCTTTTGCGTGGCCCTGTTCATGGAGATGAGCTTGGGGGTGATCGGAATGAGCTCGACCCGGCTGCTCTCACTGGCGCCCTGACGCGTGATATCACTGGTGCTCAGGTATTGGCCGGGGGAAAACATGCAACCTTGTAAAGCGATGCTTGCCAACATTAAAAGAGAAAAACTACGAGTCATAATGGCACTACGCTATTCAAGGGCGAATCTAAAAACAAGGTCACCCGATTTGCATCGGGCGACCTTGTACTGCACCAACAGGTGTTTCAGTTAGTTGTGCGTGCCGGTTGTACCCGTGGTACCTGTCGTACCCGTCGTACCGCCGTTTGCACTTCCACCACTGTTGGACGCCGCTACAGCACTGGCGACCATTGCAGTACTGGCTGCAGTGGCTTGAGTCGCCGCCACGTTACCCAATACATTGGTCGCAGTTGTAAGCGGCGCTTCTACCGCGGACGCCCAGTTGCTCAACATCGTCAACAGGGCAATTGCCATCGCTTTCTTCATATCAACTCCTTTCTAACATTCAACCTGATAGAAATCGGGCATTACGTTAGAGGTGGTAGAGTTCAAGTCCGCAAAAATGCGAACAAGATCCGTTGTTCTTTCACAGTCTTACCCAACTGATAAAAGTCGAACGGCAGGTTTATATCTACGGACTTGCAAAAGGCATGGCCAGTGTATTTTCCCGACGATATCTAACAACCTGACCGGAAATAACATTGGGCTAAAACGCCATCATCCCAGGTAGCCTTTGGGGTGATTCGATTGCCAGCGCCAGGTATCGATGACCATGTCCTGCAAGTTGCGCGTAGCCTTCCAGCCCAACTCCTTCTGCGCCTTGGAAGGGTCGGCCCAGCTCTCGGCGATATCACCCGAGCGACGCGGCATCATCCGATAGGGCACCGGCTGGCCGCACGCCTGCTCGAACGCCCGCAGGACTTGCAACACGCTGTAGCCATCGCCCGTGCCCAGGTTCCAGGTATGGATGCCGGTGCGCCCGGCGATAGATTGCAAGGCCTTGAGATGCCCGTCCGCCAGGTCCACGACGTGGATGTAGTCGCGTACCCCGGTACCGTCGACCGTGGGGTAATCGTTGCCGAAGATCGACAACTCCTGCAGGCTGCCCACCGCCACCTGGCTGATGTAGGGCACCAGGTTGTTCGGAATGCCACTGGGGTCTTCGCCCAGATGGCCGCTGTCATGCGCGCCAATCGGATTGAAGTAACGCAACAGCGCGATGCTCCAGCGCGGTTCGGCCAGGCTCAGATCGCGCAGTACATTTTCGACGATCAACTTGGATTGACCGTAGGGATTGGTGGGGTTGCCCGTGGGGAAATCCTCGCGGATCGGCATCTGCTCCGGCTCGCCGTATACCGTGGCCGATGAACTGAACACCAGGCGAAACACCCCGGCAGCGGCCATCGCCTGACACAGGGTGATGCTGCCGCTGACGTTGGTCTCGTAATACTCAAGCGGCTTGCGTACGCTCTCGCCCACGGCCTTGAGACCGGCAAAGTGCAGGACGGCATCGATGGCGTGCTGCTGGAAAATCCGGTCCAGCAAGGCCCGGTCGCACACATCGCCGCGAATCATCAGCGCACTCTTGCCGCAAATGGCTTCCACCGCTTGCAATGCCGCGTCGCTGCTGTTGCAAAGATTATCCAGCACAACAACTTCATAGCCTGCCTCAAGCAGCGCGAGCGTGGTGTGCGAACCGATATATCCAGCTCCACCCGTTACCAGAATTTTCATAGCGCGGTCCATAGTGGGAAAAGTGCGAAGTTGCGTGTCAAGCCCCTCTTGTTAAAGCTGTGTGCTGAACCACACAAATAAGAGCGACAACAACCCAAAACAAAATTAGTTCAACGACTGGCAATAAATATTTTTTCAGGCCAAACTGTATTGCGGAATACTTATTAGCATTCCGACGCACTCACCACTATCAACAGTTACCGACTAAAAATAACTAACAACTATCAACCCGACATCTCATAACATTGTCGCGTTATCCGCACATTGCTATTTGCCACTAGTGGCCAGTCTCAGGTATTAAAGTAAGCCTTCAATAATCATTGAAACTTGCAATCACTCGTTATTGCGCGCACCCGTTGGCTGTGTTCCATGACTGTCCAGGATACTTTTATGATTCGTAAATGTTTGTTCCCCGCTGCCGGCTATGGCACTCGTTTCTTGCCGGCAACCAAAGCCATGCCCAAGGAAATGCTGCCGATCGTCAACAAGCCATTGATCGAGTACGCCGTCGAAGAAGCACGGGACGCCGGCCTGCAACACATGGCGATCGTCACCGGGCGGGGCAAGCGCGCGCTGGAAGACCACTTCGACATCAGCTATGAACTGGAGCACCAGATTCGCGGCACCGAGAAAGAGAAGTTCCTGGCCGGAACCCGCGAGCTCATCGACACCTGTACCTTCTCCTACACCCGCCAGGTGGAAATGAAGGGCCTGGGCCACGCGATTCTCAGTGGCCGTCCGTTGATCGGCGACGAACCCTTCGCCGTGGTACTGGCCGATGACCTGTGCCTGAACCTGGAAGGTGATGGCGTCCTCACGCAAATGATCGAGCTCTACAAGAAATTCCGCTGCTCGATCGTGGCCATCCAGGAAGTCCCCCGCGACCAGACCCACAAGTACGGCGTGATTGCCGGCGAGCCGATCTCCGACGGGATCTACCGGGTCAACAACATGGTGGAAAAACCGGCCCCGCAGGACGCCCCGTCGAACCTGGCGATCATCGGTCGCTACATTCTGACGCCGGATATCTTCGACCTGATCGCCGACACCGAACCGGGTAAAGGCGGGGAAATCCAGATCACCGACGCGCTGATGAAACAGGCGCAGAACGGCTGTGTGCTGGCCTACAAGTTCAAGGGTTTGCGCTTCGATTGCGGCGACGCCGAGGGTTACTTGCAGGCGACCAACTTCTGCTACGAAAACGTGTATTTGAAGGGCCGCTAAGACGGCTCCAACCCCCGACGCCCACTCTTCATTCAGGCAGGCCAACCATGAACATTGCACAACTCTCGGCATACATTGAAATGGAGGTGGGCAACCTCGGGGTGATGTCCTCGTTATCGCGCCATCAGCGGTTGCCGAGCGCCAACGAATCCTGGCTCGGCCCCACTCTGCTGGTGGAGCGCATCGGTATGTTTCCCTCTTCCGGAGACATCCGCCGGCCGATGCTCGACCCCTATCCCCTCCTCGCTCACCTGAAAAGGCTTTACCGCGGGCAGGCGCTGGAAATCGACGACCGCGATGGACTGAAAGCAATTTTCAGCGACTGGCGGTTCCGGGTGCGCATTTGCTACAACGACGCGGCCATCATCATCAACGTGGAGACCCGTTGTGCTACGCAACTGATGCCGCTTAAAACCGCAGAGCTGCTCGCTCATCTGGAGCACTTCGAATCGGCTGCCCTGTAGGAGCGAGCTTGCTCGCGAAAAACTCAATGACACCGCAGCTCTCCAGGATTCGCGCGTTAACGTTGACGACCATCGCGAGCAAGCTCGCTCCTACAGGTGTCCTGTGCTGATTCCCCGGTATTGCCACCGACAATAAGACGATAGAAGTAATCGGCAATCACCCGCCCACCCGTGGCCGGAACCGGATGAATCTTGTCCGGGCCGATCATGGTGGCGGCATAGCGCTTGAAGTCGGTGCCGAACGCGCACTGCAGATTGGCGTAACCGAGGTGTTCCTTGCGTGCCCAGGGTTCCAGGACTTGTGCATAGGCCGACATCGGGTAAGCACTGGAACGTGTGGTGTCCTGACGCAGGATCAGGTTGATGCTCGCCGCCGGTTGAATCTCGCGAACCATCCCCACCAAACCCTGGATGTTCTTCAGGTACTGCTCGGGTTTCACGCCAAAACCCTGGTCGTTGCCACCCAGCATGATCAGGTAGATGTCAGCGGGAATCTTCGACACCACCGTCTTCCACTGCGCCTGCCAAGGGCCATCGCTGTGGTAGAAGTCAGCGGACGCCGCGCCGGATGCCGCGAGTTTGGACACCCTCACGCCGTCCTGTTCGTTGCTCATCCACAGGCCGAAGAGCGTTGGCGCGCCCCTCACCACTTCCAGCCGAAACGCCCAATCCTTCGCTGCCGATGTGCCTGGCAGTGGCACTTCCTGAACCCCTGAGCCTGCGAGCGTCAATGGCTGCCAGGATTGCGACGGTGCCCAGCGGTAGCGAACCTCATTGGGTTCGCCATTGCCGAGGTAGAGCAATTTCGCCTGGGTGACAGCCGTGTTGATGGTCGGTGTCGGATCGGCATCGATCTCCAGCCAGGCACCGGGCCGACCGGCAAGGGTACGACTGTCGGGGCTGGCCTGGCCGAGGGCGGACACTTGCCAGTCACCGCCGAAGTACTTCTCGCTGCTGCGGGTGTATTTGAAGTGCGTGCCGCCAAGTGCAGCGCCGTGGTTGAAGCCAACATAGCCGGGACCGGCGAAACCCGCCTCCCCGGCCAGCCGCTGCACCAGTTTGTTCAGATAGAAATCCTGCCCGGCACTGTAGCTGTCGCCGATCACCGAGATGGACAGGACCTTCCCACCCTTCCCTTCGCGCCACTGGCCAAACCGTTCACGAGCGTCGCCGACTTCGACCACTGACGCCGCAACTGGCTGGACGTCATCAACTGCCAACATGCATCGCTTCCTTCACTCGGGTACTCATCAGGTCTGGGGCACCGGGGAGACGTTTGCCGGCGGCTTTTTCGCCGCCGCACGCTCACCCAGGAACAGCACGGAGGTGAAGTTGAATCGACTGAAAACCATCGATAGCACCACCGGCCCCAGCAAGCCACACGCCAGGCCACCGAGCACCAGAAGGCTTTCGTCCTTCACGCCCAAACGCCCCAGGACAAACCGCGAAGTGGCGGCAAACAGCACATGGAACAAGAAGATCGCATAGGAATACCCGCCGAGCCAGGTCAGCCATTTCGAGCGCATGTCACTCGACAGCAACGCAATGCAGGACACGCAACCCACCGTCAAACCGATCAGGCTGCGGCGGTCGACGATCATCTCGCGATCAATCGCCGCCACGTACAGCAGCGTCAGCGAGATCAACACAAACACCAGCGGCCCGATCACCTTGAACCGTTGCTTCAACCCATCGACATTTTCCTGGCCAATCATCCCCGCCACAAAAAACGGTAGCAGGTAGATCGCGCCGTTGATGCCGAACGCATCGAACTTGAACGGCGGTAGCAAGAACAACACCGCTGCAAAGGCAAACAGCAGATACAGGCGCGTCGCCGAACGCAGCAAACCACGCCACTCCAGCAGGCCGACGAACATGAAAATGATGAACACCGCCTGCAAGAACCAGAAGTGGTTGATCGGCACCCAGAACGACAACAACGCATCGATCACGCCGACGTCCTTGTTCACGCCCGGGCCCACCGCCTGCAATACGGAGAACGGCACGCCCACGCAGAACAGCGGCACGATCAGCCGTCGCACCTTGCCGGAGAAGAACGCCGAAAAGTCATTGCCGCGGATTTTGTAGATGGAATAGATGTAGCCGGAAATGAAGGTGAACAGCGGCATGCGCACGTATACCATCGAGTCGGCGATCACCCGGAACGGCGAGCCCAGGTCGATTTTCAAGCCGCCGCCCAACGGGCCGATGACGTGATAGAGCACCAGCAGCAGGCACGCCAGGCCGCGCAGGGTTTCGATCTCCAGGGACTTTTTCTTGCTCGACATAAAGCACCTGCCTCAATTCAGAATTCTTGATTCAACCTGCACCGGCTTGTTCGCCCGCAACATCAACCCCAGGCCCACGAACAGCACCGGCACCACCATCGAGAAGTGCCGGGCGAAGGAGCCAAAGTCCGGCTCGAACAGGCCTTGAACCAGCAAAAATGCCAGCGGAATCGCGATCAGTTCCTTGGGTTTGGTCTGGATCGGCGCGCCTTTGTAATCGGTCGAGGTGATGACTTTGAACAGCAGCAGCGCGGTCATGATCATCAACGCCACGAAGATCACCTGCCCCGGCCCCGACAGCAGAATCAGCTCCACCGGGAACGACAACCGGAAGAAGATGATCATCGAATCCAGCGCCTGCGAGACAAAGTCGCTGCCGCTGAGCCACGAGACGATCAACGACTTGGAGCCCTCTTCGCCCGCCGTGCGCAGTTCGTTGTTACTGGCGCGAATCGACGACACCGGAAACCCGAGTGCCACCTGGATCGCCATGGCGACCGCCAGGTAGAACAGGAACAGCATCAGGAAGAAGGTGAAGCGCGAGACATACTTCTTCATCACACAGACCCCGACCCAGGACAATGAAAACAGAATCCAGTAGGGTCGGATCAGTACGCCGTAAATCACCGCCGAGAAGAAAAAACCGCCGCGATATTTACGCGTCAACGAGCTGAGCAAAATGCTCAACACCGCCACCGACACGATAATTTCCTTGGTCAGGTTTTCGAGGAAAAACGAGCGAACGATGCCCCACAGACACAGCGTGCCGAAAATCGTCAGGGGCATGCGCCGGAAGACCACCACCGGAATCGCCGTGAGGAAAAAATTGCAGAACATACCGTAGGCCCAGGCATTGGTCAGATTGATCCCGGTTGGCCGCAGCAGAAACGCCGAACACTCATAGGAAGAGCGATCCGGCGAGAACGGGTTCCAGAAATTGCAGTTGTCGGCACGGGCGTAGGACGACCACAAGGTCATGGCATCCGGGCCCGGATCGCGGGGGACCAACAGCGGCATGGCTACCGACAGAAACAACCCGGTGAAGAGGATCAGGAACGAAATCGAGGAATCGAGTCTCTTGCCGCGAAACTCGATGCACGGCAGCTTCAACCCCATGCCAAACCCCCTTTCGGCCGGGTCACACGGGTCAACACGACAATCACGCCGAGCTGCACGATGATCGCAAAGACATTGCCCCAGGCAGCGCCGTAGATCGAGTAGTGCTTGATCAGCACGTAGCTGACCGGCACCGAAACCAACAAGCAGATCGCCGCACTGGCCAGTGACACCCGGCTGTTCTTCGAGGCAATCAGCCCGCCCCAGACGATGTCGCCAATCGCGCGCAAGGCAAAGGAAAAAATCAGCACGCCAAGAATCGCATTTTCCGGACGCGGAACACTCGTGGCGACGTAATCGAGCACAACGTTGAAGAACAGATAAATCAGCACCGCCACCGCAGCGGACACCACCAGCGAGCGCATGACCCATTTGTTCACGAACAGTTGCCGGACCGTGAACGGCTGTTGATCAGCCTGAAACCGCTTGGCGAGCACAGGAATGCCGACCACCGCCACCACCGCATAGGACAGCGCCTGCAAGGTATTGGCCGCCGACCAGGCGTACACGTATTTACCCAGGCTGGCGTAGGGTTCCAGATCGACGATCAGAAAGCGTTCGGCGTACTGACTCAACGCGATCAAGCCTGTGCCGAGATAGAACGGCAGCCCGGCCTTCCACACGGTTGCCGTGGCCAGCGTCCCGCTCACCCGGCCTTTGTGCACCGTCACCACGATCAGGTAGCCGACCACGATCACCAGCACGTTGGCCGCCACCCACAACCACAGCACACTGGCGACCCCGGACACCCAGCCGAGCATCATCCCGCCAACGGCCAACAGCGCCCAGAGACCGGTCTTGATGAAAAACAGCAGCGCGCCGGCCGTGGCTTTCTGCGCGGAAAACACGAAGGAGTTGATTTCGAACGACAGGTGTTCGGTGAGCAAAACCAGGGTCACGCAGAGGATCAGCGCCGTCGTTGCCTCGACTGCTTGGAACAGCGAATACACCAGCACCGTCGCCACAGACAACAGCAACCCCACGGCCAGGTACAGCAGCAGGACCTTGTCGACGACCCGTCGCGAACTGCCGCCGACGCTGATCAGCCGATTGATTTCGGAACTGAAGCCGACGCTGTAGAACTTCGACGCAATCAACGAGGCAGCGACCACCACGCCGTAAAAACCCAGCGCCTCATAACCGAGGAAATGGGTAATCGCCAGCACCAGCAAAAACTTCGCGCCCAATGCCCCGCCGCGAAGCAGTAGCCGAAATATCATCGAACGATACCTTTGATGATGTCGTCCATGGCCACGGTTTTTGCCTCGATCTCACGGCAGGTATCGGTCAGGCGCTGGCCGAAATTCGACAGAGCATTCGGTGCGTAGACCGTGTCGATGATGGTGTCGACGTTGATGTCGCCGCCGTTGATCACCCAGTCTTCAACGCCCATGTCCTGATAGGCACCAAATCCTTTGCGCTCATAGCTGATGTGGTAGGCCGGGACGCCGGACAGCAGCGATTCGATGGCGCCGTGCAGGCGCACGGAAATCACCAGGTCCGGCTGGTATTTGGCCAAGGTCGCTTTCAATGGCAGCAGGTCTTCGGTAATGCCCAGTTCGCGATAGAACGCACCGTCATCGTTGCCGCGCACGGCGCTCTGCACCGCACAAACCACTTTGCTTTTGTTCTTCAAGCGCTGCAGCAGCAACTTCAGATTGGCCACGTAGGCGACCTTCTTCTCCTTGCTCCACTCTGGCGGTTTGCGCAGCACAACACACACCGTTGCCGGCGATGAGGCGCAACGGGTGAACTTGGGCTGCATGAGGATTTTGCTGGCCAATGACTGGACCGCCAGATCCGGCGCGCGGTAGACGTTTTCACAGGCATCGAAAATCGCCGATGAGCGATTGTCGCGCACGAACACCGCATCGGCGCTGGCGTAATGCTCGACGATCTTGCTGCTCTCGCCGTGGAACGGCCCGATGCTTTGCGGCAGGTACACCGACGGCACTTTGCTGAGGATCGCCGTTTCCAGTTGCTTGGCGTGGCCCAGTTTCAACTTGATGTGTTCGAAGGCGCTTTTGGAGCGCATGTAGCCGCCACCGACGCCGACGATCAAATCGGTTTTCTTCAACAGATCCGCGAGACCGGCGTAGGACTGGTTGAGGAACACCGCTTGCTTGACCCGCCCGAGCCCCTTGGCCGCCATGACCGGCGCGTCAAAACGCGGGTGCGGCAAGTAACTGAAGGACTCTGGATCGGAGGCCACGACACTGATTGAGGTTTCGTCACCAAAGTTTCGCTGCACCAGGGCGATGGCCAGATCCACGAGCAGACCGTCACCGGAGTTGGACGCACTGTAGCCATGCAAAATCGTTACGTTCATATGCTTGATTTCTACTTAAAAGTGGGGGCGCGATACAGGTCATAGGTCTGGCGGATCATCAACGCGGCGCTGAAGCGCTCGCGGACGATGCTGCGCCCTTCGCTGCCAAGGTCGAGCAGCCGCGGTTTCTGGATTTTCGTCAGCACATCGGCCAGCGCCTGGTGGTCGCCGCTGGGGAAGACGTAGCCCGACACTTCGTTGGTGACCAGTTCGGGCAGCGACGTGCAGTTGCTGGCAATCACCGGCAAGCCCATGGCCATGCCCTCGAGCGGCACCATGGCAAAGCCTTCCCAGCGACTCGGGACGATCAGCGCATCGGCTTTGCGGTACAGCGCCTGGACTTCGCTCGGCGTCACCCATGGCAGGTATTCAACCCCGTCCATCGGCGGGCACTCGACCGAATCCTCGTTCACGGCGCTGCCAACCACCGTCAGTTTCAGGTCGCTGCGCTGGACGTTGGCGAAAGCCTTGAGCAACACGTCGAAGCCTTTCTGATAGTCGAGACGGCCGACGAAGAGCAAATGGATGGGCGCGGGGCTGCTGGCTTTCGGCGCGTCATCCTTGTGATGAATGCCGTTGTAGATCAGCTTCATGCGTTTGCGCTGAATGCCGAAGCGTGCGGCTTTGTCGAGCTCGTACTGGCTGACGCAGATGATCACGTCGGTGACCTTCTGCAGTACCCGCTCGATCCACGCGTAGGCTTTCTGCTTGGTCGGCGAACTTTCCATCAGGAACGAAAAGGCATGGGGGCAGTAGACGACTTTCGGCTTGCGCCAAGGTCGCAACAGCACGCACACGCAACGCCCGATAACCCCGGAAAAGGTGCTGTGCAAATGCACGACATCGGGTTTTTCCTTGAGCATCACCTGGGTCAAGCGCCAGGCGAAGCGCAGCAACGACGGCACATTGCGTCCGGTCCGGGCGAAGGTACGGATCTGTTGCCCGGCAATCCCGTGCAGTTCCTTTTCCTGATCCTGCGGGACCAGATAGACCAGCTCATAGTTTGCCGCGTCGCCTTCGGGGGAAGCCGAAATCGTACGGATCACCGTCGCGACGCCACCTTTGATCGTCTCTGCCACGTGCAGTATTTTTTTCACAACTCACCCACTTCAAACATGAAAGGACACCCCCTGACACTCAGGATTTGTCGGACGCGTATTCGTAGTTGTAATAGCCGTAGCCGCCGTTGCCGTAGTAGCTGGCCGCGCGCTTCTCGACGCCGTTGAATACCGCGCCCTTCAATTCGATGCCGTTCTGGGCGAAGCGCCGAATCGTCAGTTCGATCTCTTTGGCCGGGTTCACCCCGAAGCGCGTGACAATCAGGCTGATCCCCGCTTCGCGACCGACAATCGCCGCATCCGTCACCGCCAGCAGCGGTGGCGTGTCGATGATCACCACGTCATACAGCTCGCTGAGTTGCGCCAGCAGCTCACGAAAGTTGGCGTGCATCAACAGCTCGGAAGGATTGGGCGGGACCTGCCCGCGACTGATGAAATGCAGGTTGTCGACTTCGACTTTATGGATCGCCTGCTCGAGGCTGCAGCGCTTGACCAAGAGGTCCGACAAACCGTTGTCGATCGGTGTGTTCAGCGTCTTGTGCAGATGGCCTTTGCGCATGTCGGCATCGATCAGCACCACTCGCTGCCCGCTCTGCGCCATGACCGCCGCCAGGTTGGAAGAGACGAAGGTCTTGCCGACCTGGGGGCTCGGGCCGGAAATCATGATCCGGTTGCTGGTCGAATCCAGCCCGGCAAAGTGCAGGCAGGTGCGCAAACTGCGGATCGACTCGATGGACAGGTCCGTCGGATTACGCAGGGCCAACAGGTACGCCGGCTTGTCCGCCCCGTCCTTGGCGCGAATTTTTTTACTGTCTTCTTCCTGCTGCAGTGCGCTGTATGGAATCGATGCGTACACCGGCAAGCCGAGTTGCTCGATGGCCTCCGGACCTTCCAGGCCCCGGCTCAGGGACTTGCGCAGCAACACCACCGCCACCCCGAAAAAGGCACCGAGGAAGGTTGCGATCAGAACGATCAAGGCTTTTTTCGGTTTGACCGGGCTGGTCAGGTCGACATCCGCGGAATCGACCAAGCGCACATTGCCCACTGCCCCTGCCCGGACGATATCCAGTTCCTGGGATTTGTTCAGCAGTTGCGTGTAGATCTGCGACGCCACTTCCACATCGCGGGTCAGGTTAAGCAGTTCCTGTTGCGTCGCCGGCAGGTCCTGGGCCTTGCTCTCCAGCGCCTTCTGCTGCTGAGTCAATTCGCCGATCTGGGTCATCAACGCGCGATACGCCGGATGCTGCCTGGTGAACTTGCGATCCATCTCCGCCTGTTGCATTTTCAGTTCGGAGATACGTGTGTCCAGACTGACGACCTGCTCCAGCACCGATTGTGTTTCGAGGGAAATGTTGACCGTCTTGCCGCGGGTCTGATAACCGTTGAGCGCATCGCTCGCCTTGGCCAGGTCGCGTTTGACCTGCGGCAGCTGGCCTTGCAGGAACGCCAGGCTCTGCGCCGCTTCCGCCGACGTGCGTTGGACGTTCTGCTGCACGTACAACGAAGCGATCTTGTTGAGGATTTTCACCGCCTCTGCGGCGTCGGTGCTGGCCAGGGCCAGACGAATAATCCCCGACTCCTTGCCTTGCTCGGCAATATCCAGCGCATCCTGGTAACTCTGGATGGTCACGATTCGTGGATTGCGCACCACCTCGAAGCGGGTGCCCGGGTTCGCCGACAACTGAGCGATTTGCCCCTCTATACCGTCTTTCGCGAACGCCTCGCCAGCGACGCCTTCAACCAGCAGGTTGTCGTTTTCATCGAACAACTGGAATTGATGCTGTTCACCGGCAATCAGCGTGAGTTTCTTGCCCAGCAGTTCTTTCGGCAGATTGAGCCGGTTGATCTCCAGGCGCTCACCGCCCCAGGCGTAGCTGTTCAGGCCGAAACGCGGCGCCGCGACACTGGACTCGGTCTCGCCGCGATAACGTCGGGCGAGAAAACCGCCGATGACCGGGAAGGTGTTGGGGGTGACGTCGATATCAAGGCGCAGATCATCAACCGTTTTGCCGATCACCGCGCGGGACTTGATGATGCCGATTTCGGTCACCGACGGCGATTGCCCGCCGAGCATGCTGTTGAGATCGGAGAACCCGAGCATGTCGTTCTTCTTCGGTTCGACCTGCACCAGCGCGTTCGCCAGGTACACGGGCGTTGCCAAAACCGCATAGGCAACGCCGGTTGCCATGAAGGCACCGGTGAGCGCACCGATCAACCATTTCTGGTCAATCAGACTGCCAAATATGCCCAGAAGATCAATGCTGTCTTGATCGTTGTCACGGGTGCCGATTACTGACGGTAACTGCATAAGTCTGTTCTTACCATTCACTGATCTGAAGAATGTTCATCAATGTCCGAGGCGCTGCGCCCATGAGCTAACAGCATCTTCAATCAATGCATGGGCATGAATAAAAGCGGCCTTTCCTTGACGATACGGATCCTGTATTTCTCGCTCGCTCTGCCACTTTCCGAGCAGAAAAACTTTGCCCCTGGCATGAGAGGCAATCTTCAGTACTTGTTTTACATGCTCTTTTTCCATGACCAGAATCAGGTCTGATTCATTAACGATGTCCGGTGTAATTTGCCGCGCCTTAAACCCCTGGGCACTGTGCCCATGGTCTTCCAGAACCTGGAGGGCCGACGGTTCCATGGCCTCGCCTACCCGTGCGGCAAGGCCCGCCGAGGTGACCGTGATCGTTGAAGGGGCCAGCGCGTTACGCAGCAAAGTTTCTGCTGTCGGACTTCGGCAGATATTGCCCACGCAAACGACAAGGATCTTTCTGAACAAGGTTACTTTCCCGTGTAATATCAATAGGCCAATATGCCAGTGGGCTTTAGTGAACCCACAAGACCTCGCGGCACTGAGAAATAGATTCGCCCTGTTAATACAAGTGCATTAAGTACCACAGCCCCCAAAAGCCACCCAACCAGAATTACCGGACCAAAAATAACTGTGATTTTCCGGAACTGAATACCTGACAAAAAATAACATTCGCGCACTTCGCACCCTCGCGAGTATCGAAATGAAAGTAACGCGTCAACGATTGGAAAATGTCATTACCCGCCAGGAGTGCAGGCATGAAAGCAGTACGCTTCAAACGGCTTAGCGCCTCAGCCCTGTTAATGCTGGGTGCAGCCAGTCAGGTTTACGCCAGTGACTTGTTCCCCGTACTGGCCGCCAACAAGACCATCGGTGTCCAGGTGAAGATCCAGACCTTCTCCCCTGCCGATGCCGAGCAGATCAAGGCCGCCGGCTTCGGATTCGTGCGCTTTGGCGTGTGGACCAACAGCCTGGGCGGCGCGGCGTATCAAAAGCAGATCAGCGACGCCTTTGCCGCAGCCAGGTCCGCCGATCTGCCGGTACTGATGACCGTACGCTCGACCAAGACGCTGGCCTCCGCGCCCGACAACACCAACGAACTCGTTGCGGCGGGCGAATCGTTCGCCAGTTCGGTGAAGAGGCTGGAAAAGTCATACGGCGTGCAGCTCGTCGCGATTGAAATATGGAACGAACCGGACCTGGCGAAGTACTGGCCAACCCGAAAGCTCGACACGACATTCGTGCCGTTCATGAGTGCCCTGTGCAAGTCGATGCAGGACCAACCGCCATCAACGCCACTGATCGGCTTTGGCTTCGCCCGGCCACCGAGTGTTGGCACCACGTCAGCCTTGGCGCTGAAGAAAATCGTCGGTGAATACCCCCGATGCCTGAGTGCGATCTCCTATCACCCCTATGGCATGTCCGGCGAGCAGATCAGCAAGGCCCAGGCGTTTATTCAGCAGAACTACCATCTGCCGGGCGTCATCAGTGAATGGGGCGTACCCTCCCTCAGTTCGAACGGCGGGATTGAAGCCCAGGCCAGCAAAATCAGCACCTTCATCGCCGACGTCAAGAAGCTCGACATCCCGCTGACATCGATTTACGAGTGGAAAAACAGTGAAACGGGCAGCAACGACCGGGAGCGGAATTTCGGTTTCCTGACCTCCGACGGCCAGGCGAAACCGGCGAAAATGGCCGTCTCTACCCAGCTGAAAACGCAGTAGGACGTACGTCCACGGGGCGCTGACGGTCAGTTGCTTTGAACCTGTGCCGCGTTTCGGCATCGTATTCATCGATACCACGCCCCGCCTTTCAAACAATCGTTTTCAGGTTGTTGCCATAGGGGCCGTCTATACACGTACACGCCCTTGAGTGGCTGTCAGCGCTCGGGTAATGTCATCAGACCCATAGGACAGAGCACGCCCATGACTTCCAAGCTGGAACAACTCAAACAAATGACCACCGTGGTTGCCGACACCGGCGACTTCGAAGCGATCGCTCGCGTTAAACCGGTGGACGCGACCACCAACCCTTCCCTGCTGCTCAAGGCCGCGGCCATTCCTGCGTATGCCGAGCTGCTGAACGCCAGCGTCAACGACTGCAAGGGCGATGTGGGCCTGGCCAGCGACCGTTTCGGCGTGGCCGTGGGTCAGGAAATCCTGAAAGTGATCCCGGGCCGCATTTCCACCGAAGTGGATGCGCGCCTGTCGTTCGATAGCGATGCCATGTTGAAGCGCGCCCATCGCCTGATCGAGCTGTACGACAAGGCCGGCATTGGCCGCGACCGCGTACTGATCAAGATCGCCTCCACCTGGGAAGGCATCCGCGCCGCCGAGATCCTGGAAAAGGAAGGCATCCAGACCAACCTGACCCTGCTGTTCTCCTTCGCCCAGGCAGCCGCCTGTGCCGATGCCGGTGTGTTCCTGATTTCGCCGTTCGTGGGCCGTATCTACGACTGGTACAAGAAAGCCAACGGCAACGATTACACCGGTGCGGATGATCCGGGCGTGCAGTCGGTGACGCGCATCTACAACTACTACAAGGCCAATGACTACAAGACCGTGGTCATGGGGGCGAGCTTCCGCAATCTGGGCCAGATCGAGCAACTGGCCGGTTGCGACCGCCTGACCATCAGCCCGGACCTGATCGACAAGCTGGCAGCGGATACCGGCAAGCTGGAACGCAAACTGGCGCCAGGCCATGCCGGCGAAGCGCGCCTGAGCCTCAACGAATCGCAGTTCCGCTGGTTGTCCAACGAAGATGCGATGGCGACCGAGAAGCTGGCTGAAGGTATTCGTCAGTTCGCGCGGGATCAGGAGAAGCTTGAGGCGTTGTTGCAAGCCAAGCTGTGATCGGAGCGGGTGTCATGCAAAAAGGGCGAACCCTCACGGGTTCGCCCTTTTTTATAGTGCGTTACTTTGTGGCAGATGATGATGTGTGGCGAGGGAGCTTGCTCCCGTTGGACTGCGCAGCAGGCCCATTTGGTGGGGCCGCTTCGCTGCCCAGCGGGACGGTGCGGCGATCCGACAAGCCCCCTCACCACAGGTCAACAGTGTTCTCAAGAATTACAGGAAATCAGTGCCGCTCCAGCGCATTCACCAGGTCATGGAAGGCTTCACGATTGGTGTCGTTCAGGCCCATGAGGATCTTGTGCGCTTCGAGCACCTTGATCCGCACCACCTCTTCGGACTGATCCTGGTCTGGCAGATCGTCCAGGCATTCCGGGCAGGGCACCGGCTTGTCGACGATGTTGAAGACCTGCTCGAAGCCCATGGACTGCAGCAGCCGCGTGATGTCTTCGTGGGTGGTGACGACGGTCGGCAGCAGTCCGACTTTCTGCCGCGACAGAATCGACAGCTTGGCCAGAAGGCCAAGCGTGGTGCTGTCGATGCTGCGAGTTTCGGTCAGATCGATCACGATCGCGTTGAAATTCAACGCGCTGAAGATCCGCTCAATAGTCGCATCCAACGCCGAACACAGGGTCAGGCGAACTTCACCGACGAACTTCAGGACGAAAGTGCCGTCCTGCTCGGCGAACTGGATTCTACCGGTACTCATCAAAGATTCCTGCTCAACACCAACAGGGCGATATCATCCGGCATCTCCCCTAGCGTGGCCAATCCAAAAACCTGCCGCAGCCCATCCAGGGTGCCGCCCGCCGCCTTGACCCTTTGGGGCAACGCCGCTTCTTTTTCTTTGAGTGTGGGTTCTGGCAAAAGGTCCAGAATGCCATCAGACATCAGCGTCAGGCTGAACGTCGGCGGCAACTCCAGCACGTGGTCTTCATAGGTGGCTTCGTTGAAGAGGCCCACCGGCAGGCCACGCCCTTCCAGATAACGAACACTGTCTGGCGTGTACAACACTGGCAACGGCAAATGACCGCCGATGCTATAGGTCAACAAACCGGTCTCCTCGTCGATGACTCCACCGACCATTGTGACGTGTTTACCCAGCTTACAACTGATCAGGCCCCGGTTGATATGACCAAGAACCTCTGAAGGCTTGAATTCCGGCAAGGTGCCGCTGCGCTTGGATTCGAACAGCAAGCGCGTGGTCATGAACTTCAACAGCACGGTGACGAAGGCTGAAGAGGCGCCATGACCGGAAACGTCCGCCAGGTAAAACGCTACCCGACGCTCGTCGACGCGAAAGTAGTCGACGAAATCACCCGACAGGTACAGCGACGGGATGATCTGGTGAGCAAATTTGAACTCGTTGATGGTCCACGGGCTGACCGGCAGCATGTTCATCTGCACCTGGCGACCGGCGTTCTGGTCTTCCTGGAGCAGGTTCAGGCTGGCTTCGAGCTCGCGGTTGGCCTTCTCCAGCTTCTCGCGGTAGCGCTGGTTCTCCAGCAGCAGGCGCGCGCGATCCAGGGCCCGGCGCACAGAGTGCTCGAGCACGGCCAGATCTTCGAGAGGCTTGATCAGGTAGTCCGCCGCGCCCAGGCGCAGGGCCTCGACCGCGTCGTTCATCACGCCGGCACCCGACACCACGATCACCGGTGTTTGCGGCGACAGCTCGGTGACCTGGCGGATGAGTTCGAGTCCGCCCATCTGCGGCATGCGCAGATCGCAGATGACCAAGTCGGGCTTGTCTTGCTCGAATACCTGAAGACCCTGCTGGCCATTGCTGGCCTGCAAGACGCTGAAACCACTGTCTTCCAAATAGGCGGCGAGGCTCGCGCGCACTACTTCGTCATCATCGATTATCAGCAGCGTGGCACTGGTTTTTGGCATGTGGGCAAACGGCGCCAGAATTAGGTTGGCGTAGCAGGCGGGGATTTTGACCCGGCACTCACTACTGGATTCGCTTTCTAGCCTCTCTGTCGCACCGCTTTCGGGCATTTGCCCTACACACGTGTACACCAGAGGTGCCCTTCTAAGGCGCAGACGGTACTCCCATCCGCGGGGCGTTTCAAGCTCACGCCGATGGTCGCTTGACGTCTTTGTTTGTCAAATCACCGAGAGTTATAAGAACAGTCAAATCCGTAACCCAATGGAAGGTTCAAACCCACGAGTGAAACCAGTCGAGACTACAGTGAATAGCGCGATTTCATCTGCACGCGAGTCTTCGCAAACAAAAAAGGCGACCTTGATGGCCGCCCTTTTTCGGTTTACCGGTCGAAATCAGAAATCGTCTTCGACCTGACCGTCTTTCACCTTGAATTCCCGGTTCTGCAAGTACGCATTACGGATGAAGGTGTATTTGTCCCCAGTGATCAGCTTCTCGCTCGACAGCAGGTTGGCACGGGTATCGATGATGTCCAGGGCGAAGAACGAGTTACGCACAGGAACGTCGTTTACGTAGCGATAGGCGCCCGTGTAGCTGTCGACGTACTTGGACGGTGCATCGCGCAAGGTGCTTGGGCCCAGCAGCGGCAGCATCACGTAAGGGCCGCTGCCGACACCCCAGTAACCCAGCGTCTGGCCGAAATCTTCGTCATTGCGCTGCAGGCCCATTTTGGTGCCGACATCAATCACGCCCAGCAAGCCGAAGGTGGTGTTGAAAATGATGCGTGCGGTATCAACGCCGGCGGCACGGGGCTTGGCCTGCAGGATATCGTTGGCGAGGTTTCGCACATCGCCGATGTTCCGGAAGAAGTTGTGAACGCCGTCCTCGACAAACTGCGGAGTTATGTACTGGTAGCCCTGGGCCAAGGGCTTGAGCGCGTAGGTGTCGATCACGTCGTTGAACTGGTAGATCGGGCGGTTGACGCTTTCCCAAGGATCATCTTCCGAGGCTGCCTGGGCAGCGAACGGAACCAGCATCACACTGGCGCATACACAAATCCTGGCTAGATGATTGCTCCAGCGCATAGAAAAAAACTCCTTGGTTTGTACCGGCTCGGGCGCCTGGCCCGGGCAATAAGTGGGCAAGTATAAGACGTAAACGCCGTTTAAGGCACTTTGCGCGCATCCCGCGCCGAAGGAATCATGCCAAATGTGAGCGATTCACATCCATGTCACTCAACTGTCACCCTTGCCCGCTAACCTTCAGGCTATTTCAGGGACGTCCACATGCCGCTCGCCGAAGCCTTGCCCCAAACCGCACCCCGCCTGACCGCCGTCCTCTTCGGCCTCAGTGGCTGCCTGGTGGATTTCGGCGCGCACACCCATCGCCACGGCAGCCATTCGGCCGAGCACGCAGAGTCCACACCCGGCGCACTGGACAGTCTGCTCAGTTTGCAGCGCCAGCAAATCCCCTGTGCCTGGCTCGATGAACTGCCCCCGGAGCTCAGCCAGCCCCTGGCGGCTGCGCTGTCTGAATGGATCAAACCAACGCAATATCCTGTAACAATTCGCCCATGGCCCGCCCCGGATGCCTGCTGGCAAGCCCTGATGACCCTGAACGTTGATCGACTCGACGGCTGTGTACTGGTGAGTGGTGAACCCCGTCTGCTGCAAGCGGGGCTTAATGCCGGGCTGTGGACCATCGGCCTGGCGTCCTGCGGTTCGCTGTGCGGGTTGACTCCCCGGCAATGGCAAGCGTTGACCCAGCAGGAGCGCGACATCAAACGCGGCAAGGCCACGATGCAATTGTTCGGCCTGGGCGTGCATTCGGTGATCGATCACCTCGGTGAACTCGACACCTGCCTGGCAGACATCCAGTTGCGCCGGTTCAAAGGCGAAAAGCCCTGATCGAGATCATGCAGGTTAGACAGGAGTGGATTAATCTAAAGGTCAGCCATAGACCTTTGGCGGACCGCTGCGGTCTATGCCAGTGCCAATCGAGAGAAGGAAGAACGCCATGCCTGCCCGCGAACTGCAAGAACAGCTCAATGCCCTGCGCGAGCAATTGGAACAGAATCCTCCATTGTCTGAAGCACAACGCGCCGAGTTACACGATCTGATGCAACAGATCGAACTTGAGCTTGAGCTCGAAACCAAGACCAAAGATTCCAGTATCGCCGACAACGTCAACCTCGCCGTCGAACGCTTCGAACTTGAACACCCGACCCTTGCCGGGACCCTGCGCAACATCGGGCAGGCCTTGGTCAATATGGGAATTTGAACCAGACAATGCCTTTGTAGGAGCGAGCTTGCTCGCTCCTACAGGGTTTCGTTACTGACGGACCAGGCGATGGTTCGGCAGTTGCACCGCTTCAGTGCTGCGGTACGGGTTGATATCCAGCCCGCCACGACGCACATAACGCGCGTACACCGTCAGTTTCTCCGGTTTCAGCAACCGCTGCAGGTCAAGGAAGATCCGCTCCACGCACTGCTCATGGAAGTCCGAATGCTGACGGAAGCTGACGATGTACTCGAGCAGACTCGCGTGATCCAGCGCCGCACCACGGTACTCCACCGCCACGCTGCCCCAGTCCGGCTGGCTGGTGACCGGGCAGTTGGACTTGAGCAAATGGCTGTGCACGCTCTCCTCGACCATGCGCGAATCATCGCAACGCAGCAGTTCCGGCCGTGGATGCTCGTAGTTGCTGACGCTGATATCCAGTTCATCGATGCACACGCCCGGCAAGGCCACGACGCCTTCGCGCTCGACATCCTTGAGACTGCGAATGCGCACCCCCACCGGCTTGCCGGCAGCCGCCGACAAGTCCTTGGCCAGCGTCGCCTCGAGGCTCGCAGTGTCGGCAAACGGCGTCTGGTTCAGGGAGTTGAGGTAGAGCTTGAACGATTTCGACTCGATGATGTTCGGCGAGTCCGCCGGAATGCTGAATTCGCCGATCGCCACCACCGGCTTGCCCGACGGCAGCAGCCAGGACAGTTCGAAGCAGTTCCAGAAGTCCACGCCTTTGTACGGCAGGGTTTCAGCCGTCAGGCCCAGCTCCGCCCACTTCGCGGTGCGCGGGATCGGGAACAGCAGGGACGGCGTGTAGGTGGCGATGTATTCGCTGGACTTGCCCAGCGGCGAGTGTTCGGCTGCGGGATGCATGGCGGAAACCTGACTGAAGAATCAGCGGATTCTATCAGCCTTTGCTCTCGCCTTTGAGTGCTTACTGACTGACAGTCAGTTTGCCGACCATGCCGGCTTGATAATGACCGGGGATGTTGCAGGCAAACTCAAGGCCGGTGGCCTCACTGAAGGTCCAGGTCAGCTCGGCGGTCTTGCCCGGCTCCACCAGCACGCTGTTGGGGTCGTCGTGCTTCATGCCGTGATCCATTTTGCCGTGATCCATGCCGGCCATGCTGCCGTGGTCCATGGCCTTCATGCCTGTTGGCGTCAGCATGCCGCCCTGTTGCATCTGCAACATTTCCTGCTGGTGCCTGGCGTGCATCGCCGCATCCCCCAGATTGAACTCATGCAGTAACTGGCCCTTATTGACCAGTACGAAGCGCACGGTTTCCCCGGCCTTGATGTCGATGGCCTTCGGCGTGAAGGACATGTCCCCCATGACCAGTTCGACACTGCGAGTCGCATTGGCCGCCGGAGCCGGCTGGCCGAAATCGTAGGCATGCCCGCCAGCCGCCCACACCGGTGAGCTCAGCGCCAGCAAACAGAGGATTTGCGCCAGGGATTTGCGTGAAAACATCGTCGTACTCCAACAAGATAAGGCTAAGCATGAGGAAAACTCTAAACTGCTGCCACTGCCCGTAACCTGACAGCCGGATTACAACTTTGTCAGGTTGACCTGAATGAACGCTGCCCACGGTATAAAGCGTTCGTTCCATTTGCCATGAGTCGCCCATGAAACTGCTGATTGTCGAAGACCAACCAAAGACCGGCCACTACCTGCGTCAGGGTCTGGCCGAGGCCGGGTTCAACACGGAACTGGTGGCCGATGGCAACACCGGCCAGCAACTGGCCCTCACTGGCGAGTATGCCCTGCTGATTCTCGATGTGATGCTGCCCGGCCGCGATGGCTGGCAGATCCTGCAAGCCGTGCGCAGCGCCGGCCTGGATACGCCGGTACTTTTTCTGACAGCGCGTGACGCCGTGGAGGACAGGGTTCACGGCCTCGAACTGGGCGCCGATGACTATCTGGTCAAGCCGTTTGCTTTTTCCGAACTGCTGGCCCGGGTCCGCAGCCTGTTGCGTCGCGGTAGCGCCACGCCTCAAGAGACCAGCCTGCAACTGGCCGATTTGCGCCTGGACCTGATCCGGCGCCGGGTCGAACGCAGCGGCCAGCGGATCGACCTGACCGCCAAGGAGTTCGCCCTGCTGGAAATGCTCCTGCGCCGCCAGGGCGAAGTCCTGCCCAAGTCGCTGATTGCGTCCCAGGTCTGGGACATGAATTTCGACAGCGACACCAATGTCATCGAGGTGGCGATCCGCCGCCTGCGCCTGAAGATCGACGACGAATTCCCCAACAAGCTGATCCACACCGTGCGAGGCATGGGCTACGTGCTTGAAGAGCGCCCCGCCTGATGCGTCGTCTCTCCTTGAGCAGCCGCCTGGCGCTGTTGTTTGCCGCCTGCACCGCCGTGGTGTCGTTGTTCGCCGGGGTGCTGTTCAGCCGCGCCAGTGAGGCGCACTTTGTTGAGCTCGACCAGCAATTGCTGGACGCCAAGCTGATGGGCTTGCGTCGGGCCCTAAACGACTTCCAATCGAGTGACAGCGAAGTGAAGCTGACGGAGGAACTGAGCCGGCAAGCTGATCTGTCACTGCGCATCACCGGCAGCGACGGTCAGCGCCGGTATGACAGCTCGGCAAACCTTCCGCAGCTGTTGCCGCGCCAGCCCGGATTGTCGACGGTGAGCCATGAAGGCACGGATTACCGCGTGCTGAATGCGCCGCTTGTTGCGGACAAACCCGACTCACCGCAACTGACCCTGCTGCTGGACATCACCCACCACCAGCACTTTCTGCAACGCATGCAGCATCTGATCTGGCTGACCGTCGGCCTGTCGGCCCTGGCCACCGCACTGCTGGGGGCCTGGGCGGCGCGCAGCGGCTTGCGCCCGTTGCGACGCATCAGTGCGGTAGCCAGCGGTGTTTCCGCGCAATCGCTGAACATGCGGTTGCCAGAAGAAAACATGCCACCGGAACTGACGGACATGGCCCACAACTTCAATGCCATGCTCGGACGCCTCGACGACTCTTTTCAGCGCCTGTCCGCGTTCTCTGCCGACATCGCCCATGAATTGCGAACGCCCTTGTCGAACCTGCTGACCCACACCCAGGTCACCCTCACCCGCCCCCGCCCCATCGAGGACTACCGCGAAGCCTTGCACAGTAACCTCGAAGAACTGCAATGGATGGCGCAACTGGTCAACGACATGCTGTATCTGGCCAAGGCGGACCATGGCCTGTTGATGCCCAAGCGCGAGCCATTGGAGCTGGGGCAGGAAGCGGATCTGTTGCTGGAGTTTTTTGCGCCGCTGGCAGAGGACGCCCGGATCACGCTCACCCGCGAAGGGCTTGGCCGCATGGAGGGTGACCGCAGCATGTTGCGACGGGCGCTGTCCAATCTGCTGGACAATGCATTGCGGTTCACGCCGGCCGAGGGCGAAGTCCGGGTGCGGATTGTCGAGCAGCCCAAGGGGTTGAGCCTGACGGTCGAGAACAGCGGCGAAGGCATTGACGGGTCGTTGCTGCCGCGTTTGTTTGATCGCTTCTACCGGGCCGATCCAGCGCGGCAGGAAGGCAGCAGTGAGCATGCCGGGTTGGGCCTGGCGATTACCCAGTCGATCATCCGCGCCCACGGCGGGCAGATTCGTTGCGAATCGAATGATGGATGGACCAGGTTTGTAATCGAATTACCAAGGGAAAGCGCCCTGTAGGAGCTGCCGAAGGCTGAGATCTTCTGATTTTGCCCTTGAAAAGATCAAAAGATCGCAGCCTTCGGCAGCTCCTACGGGGTGTGGGTCATGAATAGCGCAACGAGCCGCACGCCACGCCAAACCCTGCACAGCGGCAGATTCGTTGCGAATGGACCAGGTTTTTGATCGAGTTACCAAGAGAAAACACCCTGTAGGAGCTGCCGCAGGCTGCGATTTTTTGATTTTGTTTTTAAAAAGCAAGATCAAAAAATCGCAGCCTGCGGCAGCTCCTACAGGGTGTGTATTACGAATAGCGCAACGCGTGAGCCGGTTCGATCTTCGCCGCACGCCATGCCGGGTAAACGGTGGCGAGGAAACTCAATACAAACCCGGCAGAGCAGATCAGCACAACATCCCCGCCTTGCAGCTCGGACGGCAGGTTGCTGACGAAATACACGTCCGAACTGAAGATGTGCTGCCCGCTGACCCGCTCGATCCAGCCCACGATCTGGCTGACGTTCAGCGCGGCAATCACGCCCAGCACACCGCCAATCAAGGTGCCGACAATACCGATCACCGTGCCCTGCACCATGAAGATCGCCATGATCTGCCGTGGCGTGGCACCGATGGTGCGCAGGATCGCGATGTCCGCGCCCTTGTCGTTCACCACCATGATCAGGGTCGCGATGATGTTGAACGCCGCCACCGCGACGATCATCAGCAACAGCAGGCCGATCATGGTTTTTTCCATCTTCATCGCACTGAACAGGCTGCCCTGGGTGTGGGTCCAGTCGTCAGCCTTGTAGGCGGCGCCCAGCCCCGTGGCGATGTCGCTCGACACTTGCGGCGCGGCGTACAGGTCCTTCACCGCCAGGCGCACGCTCTGCACCTGATCCGGTTCCCAGTGCTGCATCTGCGCGGCATCGGCCATGTGGATCAGGGCCATGGTGCCATCCAGCTCGGCACCGACCTTGAACACACCGACCACATTCAGCCGTTGCATACGCGGGGTGATGCCGCCCGGCGCATTGCTGACTTCCGGCACGATCAGGGTGATCTTGTCGCCGACGTTCAAGCGGAAGCGCCGCGCCGTGATCTCGCCGATCACCACGCCGAATTCGCCCGGCTTCAGGGCCTCGAGACTGCCCTGGACGATATGCTTGGCGACAATCGACACCTGGCCTTCCAGCGCCGGGTCGACACCGCTGACCTGGATGGGCTGCATCGTACCCTTGTAGGACAGCATGCCTTCCATCTCGGTGAACGGCACCGCCGCCGTCACTTCCGGGTTTTTCATCGCCGCCGCTGCCACGGGCTTCCAGTCGTCAATCGGGTTGACGCCGACGATGGTGGCATGCGGCACCATGCCGAGGATGCGCGAGCTCATTTCGCGCTGGAAGCCGTTCATCACCGACAACACCACGATCATGGCGAGCACGCCCAGGGCGAGGCCTATCATCGAGGTCATCGAGATGAAGGAAACAAAGCGATTACGACGCTTGGCGCGGGTATAGCGCGTGCCGATAAAGATCGATAACGGTCTGAACATTCGCTGGGGCACCGTATAAAAATAAAAGACCCGACGCCTTTCCAGGCATCGGGTTGCAGCCAATCAGATGGGCGTGAGGCAACCTTCCTGCAGGTGCAGGACGCGGTCCATCTGGCGGGCCAGGTTCATGTCGTGGGTCACCACCAGGAACGCCGTGCGCATCGAGGTGCTGAGTTCCAGCATCAAGTCCTGAATGCCCTGGGCGGTGTGGGCGTCGAGGTTGCCGGTCGGCTCGTCGAGCATCACCAGGCCTGGTGTGTTGACCAGGGCGCGGGCGATGGCCACGCGCTGGCGCTCACCACCGGACAATTCGGCCGGTTTGTGTTCCAGCCGGTGGCCCAGCCCTACCCGCTCCAGCAGCGCCGTGGCACGCTGACGCGCTTGCGGGATCGCGGTCTTGCCGATCAGCAGCGGCATGCAGACGTTTTCCAGTGCGGTGAATTCCGGCAGCAGGTGGTGGAACTGGTACACGAAGCCCAGGGCTCGGTTACGCAGCAGGCCGCGTTTCTTCTCGCTCAGCGCCGACAGCTCTTCGCCATCGAGCCAGACGCTGCCCTTGGTCGGCGTATCGAGGCCGCCCAACAGGTTGAGCAAGGTACTTTTGCCCGAGCCCGACTTGCCGACAATCGCCACACGCTCGCCCGGATGCATTTCCAGTTGCAGCCCGGCCAGGACCTCTACCGACTCCGGACCTTCCTCGTAGGATTTGCCCAGGTTGCGGCAGCTCAAGATTGCTTTATCACTCATGCCCGACTCACTCATAACGTAGCGCCTCCGCAGGCTGGGTGCGCGCGGCACGCCAGGCTGGATACAGGGTGGCGAGGAAACTCAGGATCAACGCGGCGGCGCAGACCATGACAACGTCCTGGCTCTGCACTTGCGACGGCAGGTAATCGATGAAGTACACGTCGGCGTTGAGGAATTTGTGGCCGATCAGGCCTTCGAGGGCCGAGATCGCGGCACTGACATTCAGCGCGGCGAAGATCCCGACCACGGCGCCAATGGCCGTGCCGACCACGCCAATGACCGTGCCCTGCACCATGAAGGTGCGCATGATCGTGCCCGGCGTGGCGCCCAGTGTGCGCAGGATCGCGATGTCGCCCTTCTTGTCGTTCACCACCATCACCAGCGTGGAAATGATGTTGAACGCCGCGACGGCAACGATCAGCAGCAGCAACAGGCCGATCATGGCTTTTTCCATGCGGATCGCCTGATACAGGTTGCCGTGGGTGCGGGTCCAGTCGCGGGCGTAGAAGCGGTCTTCGCCGAGATCGCGGGCGATGCTCCACGCGGTGCGCGGCGCCTGGAACAGGTCGTCGAACTTCAGGCGCAGGCCCTGGACCTGATCCGGTTTCCAGCGATGCAGCCGGGCCAGATCCTGCAGATTGGTGACGCCGAGGTAGCCATCGAGCTCACCGGCGCCGACATGGAAAATGCCGACCACGGTAAAGCGCTTCATGCGCGGGAACATCCCGGCCGGGGTCACGGTGACCTCCGGCGCGACGAAGGTCAGCTTGTCGCCGATGACCGCACCGAGCTTGGCTGCGGCCTTGTCGCCGATGACGATGCCGAACTCGCCCGGCACCAAATCGTCGAGTTTGCCCTGGGTCATGAAGTGATCGATGATCGACACCTGGCGCTCTTGCGCCGGGTCGATGGCATTGAGCAGGACCTTCGAGACCTTGCCGTTATTGGTCAGCAACCCCTGCATTTGCGTAAACGGCGCCACGGCCGTCACTTGCGGGTTCTGCCTGACCTTGGCCGCCAGGCTTTGCCAATCACTGATCGGCTCGCCGGACTCGATGGTCGCGTGGGGCACCATGCCCAGCACGCGGGTGCGCATCTCATGATCGAAGCCGTTCATCACCGACAGCACCACGATCATCACGACCACGCCAAGGGCGAGCCCGATCATCGAAGTCAGGGAAATGAATGACACAAAATGATTGCGACGCTTTGCACGGGTGTAACGCGTGCCGATAAATACGAAGAGAGGTCTGAACATGTCGGGGCTTGTTCGGAGGGAAAAGGAACGTCCTTGTGGCGGGGGTCGATAACCAGCTTTACACTCAGACCACCGCCGCTACCATGGGTTCGCCATGTCGACATTAGATGAAGAAGATCGCCGCGAATACTACCGTATCGAGGATACGATCGCACTGGAAATTCGGCCCCTGTCCGCTTCTGAAGCCGCAGGCCAGGAAGTGTTGCAGGATGCTTCCCCACTCTTCAACTTGCTCAGCGAACTGCACCTCAGTGAATTCGAGTCGCAGCACCTGTTGCGCCAGATCAATGAGCGCGACCGCAACATTGCGGCATTCTTGAAATCACAGAACAAACGCATCGATCTGCTGAGCCAGGTGATCGCCATCACCGTGCTCGGGCAGATTGGCGAACCACAGCCGGTGATCATCTCCGAAGGCGGCATCGACTTTCAGCACCCATCGCCCATCGCCGCCGGCGCACACCTGTCGGTCAAGCTGGTGCTGATGCCGCAAGCCCTGGGCCTGCTGCTGCGCGCCCGCGTCACCCATTGCGACCGAAAGGGCGATGGCTATGACGTCGGCACCGAGTTCGAACACCTGACCGACGCCCAGCGCCAACTGTTGGCCCGCCACATCTTGCAGAAGCAGGCCCAGGAACGACGCCTGGCCCGCGAACAACTCGAATCAGGCAATTAATTTAAGGAAGAACCGTGACCCTCATCTACGGCCATCGCGGCGCCAAGGGCGAAGCACCGGAAAACACCCTGACCAGCTTTCAGGAATGTCTCAAGCACGGCGTGCGTCGCTGCGAACTGGACCTGCACCTGTCCAGGGACGGCGAGTTGATGGTCATCCACGACCCGACCCTCAAGCGCACCACGGACCGTCGCGGCAAGGTCGTCGAACACACGGCGGCCGAGCTTGTGACCTATGACGCGCGCAAGGGTGGCCCGGGCTGGATCAAGCCGTGCCCGATTCCGACGCTGGAAGAACTGTTCGAGAAGTGCGACTTCGATCACTGGCAGCTGGAAGTCAAGAGCGCATCACGGATGCGTGCCGCGACCACCGTGCTGGCGATTCGCGAAATGGTCCAGCGTCACGGCCTGATGGACAAGGTGACCATCACCTCGAGCTCCCGTGAAGTGCTCAAGGCTGCATTGGAGCTGGTGCCGGACGTGTCCCGCGGACTGGTGGCCGAATACGCCTGGCTCGACCCGCTGAAGGTCGCGGCCAGCTATGGCTGTGAGATTCTGGCACTGAACTGGACCCTGTGTACGCCGGAACGCCTGCAAAAGGCGCAGCGTCAGGGGTTGCATGTGTCGGTATGGACCGTCAACGAGCCTGCGCTGATGCGCAGACTCGCCGACTTCGGCGTTGACAGCCTGATTACAGACTTTCCCGGTTTGGCCAGCGCCACGCTCGAGAATTGCTGAAATCGGTCTCCCCGGCCGGCTCAGGCCACCGGCCGGAGCCACTCAAAAAAGCCGGTTGAGGCCGTCGTACGCCGCGACCCGATAAGCTTCGGCCATGGTCGGGTAGTTGAACGTGGTGTTGACGAAATACTTCAGCGTGTTCTGTTCGCCCGGCTGGTTCATGATCGCCTGACCGATGTGCACGATCTCCGATGCCTGATAACCGAAGCAGTGAACGCCCAGCACTTCCAGGGTTTCACGGTGGAACAGGATCTTCAGCATGCCTTGCGGCTCGCCGGCAATCTGCGCCCGCGCCATGCTCTTGAAGAACGCCTTGCCGACTTCGTACGGCACCTTGGCCTGGGTCAGCTCCTGCTCGTTCTTGCCGATCGAGCTGATCTCCGGAATGGTGTAGATGCCGGTCGGCACGTCATTGACGAAACGCCAGCTGCCGTTGTCGACAATGCTGCCAGCGGCCGAACGACCCTGGTCGTGGGCGGCACTGGCCAGGCTCGGCCAACCGATCACGTCACCGGCGCCATAGATGTTCGGCACGCAGGTGCGATACGCCTCGTCGACTTCGATCTGGCCACGGCTGTTGACCTTCACGCCGATGTTTTCCAGACCCAACTGATCGGTGTTGCCGGTACGGCCGTTGCACCAGAGCAAGGCGTCGGCCTTGATCTTCTTGCCGGACTTGAGGTGCAGGATCACGCCGTTGTCCACGCCTTCGACGCGGTCATACTCTTCGTTGTGGCGAACCGTGATGTTGTTGTTGCTGAAGTGATAGCTCAGGGCCTGGGAGATTTCCGAGTCCAGGAAGCTCAGCAACTGGCCACGGTTGTCCACCAGCTCGACCAGCACACCCAGGCCGCTGAAGATCGAGGCGTATTCGCACCCGATCACGCCTGCGCCGTAAACGATGAGCTTGCGCGGGGTGTGGCCGAGGCTGAGGATGGTGTCGCTATCGTAGATACGCGGGTGGTGGAAATCGATGTCCGCCGGGCGATACGGACGCGAACCGGTGGCGATGATGATGTGCTTGGCCACCAGTTTCTCGACCACGCCGTTGGCGCAGACCACTTCGATGGTTTGCTCGTCGGCGAAGCTGCCGGTGCCGAAGAACACGTCGACGCGGTTGCGGGCATAGTAGCCGGTACGCGAAGCGACTTGCTTGGAGATGACTTTCTCGGCGCTTTTCAGTACGTCCGGGAACGAGAACCAGCGCGGTTCACCAATGGCCCGGAACATCGGGTTGGTGTTGAACTGCATGATCTGCCGCACCGAGTGACGCAGTGCCTTGGAGGGGATGGTGCCCAAGTGAGTGCAGTTGCCGCCGACCTGGCGACGGCTATCGACCATCGCCACCTTGCGCCCTGCCTTGGCGGCGTTCATTGCCGCGCCTTCCCCCGCCGGGCCGGAACCCAACACCACCACGTCGTAGTTGTAGACAGCCATGCGTACTCCTCAGAACAGGCCGCGGCACCCTCGGCACCTGCGGCTAAATCACGCCAATCTGTGGCATGAAGGAACAATTTGGGGCCAGTACAGAACCCGGACACAGTCTATAGAAGCGTCAACGCCGGGCACATTAACCCTTGGTCGCGTCGTAGGCTACTTTTGCCTGCGCTACAACGCCAGTTTTCAATGCTCAAATCGCCGAAATCACTCGGTTTTCTTGCCACTGAGGCGCTCAAAAGCGTGACTGCTGCGTGTGACGAAACCTGTATCGGCACGAATCACAAAAAATGCGCCGATATCGTATTTTTCCGCGTAGTCCCAACCGCGCTCCGGGCCGAGAATCAGCAACAGCGTCGATAAGCCATCGGCCATCAACGCTGAAGGATGAATCACCGTAACGGACGCCAGGGCGTGTGAGACGGGCGCACCGATGCGGGCATCGAAGGTGTGGGAAAAACGCTGCCCGCCTTGCTCGAAATAATTCCGGTAGTCGCCGGAAGTTGAAAGGCCATAACCGTCGACCGCAACGATGCGCTCGGCCACCTGTTGGTCATCGCGGGGCTCTTCCAGTGCAATGCGCCATGGGGAACCATCGGGTTTCCTGCCGGCCGCCTTGAGCTCGCCTGTCGCCTCCGCAAGGTAGTCGTGGACGCCCATCGCCTCGAGCCTTGCGGCAATCGTGTCCACCGCATAACCGGCGGCGATACTGTTGAAGTCGACCTCGACGGCGGCGTCCTTGCACAAATTGTCGCCATCGATGCGCAAGTGTTGGTGGCCGACGCGCTGGCGGGCTTCAGCGAGCGCTTCGGCGGTCGGGACTTTCTCCTCCCGGGCCTGCGGACCAAATCCCCAGAGGTTCAGCAACGGCTCCACCGTCAGGTCGTAGGAACCCTCGCTTTGCACGGACAGTTGCTCGCCCACGCGGACCAACTCGAGGATCGACGCCGGCATTGCCTGACAGCGATTGGCCGGCAATGCATTGAAGCGTTCGATGTCCGAGTCGCTGCGGTAAGTTGACATTTGCCGGTCCACGTCAGCGAGGATTTGCTCGACCTGGACACGGACTTCGCCAGGTGCCGGAAGGCCGGCATGGCGTACGTACTTGATCGAATAAGTGCTGCCCATGGTCGGGCCGCCGAAGCTTTCGAGGGCGTCGTTGTTGCCACAGCCTGATAGTGCGCCGAGCAGCAAAAATGCCACCCCCTGCCACCTGATCAACAATTCCCGAGCTCCCCAATACATCCCCTGACACGCCGCCAGGGCCAGCCATTATGCGATAGAACTGTGGGAGCGGGCTTGCTCGCGAAGAGGCCGGCACATTCAACAGAGATGTCGACTGATCCACCGCTTTCGCGAGCAAGCCCGCTCCCACAATTTTGATCTTCAGTGACCGCCAATCCCACGGCCGGCCACAACCCCTGTGGGCGCGGGCTTGCCTGCGAAGTGACCAGGCCGAACAACACACCCATCAACAGACAAAAGCAGCCCAAACAAAAACGCCCCGACCAAGGTCGGGGCGTTTTCAGGTGCAGCTAAGGCTTAGCGCGGGAATGCTGGCGGGTTTACACCGGCCATGTCTTCCATCACGCGAACCACCTGGCAGCTGTAACCGAACTCGTTGTCGTACCAGACGTACAGAACAACGCGGTTATCCTGGGTGATGGTCGCTTCAGCGTCCACTACGCCTGCGTGGCGCGAGCCAACGAAGTCGGTGGAAACCACTTCCTGGGAGCTCACGTAGTCGATCTGCTTGTGCAGGTCCGAGTGCATGGCCATCTGGCGCAGGTACTCGTTGATCTCTTCGCGAGTGGTGGCCTTTTCCAGGTTCAGGTTCAGGATGGCCATCGACACGTTCGGCGTAGGAACGCGAATCGCGTTGCCGGTCAGCTTGCCCTTGAGCACTGGCAGCGCCTTGGCGGCTGCGGTGGCGGCACCGGTCTCGGTGATGACCATGTTCAGCGGCGCGGCGCGGCCACGACGGCTGCCCTTGTGGAAGTTGTCGATCAGGTTCTGGTCGTTGGTGAACGAGTGAACGGTTTCGACGTGGCCGTTGACGATGCCGTACTTGTCGTTGACTGCCTTGAGCACCGGCACGATGGCGTTGGTGGTGCAGGAAGCCGCCGAGATGATCTTGTCGTCAGGGGTGATGTCGCCGTGGTTGATGCCGTGCACGATGTTCTTCAGCGCGCCCTTGCCAGGTGCGGTGAGGATCACGCGGGCAGCGCCCGGGCAGGCCAGGTGCTGGCCCAGGCCGTCGGCGTCACGCCATACACCGGTGTTGTCGACGATCAGAGCGTTTTCGATGCCGTACTGGGTGTAGTCGACTTCGGTCGGGCTCTTGGCGTAGATAACCTGGATCAGGTTGCCGTTGGCGGTGATGGTGTTGTTGGCTTCGTCGATGGTGATGGTGCCATCGAACGGACCATGTACCGAGTCACGACGCAGCAGGCTGGCGCGCTTGACCAGGTCGTTCTCGGCGCCCTTGCGGACAACGATGGCACGCAGGCGCAGGCCGTCGCCGCCACCGGTTTTCTCGATCAGGATGCGCGCCAGCAGACGGCCGATACGACCGAAGCCGTAGAGGACAACGTCGGTGCCTTTGCGGGCCGATGCGTTTTGCTGGCCAACCACGTCGGCCAGTTCTTCACGGACGAACTGCTCGGCAGTACGGCCATTGCCTTCGGCCTTGAATTTGGCCGCCAGCTTGCCCAGGTCCACCGAGGCGGCGCCGAGCTTGAGTTCGCTCATTGCCTTGATCAGCGGGAATGTTTCGTGGACGGACAGCTCGCTTTCGTCGGACTGACGGTGACGAGCAAAGCGGTGAGCTTTGAGAATCGCAATGACTGAACGATTGATCAGGCTGCGGCCATAGATCGAGCTCACCACGTTGTTATTGCGGTAGAGCTGACCGATAAGCGGAATCATCGCTTCTGCGAGTGCTTCACGGTCGATCCATTCACCAAGACACTGGTCGGGCTTCTGAGTCACGGGAACCTTCCACATGTAGGGGCAGAAAAAAGGGGCTACATTATGCCGCCGAGTGACAGCCGTAGCAATGCGCGCCCGTCGTGCTTTACGTAACAATTCGTCGTTCAAAAAATTTTCGTCTCGCGCGAACCCAATAAAACCGGGGCTTTCAGCGCAGTCAATTTTTTGGAGGTCGCGCTACCTTATCCGTAACCCTCCGTAACACTCGTTGTATTTGCCACTACATATTCAATAATTTCGGGTAAAAAACCCGCGAATTTTGTCTTTACCACTACATTTCGCCAAACCCGTGCTTTAGACACAGTCAGCAACTGACAGGCGGCATCGTAGACCGCTACAATTACCGACTTTGTCGCAACGCTTGGAGCTCAACCTTCCGTGCCCGTTCTGCGTCTACCGCTTCTCCCTGCTGCGGCAGGTAAACAGCACTGGGGCAACCTGCCCGGTGCCGCCCTGAGCCTGGCCATTGCCGAGGCCGCCAGCGCTGCCAAGCGCTTTACCCTGCTGCTGACCGCCGACAGCCAAAGTGCCGAACGGCTGGAACAGGAGCTGGGTTTCTTCGCCCCGGATTTGCCCGTACTGCACTTTCCCGACTGGGAAACCCTGCCCTACGACCTGTTCTCGCCGCACCAGGACATCATTTCCCAGCGCATCGCCAGCCTGTACCGGTTGCCGGAACTGAGCCATGGCGTACTGGTGGTGCCGATCACGACCGCCCTGCATCGCCTGGCACCGACCAAATTCCTGCTCGGCAGCAGCCTGGTGCTGGACATCGGCCAGAAACTCGACGTCGAGCAAATGCGCACCCGGCTTGAAGCCACGGGTTATCGCTACGTCGATACGGTGTATGAACACGGCGAGTTCACTGTTCGCGGCTCGTTGATCGATCTGTTCCCGATGGGCAGCAAGTTACCGTATCGCATCGACCTGTTCGACGACGAAATCGAAACCCTGCGCACCTTCGACCCGGAGAACCAGCGGTCCATCGACAAAGTCGAATCGGTCAAGCTGCTGCCGGCCAAGGAGTTCCCGCTACAGAAAGAAGCGGTCACCCGTTTCAAGGCACGCTTCCGTGAGCGTTTTGACGTCGACTTCCGCCGCTGCCCGATCTTCCAGGACCTGAGCAGCGGGATTACCCCGGCCGGCATCGAGTACTACCTGCCACTGTTCTTCGAAGAAACCTCGACGCTGTTCGATTACCTGCCCCAGGACACGCAAGTGTTTTCCCTGCCGGGCATCGAGCAAGCCGCGGAAAACTTCTGGAACGACGTGCGCAATCGCTATGAAGAACGCCGCGTCGACCCGTCCCGTCCTTTATTGCCGCCCGCCGAACTGTTCCTGCCGGTGGAAGATTGCTTCGCACGCCTGAAGAACTGGCCGCGCGTGGTGGCCAGTCAACAGGATGTGGAAAGCGGTGTCGGTCGCGAGCGCTTCCCGGCTCGCGAGTTGCCGAACCTGGCCATCGAAGCCAAGGCTACCCAGCCGTTGGCGGCATTGGCGGACTTCCTCGACCAGTTTCCCGGTCGCGTGCTGTTCACCGCCGAATCCGCAGGCCGTCGCGAAGTGCTGCTGGAGCTGCTGGAACGCCTGAAGCTGCGACCAAAAACCGTCGACAGCTGGCCGGATTTCGTCGCCGGCAAAGACCGCCTGGCGATCACCATCGCGCCGCTGGATGAAGGCCTGGTACTGGACGATCCAGCCCTGGCCCTGGTTGCCGAAAGCCCGCTGTTTGGCCAGCGCGTGATGCAGCGCCGTCGCCGCGAAAAGCGCGCCGATGCCAACAACGACGCCGTCATCAAGAACCTCACCGAGCTGCGCGAAGGGGCGCCGGTGGTGCACATCGACCACGGTGTCGGCCGTTACCTGGGCCTGGCAACCCTGGAAATCGACAACCAGACCGCCGAATTCCTTGCCCTTGAATATGCCGAAGGCGCCAAGCTTTACGTGCCGGTGGCCAACCTGCACCTGATCGCCCGCTACACCGGCAGCGATGACGCCCTGGCCCCGCTGCACCGCCTCGGTTCCGAGACCTGGCAGAAAGCCAAGCGCAAAGCCGCCGAACAGGTGCGCGACGTGGCCGCCGAGTTGCTCGACATCTATGCACGCCGCGCCGCCCGCGAAGGCTACGCTTTCGCCGATCCGAAAGCCGACTACGCCACCTTCAGCGCCGGTTTCCCGTTCGAAGAAACCCCGGACCAGCAAACCACCATCGAGGCGGTGCGCGAAGACATGCTCGCGCCCAAGCCAATGGATCGCCTGGTGTGCGGCGACGTCGGCTTCGGCAAGACCGAAGTGGCGATGCGCGCCGCGTTCATCGCGGTGCACGGTGGTCGCCAGGTGGCGATCCTGGTACCGACCACCCTGCTCGCCCAGCAGCACTACAACAGCTTCCGCGACCGCTTCGCCGACTGGCCGGTGACCGTGGAAGTGATGAGCCGCTTCAAGTCGGCCAAGGAAGTGAATGCCGCCGTCGCCGATCTGGCCGAAGGCAAGATCGACATCGTCATCGGCACGCACAAGCTGCTGCAGGACGACGTGAAGATCAAAAACCTGGGCCTTGTGATCATCGACGAGGAACACCGTTTCGGCGTGCGCCAGAAAGAACAGCTCAAGGCCCTGCGCAGCGAAGTCGACATCCTCACCCTGACCGCCACGCCGATTCCGCGCACGCTGAACATGGCGGTGTCGGGCATGCGCGACCTGTCGATCATCGCCACCCCGCCGGCCCGCCGCCTGTCGGTACGCACCTTCGTCATGGAGCAGAACAAGAGCACGGTCAAAGAGGCCCTGCTGCGTGAGCTGCTGCGTGGCGGCCAGGTCTATTACCTGCACAACGACGTGAAGACCATCGAGAAATGCGCCGCCGACCTCGCCGAGCTGGTACCGGAAGCACGGATCGGCATCGGTCACGGGCAGATGCGCGAACGCGAACTCGAACAGGTGATGAGCGACTTCTACCACAAGCGCTTCAACGTGCTGATCGCCTCGACCATCATCGAGACCGGCATCGACGTGCCGAGCGCCAACACCATCATCATCGAGCGTGCCGACAAGTTCGGCCTGGCCCAGTTGCACCAGCTGCGCGGTCGGGTCGGACGCAGTCACCACCAGGCCTATGCCTACCTGCTGACGCCACCGCGCCAGCAAATCACGCCGGATGCGGAAAAGCGCCTGGAAGCGATCGCCAACACCCAGGACCTCGGCGCGGGCTTCGTGCTCGCCACCAACGACCTGGAAATCCGTGGTGCCGGCGAACTGCTCGGTGACGGTCAGAGCGGGCAGATCCAGGCGGTCGGCTTTACGCTGTACATGGAAATGCTCGAGCGCGCGGTGAAGTCGATCCGCAAGGGCGAGCAGCCGAACCTCGATCAACCGCTCGGCGGTGGTCCTGAAGTCAACCTGCGGGTACCGGCGCTGATTCCGGAAGACTACCTGCCGGATGTCCACGCCCGCCTGATTCTCTACAAGCGCATTGCCTCGGCCACCGATGAGGACGGTCTCAAGGATTTGCAGGTGGAGATGATCGATCGATTCGGCCTGTTGCCGGAACCGACCAAGAACCTGATCCGCATCACTGCATTGAAGCTGCAGGCCGAGCAACTGGGCATCAAGAAAGTCGATGGCGGCCCGCAAGGCGGTCGCGTCGAGTTCGCTGCGCAGACGCCGGTCGACCCGTTGACCCTGATCAAGCTGATCCAGAGCCAGCCAAAACGCTACAAATTCGAAGGGGCCACGATGTTCAAGTTCATGGTTCCGATGGAGCGCCCGGAAGAGCGCTTTAATACTGTAGAGGCGCTGTTCGAGCGCCTCGTTCCGAAAACTGCTTGAAGGACGCCGCATGCGCCTGTTCCGCTCATTGACCCTGCTGACCCTTTTGATGTCAGCGCTGGCCACCCCCACAGCATTTGCCGATGACCTGTATCAGGTCGAAATGATTCTGGTCCGGCAAAACGCCGTGCCGGCGATTGTCAGCCGCGCCGCACCGGAAGACTGGGCCGCTGGCGCCCAACCCGTCAGCCCCGACAGCCTGCGTACGCCAAGCCTGAATGGCGAGGTGGCAAAACTCACCAGCAGCGCCGACTACACGGTGTTGCTGCACAAGGCCTGGCAACAGACCCTCGGCGAAAACGCCAGCAAAGTGGCGATAAGCGACGGCAAGGAACAATATGGTCAGTTCCCGATCGAGGGCACGCTGAGCATGAAACTGGGACGCTTTACCGACGTCGACGCCGACTTCTGGGTCAATCAGATCGATGCCAATGGCATGGTGACTGCCAGCGAGCGCTTGAAACAGGAAAGCCATACCAAGAACGGCCAGCTGAACTTCCTCGACAACGGCCACCTCGGCCTGCTGATCAAGATCACCTCGCTGACCGCCCCCGCCCCCCGAGCAGCTCCCGAAGAAATTCCGGACTGATTCCCTATGTCCGCGACCCTGAGCAAACCCCTGGCACCATCCTGGGTCAGCCGATTCAAGGAACAGAGCCTGGAGCGTGGTCGCCGTTACGCGCTGGAGAATCGTGTCAGGATCGTCGAGGCCGGCGACGCAACCATCGTCGCCGCGTGCGAAGGCTCGGGCGGTAACGTTTACCGTCAGACCATTCGCCTGCGCGAGTCAGCCAAAGGCACGCTGCTGATGGTCGATGCCATCTGCTCCTGCCCGGTCCACAGCAACTGCAAACATTGCGCAGCGGTGCTCCTGCAAGTACAGGAAACCCTCGACTACCCCGCTGCCGCCAAAGACGCCGAACTCCTGGAAAAACTCCAGGCCGTCCTGGAAAACCGCAGCCCGAAAGCCCCGCCGCAAGTGCTAGTGGACAATGTGCAGCCGGTACCGCGCCTGTGGCTGGCCAGCATCGAGTTCAGCGCCTTCGAACCGCGCAATGGGCGAATGCAGCGTTACATCCAGCATCGTGCGGCACTGTCCTTCAGCTATCTGGACGAGTACGTCTCCGGTCAGAAAAACACCGACATCCTGATCCGCCAGGAAACCCAGACGTTGAGGATAAAACGCCACCCGGACGTGGAACAGTCCTACCGGGAACAGCTGCGAATCCTCGGCTTCAAAGTCGCCACCCGACAAAGCAAGGCCTTGCCGGAAAGTGCCGGCGAACTGTTCGAAATGGTCAATGACAGTGCCTGGCTGACCTTTACTCTCAATGAACTGCCGAAGTTGCGCACCCAGGGCTGGGAATTACAGATCGACGAGGACTTCGGTTTCGACCTGACAGCGGTAGACGACTGGTACGCCACGGTCGAACAGGCTCCGGAGCGAGACTGGTTCGACCTGGAGCTGGGGATCATCGTCAACGGCGAGCGCCTGAGCCTGTTGCCGATCCTGCTCAACCTGATGCGCTCCCACACCGAAATCCTCAACCCGGAGCGCCTTGCCCGACGCCGCGACGACGAGTTGATCCTGGTCAACATCCCCTATCGCCCGAACTCCGAGCACGGCCCGCTGCAAGTCGCCCTGCCCTTCGGCCGCCTGAAACCGGTGCTGGCCACCCTCGGCGAGTTCTACCTGCAGGAGCCCGGTGACACCACGCTGCGCCTGAGCAAGGCCGATGCCACGCGCCTGAACCCGCTGGAAGACATGCCACTGCTCTGGGAGGGTGGCGAACAGATCCGCACCTTTGCCCAGCGCCTGCGTGACATCAAGGACCACACGGCTGCCGCCCCGGAAGGGTTGAATGCGACGCTGCGCCCGTATCAGCTTGAGGGCTTGAGCTGGATGCAATCACTGCGGCAGCTGGAAGTGGGTGGCATTCTCGCGGACGACATGGGCCTGGGCAAAACCCTGCAGACACTGGCGCACGTGCTGAGTGAGAAAAACGCCGGCCGTCTCGATCGGCCGTGCATGGTGGTGATGCCGACCAGCCTGATTCCCAACTGGCTCGACGAAGCGGCGCACTTTACGCCACAGCTCAAGGTACTGGCGCTGTACGGCGCCAGCCGCAAAAAACACTTCGACAAGCTGGCCGACTACGACCTGATCCTGACCACCTATGCTCTGCTGCCCAAGGATGTCGAGCGCCTGGCGGCGCAGCCCTTGCACATACTAGTACTGGATGAAGCGCAGTACATCAAGAACCCGACCAGCAAGGCCGCCCAGGCTGCCCGCGAGCTCAATGCCCGGCAGCGCCTGTGCCTGAGCGGCACACCGCTGGAAAACCATCTCGGCGAACTCTGGTCACTGTTTCACTTCCTCTTGCCCGGCTGGCTCGGTGACGTCAAAAGCTTCAACCGCGATTACCGCGTGCCGATCGAAAAACGCACCAGCGAGGTCAGGCTTCAGCACCTCAACGGCCGGATCAAGCCCTTCCTGCTGCGCCGCACCAAGGAACAGGTGGCCACCGAATTGCCGCCGAAAACCGAGATCATCCACTGGGTCGAACTCAACGAGGCCCAGCGTGACGTTTACGAAACCATGCGCCTGGCCATGGACAAGAAAGTCCGCGACGAGATCACCCGCAAAGGCGTGGCCCGCAGCCAGATCATCATCCTCGAAGCGCTGCTGAAACTGCGTCAGGTGTGCTGCGATTTGCGCCTGGTCAACGAGGCGACCCTGCCAAGCCGTGGCAGCACCTCGGGCAAACTCGACAGCCTGATGGAAATGCTCGAGGAGTTGTTCGAGGAAGGTCGGCGGATCCTGTTGTTCTCGCAGTTCACTTCAATGTTGTCGCTGATTGAGGATGAGCTGAACAAGCGTGGAATCGCCTACGCCCTGCTGACCGGCCAGACCCGCGACCGCCGCACACCGGTGAAGGAATTCCAGAGCGGCAAGCGTCAGATATTTCTGATCAGCCTGAAGGCCGGCGGCGTTGGCCTGAACCTGACCGAAGCGGACACGGTGATTCACTACGACCCGTGGTGGAACCCGGCGACGGAAAACCAGGCGACCGACCGGGCGTATCGCATTGGTCAGGAGAAGCCCGTGTTCGTTTACAAACTGATTGCGCGCGGCACGGTGGAAGAGAAGATCCAGCACCTGCAGAAGGAAAAGTCCGACCTCGCGGCCGGCGTGCTGGATGGACGCAAGGCGGGGGACTGGAAACTGCAGAACGATGATATCGAGGCGCTGTTTGCGCCGTTGCCGGAAAATCTCGGAAAGCGTTGAGATTTTTGGCGCCTGAACCGGCCCCTTCGCTGGCAAGCCAGCTCCCACAGTGACCGCGTCGAACACAAATTCTGCGAACGCCACTAAACCTATGGGAGCGGGCTTGCCCGCGAAGGGAGCAACTCGGTACCAAGGCTGACTCAGCCCTTGAGCACCCGCGCCAACGTCGATTTCACCTTGCCCATGCCGTCATGCAACGCCTGCTCGATCTCGGCCATGGTAATCACCGCCGTCGACTTGCCCGCCGCCGGGTTCACCACCAGTGCCAGACAGGCGTAATCCAGTTCCAGCTCGCGGGCCAGGGCAGCTTCCGGCATACCGGTCATGCCGACGATGTCGCAGCCGTCGCGCTCCAGCCGGGCGATTTCAGCCACCGTCTCCAGGCGCGGCCCCTGAGTGCAGGCATACACGCCATGACTGCTGTAGCCCACACCTTCCGCCGCCAGCGCCGCGATCAATTGCTGGCGCAACGGCTCGCTATAGGGGTAGCTGAAGTCGATATGGGTGACGTGCTCCAGATCATCGGCAAAGTAGGTGTGCTCGCGACCGCTGGTGTAGTCGATCAACTGATGCGGCACGCAGAAATGCCCGGTGCCCATGGCGGCATGAATTCCGCCCACGGCGTTGACCGCCAGAATGGCTTCGGCACCGGCCTGCTTCAGCGCCCAGAGGTTGGCGCGATAGTTGACCTGATGCGGCGGAAAACGATGGGGATGGCCGTGACGCGCGAGGAACAGCACTTCCTTGCCGGCATACTCGCCGATCTGAACGTCGGCCGAAGGGGCGCCATAAGGCGTGTCCACTGCCAGTGACTGGCGAATGCTCAGGCCTTCGAGTTGAGTCAGGCCAGTGCCACCGATAATCGCGTAAACCGTCATAACGAACAGTCCTTAATCAATCAATTGAGCTTCTTTGAGCGCGCCGACAGCGGCCAGCCAGCGCGGGTCTTGACGGTATTCGGTGCTGGCGAATGACTGGCCGCGCATCCGCGCAATGCGCCCGGAAGGCTTGACCTTCAGGCGTTGCGCAGCGCTCAGGGCCAGTTCGGCGGCCGCACGGTCGTTGCACACCAGGCCCATGTCGCAACCGGCCGTCAGCGCCGCTTCGATCCGACTGGCGGCATCGCCGACCACGTGGGCGCCTGCCATGGACAGGTCGTCACTGAAGATCACGCCATCGAACTGCAACTCGCCGCGCAGGATGTCCTGCAACCAGCGGCGGGAGAAGCCTGCGGGCTGGGAATCGACCTGTGGATAAATAACGTGGGCCGGCATGACCGCAGCCAATTGCTTGCTCAGCCTGGCAAACGGCACCAGGTCGTTGGCGCGGATCTCGTCGAGGCTGCGTTCGTCGTTGGGGATCGCGACGTGGGAGTCAGCCTCGGCCCAGCCGTGACCCGGGAAGTGCTTGCCGGTAGCGGCCATCCCGGCGCTGTTCATGCCACGGATGAATGCACCCGCGAGCAAGGCAGCGCGCTCGGGATCACCTTCGAACGAACGGGTGCCGACAACGGCGCTGCGCTGGTAATCGAGGTCGAGCACCGGGGCGAAACTCAGGTCCAGGCCAACGGCCAGCACTTCGGTCGCCATGATCCAGCCGCACTGCTCGGCCAGGTATTCGGCGTTCGGGTTGTCGGCAATGGCGCGCATGGCGGGCAGGCGCACGAAACCCTGGCGCAGGCGCTGCACACGGCCGCCCTCTTGATCCACCGCCAACAGCAGATCGGGGCGAATGGCGCGAATCGCTGCACTCAGCTCGCGCACTTGACGCGGATGCTCGATGTTACGGGCAAAGATGATCAGGCCACCCACTTCGGGCTGGCGCAACAATTGGCGATCTTCAGCCGTCAGCCAGGTACCGGCGACGTCCACCATCAACGAGCCTTGCAAGCCAGCAGTCATAAAAATTCCTTGATAACAGAAAACCCGGCGCACGCGAATTCGCCGCCAGGGGCAAGGCCTGGCAGATTGGCGAGTTCGATGGGAAGCGGGTTCAGAACGAGAGTCGGCATGGGCGGCTAGCTTAGCGGATGTCGGCTGCCGCGCCCACCCGTGCGCGGTTAAACCTTGGCGGCAACCGGTGTCGATTTGCTGCGTGGACGCAACTGGGCAGTGGCCATGGCGGTATCGGTTACACCGGATTCGGCACGCATGCCGGCGGCCAGGAACGGCACCATCAGGCGCATGACCTGCTCGATCGAGGTGTTCACGCCGAAGTCGGTTTCGGCAATCGCGCGCAAGGCCTTGATACCGGACATGCTGAACGCCGCTGCACCCAGCATGAAGTGCACCCGCCAGAACAGTTCGATAGGCGGAATACGCGGCGCCGCTTCGTTGACCAGCATCATGTAGCGGCGGAACACCTTGCCGTACATGTCTTCCAGATAACGACGCAAGTGTCCCTGGCTCTGACTGAACGCCAGCCCCAGCAAACGCATGAAGATAGACAGGTCGTTGCCGCTGCGCGGCTGCACCACCAGGGCCTGCTCGACGAGGATTTCCAGCAACTCTTCGAGGGTTGGCTTGATTTCAGGCTTGGCCTGACGCCGCTCCAGCTCTTTATCGAGGCTGATGCAGAACGGCCCGAGGAACCGCGAGAAAACCGCCTGGATCAACGCCTTCTTTGAACCGAAGTGATAGTTCACCGCCGCCAGGTTGACACCGGCCTTGCTGGTGATCAAGCGCAACGAGGTTTCGGCGAAACCTTTTTCCGCGAACAACTGCTCGGCTGCATCAAGAATGCGTTCAACGGTTTCCGACTGGGCCATGGCTACTCCGCCTGACAAACACTTGTTTGAAACATACGTTTCAGCCTGTGCCTTGTCAAGTCTGGCAGTTCGTTTCGGGAATGGTCGGTCAGATATTTAACCACACAACGGCGAAGCTTGAATCCACTGACTGATTGACCGTCTGGCGGCGACTGAAAAATGGAGCATTGCCAAGACCGACTTACTGTATATAATCCCAGTCACTGTATAAAAAAACAGAGCGATCAATATGCTAAAGCTGACGCCACGACAAGCAGAGATTCTGGCTTTCATCAAACGCTGCCTGGAAGACAACGGATACCCCCCCACCCGTGCGGAAATCGCTCAGGAGCTGGGTTTCAAGTCACCCAATGCGGCGGAAGAGCACCTCAAGGCGCTGGCCCGCAAGGGTGCCATCGAGATGACGCCTGGCGCCTCTCGTGGCATTCGCATCCCCGGCTTCGAAGCCAAGGCCGACGATTCCACCCTGCCAATCATTGGCCGGGTCGCAGCCGGCGCCCCGATTCTAGCGCAGCAACATATCGAAGAGTCCTGCAACATCAATCCTGCCTTCTTCCATCCGCGCGCCGACTACCTGCTGCGCGTCCACGGGATGAGCATGAAGGATGTCGGCATTTTCGACGGCGACCTGCTGGCCGTCCACACTACCCGCGAAGCCCGTAACGGCCAGATCGTGGTTGCACGAATCGGCGACGAAGTGACCGTCAAGCGCTTCAAGCGTGACGGCAGCAAAGTCTGGCTGATCGCCGAGAACCCCGAGTTCGCCCCTATCGAAGTGAACCTTCAAGATCAGGAACTGGTGATCGAAGGCTTGAGTGTCGGCGTGATTCGCCGCTAAAGGAGGCTCCATGCAGTTCCCACAGCCATCACCACAGCAAACCCAACTGCCGTTGTTCGAAGCGTTCATGGCACAGCCATTGGCGCCGATCCTGAAAGACGTAGTCGAGTCCCCCTGGAGCGCCGAACCTGACGTTTTCAGCGAGCTGTCACTGCGTGGTGCAGCCGGGAACTGCCTGAGCCTTCTGGCACCGATCCTCAGGGAATTGAGCCAGGACCAGGACGCACGCTGGCTGACACTGATCGCGCCGCCCGCCAGCCTGACTCAAGCCTGGCTGCGAGATGCCGGCCTCAACCGCGAGCGCATTCTGTTGCTGCACCCCCGGGGCACCCAAAGCGCCCAGCAACTGACCTGCGAAGCCCTGCGTCTTGGGCGCAGCCATACGGTTGTCAGTTGGCTCAACCCGCTGAGCAGCCAATCCCGGCAACAGCTGATCAGCGCCGCCCGGACCGGGGACGCTCAGAGCCTGAATATTCGCTTGGGATAACTGACAGCCAAGGCGCGAGCTTAACCGCGCGAGGTTTCTCCAGGGAGAGAGAAGCCGATGTGTAGCGACATCAGGAAAACCGACGGACGGGGATCAATGAAGAACCCGCGGTCCCTCGTCCTTGTCGAGTTCGCCTTCAACCAGGCGGCCTGCCATCTGGACTCCCACGCTCAACATCGCCTTGGCGACTTCCACGTGTTGCCCTTGCAGGAACGCTTTGGCGTCCTCGGAGAAATCCAAAGTAACCAGAGAACCCTCGTCCTCGGCCCTGCGCAGCTCGATACGGCCGTCTGGTAACTCGACAATTTCTAAAAAGGACGTTGGCATAAAGGACTGTTCTCCACGAAAGGCGGGGATTATATAGGCATCGGCCAGGCTTCGCTCGGGATCTTGACCAGATGCCATCCCCAAACTGTTTCTGTCAGCACTCGTTCAGGCCTTCGCGAAAGCGGATCGCCAATCCTTTCAGATTCTGGCGCCAGCTCTCCAGCTCTTCCCGACTCAGTTCCTCTGGCTCATCCACTTCATCCAGATTGACAGCCTGAATCAGTGGCTGGGTCACGTCCCCTTTTGGCTTGTGGGGCGCGCGCGGCGGCTGAAACAACGCAGCATGGGCAGCCAACAACTTGGCCAGCCAGGTCTCCGGGTTATTGGCCAGTTCGACCAGCTCGGCCATTTCCGGAATGGCGATGGTTTCCAGCACTTCGCGAGTCAGCAGCAGCTCCGCACGGGGTGCATTGGCCTGAGGCAGGCGATAAAAGCCGGCGATTTCATGACACAGACCCAACAGCGCGCCGTACAGGTGAAACAGCGCAGATTCGCGTCCGGCCTGGATCAGCGCCAGGGAATTCATCGCCCGACCCTCTTCAGTGCGCGCCAGTGCTTCCAGCGACAAGCCGGCGAAGTAAATCTTCTGATTGGTGCGGGTATAAAGTTCGTGGGCCATGACGGCAGCCTCCACAACGAAATAATTGCTTCACGCAGGTCCTGTGTAGGAGCGAGCCTGCTCGCGATGGACGTCAACGATGACGCGGGAAACCTGGCACTCCGCGGCGGTCTCAGGTTCATCGCGAGCAGGCTCGCTCCTACAGGGGTCTTGCGATTCTACGCCTTCGCAGTCCCATGCGCCTTTTGTAGGAGCGAGCTTGCTCCGGGCGGCGTTCCGACGATGGACCTGAGAGCAACGCGGGCATCCTGAAGGCCCGCGTCATCGTTGACGACCATCGCGAGCAAGCTCGCTCCTACAGTTTCAAGCCTTCGCAGCCGGGCGCTTGTCTTCAACCGTCCATTTGCCGCCGTCGTAGAACGCTTTCCAGCCAGTCGGCTTACCGTCAACTTCGGTCTGCACGTACTGTTCCTTGGTCTTGCGGCTGTAACGAATCACCGCCGGGAGGCCGTCCGGATCTTTCTTCGGCGCTTCGCAGAGGAAGTGATACTTCGGATCGATCTCATCCTTGTGCGGCACGATCTCGATAACCAGCGGAGCACGCGTCTCACGGTTTTTCGGGAACTGGCTGGCCGCCAGGAACAGGCCGGATGCTCCGTCGCGCAGGATATAGGTGTCGTTGACCTTTTCGCATTTCAGCTCAGGCATCTTCACCGGGTCCATCTTCGGCGGCGCCGCATCACCGCTCTTCAGCAGTTTGCGGGTGTTCTTGCAGGTCGCGTTGGTGCAACCGAAGAACTTGCCGAAACGGCCGGTCTTGAGCTGCATCTCGCTGCCGCACTTGTCGCATTCCAGGCTCGGACCTTCATAGCCCTTGATGCGATAGGTGCCCTCTTCGATTTCGTAGCCGTCGCAATCCGGGTTGTTACCGCAGATGTGCAGCTTGCGCTTCTCGTCCAGCAGGTAGGCATCCATCGCCGTGCTGCAGATCGGGCAGCGATGCTTGCCACGCAATACCAGCGACTCCGACTCACCTTCGTCGTCCGCGGCGATTTCGTCGCCCGGCACCAGGTTGACGGTGGCCTTGCAGCGCTCTTTCGGCGGCAGGCTGTAGCCCGAGCAACCGAGGAACACACCGGTCGACGCAGTACGAATCTGCATCGGACGACCGCAGGTCGTGCACGGAATGTCAGTCATCACCGGCTGGTTGGCACGCATGCCGTTTTCCGGGCTTTCGGCTACTTCGAGCTTCTTCTTGAAGTCACCGTAGAACTCGTCGAGCACGTTTTTCCAGTCGCGCTCGCCCTGAGCCACGTCATCGAGATGTTCTTCCATGCCGGCGGTGAAACCGTAGTCCATCAGGTTCGAGAAGCTCTCGGCCAGGCGCTCGGTGACGATGTCGCCCATCTTTTCCGAGTAGAAGCGACGGTTGTGCAACGCCACGTAACCACGGTCCTGAATGGTCGAAATGATCGCTGCGTAGGTCGAAGGACGACCGATGCCGCGTTTTTCCATTTCCTTGACCAGGCTGGCTTCCGAGTAACGCGCCGGCGGCTTGGTGAAGTGCTGGGTCGGATCAAGCTTGATCAGCTTCATCGCGTCGCCCTGGGCCATGTCCGGCAGCACATCGTCGTCGCCTGGCTTGGCGATTTGCGGCATGACGCGGGTGTAACCGTCGAACTTCAGGATACGACCCTTGGCACGCAGCTCGAAGTCGCCAGCGCCCACAGTGACGGTCGTCGACAGGTATTGCGCCGGCAGCATCTGGCAAGCCAGGAACTGGCGCCAGATCAGCTCGTAGAGGCGTTCAGCGTCACGCTCCATGCCCGACAGCTTGCTTGGCTCGGTATTGGCGTCGGAGGGACGAATCGCTTCGTGAGCCTCTTGTGCGCCTTCCTTGCTGCTGTAGACGTTCGGGGTTTCCGGCAGGTACTTCTTGCCGAACTCGCCTTCAATATAAGTACGCGCCATCGCCACGGCATCAACCGAGAGGTTGGTCGAGTCGGTACGCATGTAAGTGATGTAGCCGGCTTCGTACAGACGCTGGGCCATCATCATGGTTTTCTTCACCCCGAAGCCCAAGCGATTGCTCGCGGCCTGCTGCAGGGTGGAGGTGATGAACGGCGCCGACGGCTTGCTGCTGGTCGGTTTGTCTTCGCGCTTGACGATGCTGTAGCTGGAAGCCTTGAGCTTCTCCAGCGCGGCCATGGCCTGGGCTTCGTTGAGCGGCTTGAAGGCTTCGCCTTTCTCGCGGGCCACGTCAAAACGCACGGTCGCGCCTTTTGCGGTGCCGAGGTCGGCGTGCACTTCCCAGTACTCTTCCGGGATGAACGCGCGGATTTCTCGCTCGCGCTCAACCACCAGCTTCACGGCAACCGACTGCACGCGACCGGCGGACAGACCGCGAGCGATCTTGGCCCACAGCAGTGGCGAGACCATGTAGCCCACGACGCGGTCGAGGAAGCGACGGGCCTGCTGGGCGTTGACGCGGTCGATATCCAGCTCGCCCGGCTGGGAGAAAGCTTCCTGGATCGCCTTCTTGGTGATTTCGTTGAACACCACGCGCTTGTAGCGGCTGTCGTCACCACCAATGGCTTCGCGCAGGTGCCAGGCAATGGCTTCCCCCTCGCGGTCCAAGTCGGTTGCGAGATAGATGGTGTCAGCATCCTTGGCGAGCCGGCGCAGCTCTTCGATGACTTTTTCCTTGCCCGGGAGGATCTCGTACTTGGCTTTCCAGCCATGATCAGGATCGACACCCATACGCGCGACCAGCTGCTTGCGCGCTTTTTCTTTAGGCGACAGTGCCGGCGCTTCACCCGCAGCAGCCTTGCCGCGCTTGGCGGCTGGCTCTTTGTTGGCGCTAGCCGAACCGCTGGTGGGCAGGTCTCGGATATGGCCGATACTCGACTTCACCACGTATTCGTTGCCCAAATACTTGTTGATGGTCTTGGCCTTAGCCGGGGATTCCACAATGACCAGCGATTTGCCCATGGATCAGAAAATTCCTGAATTCGAGAAGTGAAAGGCGATTGGCGCCTGACGCGGCACCGCTATATATAGTGGCTACAAGGTGAGGTCAAGCGCAGGGTATTGCGCGCACTCAGCTTATGGCTTGGTAAAAAGGCTTTCTTCGGCCTGCACCAAAGCAAAGCGTGGCACCTGTTCGCCGTCAACTTCGACGGACTCCAGGAACATGCTCAAGGGACGCACCCAAAAGCCGTAATCGCCATACAGGGCTTGATAGAAGACCACTTCTTCTTCGGTTTCCGAATGCCGCGCAACACTGAATACGCGGTACTGCGGACCTTTGTAATGTTGGTAGAGCCCTGGTTGTATCGGCATGCTTTGGCCCTCACTCAAATTTTTTCAAAATAAAAACAAAATAAATCCGGAAAAACAAAAACCGGGGCACTTGGCCCCGGCTTCCATCAACGAGACGCTTAAACGCGCTCGAAGACGGTGGAGATGCCTTGGCCGAGACCAATGCACATGGTGGCTACCCCGAAGGTACCGCCATTCTGCTTCATCACATTGAGCAAAGTGCCGGAGATACGCGCACCGGAGCAACCGAATGGGTGACCCAGGGCGATCGCGCCGCCGTGCAGGTTAACCTTCTCGTTCATCTTGTCGAGCACTTTCAGATCTTTCAGCACTGGCAGGGCCTGTGCGGCGAAAGCTTCGTTGAGCTCGAAGAAGTCGATGTCGGAGATACCAAGACCCGCGCGCTTCAGTGCTTTTTGTGTGGCCGGTACTGGACCATAGCCCATGATTGCCGGATCCACACCTGCCACCGCCATCGAGCGAATCACCGCCATAGGCTGGATGCCCAGGTCCTGTGCGCGCTGCGCCGACATTACGATCATGCACGAAGCACCATCAGTGATCTGCGACGAAGTACCCGCTGTCACGGTGCCACCCTTCGGATTGAACGCTGGCTTGAGAGCCGCCAGGCTTTCCAGGGTGGTTTCCGGACGAATGGTTTCGTCGTAGTCGAAGGTTTTCAGGAAACCATTCTCGTCATAGCCCTGCATCGGGATGATTTCGTCTTTGAATTTGCCTTCCACGGTCGCCTTGTGGGCGAGTTGGTGGGAACGCATGCCGAAAGCATCTTGCTGCTCGCGGGTAATGCCGTGCATTTTGCCCAGCATTTCTGCGGTCAGGCCCATCATGCCCGAGGCTTTCGCCGCGTACAGCGACATGTGCGGGTTCGGATCGACACCGTGCATCATGCTCACGTGGCCCATATGCTCGACGCCACCAACGACGAACACGTCACCGTTGCCGGTCATGATCGCTTGCGCAGCAGTGTGCAGAGCGCTCATGGACGAGCCGCACAGACGGCTGACGGTCTGGCCGGCCGAGGTGTGCGGGATCTGGGTCATCAGCGACGCCATGCGCGCGATGTTCCAGCCCTGCTCCAGGGTCTGGTTCACACAGCCCCAGATCACGTCTTCGACTTCGTTCGGGTCGACCTTGACGTTGCGTTCCAGCAGTTTGCTGATCAGGTGCGCCGACATGTCTTCGGCGCGGGTGTTGCGGTGCATGCCGCCCTTGGAGCGGCCCATCGGAGTACGACCGAAGTCGACAATCACGACGTCTCTAGGATTCAAGCTCATAAGTTCACTCTCACTCTAGTTGGGGGCGCTTAACCGAAGAAGCTCTGGCCGTTCTTGGCCATTTCGCGCAGCTTCGCGGTCGGGTGGTACAGCGCGCCCAAATCAGCGTACTGGTCAGCCAGGGCAACGAACTCTGCCACACCGATCGAATCGATGTAACGCAGCGCACCGCCACGGAATGGAGGGAAACCAATGCCGTAGACCAGCCCCATGTCGGCTTCGGCAGCGGTTTCGACGATACCGTCTTCCAGGCAACGCACGGTTTCCAGGCACAGCGGGATCATCATCCAGTTGATGATGTCTTCGTCAGTGACTTCGCGCTGCTCGTAAACGATCGGCTTGAGCACTTCCAGTACCGACGGGTCGGCGACTTTCTTCTGCTTGCCCTTCTTGTCGGTCTCGTAGGCGTAGAAGCCCTTGCCGTTCTTCTGGCCCAGGCGCTTGGCTTCGTAGAGTACGTCGACGGCCGAGCGACGGTCGTCCTTCATGCGGTCCGGGAAGCCTTCAGCCATCACGTCACGGCCGTGGTGGCCTGTGTCGATGCCGACCACGTCCATCAGGTAGGCCGGGCCCATAGGCCAGCCGAATTTTTCCATGATCTTGTCGATACGGACGAAGTCCACACCGGCGCTGACCAGCTTGGCGAAACCGCCGAAGTACGGGAACAGCACGCGGTTGACCAGGAAGCCCGGGCAGTCGTTGACGACGATCGGGTTCTTGCCCATTTTCTTGGCGTAGGCAACGGTGGTGGCAACAGCCAGCTCGCTGGACTTCTCGCCACGGATCACTTCCACCAGCGGCATCATGTGCACCGGGTTGAAGAAGTGCATGCCGACGAAGTTTTCCGGACGCTTGAGGGCCTTGGCCAGCAAGGTGATGGAAATGGTCGAGGTGTTGGACGCGAGGATGGTGTCCTCTTTGACCTGGTCTTCAACTTCAGCCAGTACGGCTTGCTTGACCTTCGGGTTCTCGACGACCGCTTCCACCACCAGGTCCACGTGACCGAAATCACCGTAGGACAAGGTCGGACGAATGCCGTTGAGCACTTCAGCCATTTTCGCGGCGGTCATGCGACCTTTATCAACGCGGCCAACCAGCAGTTTGGCGGCTTCGGCCAGACCCTGCTCGATGCCGTGCTCGTTGATGTCCTTCATCAGGATCGGCGTGCCTTTGGAAGCCGACTGATAGGCGATACCGCCACCCATGATGCCGGCGCCCAGTACGGCGGCCTGCTTCACGTCCTTGGCGATTTCGTCGTAGGCCTTGGCCTTTTTCTTCAGTTCCTGGTCATTCAGGAACAGACCGATCAGGCTCTGCGCGGCAGAGGTCTTGGCCAGTTTGACGAAACCTGCAGCTTCAATTTCCAGGGCCTTGTCGCGACCGAAGTTCGCGGCTTTCTGAATGGTCTTGATCGCTTCAACCGGCGCCGGGTAGTTCGGGCCAGCCTGGCCTGCCACGAAACCCTTGGCGGTTTCGAAAGCCATCATTTGCTCGATGGCGTTCAGCTTCAGTTTTTCCAGCTTCGGCTGGCGCTTGGCCTTGTAGTCGAACTCGCCGGAGATGGCGCGTTTGATCAGTTCCAGCGAAGCCTCTTGCAGCTTCTCTGGAGCAACCACTGCATCGACAGCGCCAACTTTCAGCGCGTCTTCAGGACGGTTTTCCTTGCCGGCGGCAATCCACTCGATGGCGTTGTCGGCACCGATCAGACGCGGCAGACGAACGGTACCGCCGAACCCCGGGTAGATGCCCAGCTTGACTTCCGGCAGGCCGATCTTCGCCTTGGTGGACATGATGCGGTAGTCCGCCGCCAGGCACATTTCCAGACCGCCACCCAGCGCGATGCCATTGATCGCGGCAACGGTTGGAACGTTGAGGTCTTCGAAATCGCTGAAAATCTTGTTGGCTTCGAGGTTGCCAGCAACAAGCTCTGCATCCGGCAGCTTGAAGTTGTCGACAAATTCGGTGATGTCGGCGCCGACGATGAACACGTCCTTGCCACTGCTGACGATCACGCCCTTGATCGAAGCATCTGCCTTGATGGTGTCTACGGCCTGACGCAGTTCGTTCAGGGTTAGACGGTTGAACTTGTTGACGGACTCACCCTTGAGGTCGAACTTCAGTTCGACGATGCCACTTTCAAGAGCCTTAACCGTGATGGCTTTACCTTCGTAAATCATCAACTGATCTCCACGATATGGAAGCTGAACAGTACACGTCGGACGCAGGCGAATGGCTTGGCAGGGACGTTAATCGTCGATGCTACGCCCATTCCCCCGGCACACCCGCCAACGCGATAGTCGGGATTCTGTAGGAGCGGTCTGAAATACAAACGCTCAATTCATACGCCCGTTTGATTTGGGTACGTCACCTTCACGGAATTTCCGGCAATTGTCAATCGCCCGAAACACGGGTTGAAACGCGACTTTCCGGTCATATCCGTACTGCGAAGACCTTAAACACGCCGAAGCATGCGGGGTCATTCATAGAATCAATTGTTAGAAAATGCGCCCTAATTCGCTGCAGCCCGTGTTTAACAAGCTACGCTGGCGGAACCAAGGGGAAATTGTGAACGCTTTTGGCGAATGCCCAGCGCAAGATCAGCCAACACCGATTTACCGGCCTGCCTGGCCAACCCGCCCGATGATTTTGTCGGGCTTTTTATTGCGTGCGACACAAGCCCCTGTAGGAGCTGCCGCAGGCTGCGATCTTTTGATCTTGCCTTTAAAAACCAAAGTCAAAAGATCGCAGCCTGCGGCAGCTCCTACAGGGGGATCCGAGTATGGACCGGAGCTTCAGGCGAGCGCCTTGAGGGTGGCGTCGATGTGCTGCAACACCTCGGCCTCGCCCTTCTCACCCCAATACAAGGCGATGATTTGCTTGTCGGCCTCGACCTTGTAGACATTACCCGGCAACTTTTCGAAATGATTGAGCAGCGCCTGATCTTCACAAGTTTCCTGCCATTGATTGACCCAGATACCCGGTGATTTTTGCCAGTAACTCCAGCATGCTGGCTGAGTGCCACGCCGTGGACGATGGTACTGGGCGCACGGGTTCGGCGGCTCCTGACTCAGCCAGTGTGGCCACTCCTGGGGCGCCAGTTGCATGGCCAGCCCAATGCGCCGGGCCTCCATGCGCAGGGCGATGCGCCCACTCTGGGCACGTGACGGGCGCAACCATGCCAGCGGGCTGAGTACCACCAGCAGGATTGACACCACTATCCACACCGTCATATCTGTACTCCCGATTCTTGATGAGCCCATTGTGTCACTTTGGAACCAATGCGCTTGAAACCAGCCATACTTACCAATATTGCAATCCTCAGGAGGAGCACCTCATGCCCTACAACCATATTCTGGTCGCTGTAGATCTGACCGAAGAGTGCGACCCTGTGATCCACCGCGCTCGCGAGCTGTCGGTGAGCAACGGCGCGAAATTGTCACTGGTGCACATTGTCGAGCCGATGGCGATGGCCTTCGGCGGCGACGTGCCGATGGACCTGTCACAACTGCAACAGCAGCAGTTCGATCAGGCCAAGGAGCGCCTTGACCGCTTGATCCTCAAATACCCGGAGCTCTCCAGGGAATACAGCCACCTGACCTATGGCCAGCCACGCCAGGAAATCCACCACCTGGCCAAGGAGCAAACCTGCGACCTGATCGTGGTGGGCAGCCACGGCCGGCACGGCCTGGCACTGCTGCTCGGCTCCACCGCCAATGACGTGCTGCATGGCGCGCCTTGCGATGTGCTTGCGGTGCGCCTGCAAACCAAAAGCTGACAACACCCGTCCTGTAGGAGCGAGCTCGCTCGCGATGAACCTGAGAACGCCGCGGGGCATCAGGTTTCCCGCGTCATCGTTGACGACCATCGCGAGCGAGCTCGCTCCTACAGGGAACTGCGTTGCATATGAAAAGCCCGGCGTTCATCTCTGAGCGCCGGGCTTTTTATTGCAGGATCAATCAGGCATCCAGTTCGGCCCAGCGCTCGACCATCACGTCGAGTTCAGCCTGCAACTGCGCCAGTTGAGCGATCACTGCAGCCGTCTCGGCAGCCGGGCGCAGGTAGAAACCCGCGTCGGCCATCTGCGCTTCAACGGCAGCGATCTGCTGCTCCATGGCTTCGATCTCGCCAGGCAACGCTTCCAGTTCACGCTGCAATTTGTAGCTGAGCTTCTTCTTTGCCACTGGTGCTTCGACAACTGCCGCCACTGGCGCGGGTTCGGCCTTGACTACAGCAGAGTTCAGGTCGGCCTTGCCGGACTTGCTCTCGGTCACGCCGAGCAGGCGCGGCGAGCCGCCCTGACGCAGCCAGTCCTGATAACCGCCGACGTACTCGCGCACCTTGCCTTCACCTTCGAAGACCAGGGTGCTGGTCACCACGTTGTCGAGGAATGCCCGGTCGTGACTGACCATCAATACGGTGCCGTTGAAGGTCAGCAGGACCTCTTCGAGCAATTCGAGGGTTTCGACGTCGAGGTCGTTGGTCGGTTCGTCGAGTACCAGCAGGTTCGCCGGCTTGCTGAACAGCTTGGCCAGCAACAGACGGGCACGTTCACCGCCGGACAGCGCCTTGACCGGCGTGCGCGCACGCTGCGGGCTGAACAGGAAGTCGCCTAGGTAGCTCAGTACGTGGCGGCTCTGGCCGTCGATATCGATGAAGTCGCGACCTTCGGCGACGTTGTCGATCACGGTCTTTTCCAGATCCAGCTGATGGCGCAACTGGTCGAAGTAGGCGACATCGATCCTGGTGCCCTCTTCCACCTTGCCGCTGGTTGGCTGCAAGCCGCTGAGCATCAGCTTCAGCAGCGTGGTCTTGCCGGTACCGTTGGCGCCGAGCAGACCGATACGGTCGCCGCGCTGCAGCACCATGGAGAAGTCCTTGATCAGGAACGGACCGCCCGGGTGAGCAAAGCTCACGTTATCGAGAACCATCACCTGCTTGCCGGACTTGTCGGCGGTTTCCAGCTGGATGTTGGCCTTGCCGGTCCGCTCGCGACGTTCGCTGCGCTCGACGCGCAAGGCTTTCAGCGCGCGTACGCGGCCTTCGTTACGGGTGCGACGGGCCTTGATACCCTGGCGAATCCACACTTCTTCCTGGGCCAGGCGCTTGTCGAACAGCGCGTTGGCGGTTTCTTCGGCCGCCAGAGCGGCTTCCTTGTGCACGAGGAAACTGGCGTAGTCGCCGTTCCAGTCGATCAGGCCGCCACGATCCAGTTCGAGGATCCGGGTTGCCAGGTTCTGCAGGAAAGAACGGTCGTGCGTGATGAACAGCACGGCGCCCTGGAAATCCTTCAGCGCTTCTTCAAGCCAGGCGATGGCACCGATGTCCAGGTGGTTGGTCGGCTCGTCGAGCAGCAGCAGGTCCGGCTCGGACACCAGGGCCTGGGCCAGCAGGACGCGACGACGCCAGCCGCCGGACAACTCGGCGAGGGTCTTGTCGGCCGGCAGTTGCAGGCGGCTCAGGGTGCTGTCGACCAGTGTCTGCAAGCGCCAGCCATCGCGGGCTTCGAGGTCGTGCTGGACGTGCATCAGCTTGTCCAGGTCGGCATCGGTGACGATGTTCTGGCTCAGGTGGTGATACTCGGCGAGCAACGCACCGACGCCGTCCAGGCCTTCGGCCACCACGTCGAACACTGTCCGCTCGTCGGCCACCGGCAATTCTTGCGGCAATTCGCCGATCTTGAGGCCGGGTGCGCGCCAAACGGAGCCGTCATCGGGCTTCTGGTCGCCCTTGACGAGCTTCATCATGCTGGACTTGCCAGTGCCGTTGCGGCCGATGATGCACACCCGCTCACCACGGGCGATCTGCCAGGACACCTTGTCCAACAACGGCATAGCGCCGAAAGCAAGGGACACATCGCTGAATTTGAGCAGGGTCATGAGCTTCTCCAAAAACCGGGCGCGCATTCTACCTGACTTGAGGCTTCAGAAGGCCGGCAATTTCACTCTCGTAGCACTCTGAACGACAAATGTTGCGAACTGATGCGGGAAGACCCGCAAAGCTTTCGCCGGCTGCTGGCAAAAGGCTAAGCTACAGACAATTCAGTGCGGGCCCGACCCGCACTTGTCATGTTTTCTCTGCCTGGACGTCTCATGCGCAGTCGCCTTTTCAATCTTTTGTCGTGCTTTTTACTTTCAGCCGCAGCGTTTCAATCCGCCCAGGCGGTGGACCTGTCCACCCAACGCCAATATTACGATGAAGCCAAGCGCGCCCTGGCCAAGGGTGATACCGGCCCGTATTTCCGTTACAGCCAGGCCCTCGCCGATTATCCGCTGGAACCGTACCTGGCCTACGACGAACTGACCGCGCGCCTGAAAACCGCGAGCAACGCCGAAATCGAGAAATTCCTCGCCGAACACGGCGACCTGCCCCAGGCCAACTGGATGAAACTGCGCTGGTTGCGCTGGCTGGCGGATCGGGGCGACTGGGCGACTTTCGTCAAGTATTACGACCCGAAAATGAACTTCACCGAACTGGACTGCCTGAATGCGCAGTACCAGCTCAGCCACAACCTCAAGGCCGAAGGTAACGCCAACGCGGAAAAACTCTGGCTGACCGGCAAATCCCAACCCGATGCCTGCGACACCCTGTTCGGCATGTGGGCGGCCGAAGGCCAGTTGACCGAGCAAAAACGCTGGGAGCGCGCCAAACTCGCCGCCCAGGCGCGCAACTACCCGCTGGCCAACGGCCTGGTCAACGGCTTGACCACCCTCGCCCCGCGCGGTCGCTTGCTGGTGGACGTCGCGCAGAAACCGGAACTGCTCAACCAGCCGTCACGCTTCACACCGGCCGATGAAGCCATGTCCGACGTGGTCAGCCTCGGCCTGCGCCGCCTGGCTCGCCAGGATCCGGACAAGGCCATGGACCTGCTCGACGGCTACGCCAGCAGCATGCACTTCTCCCGGGATGAAAAAGTGGCGATCGCCCGGGAAATCGGCCTGACCCTCGCACGACGTTTCGACAGCCGTGCACTGGATGTCATGACCAAATACGACCCCGAGCTGCGCGACAACACGGTTTCCGAATGGCGCCTGCGCCTGCTCCTGCGCCTGGCGCGCTGGGACGATGCCTATCAATTGACCCGCCGCCTGCCCCAGGACCTGGCCACCACCAACCGCTGGCGCTACTGGCAGGCCCGCAGCCTGGAACTGGCGCAACCACAGAATCCCGAAGCGCAGACGCTCTACAAGAACCTGGCCCGCGAACGCGACTTCTATGGCTTCCTCGCCGCCGATCGCTCGCAGTCGCCCTACTCGCTGCTCAACAAACCGTTGGTGCTCAGCCAGGCCACCATCAACAAGGTGCGCAACACCCCCGGTGTGCGCCGCGCCCTGGAGCTGCATGCCCGAGGGCAGATCGTTGATGGCCGTCGCGAGTGGTACTACGTCAGCCGTCACTTCAGCCGCGACGAAATGGTCGCCCAGGCCAAACTGGCCTACGACCTGAAATGGTACTTCCCGGCGATCCGCACCATCAGCCAGGCGCAGTATTGGGACGACCTGGATATCCGTTTCCCGATGGCTCACCGCGAGACCCTGGTGCGTGAAGCGAAGAGTCGCGGCCTGCATCCGAGCTGGGCGTTCGCCATCACCCGCCAGGAAAGTGCATTCATGGACGACGCCCGTTCCGGTGTCGGCGCCTCGGGCCTGATGCAACTGATGCCCGCCACCGCCAAGGAAACCGCACGCAAGTTCAGCATTCCCTATAGCTCGCCACAGCAACTGTTCGATCCGGACAAAAACATCCAGCTCGGCGCCGCCTACCTGAGCCAGGTGCACAGCCAGTTCAACGGCAACCGCGTCCTTGCCTCCGCCGCCTACAACGCCGGCCCGGGTCGCGTGCGCCAATGGCTGCGCGGTGCCGACCACCTGAGTTTCGATGTGTGGGTGGAAAGCATCCCGTTCGACGAAACCCGCCAGTACGTGCAAAACGTGTTGTCGTACTCGGTGATCTACGGCCAGAAGCTCAACTCGCCACAGCCGATCGTGGATTGGCATGAGCGGTTTTTCGACGATCAATGACCGGTAATGCCGGTTATGTAGGAGCTGCCGCAGGCTGCGATCTTTTGATCCTGCTCTAAAAAATGCCCGCATCAAACGATGCGGGCATTTTTTTGTCAGGGGCCTTGAAGATCAAAGGATCGCAGCCTGCGGCAGCTCCTACAGTTCGGCGGTAGCCTTGCCGTCACTGAACTGCAATGCCGCCAGACGTGCATACAAGGCATTGCTGGCAATCAGTTCCTGGTGCGTTCCTACCGCCACCAGTTTCCCCTGGTCCATCACTGCGATCCGGTCGGCGTTTTTAACCGTGGCCAGGCGATGGGCGATCACCAGGGTGGTTCGATTCTTCATCAGGCTCGGCAGCGCCTGCTGGATCAGGTGCTCACTCTGGGCATCGAGGGCGCTGGTGGCTTCGTCCAGGAGCAGGATCGGCGCGTCCACCAGCAACGCGCGGGCGATGGCCAGGCGTTGGCGCTGGCCGCCGGACAAGCCGAGCCCGCCATCCCCCAGATGAGTCTGGTAACCGTTGGGCATGGCTTCGATAAAGTCATGGGCGTAAGCGATCTTTGCCGCATCCTGTACCTCGGTCAGCGTCGCCTGCGGATTGCCGTAGCGAATGTTGTCTTCAATGCTGCCGAAAAACAGCGCCGGGGTCTGTGACACCAGGGCGAAGCAGCGGCGCAGATCCAGCGGATCGAGTTGAGTCAACGGCACCTCATCGAGCAGGATGCGCCCCTCGGCCGGGTCGTAGAAGCGCAGCAGCAAGTCATACACCGTAGACTTGCCGGCCCCGGAGGGCCCGACCAGCGCGAGCGTCTCACCGGCATTGACCGTCAGACTCAGGCCGTCGACGGCATAGCTTTCCGGCCGCGACGGGTAGGAAAAACGCACATTTTGCAGTTGCAGGCGACCCTCGACCCGTTCCGGCAGCGTCACCGCGCCTGCGACCGGTGGCAGGATGATGTTTTCCGAACGCAGCAACTCGGCGATCCGCTCGGCCGCACCGGCTGCCCGCTGCAATTCACCGACCACCTCGCTCAAGGTGCCGAACGCACTGCCGACGATCAGGCTGTAGAACACGAACGCCGCCAGCTCACCGGCGGAAATTCGCCCGGCAATGACGTCCATCCCGCCAACCCAGAGCATCACCCCGACCGCGCCCAGGACCAACACGATCACCAGGGTTATCAGCCACGCCCGCTGGAAGATGCGCTTGCGTGCGGTGGTGAACGCCTCCTCCACGGTCACGGCAAACCGTTGCTCGTCCTGGACCTGATGGTTGTAGGCCTGCACGGTCTTGATCTGCCCCAGGGTTTCGGAAACATAGCTGCCGATATCGGCAATCCGGTCCTGGCTCAGGCGCGAGAGGTTACGCACCCGACGGCCGAAGATCAGGATCGGCGCGATCACCAGGGGCAAGGCCACTACCACGATACTGGTGAGCTTGGGGTTGGTGATGAACAACAGGACGATCCCGCCGATCACCATCAACAGATTGCGCAGGAACAACGACAGCGAAGAGCCGATGACCGATTGCAGCAGCGTGGTGTCGGCGGTCAGGCGGGACTGGATTTCGGAGCTGCGATTGTCTTCGTAAAAACCCGGGTGCAGGTAAATCAGGTGATTGAACACATCACGCCGGATATCGGCAACGCAGCGCTCGCCGATCCACGACACCAGGTAAAACCGTGCAAAGGTTCCGATCGCCAGCCCCACGACCAGCAACATGAACAGGCCAATGGACTGATTGAGCAGGTGTGGCGACTGGGTCATGAACCCCTTGTCCACCAGCAGGCGGATGCCCTGCCCCATGGACAAGGTGATGCCGGCAGTGGCGATCAACGCCAGCAAGGCGCCGAAGGCCTGCCAGCGATACGGCGCAATGAAACGACTCGCCAGGCGAACAGCACGGCGGTGACGGGCAGAGAGCATCGCAAACATCCGGGACAAGACAATCATTAGGGTCAGCCTACACCGCTCAATGGGGTGGCTCGCTGCAAATCACAATGAGTCAGGTTAATTATGTCCACCAACACTAGAGGCTAGACGCTATTGGTCTAAAGTTCGGCTAGCCACGCGAAGGCATTTCTGCTGCACTGGTTCTGTCCCCCCGGAAAGATCGCAGGGAGTTGTCATAGCCCGGTCACCTGGCGGTTCTACAGTAAGCGCACAACCTGATGAGGAGACAGGCCATGTCCTTGCAACACAGCAGCGATGACAAGATTCAAGTGATCCGCACGCAACCAGACCAGTCTCTGGGCTGCTCGATTATCGACGAGCAAGGCCGCGAAGTACCGATCACTGAAGAAATGATCCAGAAAGCTTGCAGCGAACTGGAAAAGCGATTGGTCAAGCCTGCCGAACAAGAGTGATATAGCCACCGTCTTCTTGACCCGGCCCATTGTTGGCCGGGTTTTTTATGCCTGCTGATCCAATCCAGAACTGTGGCGCGCCCTTCGCGAGCAGGCTCGCTCCCACACTGGATCTTCATGCACCACAAATCCCCTGTGGGAGCGGGCTTGCTCGCGAAGGGGCCGCCACGGTCTATCAGATTGCCGTCGCCCCCAACGCCGCCACAATCCGCTGCAACTCAGGCGCATCCCCCTCGATCCGCACCTGCAACCCGTCGATCTCACGGCGCGACGGGTATTGCTTGCGCAACACATCGAATGCCGCACGCTGCTCGCTGACACTGCCGACAAGGCTGCGACGGAAATCCGCATCATCACGACGCGGGTCATACACGCCACGGCACAGCATCGCCAAGGCCCAGGCCGGGTCGCTTTGCGCATTCAGGGTCACGTGCGACAGCCAGGGTGCCGGCAGCAAATCGCTCAGGCTGACGCGGGCCGGTTGCCCGAGGAAATCGCAATACGCCTGATAAATCTGCGCGGTGCCCCGCTGCTTGCCGTCGAGGCTGTAACCGGCAATGTGCGGTGTGGCCAGCACGCACAGCTCGGCCAGCGCCACGTCGACCTCAGGCTCGCCTTCCCAGACATCGAGCACTGCCTGCAGGTCTTCGCGTTCCAGCAGCACATCGCGCAGTGCCGCGTTGTTGACCACCGGTCCTCGACTGGCATTGATCAGCCAGGTACCGGACCTGAGCTGGTTAAGGCGTTTTTCATCGAACAGATGCCAGGTCGATTGCGGCCCCTGCTTGGTCAGCGGCGTGTGCAGGCTGATGACGTCGCACTCTTCGATGATCTGCTCAAGGCTGACGTAGTCACCGCCTTCAGTCGCCTGCCGGGGTGGATCGCACACCAGCACCTTCCAGCCCAGGCCCTGCAGGACCTTGACCAGTCGGCCGCCCACCTCGCCGGCGCCGACCACGCCGTAGGTACGCCGGGTCAGGTCGGCCCCTTCGATTTCGGCCAGGGTCAGCAAGCTGCCGAGCACATAGTCGACCACGCCGCGGGCATTGCAGCCCGGTGCACTGGACCAGGTGATGCCGGCCTGCTGAAAGTAATCCAGGTCCAGATGATCGGTGCCGATGGTGCACGTACCGACAAAGCGCACCTTGCTGCCTTCGAGCAGCGCGCGATTGACGTTGGTCACCGAACGCACCAACAGCACATCGGCCTGCTCGACCGTGGCACGGTCGATGGCGCGCCCCGGCACCCGGCGGATTTCACCGAAGCCTTCAAAGAAGGCCTCGAGCAGGGGGATATTTTCGTCGGCAACAATCAGCATGGCAGGCTCCTTTGGCGGATCGGCAGTGTAGGCGTAGATGCCTCGTTACGCCTAGCCTGCATACCGTGTAGGAGCTGCCGGAGGCTGCGATCTTTTGATCTTGCTCTTAAAAACAAAGTCAAAAGATCGCAGCCTGCGGCAGCTCCTACAGAGATTACAAATCCATAACACGCGTCTTTTCCTGACTGCCGCGTCAACGCGTAGAATGCGCGGCTGTGCATCAAAACCTCTTGGACGTTTCGCTATTGAATCCTGTTATTGAAAGTACCGTCGCCACTGCTCCCGCGCGAACGACACCCGTTCGCCTGGAACTCAAGGGCCTGCTCGGCCTGGCCCTGCCCATCATGATCGCGCAACTGGCCACCACGGCCATGGGCTTCGTCGATGCGGTGATGGCCGGCCGTGTAAGCCCACGGGACCTGGCCTCGGTGGCCCTGGGCAACTCGATCTGGATTCCGGTCTACCTGTTGATGTCCGGCGTTCTGCTGGCAACCACACCCAAGGTCGCGCAACGCTTTGGTGCCGCGCAGTTCGACGAGATCGGCCCGCTGGTACGCCAGGCGCTGTGGCTGGCATTGTGTGTCGGCTTGATCGGTAGCGGCCTGCTGCTCGGCGCCGAGCCGATCCTGCACTGGATGAAAGTCGATCCGCAATTGATCGAGCCGAGCATGGGTTACCTGCACGGGATCGCTCTCGGGTTTCCCGGCATGGCGCTCTATTACGTATTGCGCTGCTATAGCGATGGCATGGGGCGTACTCGCCCGAGCATGGTCATCGGCTTGTGCGGCCTGCTGCTGAACATCCCGCTGAACTATGCCTTGATCTACGGCCATTTCGGCGCACCGGCCCTGGGCGGCGTCGGTTGTGGCTGGGCCAGCGGCATTGTGATGTGGTTCATGGCGTTGAGCATGGCCGGCTGGACTTTCTGGGCCCCCTTCTATGCCCGCACCCGGGTGCTGGTGCGCTTCGACCGCCCGCAATGGGCCGTGATCAAGCGCCTGGTCGGCATTGGCCTGCCGATCGGTATCGCCGTCTTCGCCGAGTCCAGCATCTTCGCGGTCATCGCGCTGTTGATCGGCAGTCTCGGCTCGACCGTGGTGGCCGGGCATCAGATCGCCCTCAATATCAGCTCGTTGCTGTTCATGATTCCTTATTCGCTGGGCATGGCGGTGACCGTGCGCGTCGGTCAGGCACTGGGGGCCGGCAATCCCTGGCAGGCACGCTTCGCGGCGAAGGTCGGGCTCGGCGCGGCACTGGTGTTCGCGGCGTTCTCGGCGAGCCTGATCCTGCTGCTGCGTGAACCTATCGCCTCGATCTACACACCTGACAAGGCCGTGATCCAGATTGCGTCGATGTTGATTGTGTATGCCGCGCTGTATCAGTTTTCCGATGCCATCCAGGTGATTTGCGCGGGCGCGTTGCGTGGGTATCAGGACACCCGGGTGACCATGATCCTGACCTTGTTCGCCTATTGGGGCATCGGCCTGCCGGTCGGCTACGTGCTGGGACTGACCGATTGGTTCGGTCCGGCCAGCGGCCCGAGCGGGCTGTGGGAAGGGTTGATTGCCGGCTTGAGCTGTGCGGCGCTGATGCTGTCGATCCGCCTGACGCTCAGCGCGCGCCGGCGAATTCGTAACAGCCGCTCGACGGGCTGACTGCACAAACAAAAAGACCTGCGTTTGCAGGTCTTTTTTTGGGTGTCATCAGCCGGACTTCTTGCGAATCCAGTAGAGGTAGGTGCCCTCCTCCTCGTGCTGCGCCACCAGTTCGTGGTCGAGAAACACACAGAACTTGGGAATGTCACGACGGGTCGACGGGTCTGTGGCGATGACCTTGAGCAGGCCGCCGGGCACCAGGTCACGGATGTGCTGGTGCAGCATCATCACCGGCTCGGGGCAGTTGAGGCCGGTGGCATCGAGGGTGCCGTCTACCGGCGTATCAAGCATTTCACTCATGATTCACTCCTGAAACTGGCCGACATTGTCGCGCATTGCCGGATTTGTGGCGAGGGAGCTTGCTCCCGCTCGGCGGCGAAGCCGACGCAAAACCTGTATATGTGGTGTGTCAGACACAACCAATAGCTAATAGATGACTTTAGGGCTGCTTCGCAGCCCAGCGGGAGCAAGCTCCCTCGCCACAAAAGCCCTTGCCAAAATCAACGGGATTTCGGTTTCTTCACGTCCAGCCGGCGCAAATGGCAGGTCACTTCTTCACGATCGTGATACAGCTGCTTGCAGCCGATCTCGACCTTGATGCCCCGCGCCTTGAAACCCTCGGCAATGCGCTCGAGCAGACGCTTCACTTCGGCATAGCGCTGTTTCATCGGCAGCTTGAGGTTGACCACCGCCTCGCGGCAATGGCCGTCACCGATCCACTCTTCCAGCATCGCCGCATTGCGCGCCGGCTTCTCGACGATGTCGCAGACCATCCAGTCCACCGGCTGCTTGGGCTTGAAGGTGAAACCGTCGGCCATCAGGTGTTGCACCAGACCGGTGTCCATCAGGCTTTCGGCCATCGGGCCGTTGTCGATGGCGGTCACCAGCATGCCGCGGTTGACCAGTTGCCAGGTCCAGCCACCCGGAGCGGCCCCGAGGTCGACGCCGGTCATGTCGCTGTGCAGGCGCTCGTCCCACTGGTCGCGCGGGATGAAGTGGTGCCAGGCCTCTTCCAGCTTCAGGGTCGAGCGGCTCGGCGCCTCCCGAGGAAACTTCAAACGGGGAATGCCCATTGGCCACATCGCCGAGTTGTTCGACTCGGCCAGCCCCATGAACACCTCACGGCCGCTTTTGAAGGTCAGCAACAACCGCGGCTTGTGCGCGTCTTCCACCAGTTTGCCGGCGGCCATCAGTGCCTTGCGCAGGTGCACTTCGAACTTTTTGCAGAAGTTCGACAGTTCCTTGCCATCATTGGTATCGACCATTTCCAGCCACAGGCTGCCGCACAGCGGAAAGTCCGCCATATGGGCTAGGATCACACTGATGCGGTCGGTTTCCGGCAGATCGATGAAAATCCCCCGGGCCCACTGGCGCGGGAAGATCAGCTCGGCGAAACGCTGCCCGCGCATCAGGCGCTCGGCGCCGTCTTCTTCGGTGCAGACGAATTCGGCGCAAGCGGTGGCGGCTTTGGCCTTGGCGTAGCCGGCCACGTTCAAGCGCGCGGCGAGGTCGGAAATCTCGGAACAGACTTCGCCTTCGAAGCCCGGCCGGCAATGCATGAATAGGGTGTTCATTCTTACTCCTGGGCAATGGCGATGAATTTCGGCCACTGCACGATGCCCAGGCTTGCCCTGAAGCAAAGCCTGTCACGAAAACCGGCGCATGATAGCCGACTTCGGAACCCAGGACTTACCCATAGAGTCCAGTTATTAGCCAGCTACCGAAAACAGGGCTAGGTTTAAGGCTCTGTCCGTCCCCTCAGTCCGTAGCCGTGCGGACTTCAAGGAGTGATCGCAATGCCGTCCCTCGATAGCCTGAAGACATTGAAAACCCTGCAGGTCGGCAACAAGACCTACCACTACTTCAGCCTGCCCGACGCTGCCAGGAGCCTGGGCGAGCTGGACAGGTTGCCGATGTCGTTGAAAGTCCTGCTGGAAAACCTGCTGCGCTGGGAGGACGAAAAAACCGTCACCGGCGCCGACCTCAAGGCACTGGCCGCGTGGCTCAAGGAGCGCCGCTCCGACCGCGAAATCCAGTACCGCCCGGCGCGGGTGCTGATGCAGGATTTCACCGGCGTTCCCGCCGTGGTCGACCTGGCCGCCATGCGCGCGGCGATGGCCAAGGCCGGTGGCGATCCACAGCGCATCAACCCGCTGTCGCCGGTGGACCTGGTGATCGACCACTCGGTGATGGTCGACAAGTTCGCCAGCAGCAGCGCTTTCGAGCAGAACGTCGACATTGAAATGCAGCGCAATGGCGAGCGTTATGCGTTCCTGCGCTGGGGCCAGAGTGCCTTTGACAACTTCAGTGTGGTGCCGCCGGGCACCGGGATCTGCCACCAGGTGAATCTTGAATACCTCGGTCGCACGGTCTGGACCAAGGACGAGGACGGCCGCACCTATGCCTTCCCCGACACCCTGGTCGGCACCGACTCCCACACCACCATGATCAACGGCCTCGGCGTGCTCGGCTGGGGCGTCGGTGGTATCGAGGCGGAAGCGGCGATGCTCGGGCAACCGGTGTCGATGCTGATTCCCGAAGTCATCGGTTTCAAACTCACCGGCAAGCTCAAGGAAGGCATCACCGCCACCGACCTGGTGCTGACCGTCACCCAGATGCTGCGCAAGAAAGGCGTGGTGGGCAAATTCGTCGAATTCTACGGCGACGGGCTTGCCGACCTGCCGCTGGCCGACCGCGCAACCATCGCCAACATGGCGCCGGAATACGGCGCCACCTGCGGTTTCTTCCCGGTGGACGACGTCACGCTGGAGTACCTGCGCCTGTCCGGCCGCCCCCTTGAAACAGTGCAATTGGTCGAGGCCTACAGCAAGGCCCAGGGCCTGTGGCGCCTGCCCGGCCAGGAGCCGGTGTTCACCGACAGCCTGGCGCTGGACATGGGCAGTGTCGAAGCCAGCCTCGCGGGACCAAAACGCCCGCAGGACCGGGTGTCGCTGCCGGATGTCGCGCAAGCCTTCAGCGACTTCGTCGACCTGCAATTCAAACCTACCAGCAAGGAAGAAGGCCGCCTGGAAAGTGAGGGCGGCGGTGGCGTCGCCGTCGGCAACGCCGATCTCGCCGGAGAGGCGGATTACCATTACGAAGGCCAGACCTATCGCCTGAAAAATGGCGCCGTGGTCATCGCGGCCATCACCTCCTGCACCAATACCTCCAACCCGAGCGTGATGATGGCGGCCGGACTGGTGGCGAAGAAGGCCGTGGAAAAAGGCCTGAAACGCAAACCCTGGGTGAAGAGTTCGCTGGCCCCCGGCTCGAAGGTGGTCACCGACTATTACAAGGCAGCCGACCTGACCCGTTACCTCGATGAATTGGGCTTTGCCCTGGTCGGCTACGGCTGCACCACCTGCATCGGCAACTCCGGACCGCTGCCGGAGCCCATCGAGAAGGCCATCCAACAAGCCGACCTCACCGTGGCATCGGTACTCTCGGGCAATCGCAACTTCGAAGGCCGGGTGCATCCGTTGGTGAAAACCAACTGGCTGGCTTCCCCCCCACTGGTGGTCGCCTATGCGTTGGCGGGCACGGTACGCACCGACCTCAGCCGCGAGCCGCTGGGCGAAGACAAGGACGGCAAACCGGTTTACCTGCGCGACATCTGGCCCAGCAGCAAAGAAATCGCCGACGCGGTGAATCAGGTCAACACTGCCATGTTCCACAAGGAATACGCCGAAGTGTTTGCCGGAGACGAACAATGGCAGGCGATCGAGGTTCCGCAAGCGGCGACCTATGTCTGGCAGGACGACTCAACCTACATCCAGCACCCGCCCTTTTTCGACGACATCGGCGGCCCGCCGCCCGTGGTCAAGGATGTCAGCGCAGCGAACATTCTCGCCCTGCTCGGCGACTCGGTGACCACTGATCACATCTCCCCGGCCGGCAACATCAAGGCGGACAGCCCGGCAGGGCAATACCTGCGCGACAAAGGCGTGGAACCGCGGGACTTCAACTCCTACGGTTCGCGGCGCGGCAACCATGAAGTGATGATGCGCGGCACCTTCGCCAACATCCGCATTCGCAACGAAATGCTCGGCGGCGAGGAAGGCGGCAACACCCGCTACATTCCCACCGGGGAAAAAATGCCGATCTACGACGCCGCCATGCGCTATCAGGCATCGGGCACCCCGCTGGTGGTGATTGCCGGCCAGGAATACGGCACCGGATCGAGCCGCGACTGGGCGGCCAAAGGCACCAATCTGCTGGGCGTCAAAGCGGTCATCGCCGAAAGCTTCGAGCGCATCCACCGCTCCAACCTGGTGGGCATGGGCGTGCTGCCGTTGCAGTTCAAGCTGGATCAGAACCGCAAGAGCCTGATCCTGAACGGCAGTGAAACCCTGGACATCCTCGGCTTGAGCGGTGTCGAGCTGACGCCACGGATGAACCTGACACTGGTCATCACTCGCGAAGACGGCAGCCGCGAGAAGGTCGAGGTGCTGTGCCGCATCGATACGCTCAATGAGGTGGAGTACTTCAAGTCCGGAGGGATTCTGCATTACGTGTTGCGGCAATTGATTGCGTCCTAGCCATGCGCTGATACAAACACCGCCTTCGGGCGGTGTTTTTTGTCTGGGCGCCAGCCAGTACAATCGCTCGCCTCATGCTCACCCTTTCATGCCTGACACATGAGCAAATGTGGGAGCGGGCTTGCTCGCAAATGCGCTGGATCAGTCGACACACGTGTTGAATGTCATGGCCTCTTCGCGAGCAAGCCCGCTCCCACAGAACATCAGGGGCGTTCGCAAGACTTCAACTCAAGGACTTCACATGATTGCCCTGCCATGGACGTTTCTGGCCCTGCTTTCCTTCGGCTACGGTCTGGCGCTGACCTACGGCCATCTCGGCTGGCTCTCGGCAATCACGGTGTCATTGTTGCTGGTCGCTGGCACGGCAGTTCGCCAGCGCGAGATCCCTTTTGTCCGCTACCTCGGCCACGGCCTGTTCATCGTCCTGGCCCTGGCCTTGGCGACGCATTGGCTACCCGGTTTCTACAACGGTCGTGTTATCGATCCCCAGCGTTTTACCGACGATGCCGCGTCATTCGCCATGCACCTGAACCTGGACAAGCCGCTGATCGGCTTCTGGCTATTGCTGGTTTGTCCGTGGATTGTCGGCCGCCGTTCGCTTCGATTGTCGCTGTATGCCACCGCAATGGCCCTGACCTTGAGTGCCGTGCTGGCGCTGGGCGGCGCGCTGTTGCTGAGTGTCGTCACTTGGGCACCGAAGTGGCCGGATTCTGCCTGGCTGTGGCTGCTGAACAATCTGCTTCTGGTGACACTGGTCGAGGAGGCACTGTTCCGCGGCTATATCCAGGGTGGCCTGAACCGATGCCTGAAAAACCTGCGCCATGGCGAAAACCTTGCCCTGCTCCTGGCTTCGCTGATCTTCGGCCTGGCCCATGCCGGGGCAGGCTGGCAATGGGTCCTGCTGGCCGGCCTGGCCGGGATCGGCTATGGCCTGGCCTACCGATTCGGCGGGCTGGCGGCCGCCATTGCCACTCACTTCGGCTTGAACCTGCTGCACTTCGGCCTGTTCACCTATCCGATGCTCGCCGGCTGACGCAAGGGTCATTTTGCGACGCATTGCCGATTATCAAAAAATAAACTCAACAATCCGCCGACCTCGCCGATACAGCACTTGAAAGCCTTGCGGATTAAAAAAGCCATGCGTAACAACCAGCCAATTACACAACGCGAGCGGACCTTCCCGGCTCAGCAACGGTTGATTTCCACCACCGATGCCAAGGGCATGATCACCTACTGCAACGACGCCTTTGTCGAAATCAGCGGGTTTTCCCGAGAGGAGCTGATCCGTGCACCGCACAACCTGGTCCGTCACCCTGACGTCCCGGCCGCGGTGTTCGCACACATGTGGGGCACACTGAAACAAGGCTTGCCATGGATGGGCATTGTGAAGAATCGCTGCAAGAGCGGTGACCACTACTGGGTGAACGCCTATGTGACACCGATCTTCGAAGGCAATCAGGTGACCGGTTACGAGTCGGTGCGGGTCAAGCCCACCGCCGAACAGATCCGCCGTGCCGAAGCGCTCTACCAACGCATCAACCAGGGCAAGTCAGCCATTCCCTCCTCGGACAAATGGCTGCCGATCCTGCAGGACTGGCTGCCGTTCATCCTGGTCAGCCAGTTGAGCTTCATGATCGGTGCATCGCTGAACTCCCATTGGGGTTTTGCCCTGGCCGCCGGTCTTTCGGTGCCGCTGGGCCTGATGGGCCTCCAGTGGCAACAGCGCGGCCTCAAGCGTTTGCTGCGCCTGGCCGAGCAGACCACCTCCGATCCGTTGATCGCACAGATGTACACCGACAGTCGCGGTGCCCAGGCGCGGCTGGAGATGTCCATCCTCAGCCAGGAAGCCCGCTTGAAAACCTGTCTGACGCGACTGCAGGATACAGCCGAGCACTTGACCGACCAGGCCAGGCAGTCCGATGCCCTGGCGCACAACAGCTCCAGTGGCCTGGAACGTCAACGGGTCGAGACCGAGCAGGTGGCCACCGCGGTCAACCAGATGGCCGCGACCACCCAGGAAGTCGCCAGCCACGTACAACGCACCGCCGATGCCACCCAGGAAGCCAATCGGCTGACCGGTCGCGGTCGTGACATCGCCGGGGAAACCCGCGAAGCCATCCAGCGCCTGTCGGTGGTGGTGGGTGAAACCGGCGTCACCGTGACCCAGCTGGCCAAGGACAGCAACGAAATCGGTGGCGTGGTCGACGTGATCAAAGGCATCGCCGACCAGACCAACCTGCTGGCCCTGAACGCTGCCATCGAAGCGGCCCGTGCCGGTGAGATGGGTCGTGGTTTTGCGGTGGTGGCCGACGAAGTCCGTCAGCTGGCGCAACGCACCAGCGAGTCCACCGGGCAGATCCATGCGCTGATCGCCAAGCTCCAGCAAACCGCCGGCACTGCGGTGCAAACCATGGAAGCCGGGCATCGCCAGGCCGAAGAAGGCGTGGCGCGGGTGCTGGAAGCGGACCAGGCGCTGGTGGGAATCAGTGAAGCGGTGGCCAACATCACCGACATGACCACCCAGATCGCCGCCGCGACCGAAGAGCAAAGTGCCGTGGCCGAAGAAATCAGCCGCAACATCAGCAACATCTCGGAGTTGGCGGACCAGACCTCGGAACAGGCGCAGAACTCGGCGTTGTTGAGTGAAGAGCTGACCAAGACGGCCAATACCCAGTATTCGTTGGTGGAGCGGTTCAACCGCTGACAGCAAAGTCAAAAGATCGCAGCCTTCGGCAGCTCCTACAGGGATCAGTGGTGTGATTGATTAACAAGGATCGCAGGCTGCGCCAGCCCCTGTAGGAGCTGGCGCAGCCTGCGATCTTTTGATCTTGCTTCCTACAAAAACCCAGCCACCCTGCACGCCGCAGCCGTCAAATGCTGCTCATGACTAAACCCGGAAGCCTTCAGCGGCTTCAAATCATGATCCCCCGCCGCCAGCCAGAACACTTCAATGCTCGGTGACAAGGTGTAACCCTCGACCGCCTCGCGATTGCCCAAAGCATCCCGCTCGCCCTGCACAATCAGGGTTCGGGTTTTCAAAGAAGCCAAATGTTCGACCCGAGGTTTCTCCGGCTTGCCCACCGCATAAAACGGATACCCAAGGCACACCAGCCCATCCGCCCCCAACTCATCGGCGAGCAAACTGGCCATGCGCCCGCCCATGGACTTGCCGCCGATCGCCAGCGCCCCAGTGACATGGCGTCGCACCTGGGCATACACCTCACGCCAGCATTCGAGCAATTTCGGCGCTGGATTCGGTGGGCGCTTGCCGCCGTCGATGCGCCGCTGCGCCATGTACGGAAACTCGAAGCGCAATACGTTGACGCCTTGTGCGGCGAGGCGTGCAGCCATGTCGCTCATCCAGTCGCTGTCCATCGGTGCGCCGGCACCGTGGGCGAGGATCAGCGTCGCCGCTGCCTTGCCGGCAGCGGCATTCCACAACCATCCATGATCCCGCACGCACTGCGCCCATTGATCCCCGTCAATACCGGCCTTGTGCCCTTTGTCCATGCTTGCCTCGCTTTTAGTCTGCCTATAACTCCGGCCGAAGGGTGCGCTGCCTTGCGCGAGTGCGCTCACTTCGGCTGAACCGTGGATGGGGAACCATGAACACTTCTATCAGTACCGCCTACAACTACAAGGTGGTCCGCCAATTCGCCATTATGACGGTGGTGTGGGGCATCGTCGGCATGGGGCTCGGGGTTTTTCTCGCTGCCCAGTTGGTCTGGCCCGAACTCAACCTCAATTTGCCCTGGACCAGCTTCGGCCGCTTGCGCCCGCTGCACACCAACGCGGTGATCTTCGCCTTCGGCGGCTGCGCGCTGTTCGCCAGCTCGTTCTATTCGGTGCAACGCACCTGCCAGACGCAATTGTTTGCGCCAAAAATCGCCGCGTTCTGCTTCTGGGGCTGGCAGCTTGTGATCCTGCTGGCAGCCATCAGCCTGCCGCTGGGCTACACCAGCTCCAAGGAATACGCCGAGCTGGAATGGCCGATCGACATCCTGATCACCATTGTCTGGGTCGCCTACGCCATCGTGTTCTTCGGCACGATCATGCAGCGCAAGACCAAACACATCTATGTCGGTAACTGGTTCTTCGGTGCGTTCATCATCACCGTGGCGATCCTGCACATCGTCAACAACATGGAACTGCCGGTCAGCTTCACCAAGTCCTACTCGCTGTACTCCGGTGCCACCGACGCGATGGTGCAATGGTGGTACGGCCACAACGCCGTGGGCTTTTTCCTCACCGCCGGGTTCCTCGGCATGATGTATTACTTCGTGCCGAAACAGGCCGAGCGCCCGGTGTATTCCTATCGCTTGTCGATCGTGCACTTCTGGGCGCTGATCACCCTGTACATCTGGGCCGGTCCCCACCACCTGCACTACACCGCGCTGCCGGACTGGGCGCAGTCGCTGGGCATGGTGATGTCGCTGATCCTGCTCGCGCCGAGCTGGGGCGGCATGATCAACGGCATGATGACCCTCTCGGGCGCCTGGCATAAGTTGCGCAGCGACCCGATCCTGCGCTTCCTCGTGGTGTCCCTGGCGTTCTACGGCATGTCGACCTTCGAAGGGCCGATGATGGCGATCAAGACGGTCAACGCCCTCTCCCACTACACCGACTGGACCATCGGCCACGTACACGCCGGTGCCCTCGGCTGGGTGGCGATGATTTCCATCGGCGCGCTGTACCACATGATCCCGAAAGTCTTCGGACGCGAGCAGATGCACAGCATCGGCCTGATCAACGCGCACTTCTGGCTCGCCACTATCGGCACAGTGCTGTACATCGCCTCGATGTGGGTCAACGGCATCGCCCAGGGCCTGATGTGGCGTGCGGTGAACGAGGACGGCACGCTGACCTACTCCTTCGTCGAGACCCTGGTGGCCAGCCACCCTGGCTTCGTCGTGCGGCTGGTGGGCGGCGCGATCTTCCTCAGCGGCATGTTCCTGATGGCCTACAACACCTGGCGCACCGTGCGGGCCTCGCAGCCTGCCGAAGTCGCCGCTGCCGCGCAGATGGCCTGAGGAGTCCGCCATGAAACACGAAACTATCGAGAAAAACGTCGGCCTGTTGCTGCTGTTGATGATCCTGGCCGTGAGCATCGGCGGCCTGACCCAGATCGTCCCGCTGTTCTTCCAGGACGTGACCAACAAGCCGGTGGAAGGCATGAAGCCCTACACCGCGCTGCAACTGGAAGGCCGCGACATCTACATCCGCGAAGGCTGTGTCGGCTGTCACTCACAGATGATCCGTCCGTTCCGCGCCGAGACCGAACGCTACGGGCACTACTCGGTGGCCGGCGAAAGCGTTTGGGACCACCCGTTCCTGTGGGGTTCGAAACGTACCGGGCCGGACCTGGCGCGGGTCGGGGCGCGCTACTCGGATGACTGGCACCGCGCGCACTTGTACAACCCGCGCAACGTCGTGCCGGAGTCGAAGATGCCCGCCTACCCGTGGCTGGTGGCCAATCAACTCGACAGCAGCCACACCGAAACCAAGATCAAGGCCATGCGCACCCTGGGCGTGCCGTACACCGACGAAGACATCTCCGGCGCCGTTGCCTCGCTCAAGGGCAAGAGCGAAATGGATGCACTGGTTGCCTACCTGCAAGTGCTCGGCACTGCCATCAAGAGCAAGAGGTGAGCCATGGTTGTTGAACTCAGTACTGGAATGATCCGCGGCCTGGGCACAGTCGTCGTGTTCGTGGCCTTCGTCGGCCTGACGCTGTGGGTATTCAACAGCAAGCGCGGCCCGGAATTCGCCGAAGCGCGCCTGCTGCCGTTCGCCGACGAGCCACAACCCGACATCACCGAAGATTCAGCAACAAGGAGTACCCGGCCATGACCACCTTCTGGAGTACGTGGATCTGCGTACTGACCATCGGCAGCCTGATCGGCCTGACCTGGCTGCTGATCGGCACCCGCAAGGGCGAGACCAAGGGCAGCGTCGACCAGACCATGGGCCATAGCTTCGATGGCATCGAGGAGTACGACAACCCGCTGCCGCAATGGTGGTTCATGCTGTTCGCCGGCACGCTGGTGTTCGCCGTCGGCTACCTGATCCTTTATCCGGGCCTGGGCAACTGGAAAGGCGTCCTCCCCGGCTATGAGAACGGCTGGACCGGCGCCCACGAGTGGGAAAAGGAAATGGCCAGGGCTGACGCGAAGTTCGGACCAATCTTCGCCAAATTCGCGGCCATGCCAGTGGAAGAAGTCGCCAAAGACCCGCAAGCGCTGAAAATGGGCGGCCGCCTGTTTGCCTCCAACTGCTCGGTGTGCCACGGCTCGGATGCCAAGGGTGCATTCGGTTTCCCCAACCTGACCGACAGCGACTGGCGCTGGGGTGCCAGCGCAGAAACCATCAAGACCACCATCATGGGTGGCCGGATGGCGATGATGCCGGCCTGGGGTGAAGTGCTGGGGGAAGAGGGTGTGAAAAACGTCGCCGCTTATGTGCGTCATGATCTGGCCGGCCTGCCGTTGCCGGAAGGCAGCAAGGCGGACCTGCAGGCCGGACAGCAAGCCTTCAGCACCACCTGCGTCGCTTGCCATGGAGCAAACGGCCAGGGCACCGAAGCCATGGGCGCGCCGAACCTGACGCACCCGGCCGGCTTCATTTACGGCACCAGCCTGACGCAGCTTGAACAGACGATTCGGCATGGTCGCCAAGGCCATATGCCGGCGCAGAACGAACTGCTCGGCAATGACAAGGTGCAACTGCTGGCCGCGTATGTGTACAGCCTGTCCCACGGTTTGAATACCGAGCGCCTGCAGGCTGAAGACAACCGCGAATAAATCCCGACCGCTCTGCTGCCGCATTCTCCCGGATGCGGCAGTTCCCTGCCCCTTTGCGACGCATTGTCGCACCCTCTTTGACTCTTCCTTTCGGTTCCCCGGATTCAGGTCTAAGCTTCCCCCGATGCGGACTGGCCGGTGCCGGTTCCAGGTCGACCCTGAACGATGTGTTCGACGAATCTGCCCGATGACAGGCCGCAAAGGCTGGTAGATACCGGCTGTCGCGCCAGTTGCCTTCGGTCAGCCAAACGTTGCGTTTGAACACACCCCGTTACATCCGACCTGACCCCCTCGCCTGATCAGTCCGCCGGGACGTTTTGCCCGCGGGCAATTTTGTCCCTACGCGGCGCATGGAAAGGCCGCAGAATCAGCATTTGAAAGCATTGACCCAGGTCATGGCGCGTTGCAATGACCCCCTGCTTTCTCCATACTTGCGGCCGATTTTTAATCCTAATAAAACACCCAAACCGTGGAACCTTAGAATGAGCACAGCAATCAGTCCGACTGCTTATAACTATAAGGTAGTCCGCCAGTTCGCCATCATGACGGTGGTCTGGGGGATCCTTGGCATGGGGCTCGGTGTCTTCATCGCCTCGCAACTGGTCTGGCCGGAGTTGAACTTCGGTCTGGCATGGACGAGCTTTGGACGCCTGCGCCCGCTGCACACCAACCTGGTGATTTTCGCCTTCGGTGGATGTGCACTGTTTGCCACTTCTTATTACGTCGTGCAGCGAACCTGCCAAACGCGACTGATTTCCGACAGCCTCGCTGCCTTCACCTTCTGGGGATGGCAAGCGGTGATCGTCGGCGCGATCATTACCTTGCCGATGGGTTTCACCACCACCAAGGAATACGCGGAACTGGAATGGCCCCTGGCTATTCTGCTGGCCATTGTCTGGGTCACCTACGGTCTGGTGTTCTTCGGCACCATCGTCAAGCGCAAGACCAAGCACATCTATGTGGGTAACTGGTTCTACGGCGCCTTCATCGTCGTGACCGCGATGCTGCACATCGTCAACCACATGTCGCTGCCGGTCAGCCTGTTCAAGTCCTACTCGGCCTACTCGGGTGCGACTGACGCAATGATCCAGTGGTGGTACGGCCACAACGCCGTGGGCTTCTTCCTGACCACCGGCTTCCTGGGCATGATGTACTACTTCGTGCCGAAACAGGCCGAGCGTCCGATCTACTCCTATCGCCTGTCGATCGTGCACTTCTGGGCACTGATCACCCTGTACATCTGGGCCGGTCCACACCACCTGCACTACACCGCACTGCCGGACTGGGCGCAGTCGCTGGGCATGGCGATGTCGATCATCCTGCTGGCACCAAGCTGGGGCGGCATGATCAACGGCATGATGACCCTGTCGGGCGCCTGGCATAAGCTGCGCACCGACCCGATCCTGCGTTTCCTCGTGGTGTCCCTGGCGTTCTACGGCATGTCGACCTTCGAAGGCCCGATGATGGCCATCAAGACCGTCAACTCGCTGTCGCACTACACCGACTGGACCATCGGCCACGTACACGCCGGTGCATTGGGCTGGGTAGCGATGATCTCGATCGGCGCCATCTACCACATGATCCCGAAACTGTTCGGTCGTGCACAGATGCACAGCACCGGCCTGATCAACACGCACTTCTGGCTCGCGACCATCGGTACCGTGCTCTACATCGCCTCGATGTGGGTCAACGGCATCACCCAGGGCCTGATGTGGCGTGCAATCAACGACGACGGCACCCTCACCTACTCGTTCGTCGAAGCGCTGCAAGCCAGCCACCCGGGCTTCATCGTTCGCGCCCTGGGCGGTGCGTTCTTCGCCACCGGCATGTTGTTCATGGCCTACAACGTCTTCCGTACCGTACGCGCCTCGAACCCGGCTGAAGCCGAAGCCGCCGAACAGATCGTCGTAGTTGGAGCTCACTGATGAAGCATGAAGCAGTCGAGAAGAATATTGGCCTGCTGGCCTTCTTCATGGTCATCGCCGTCAGCGTCGGCGGCCTGACCCAGATCGTTCCGCTGTTTTTCCAGGACGTCACCAACAAGCCGGTCGAGGGCATGAAGCCCCGCACCGCCCTTGAACTGGAAGGCCGGGACGTTTATATCGCCAACGGTTGTGTCGGCTGCCACTCGCAGATGATCCGTCCGTTCCGTGCTGAAACCGAACGCTACGGCCACTACTCGGTCGCCGGTGAAAGCGTCTGGGACCACCCGTTCCTGTGGGGTTCCAAGCGTACCGGTCCGGACCTGGCCCGTGTCGGAGGTCGTTACTCCGATGACTGGCAGCGTGCGCACTTGTACAACCCGCGCAACGTCGTGCCCGAGTCGAAAATGCCGGCCTACCCGTTCCTCGTGGAAAACAAGCTCGACGGCAAAGACACCGCCAAGAAAATGGAAGTGTTGCGCACGCTCGGCGTCCCTTACACCGACGAAGACATCGCCGGTGCCAGGGATGCCGTGAAGGGCAAAACCGAAATGGACGCGCTGGTGGCCTATCTGCAAGGCCTGGGCACCATCATCAAAAGCAAACGGTGAATTAGATGGATATCGGGATGATTCGTGGCCTGGGCACCGTTGTCGTGATGGTGGCCTTCATCGGACTGGCACTGTGGGTGTTCAGTCCCAAGCGCAAGTCGGAGTTTGAAGACGCGACCTTGCTGCCTTTCGCGGATGATCCCGAAGCCATCAAGCACGTCGAGCAAGCTTCTAGGAGTAACAAAGAATGACTACATTCTGGAGTCTGTACGTCACAGTCCTCAGTCTCGGTACGATCTTTTCCCTGACCTGGCTGCTGCTGTCGACCCGCAAGGGCCAGCGCACCGAGCAGACAGACGAGACGGTCGGGCACTCCTTCGACGGGATCGAGGAGTACGACAACCCGCTGCCGAAATGGTGGTTCATGCTGTTCGTGGGCACCATCATCTTCGCACTGGGCTACCTGGCGCTGTATCCGGGCCTGGGTAACTGGAAAGGCCTGCTGCCGGGTTACGGCTACCTCGACAACGAGAAGCAGACCCCCTTCGCCAACGGCCAGACCGGCTGGACCGGCGTCCACGAGTGGGAAAAGGAAATGGCCAAGTCGGACGCCAAGTTCGGTCCGATCTTCGCCAAGTTCGCGGCCATGCCAATCGAAGAAGTGGCCAAGGACCCGCAAGCCCTGAAGATGGGTGGGCGTCTGTTCGCCTCCAACTGCTCGGTCTGCCACGGTTCCGACGCCAAGGGCGCCTATGGCTTCCCTAACCTGACCGACGCCGACTGGCGCTGGGGCGGCGAGCCGGAAACCATCAAGACCACCATCATGGGCGGCCGTCATGCGGTGATGCCGGCGTGGGCTGAAGTGATCGGCGAGCAAGGCGTGGCCGACGTGGCCGCGTTTGTCCTGACCAACCTCGATGGCCGCAAGCTGCCGGAAGGCGCCAAGGCCGACCCGGTTGCCGGACAGAAACTGTTCGCCGCCAACTGCGTGGCGTGCCACGGTCCGGAAGGCAAGGGCACCCCAGCGATGGGCGCACCCAACCTGACTCACCCGGCAGCGTTCATCTACGGTTCGAGCTTCGCTCAACTGCAGCAGACCATCCGTTACGGCCGTCAGGGCCAGATGCCTGCGCAAGAGCAACTGCAAGGTAACGACAAGGTTCACCTGCTGGCCGCTTACGTCTACAGCCTGTCTCACGGAGAGAAGGCAGCGGACGCCGAATAAGGCAAAGGCTTGAAACAACAAAAAACGGCCCCGCCAAATCACATTGGCGGGGCCGTTTTCATTTCAAGTCCATGCACACTTATTTGCGCACAGCTCCGTGGACTTGCTGGCAAGTCCTCCCGGTTATTATTTTTCACGCCCCCTTCGATCAACTAATAAAAAACGACTTCGCCATTTTAGTTGTCGAAGCGGTTTTTAGACGTTCATGAATACACTTCGCATTCATGTGTACTGGCTGTAATCAAGGAAGGTTACCGCCACCCAAACTATCCAGACCGCCGGTCCCTTTCTTTTTGTTTGAAAATCGTCTTAACCGGGCTTCTTGCGCTGTCGACTCCAGCGTATCGACAGTCGTAGCGGGTGCCGGAATCGTGCAATCTGTACCAGGCTCATGAGCTTCGACAGTGATTGGCCCAACCGTCTGAGTTGCTCGAGTGCAACCTTTATCATCATTAGACATTTTTACTCATCCTTAAGTAGACATTTAAAGCATATACGACGCACGATAGAATTTTATTGCCACCGCACTAACAACTTATTAAATCAAGAACAAAACATCCATCTACCAATAATCACAAAGCATGACCAAAGTTAAAAATGTATTCTTTATGCAGTAGACATTGGATGTATCCTTCCCTCAGTTGAAGCTCAACGGAGAAAAAGATAAATCGTCTATAGTCGTCTCAGTAAGGCCTACGCTTTCGGCAACAGGAAAGGCCGCGCCAGTCATCTGGCGCGGCCTTTTTATGGTCAGCCGGCAAAAATCGATTTCACCGGCACCGTCCGGATCAACTGACGCGCCTGCCAGTCGTTGTTCTCCACCAGGCTGACATGCAGCTGCTTGCGATCGTCGGAAAAGCTGGCAATCAGATAAGTCTCCTGGGAAGCGCCGCCACTGAGAAACATTGGCACGCCATTCAGGCTGGAGACCTGTCCTCCGTCCTGATGGTAGTGACCCGCAAAGACGGCCGTGACCTCATATTTGGCAACCATTTCCCGGAAACGCTTTACTTGCTCCCAATCCCCCATCATGCCGTCCGGCTTGTGCATGTTGATGATGATCGCGTAGCCCTGAGCCCGGGCAACCTTCAGATCTTTCTCCAGCCAGTCGAGCGAACTGGTGATTTCGAATGTCGTCGGGTTCAACGGACTAGAGATGCGGACACTGTAGGTCGGCTCATTATTGAGTTGTACCATATGAACCTCGCCTATATTTTTCGAGTAAGCGAGACTACCCGCATACAACCTGTTTAGAGCCCCACCAATTATATCCAGGTCAAACTCCTCGACCTTACCCTGGTGATGCTCTTTGAAGTCCACGATACTGCCTGCAGCGCAGCTATTACTAAAACAATCATCCACATTATTTTGATAGTCATGATTGCCCAGACCGTACAGGTAGTCATCACCAAAGTATTTATTCAATACCGAATTAATGTAGGAGCGCTGCCACCCATGACCGAACGCCGTCATGTCGCCATTGATCATCAGCGGCACCTGCGACGGCGAGCCATGCTTCATGCGGAAGTCGGCAATGCTCGAGAACTGGCTATCCACCAGCCACTTGGAGCGTTTTTCAAAATCCGCAGCGGACTCAGGCTCGCCACTATCGGATTTTTCCGTCCATGGATATTGCGGATCAGACGCAAAAACCATATGACGAGGCATCCCTTCGACCGCATGCACAACAGTAGATACCGAGAACAACAGCAGACAGGCAAAAACCTTGATACTTTCATGAGAAAACATAGAAAAACTTCCATCCATAGAATTGATAACGCACGAATAGAACTTATCCGCACCCAACCCTTAAACTATTGGACGGAAAACAAAACATCAAACAATCAAAGCAGGACAGTCAAGTTAAGATATTTCCCGCGCATCAACCCACTGATATCCGCACCCCGCCGATATGGACTGATTGTTTACACTAACCACAACAACACAGGCCACGTCATCGTCAACGATTGCGCGCGGCCTTGCTGAAAACCGTCCATACTTCACAAGTCAATTGACTCAGATCACGTTTTGTTACATTCGCTACACCATTCATGATTTTTACCCAACGCGACCAAAGGTCGCACCCGCAGGCTAGAGCGACAGGCGTATCATTGCGCCACTGCAACACCCCTTTTTGACCGCGGTCGGCACGTACTGACCGAGGCACTTTTCCACTGCCGTGGGATGCAATGATGAGCAACCAGATTCCGGTACACGACGTCACTCCACCCACCAAGAACGCGAACAACAGCGTCGACCTCTACGCCTCCAGGGAAAAAATCTACACCCGCGCCTTCACCGGCCTGTTCCGCAACCTGCGGATGACCGGCGGTGCCCTGTTGTTCCTGCTGTATTTCGGTACGGTGTGGCTGGATTGGGGCGGTCATCAGGCGGTCTGGTGGAACCTGCCGGAGCGCAAGTTTTTCATTTTCGGCGCCACCTTCTGGCCCCAGGACTTCATCCTGCTGTCCGGCATGCTGATCATCGCCGCGTTCGGCCTGTTCTTCATCACGGTGTACGCCGGACGGGTCTGGTGCGGATATACCTGCCCGCAAAGCGTGTGGACCTGGATCTTCATGTGGTGCGAAAAAGTCACCGAAGGTGATCGCAACCAGCGCATCAAGCTCGACAAGGCGCCGATGAGCGCCAACAAGTTCCTGCGCAAGTTCAGCAAGCACAGCCTGTGGCTGTTGATCGGTTTCGTCACCGGCATGACCTTCGTCGGTTACTTCTCGCCGATCCGCGATCTGGTGTTCGACTTCTTCACCGGTCAGGCCGATGGCTGGTCTTACTTCTGGGTGGGTTTCTTTACCCTCGCCACTTACGGCAACGCCGGCTGGTTGCGCGAACAGGTGTGCATCTACATGTGCCCGTACGCGCGCTTCCAGAGCGTGATGTTCGACAAGGACACCCTGATCGTTTCCTACGACCCGCGCCGCGGCGAAAGCCGTGGCCCGCGCAAGAAAGGCATCGACTACAAGGCCCAGGGCCTGGGTGACTGCATCGACTGCACCATGTGCGTCCAGGTCTGCCCGACCGGTATCGACATCCGCGACGGCCTGCAAATCGAATGCATCGGCTGCGCCGCCTGCATCGATGCCTGCGACGCCATCATGGACAAGATGGAATACCCGCGCGGGCTGATCAGCTACACCACCGAGCACAACCTGTCCGGGCAGAAAACCCATAAACTGCGTCCACGCCTGATCGGCTATGCCGTGGTACTGCTGGCGATGATCAGCTTGCTGGTGACCGCGTTTTTCATGCGTTCGCTGGTGGGTTTCGATGTCAGCAAGGACCGCGTGCTGTACCGCGAGAACGCCGAAGGCCGGATCGAAAACGTCTACAGCCTGAAAATCATGAACAAGGACCAGCGCGACCACACCTACCTGCTTGAAGCCTCCGGCCTGCCGGATCTCAAATTGCAGGGCCGGCGCGAGATCAAGGTCGCGGCCGGCGAGATCGTCAGCCAGCCTGCCGAGCTGTCCGTCGCACCGGAACAACTGCCGTCGAGCACCAACGACGTGAAATTCATCCTCAAGGATGCCGATGACGACAGCGTCCACATTGAAGCCAAGAGCCGGTTCATCGGCCCACACAATCGTTGAGAGAACTGAACATGCCCGCAGCAACTGCCGCAAGCCCCTGGTACAAGCACCTCTGGCCATGGATCATCATCGGGATCCTGGCCTGCTCGGTGACGCTGACCTTGTCCATGGTGACCATCGCAGTGAAGAACCCGGACAACCTGGTCAACGACAACTACTACGAGGCCGGCAAAGGCATCAACCGCTCCCTCGACCGTGAGCTGCTGGCCCAGAACCTGAAAATGCGCGCCAGTATTCATCTCGATGACGTGACCGGCGAAGTTGACCTGCGCCTGAGCGGCGACAGCCATCCGAAAACCCTGGAGCTGAACCTGATCTCGCCGACCCAGCCGGAAAAGGATCGCAAGATCACCCTGGCCCGCAGCGAAACCGAACAGGGTCGCTACATCGGCCAACTGAGCGACAAGATCGAAGGCCGGCGCTTTGTCGAATTGCTCGGCACCCAGGACGACCATATCTGGCGCATGTTCGAAGAAGAACTGGTCAACCATGACAAGGATCTGCTGCTCGGTGATGAACCTCTGCAAGGCGCCGAAGACCTGAAAAAATAAAGAAGCGCTTCGCGCATCGCGAGCAAGCTCGCTCCCACAATTGATCACCACCGTGCTCAGAACCTGAGTACACCTATGATCCCTGTGGGAGCGAGCTTGCTCGCGATGAGGCCCTATCAGACGCCAGAGATTCAGCAGTACTAGTGAATACTCCATGACCACCACCCCACTCCCCTGCTACCACTGCGCCCTGCCCGTCCCGGCCGGCAGTCGCTTTACCGCCGTCGTACTCGGGGAGTCCCGCGAGTTCTGCTGCCCAGGCTGCCAGGCCGTGGCCGAGGCCATCGTCGCCGGCGGCCTGGATAGCTATTACCAGCACCGCAGCGAAGCCTCGGCCAACCCCGAGGCGCTGCCGGTACAACTGGTCGACGAACTGGCGCTTTATGACCGCGCCGATGTGCAGCAACCCTTTGTCCGCCACGATGGCGCAATGGCCGAAACCACACTGTTGATGGAAGGCATCAGTTGCGCCGCCTGCGGCTGGTTGATCGAGAAACATCTGCGCACCTTGCCGGCGGTGGCCGAAGCGCGCCTGAACCTGTCCAACCACCGCCTGCACGTGCGCTGGAGCGACGCGCAACTACCCCTGAGCCGGGTTCTCAGCGAACTGCGCCACATCGGGTACGCCGCACACCCCTATCAGGCCGACCGTGCCAGCGAACAACTGGCCAGCGAAAACCGCCTGGCCCTGCGCCAGCTTGGCGTGGCCGGATTGCTGTGGTTCCAGGCGATGATGGCGACCATGGCCACCTGGCCAGAATTCAACATCGACCTCAGTCCCGAACTGCACACCATCCTGCGCTGGGTCGCGCTGTTCCTCACCACCCCGATCGTGTTCTACAGCTGCGCGCCGTTTTTCAAAGGCGCCATGCGCGATCTGCGCACCCGCCACCTGACCATGGACGTTTCCGTGTCGCTGGCCATCGGCAGCGCCTACGTCGCCGGGATCTGGACCTCGATCAGCGGGGTCGGCGAACTGTATTTCGATGCCGTCGGCATGTTTGCCTTGTTCCTGCTGGCTGGGCGCTATCTGGAGCGGCGCGCCCGCGAGCGCACGGCCGCCGCCACCGCGCAGCTGGTGAATCTGCTGCCCGCCTCGTGCCTGCGCTTGACGCCTGAAGGCCAGAGCGAACGCATTCTGCTCAGCGAACTGCACATCGGTGATCAGGTACTGGTTCATCCAGGCGCCATTCTCCCGGCCGACGGCAAGATCCTCGACGGCCAATCGAGTATCGATGAGTCGCTGCTGACCGGTGAATACCTGCCGCACCCTCGCACCCTCGGCGATGCGGTCACCGCCGGCACCCTGAACGTCGAAGGCGCACTGACCGTCGAGGTCCAGGCCCTGGGCCAGGACACGCGCCTCTCGGCCATCGTTCGCCTGCTCGAGCGTGCCCAGGCCGAAAAACCGCGCCTGGCGGAAATCGCCGACCGCGCCGCGCAATGGTTCCTGCTGTTTTCACTGATCGCGGCTGCGGCCATTGGCCTGTTGTGGTGGGAACTGGACTCATCGCGAGCCTTCTGGATCGTGCTGGCGATGCTCGTGGCGACCTGTCCGTGCGCCTTGTCGCTGGCAACGCCGACCGCCCTCACTGCGGCCACCGGCACCTTGCACAAACTTGGCCTGTTGCTGACCCGCGGCCATGTGCTGGAAGGCCTGAACCAGATCGACACGGTGATTTTCGACAAGACCGGCACCCTCACCGAAGGCCGACTGGCGTTGCGCTCGATCCGCCCCCTCGGCGCCCTCGACAGCGACCAATGCCTGGGCCTCGCCGCCGCCCTGGAAAACCGCTCCGAACACCCCATCGCCCGTGCATTCGGTCGTGCGCCGATGGCGGCCGAAGAAGTCCACAGCACTCCGGGTCTTGGCCTGGAGGGGCTGGTTGAAGGGCGGCGCCTGCGCATCGGTCAACCGGGATTCGTCTGCGAACTCAGTGGCGCCGTGGTGCCGCCGATACCCGATGAAGCCGGCCAATGGCTGCTGCTCGGCGACAGCGAAGGGCCGCTGGCCTGGCTCGTCCTTGATGATCGCTTGCGTGCCGATGCGCCGGCCTTGCTGGCCGCGTGCAAGGCGCGGGGATGGCGCACGCTGTTGTTGTCCGGTGACAGCTCGCCGATGGTCGCCAGCGTGGCGACAGAACTGGGCATCGACGAAGCGCGCGGCGGCTTGCGCCCGGACGACAAACTGCAAGTCCTGCAACAACTGCACAAGGAAGGTCGCAAGGTGTTGATGCTGGGGGACGGGGTCAATGACGTGCCGGTGCTGGCGGCGGCGGATATCAGCGTCGCCATGGGCTCGGCCACTGATCTCGCGAAAACCAGTGCCGATGCGGTACTACTGTCCAACCGCCTCGACGCGCTGGTGCAAGCCTTCAGCCTGGCGCGGCGCACCCGTCGGGTCATTATCGAGAACCTGTTGTGGGCCGGGCTGTACAATGGCCTCATGTTGCCCTTCGCCGCCCTCGGCTGGATCACTCCGGTCTGGGCGGCGGTAGGCATGTCGATCAGTTCGTTGACCGTGGTGCTGAACGCGCTGCGCCTGACTCGAATACCGAGTGAGCGCGCTCTCGACACCCCGCCAGAAACCCGCCCTCTGCCGGCCTGAGCCGCGCGGGCATGGAGTCCAGATGCCAGCTCTTTACGTGATGATTCCCGCTGCGCTGCTGATCGTGGCCATCGCCGTCTATATCTTCTTCTGGGCGGTCGACAGCGGGCAGTACGACGACCTCGACGGCCCGGCCCACAGCATCCTGTTCGACGATCAGGACCCGAACCACACCGCCGCCGTCGACGAAGCCAGCGGCCAACCGGCCAAACCGCAAGACAAGGCCCCGCCCCATGCTTGAACTGGCGCCACTGCTGGTATCGGCGGTGATCCTTGGCTTGCTCGGCGGCGGCCATTGCCTGGGCATGTGCGGCGGCTTGATGGGCGCGCTGACCCTGGCGATTCCCAAGGAGCAACGCAGCCGTCGCTTTCGCCTGCTGCTGGCCTACAACCTGGGGCGGATTCTCAGTTATGCCTGCGCCGGACTGCTGATCGGCCTGGCCGGATGGGCCGTGGCCAGCAGCCCGGCGGCGATGTTCCTGCGCATCCTCGCCGGCTTGCTGTTGATTGCCATGGGCTTGTACCTGGCAGGCTGGTGGAGCGGCCTGATCCGTATCGAAAGCCTCGGTCGAGGCTTGTGGCGGCACATCCAGCCAGTCGCCAACCGATTGCTGCCGGTATCGAGCGTTCCGCGCGCGCTGCTACTGGGTGCGCTCTGGGGCTGGCTGCCGTGCGGCCTGGTTTACAGCACCTTGCTATGGGCGGCCAGCCAGGGCAACGCGCTGGACAGTGCACTGTTGATGCTTGCGTTCGGGCTTGGCACCTGGCCGGTATTGCTGGCGACCGGCCTGGCTGCCGAGCGCGTCACCGCCCTGTTGCGCAAGCGCAGTGTGCGCATGGCGGGTGGGATGCTGGTTATGCTGTTTGGCCTCTGGACACTGCCGGGGCCGCATCAGCATTGGCTCATGGGGCATTAAAAGCAAAAGATCGCAGCCTGCGGCAGCTCCTACATGGCTCGCGTACACCTGTAGGAGCTGCCGCAGGCTGCGATCTTTTGATCTTGATGTAAATCAAGATGCCCCACCCCGACCTCGCATAAGGTGGCCGACACTGCCAGCCTATCCGGGGAATGCCCGCATGATGCTCGACGCCATTCGTTGGGACACTGATCTGATCCGCCGTTATGACCTGGCGGGACCCCGCTACACCTCGTACCCGACCGCCGTGCAATTCAACAGCCAGGTCGGCACCTTCGACCTGTTTCACGCCCTGCGCGACAGCCGCAAGGCCCAACGCCCATTGTCCCTTTACGTGCACGTGCCGTTCTGCGCAAACATTTGCTACTACTGCGCCTGCAACAAGGTCATCACCAAGGATCGCGGCCGGGCGCAGCCGTATTTGCAGCGCCTGGAACAGGAAATCCAGCTGATCGCCTGCCACCTCGACCCCACGCAGAAAGTCGAGCAACTGCACTTCGGTGGCGGCACGCCGACCTTTCTCAGCCACGACGAACTGCGCCAGTTGATGGCACACTTGCGCAAGCACTTCAATTTGCTGGACGACGATTCCGGCGACTACGGCATCGAGATCGACCCACGCGAGGCCGATTGGTCGACCATGGGACTGCTGCGCGAACTGGGCTTCAATCGGGTCAGCATCGGCCTGCAGGACCTTGACCCGGCGGTGCAGCGAGCGGTCAATCGCCTGCAAAGCCTGGAAGAAACCCGAGCCGTGATCGACGCTGCCCGCACCTTGCAGTTTCGCTCGATCAATATCGACCTGATCTACGGCCTGCCGAGGCAGACGCCGGAGAACTTCGCCCGCACCGTCGAAGAGGTCATCAACCTGCAACCGGACAGATTATCGGTGTTCAACTACGCCCACCTGCCGGAACGCTTCATGCCCCAGCGGCGCATCAACAGCAATGAACTGCCGACACCCGCGCAGAAGCTGGAAATGCTGCAGCGCACCATCGAGCAACTGATCAACGCCGGTTACCGCTACATCGGCATGGACCACTTCGCCCTGCCCGACGACGAGCTGGCTATAGCCCAGGAAGAATCGACCCTGCAACGCAATTTCCAGGGCTACACCACCCACGGTCATTGCGATCTGATCGGCCTCGGCGTCTCGGCAATCAGCCAGATCGGCGACCTCTACTGCCAGAACAGCAGCGACCTGAACCACTATCAGAACACCCTGGCTTCTCTGCAACTGGCCACCAGCCGCGGTCTGCTGTGCAATGCCGATGACCGGCTGCGGCGCGCGGTCATTCAGCAATTGATCTGCCATTTCAGCCTGGAATTCTCCGACATCGAACAGGCCTTCAACATCGATTTCCAGGGCTACTTCGGCGAACTCTGGCCCCAACTGCAAGGCATGGCCAAAGACGGGCTGATCGAACTCGATCGCGACAGGATCACCATCCTGCCCGCCGGGCGATTGTTGGTGCGTTCGGTGTGCATGGTGTTCGACGCGTACCTGGAACAACACAGCCGCCAGCGATTTTCACGGGTGATCTAATTCTGCAAGCTAGCGTCCCGGACTGGCCTCGATCTCCTATGGTGAGTTACCCTTACGTCTTATGTGTGAATTCCCACAAGGATTGAAGAAATGTCCGAGCCAGTAAAACAGCGCGCTCATAGTCAAGCCCATTGCAAGGATTGCAGCCTGGCCCCTCTTTGCCTGCCACTTTCGCTGAATCTGGAAGACATGGATGCGCTGGACGAAATCGTCAAGCGCGGCCGGCCGCTGAAAAAGGGCGAGTTTCTGTTTCGCCAGGGCGATACCTTCGATTCTGTCTACGCAGTCCGTTCCGGCGCGCTCAAGACCTTCAGCCTGAGCGACGGCGGTGAAGAACAGCTCACCGGTTTCCACCTGCCCAGCGAACTGGTCGGCCTGTCGGGCATGGACACCGAAAAGCACCCGGTGTCGGCACAAGCTCTGGAAACCACCTCGGTGTGTGAAATTCCTTTCGAACGCCTCGACGAACTGGCCCTGCAACTGCCGCAGTTGCGCCGTCAGTTGATGCGGGTGATGAGTCGCGAAATCCGTGACGACCAGCAGATGATGCTGCTGTTGTCGAAAAAGACCGCCGACGAACGCATCGCCACCTTCCTGGTCAACCTGTCGGCACGTTTCCGCGCCCGGGGTTTTTCCGCCAATCAGTTCCGCCTGAGCATGTCGCGCAACGAAATCGGCAACTACCTGGGCCTGGCGGTGGAAACCGTGTCCCGGGTCTTTACCCGCTTCCAGCAAAACGAGCTGATTGCCGCAGAAGGCAAGGAAATCCGGATTATCGACCCGATCCAGCTGTGCGCCCTGGCCGGTGGCTCACTGGAAGGCTGAAACAAAACGTCGTGGCTGAGCGAAACGGTTCAGCCGCCGTTATACTGCGTCGTTTGCAGCCCTGCCAGGACACCTAGACGATGGTCTTCGACTCCTTCGACATCAAATCCCTCATCCGCCCTGTCATCGACTTCCCGAAACCGGGTGTGATCTTTCGCGACATCACCCCGCTGTTCCAGTCGCCCAAGGCCCTGCGCCTGGTGATGGACAGCTTCGCCCACCGTTACGTCGAGGCTGACTTCACCCATATCGGCGCGATGGACGCCCGTGGTTTCCTGATCGGTTCGGTCCTGGCCTATCAGTTGAACAAGCCGCTGGTGCTGTTTCGCAAGCAAGGCAAGCTGCCGGCTGACGTACTGGCCGAGGGCTATGCGACCGAATACGGCGAAGCCTTCCTGGAAGTGCACGCAGACAGCCTGTGCGAAGGGGATTCGGTGGTGATGTTCGATGACCTGATCGCGACCGGCGGCACCCTGATTGCCGCCGCCAACCTGATCCGCCGCATGGGCGCGCGGGTGCATGAAGCGGCGGCGATCATCGACCTGCCGGAGCTGGGTGGTTCGCAGCGCCTGGAGGACATGGGCATTCCGACGTTCTGCCTGACGCAGTTTGCGTTGAGCGATAAGTAACAAACGTCAAAAGATCGCAGCCTTCGGCAGCTCCTACAAGAGCTGCCGAAGGCTGCGATCTTTTGCATCTAAAGTCCCATCTGCTTGCTGATGATCTCGTTCATCACTTCCCGCGTCCCGCCGCCAATCGACAGGATCCGGTTGTCGCGGTACAGCCGCTCCACCAGGCTCTCGCGCATATATCCCAGCCCACCGAGTATCTGCACCGCATCGGTCACGATCCGGTCTGCGGTATCCGTCGCAAAATTCTTGGCCATGGAAATTTCCTTGATCACGCTCTGCCCCGCCTCCATCTTTGCCGCCTGGCGGTAAGTGAATTCCCGGGATACCTCCAGCGCGGTCGCCATCTCGGCGAGGCGATGCTTGATCACCTGAAACTTGCCGATCGGCTTGCCAAAGGCTTCGCGCTGGCGCGCCCACTTCAGGCTTTCCTCCAGCGCCAGCTGTGCCGTCATGTTGGCCATCAGTGCCAGGGCCAGGCGTTCGCTCTGGAAATTGCCCATGATGCAGGCAAAGCCCATGTTCTCGGCGCCGATCAGGTTTCCCACGGGCACCGGGCAATCATCGAAGAACAGTTCGGCGGTGTCTGAGGCCCACCAGCCCATTTTCTTCAGTTGCCGTCCTACGGTGAAACCGGGCGTGCCCTTTTCGATCAGCAACAGGCTGATGCCGGAGAACCCCGGCTCACCGGTACGCACCGCGACGGTATAAAAGTCCGCACGCACACCACTGGTGATAAAGGTTTTGCTGCCATTGACCCGGTAAAAGTCGCCATCGCGCACGGCACGGGTTTGCAGGTTGGCGACATCGGAGCCGCCGCCGGGCTCGGTGATGGCCAGGGCGCTGATTTTCTCTCCCGACAACACCTGGGGCAGCACACGATCCCGCACTTCGGGTCGTGCCCACTTGAGAATGGGCGGCAAGCCGATATCCAGCGACCCCAGGCCGGCAACCAGCCCGCCTGAGCCGCAGCGCATCAACTCTTCACTGGCGGCAACCTTGGCGAACAGATCCCCTTCGTGGCTGCCTCCGTAAGCCTCCGGGTACCCAATGCCGAGAATCCCCGCTGCGCCGGCCTTGAGGTAGAGCTCGCGAGGAAAGCTTTCGGCTTCTTCCCATTGTTCGATATCGGGAAGAATCTCGCGTTCGACGAAACGTCTGACGCTGTCACGGACCAATTGGTGGCTGGGGTCGAAGTATTCCTGAAAGGCAGGCATCGGCGAGCTCCACTGAAGGGGTCAGTGAAGTTAACCGAGCGCTTGCTTGGTTTACAAGAGACGGATAGAAGATCAAAAGATCGCAGCCTGCGGCAGCTCCTACAGGGGATCGGTGTCTTTCTGTAGGAGCTGCCGCAGGCTGCGATCTTTTCGGCAGGTGCGACTACAACGAAATCGGCTTGCGCCCGGCAAACGAATGCGCCAGCGTGCCGCCATCCACCAGCTCCAGCTCACCGCCGAGCGGCACGCCATGGGCGATGCGCGAGGCGATCAGGCCTTTGCTGCTGAGCAACTGGGCGATGTAATGCGCTGTGGCTTCACCTTCCACGGTCGGGTTGGTCGCCAGGATGACTTCGGCGAAGGTGCCAGCCTCTTCGATCCGCGCCATCAATTGCGGGATGCCGATGGCTTCCGGCCCCAGACCGTCGAGCGGCGACAGGTGCCCCTTGAGCACGAAGTAGCGCCCGCGGAAACCGGTCTGCTCCACCGCATATACGTCCATCGGGCCTTCCACCACGCAGAGCAAGGTGTCGTCGCGACGGGTATCGGCGCATTGCGGGCACAGATCATCTTCGGTCAGCGTACGGCACAAGCGGCAGTGACCAACCCCTTCCATGGCCTGGCTCAAGGCCAGCGCCAGGCGCGAGCCGCCGCTGCGGTCACGCTCGAGCAACTGCAACGCCATGCGCTGGGCGGTTTTCTGACCCACGCCTGGCAAAATTCGCAGGGCGTCGATCAGTTGGCGAATCAAAGGGCTGAAGCTCATGGTGGAAAAGTCCGACAAGACAACGAGACGCGGTTTATACCCGCGCCTCGGTTGAGCGTCAAATTGCGGCGTCAATTACTCAGTCCCGGGAAACCCGAACCACCAGTTTGCCGAAGTTGCGCCCCTCCAGCATGCCGATGAACGCGTCGGGAGCCTGTTCCAGACCATCAACCACATCTTCGCGGAATTTCACTTTGCCATCGCGCACCCAGGGCGCCATGGCACTGAGAAATTCCGGCTGGCGATCACCATAGTCATCGAACACGATGAAGCCCTGGATGCGCACCCGTTTGGTCAACAGGGTGCGCTGCAACAGGGGCAGACGATCCGGCCCGCTCGGCGCTTCATGGGCGTTATAGGAGGCGATCAGGCCGCACAGTGGAATCCGCGCCTTGGGATTGAGCAACGGCACCACGGCGTCGAAGACCTTGCCGCCGACGTTTTCGTAATAGATGTCGATGCCCTTGCCGCAGGCCTTGGCGAGTTCAACGGCAAAATCCGGACTCTTGTGGTCGATGCAGGCGTCGAAGCCCAACTCGTCGACCACATAACGGCACTTGTCCGCCCCGCCGGCCACGCCGACCACACGCAGCCCCTTGATCTTCGCCACCTGGCCGACCACCGACCCCACTGCGCCTGAGGCCGCTGCAACCACCAGGGTTTCACCGGCCTTGGGCTGACCGATGTCCATCAGGCCCATGTACGCGGTCATGCCCGGCATTCCCAGCACCCCAAGGGCCATCGACGCACTGGGCAATCCCGATGGCACCGCAATGATGCTGCGCCCGTCATTGATGCTGTGGCTTTGCCAACCGGTGGCACCGACCACCAGGTCACCTTCCTGAAACTTCGGATTGAGCGAGCGCTCGACCCGGCTGACCGCGCCCCCGGTCATGACTTCGCCGATTTCCACCGGTGCGGCGTAGGACGGCGCGTCGCTCATGCGTCCGCGCATGTAGGGATCCAGCGACAGGAAAACGGTCTTGAGCAGCACCTGACCGTCGGCGAGTTCCGGCAACGCCACCCGCTCCATGCGGAAGTTTTCCGGCGTTGGCGCGCCGATCGGGCGTGAAGCCAGGACAATGCGTTGATTGAGGGTCATGGGGTCGGACATGGCAGCGTCTCCTGTGATCGATGGGGTTCGGTGATATAGGGAGCAGACCTTTGTGGCGGTATGGCGTTCGATGTGTTTTCAGTTGCACCGGGGTGAATTCTTCGCGAGCAAGCCCGCTCCCACACTGGATTTGTGTACGACGCCCACCTGCGGGAGCGGGCTTGCTCGCGAAGGCGCCATCACGGACGACACATACCCAACAGACAGAAACAAAAATGCCAGGCGCAATGCCTGGCATTTTTTGTAGCTCATCTGCCGCCTGAAGGCGAATCAGAATGGCAGTTTCATGCCCGGCGGCAGTTGCATGCCGGCAGTCATGCTGCCCATCTTGTCCTGGCTGTTGGCTTCGATCTTGCGCACGGCATCGTTGACCGCGGAGGCGATGACCGCTTCCAGCATTTCCTTGTCGTCTTCGCTCATGCCTTCGACCAGGCTCGGGTCGATGGTCACGCTCTTGACGTCATGACGCCCGGTCATCACCACGGTGACCATATCGCCACCAGCCTTACCGGTGACTTCGGCGTTGGCCAGTTCTTCCTGCATCTTGGCCATTTTTTCCTGCATCTGCTGCGCCTGCTTCATCAGGCCGGCCATGCCACCTTTCATCATGGTAATCACCTCAAAAGTACTTGGATCAAAACAGCGCCCGGCGGAATGTAGCCGAGCACCTTCAGTTATTAGCCCTGAGTGACCAGGGCGTCGACAGGTTCAATAGTATCGTTACGGACCACCGCACCGAACTGCTGCATCATTTGCTGGATGAACGGATCGCCGTGGATCGATTCCTCCGCCTCGCGCTGACGGTTGGCGCGGCGGCGCGAAGCCGCTTGTGCCGGGGTTTCCTGCTCGGGCTTGATCAGCTCGATGCTCAGGGTCAGCGTGCGCTGGTGATACTGGTTCAGCGCATCGTTGAGGCGACGCTGCTGAGTGGCGTTGAACAAGGCACTGTGGGCCGGGTCCAGGTGCATCAGCCAATTGTCGCCATCCACCGCGATCAGCGTGCAGTTGGCGGCGATGCTGCCGGTCATGCCGGAAATCGGCAATTTCGGGAACAGCTCCAGCCATTGCAGGGCCAGGCCGGTGGCCGGCATTGCCGCGGGCTCAGGCTCGGGCTCCGGCGCCGGGTCGGCGGCATGCTCGCTGGCCAGTTCGTCGAGGTAACTGTAGGCCGAATCCATGTCCGGCTCGATGTAATCCTCGTCCAGCGGCGGCTCGTCATCCAGGTCCATGCCCGGCGTTGCGGCATCGACCTCGGCCACCGAAGGCTCCGGGATTGGCGCCGCAGCCCACTCCGGGGCGTCCGGCACCACGCTGTCCGGCGTCGGTAGCGGCATCGGCGGTAATTCGGGTTGTTCGCTGGCGGTTTCCAGCACCGGCTCCACCGCCGGTTGCTGAACCGGGGCTGGCGCGACCGGGTCATTCCACGGCAGGTCGACCACCTCTTCGACCACGGCCGCTTCAACCTCAGGCACAGGCGCAGCTTCCGGCACAACGACCGGCGCCACCGGTTCCGGTGCTGGCGCAGGCGCCGCCACTGGCGCAGCCACTTTCGGTGCAACGGCCGCAGCAGCTACCGGCGCAACGACCTGCGCGGCAGCCACTGAGTTTGCGGAATCAACTGTGGCCTGGCTGATCCCCACTGGCTTTAGCGGTTGCCTCGGGGCATCCGCGGTGTCTGCGGGCCGGAACGCCAGCATCCGCAGCAACACCATTTCAAAACCGCCCCGGGGATCCGGCGCCAGCGGCAAGTCGCGGCGGCCGATCAGGCCCATCTGGTAGTAGAACTGCACGTCTTCGGCCGGCAAGGCCTGGGCCAGTGCCAGCACGCGATCGCGGTCGCCGTGACCGTTATCGACACCTTCCGGCAAGGCCTGGGCAATGGCAACGCGGTGCAGCACATTGAGAATCTCCGAGAGCACGCCATTCCAGTCCGGGCCTTGTTCGGCCAGGTGGCGGACGGCTTCGAGCAACGCCTTGGCATCGCCTTCGATCAGCGCATGCAGGACGTCGTAGACCTGCCCGTGATCGAGGGTCCCGAGCATCGCTCGCACATCGGCGGCCATGACCTTGCCTTCACCGAAGGCAATCGCCTGGTCGGTCAGGCTCATGGCATCACGCATCGAACCGTCGGCAGCACGGCCCAGCAACCACAGCGCATCGTCCTCGAACGGCACGTTCTCGACACCCAGCACGTGGGTCAAGTGCTCGACAACCCGTTCCGGCGTCATGTTCTTCAGGGAGAACTGCAGGCACCGCGACAGAATCGTTGCCGGAAGTTTCTGCGGATCAGTGGTCGCCAGGATGAACTTGACGTAGGGTGGCGGCTCCTCGAGGGTTTTGAGCAGCGCGTTGAAGGAATGGCTGGAGAGCATGTGCACTTCGTCGATCAGATAGACCTTGAAGCGCCCGCGGCTCGGGGCGTACTGCACGTTGTCGAGCAATTCGCGGGTATCTTCGACCTTGGTGCGGCTCGCGGCGTCGATCTCGATCAGGTCGACAAAGCGGCCTTCGTCGATTTCGCGACACACCGAACACTCGCCACAGGGGGTCGAAGTGATACCTGTCTCACAGTTAAGGCATTTGGCAATGATCCGCGCGATGGTGGTCTTGCCGACCCCACGAGTACCGGTGAAGAGGTAGGCGTGGTGCAGCCGCTGGCTGTCCAAGGCATTGATCAGAGCCTTGAGCACATGGGTCTGGCCGACCATTTCGCGGAACGAGCGCGGACGCCATTTACGTGCAAGAACCTGATAACTCATCGAAAACCGTCGCAGCGAAGGAAGCAGAAGCGGCTAATGCTAGCGGAGCAAGGCACAAATTGCATCCGGTGCGCTCGTGTATTGTGGCTAAGCTGCACATCACAGGCATTTAACGGAGTGTTTATGCGGCTGGCCTTGGGGGCATTGCTGTTGATCAGCCTGGACGTCGCGGCGGCGCCAGCACCGCTGCGTTTCGTGATAACCGACAGCTGGAGCATGCCCATGGTGCAGCTTGAACGGGGCAAACCGACCCAGGGCATCCTGTATGACATGATGCTCAGCCTCGCGACCCAGGTCGGCGTACCGGCCGAATTCCACGTTTTGCCCCGCAGGCGCATACAAGGCGCCATGGAGCAAGGCGAGGTCGATGTCCGCTGTTATGCCGCGCAGTCGTGGCTACCCGAGCAACCCGGCGATTATCTCTGGAGCATCCCGCTCTTCACTCAACCTGACGTGTTGATCACCCGGCATGCGCCGCCCGACGCAGTCAACCCCGCCGACTTGCCACAACAGCCCGTTGGCACCGTGCTGGGCTACAGCTACCCGACCTTGCAGCCGCTGTTCGACAGCGGCCAACTGCAACGCGACGATGCGCGCAATCAGGAACAAGTGCTGGAAAAGCTCCTGGCCGGCCGCAATCGTTATGCCGTCAGCAATCAATGGAGCCTGGACTGGTTCAATCACCGCCTGCTGCCGGAGCAGCAACTGCAAAGCGTGGCAGTGCTGCAGGAAAACCGTCTCGGTTGCTACGTTCGCAACGACCCACAGGTCCCGGTGCAGAGCATTCTGCGCACCCTGGCGCGGATGAAGATGTCCGGGGAGATCGATGAAATTGTTCGGCTGTATATCGGTGGCGAACCGGCGGCTGTGGATAAAGCGCAAACGACGAAAAACCGCCTCGGAGAAGATCCTGGCAGCTAGCGAAAGTCTGTATTCAAGAAGATAACGCGAGAGAACACTCGCGTGGCGTTAAGGTGGTAACCCTACCAGCCACACCCCGGCACACAATGTCACCGCTGCGGCTGCTCCCTTCCAGGCCTGACCGGGTTCACGGCTGATCGTTGCGGGGGGACCGATAGGGTCACCATAACGACGCTCACCTGTCGGCGAGCCGCGCCATTGTACCTATCTGAGGCGAAGTTACAACCGTTGGTTTCGGAATAAAAACATGAGGGGCTTCAAGCACTTGCTATTGCGCCTCAAGCACCGCATCCGCCCTGCCGCCCGCCTGCTGAATCACCAGGTGAATGAAGTGCAGCTTGGCAACGACAGCAGGCGGCAGGACGAAGGGGTAGAAATCCGGCTGCCCCATGCTGCGTGACAGCTCGTTGAGCATGCCGGCCAGTTCGATCCAGGCGTTGACGAACGACAGGAAAGCCGCGCCGCCGGGATGCTGCGGATCGTAGAGGGTTTGGGGTGGAAACGGCTGATAGTCGAAGTCCATTTCCCGGGCGCTCATGCCAAACCCCAGCGCGGTGTCCACGGCGTCCATCATGTGCAGGTAATGCGCCCAGGTTTCCGCCCAGTCTTCCCACGGGTGCATGGTCGCGTAGGCGCTGACGCAGTGCTGCTGCCAGTCGAGCGGCGCGCCTTGCTGATAATGCCGTTCGAGGGCATCGGCGTAGCTCGCACGTTCATCGCCGAACAAGCCGCGAAAAGGCTCAAGCCAATGGCTGTGGGCGATCAATCGGTCCCAGTAGTAATGCCCGACTTCGTGACGAAAATGCCCGAGCAACGTGCGATAGGGTTCGTGCATTTGCACCCGTACCTGCTCGCGATGCGCGTCGTCGGCCTCCTTGATATCGAGGGTGATCAGGCCGTTGGCGTGCCCCGTGGTCGGCCGCTTGCCTTCAAGGTCGACACCGATGAAATCGAAGGCAAGACCAGCCTCTTCATCGACCGCCTTGGAAATCACCCGCAACCCCAGGCTGACCAGTTGTGCGACTAGGCGCCGCTTGGCGGTTTCCACCTTGCGCCAGCGCTCGTGATTTTCCGTGATCGACAGGTCGGGAATCGTGCGATTCAAGCTGCAGGCCATGCACAAGGTTTCGTGGTGATTGGCAGCAAGCAGCCAGTTGCACGCAGCCGGTGAATCGAGGTTGGCACAGCGGCGGAACTCGCCCGCCTGCGGATCGGCGTCGAGCCACCAGGTGTCGGGGCGCTCGCCCGGTTGCAGGGAAGATAAACGACTTTGCTCAGGCTGATACCCGAGGGCCGCTGAACACGCCAGACACTGGCTGTTGCGAAAGAACAGCGACTGCCCGCAACGACACGGCCACACCTTGCTGTTGCGCGAGCTTTCGCCCATGAACGGTGCGGCGATGCGCGAGCTGAGCTGTTCGAAGAACGGGTGCATGGTGATCTCTCCCTGGGGCTTGCAGAGACTAGATCATTTCCGAGAGTTGATTGTTCCCGCTTTCTGCCGGGGTGCTGAAATCGCCTTCGCGAGCAAGCCCGCTCCCACATTCGATCGGATTCTTACAGGAAGAACTCGGTCAAATGTGGGAGCGGGCTTGCTCGCGAATGGCTTTACACCGAAATATCGTGCTCGCGCAGAAACACGACAAAGGCCTCTTCATCCAGCACCTTCAACCCCAGTTCATTGGCCTTGGCCAACTTCGAACCGGCGCCCGGCCCTGCGACCACGCAATGGGTCTTGGCAGAAACGGAGCCGGCAACCTTGGCCCCCAGGCTTTCGAGTTTGTCCTTGGCCACATCGCGGCTCATCAGCTCCAGCGAGCCGGTCAGCACCCAGGTCTGGCCGGCCAGCGGCAAGCCTTCGACGACCTTCTTCTCGCTCTGCCAGTGCATGCCGAAGTCGGCCAGTTGCTTCTCGGCCGCTTCGGCCAATTGGCGATTCTCTTCGAGCGCAAAAAATTCGCGCACCGAATTGGCCTGTTTCTCCGGCAGAGCCTGACGCATATCCAGCCAGTCAGCACCGATCACCGCCTGCAGCGAGCCGAACTTGTCCGCCAGTTTCTGCGCCCCGCCCGGACCGACCGATGGAATATGCAGTTTGTCGAGGAAACCGCCCAATGTCGTACTCGCGGCAAACTCGGCAGCCAACTCGCCCTGGTCCTGAATCTGCAGACCATGCCTGAGCAAATCAGCGATCACCTGCTGGTTATGTGCGTCTTCAAAGAAGCTGTGGATCTCGTGCGCGACTTCCAGCCCGACATCCGGCAAGTACGTCAACACCTGCGGCAAGGCCTGCTGCACCCGCTCCAGCGACCCCAGGGAGCGGGCCAACACCTTGGCCGTCTCTTCGCCGACATCGGGAATCCCGAGGGCGTAGATGAACCGTGCCAGGCCCGGTTTCTTGCTGTCTTCGATGGCGCCGAGCAGGTTCTTGCTCGACAGTTCGGCAAAGCCTTCCAGATCGACGATCTGCTCGAACGTCAGGGCGTACAGATCGGCCGGCGAACTCACCAGGCCTTCGTCGACCAGTTGCTCGACACTCTTCTCGCCCAGGCCTTCGATGTCCATGGCACGACGGGAAACGAAGTGAATGATGGCCTGCTTGAGTTGCGCGCCACAGGCCAGGCGACCGACGCAGCGGTACACCGCACCTTCGCTGACCGTCTCGCGGCCCTTGCTGCGCTTGATCAGTTGCGTGCGCTCGACATGGGAGCCACACACCGGGCATTTCTCCGGGATCTGCACCGGCCGCGCATTGTCCGGACGACGCTCCATGACCACCTGCACCACTTGCGGAATCACGTCACCGGCACGGCGAATGATCACCGTGTCGCCGATCATCAGGCCCAGGCGCGCGACTTCATCCATGTTGTGCAGCGTGGCGTTGGCAACCGTGACGCCCGCGACCTTGACCGGCTTCAGGCGCGCCACCGGCGTCACCGCACCGGTGCGGCCGACCTGGAATTCCACATCGAGCAGTTCGGTGAGCTCTTCCATCGCCGGGAATTTGTGGGCGATGGCCCAACGCGGCTCACGGGCGCGAAAACCCAGTTCGCGTTGGGAGGCGATGCTGTTGACCTTGAACACCACGCCGTCGATTTCATAGGGCAGCGCGTTGCGCCGCTCACCGATGTCGCGGTAGTAGTCCAGGCACTCGGCGATACCCTGAGCCAGTTTCAGCTCGTGGCTGATCGGCATGCCCCAGGCCTTGAGTTGCTGTAAATTGCCGATGTGCGTATCGGCAATGTCCGCCGACACCTGGCCGATGCCGTAGCAGCAGAATTCCAGCGGACGGTTGGCGGTGATCTTCGAATCCAGCTGGCGCAAACTGCCCGCCGCCGCGTTGCGCGGGTTGGCGAAAGTCTTGCCGCCGACTTCCAGTTGCGTAGCGTTGAGCCGTTCGAAACCGGCCTTGGACATGAACACTTCGCCACGCACTTCCAGGGTCGCCGGCCAGCCAGTACCGTGCAGCTTGAGCGGAATGTTGCGTACGGTGCGTACGTTGACGCTGATGTCTTCACCGGTCGCGCCATCGCCGCGGGTGGCGCCGCGCACCAGAACGCCATCCTGGTACAACAGGCTGACGGCCAGGCCGTCGAGTTTGGGCTCGCAGCTGTATTCGACTGCTGCGCCGCCACCGAACAGGTCGCCCGCCGGCAAATCCAGGCCTTCGGTCACCCGGCGGTCGAACTCACGCATGTCGGTTTCTTCGAAGGCGTTGCCGAGGCTGAGCATCGGCACTTCGTGACGCACCTGGGTAAACGCCGACAGCGCCGCGCTGCCCACTCGCTGGGTGGGCGAGTCGCTGGTGATCAACTCGGGATTGGCCGCTTCCAGCGCCTTGAGCTCGTTGAACAAGCGGTCGTATTCGGCGTCCGGAATGCTCGGCTCGTCGAGCACGTGATAGCGATAGTTGTGCTGATCCAGCTCAGCGCGCAGCTCTAAAATACGGTTCTTGGCGGCGGTCATGGGTGTTCTCTCATAAAGCAAAAGAGCAGCCGAGGCTGCTCAATCTTCTAATCACGATAGCCTGATGGCTTGCACTTTGTGGCGAGGGGGCTTGCCCCCGTTCGGCTGCGAAGCAGTCGTAGATCCAGTGTTCGTATTTTATCTGACGCAACGGGTTGGCTGGTTTTGGGGCCGCTTCGCAGCCCAACGGGGGCAAGCCCCCTCGCCACAAAAGCTCTCCTGACATAGAGAGCTCCGTTTGATTTAGCGCTTCTGGGTCAGGGCGCGGCGTTCGAATTCGACGATGCGCTGACGGTAGTGCTCGATCGTCTGGGCCGTCAGTACGCTGCGCTGATCGTCCTTCAGTTCGCCGTTGAGCTCCTGGGACAATTTGCGCGCCGCGGCCACCATCACATCGAAGGCTTGCTTCGGATGGCGAGGACCTGGCAGACCCAGGAAGAAGCTCACCGCCGGGGTGCTGAAGTGGTCGATGTCGTCCAGGTCGAATACGCCCGGCTTGACGGCGTTGGCCATGGAGAACAGCACCTCGCCGTTGCCCGCCATGCTTTCGTGGCGGTGGAAAATATCCATCTCGCCGAAACGCAGGCCGCTTTCCAGAATGTTCTGCAACAGCGCCGGGCCCTTGAAGCCGGCAGCGTCGCGGCAGATCACGCTGATCACCAGCACTTCTTCAGCTTGCGGCTGATCTTTTTCGCCGTGCGCTGGCGAGGACTTGATGTCATCCGGGAAATCGTCGTCGCGGCTGCTGAAGCTCGGGCCGCCATCCAGATCCAGACTGAGGTTCATGTCACCTTGGGAAGGCTCGCCGTGGCCACGCTTGCCGCGCTTGGAGCCCGATTCACGAGGCTCGCGGGCCGGCATGCTCACCGACGGCAGGTCCTGCTCGTCCAGTTGCGGCTCTTTATGCGTGTCCAGCACGCGCGGCGGGCCCAGCAGCTCGGCGCTGCTGTCCTCGTCCGGCAGGTTGGACAGACTTCGGTCAAGACGGAACTTCAGTTTTCCCTTGCCGCCGCGCATACGGCGCCAGCCATCAAAAAGAATACCGGCAATGACAATAATGCCGATGACGATCAGCCACTCGCGCAGACCGATTTCCATGTAATCCCGTGCCTCTATAAAAAATGCTGAAAAATAAGGGGTTTACAACCTGTAAACCGCTTTAAAACGTGGCGCCAACTCTATGTTCTGACAGGCGTTTTGCCCACGTATACGAAAAATTGACATTAAACTAGCACGACCAAAGGCAACTTTACACCGTCTAGCACCTTGGCTAGCGCGAATATGTCGATTGGCCAGCAAGTCGAAGCGAGGAAAAGAGTCCTACAACCCATAAACACGCCTTCCTGCAACCACGACTCAGGCATCCACCATCGCCATCGCCTCCTCGACATCCACTGCCACCAGACGTGAACAACCGGGTTCGTGCATCGTCACCCCCATCAGTTGATCGGCCATTTCCATGGCGATCTTGTTGTGGGTGATATAGATGAACTGCACTGATTGCGACATCTCTTTAACCAATTTTGCGTAGCGTCCAACGTTAGCGTCATCCAGTGGCGCGTCAACTTCATCGAGCATGCAGAACGGCGCCGGATTCAACTTGAAGATCGCAAAAACCAGGGCCAATGCGGTCAGGGCTTTTTCGCCACCGGAGAGCAAATGGATGGTGCTGTTCTTCTTTCCAGGCGGCTGCGCCATGATTGTCACCCCTGTATCGAGTAGATCTTCGCCCGTCAGTTCCAAATACGCGCGGCCTCCACCGAAAACTTTTGGGAAAAGCGCCTGTAAACCGCCATTGATCTGATCAAAGGTATCCTTGAAGCGGTTGCGGGATTCCTTGTCGATCTTGCGTATCACGTTCTCAAGGGTTTCAAGCGCTTCCACCAGATCGGCGTCCTGGGCATCCAGATAACGTTTACGCTCCGATTGTTGCTGGTACTCATCGATGGCCGCCAGGTTGATCGCGCCCAGACGCTGGATCCTCGCGGCGATGCGCTCGAGTTCTTCCTCGGCTTCCTTCTCGCTGGCCTCGGCGGTCAATGTCGCGAGTACGCCGTGGAGATCGTAGCCGTCTTCCAGCAACTGGTCCTGCAAAGTCTTGCGACGCACGGTCAGGGCTTGCCATTCCATGCGCTGGGTTTCGAGCTGGCTGCGAATCAATTGGGATTGCTGTTCGGCCTGGCTGCGGCGCTTCTCGGCGTCGCGCAATTCGCGGTCGGCGTCTTCGAGGGCGATCTGCGCGGTCTTGAGCTCTACGTCGACCGTCATGCGTTTGTCGAGCAGCTCCTCGAGCTTCAAACGCAGCTCTTCCAGTGGCGCTTCGCCCTCCTCCAGATTGAGGCTCAGTTGTTCGCGCTTTTCGGTCAGGCGCTCGGACTGCATCTCCAGACGCTCCAGCGCCTGGCGGGTCGAATCGTGCTGCGCCTTGAGCGACCCCAGGCGCACCGCCAACTGATGGGCATGATCCTTGTGCTGCCGCGCTTCCTGCCGCACCCGATCCAGGCGCTCGCGCAAACTGTCGCGCTGGGCCAGCAACAGCTCGCGCTGCTCGGTGTCCAGCGCCATGCTGTCCAGGGCTTCCTGCAGTTGCAGGCGCGCCTCACCGATGTTTTCGTGCTCCAGCGCGCGCTGCTCATCCAGCTCGGCGAGCTCTTCGTCGAGGCGAGTGCGGCGCAGGGTCAATTGCTCGGCCTTGGCCTTGCCGGCCGACAACTGGGCTTTCAATTCACCTTGCTGGCGGGCTTCGTCTTGCAGCAAACGGCGCAAGTGCTCGCGGCCGTTTTCCTGCTGGCGCTGCTGCGCCCTGAGATTCTGCAGTTGGGTTTCCAGGGTTTCGACCGCGGCTTCGCGCTCTTCGCGCTCAAGGCCCAGTTGCTGGATTTCCTGGCCACGGGCGAGCACGCCGCTTTCCGCTTCACTGGCCCGACGCACGCGCAGGAAATGCCGACCGACCCAGTAACCGTCGCGGCTGATCAGGCTCTGCCCGGCCGCCAATTGCCCGCGCAAGGCCAAGGCCTGCTCAAGGCTGTCGACCGGCTTGACCTGCCCCAGCCATGGCGACAGATCGATCTGCGCCTCGACCTTGTCCAGCAAGCTGCCCGGCACCCGTACGCCATCGCCGGCCGGGCTGAGCAAGCGCAAGTCGCCCTGGGCAAAGCCCGACAGATCGAAATCGTTGAAATCGTCCACCAGTACCGCCTGCAGGTCGGCGCCGAGCACGGTTTCCACCGCCAGCTCCCAACCGGCCTCGACCTTCAGGCCTTCGGCCAGGCGCGGGCGATTCGCCAGGTTCTGTTCGCGCAGCCATTCAGCGGTGCCGGTGCCCGGATCGAGCGCGGCCTGCTGCAAGGCTTCGAGCGAAGCCAGTCGACCGTTGAGCCGCTGCAAATCGCCCTGGGCCTGTTGTTGCGCCGTCAGCGTTTGCTGTAATTGCTGGCGCAGTTGCTCGAGCTTTTCGACCTGGGCCTCTTCACTGGTCTGCAAATCTTCGAGGGTCGCCTCGGACTCGGCGAGCTGCTCGCTGAGCTCCATGATCGCCGCGTCTTCCGGGTCCGCCGAAAGCAAGGTACGCTCTTCGCCCAGACGCTTCTGGCGATCGGCCAGGCGCTCCAGGCTGGTTTCCAGCTGCTGGATCCGCGATTGCTGCACTTCGGCCTGACGGCGCGGTTCGGCGGCGGTGAGGTTGAACGTATCCCACTGCTCCTGCCAGCCATGCATGGTGGTTTCGGACTCTTCCAGCGCGGCGGCGGCCTCTTCGGCGGCGGCGCTGGTGACTTCCTGTTCAGGGGTCAGCATGTCCAGCTCTTCGCCCAGGGTCAGCAGCAGCGTGCGGTCATGGCCGAGGTGGGATTCGGTTTCCAGGCGTGCGCGCTCGGCTTCCTTAAGGTCGTCCTGCAATTGCCGCAAGCGTTGCTGGCCATGCTGGATGCTCTGCTCGACCCGGGCAATGTCACCGCCGACCGAGTAGAAGCGCCCTTGCACCAGATTGAAGCGTTCCGACAGGTCGTGGTGCCCGTCACGCAGGCGCTCGATGCTCGCGTCGGCATTGCGCTGCTCGGCCACCAGGGCTTCGAAGGAAACCTCCTGGTTGCCGATGATCGCTTCACGCTGGCCGACCTGATCGTTCAACGCCTGCCAGCGCAGGGCCGACAGTTGCGCCTTGAGTTGACGCTCCTCGCCCTTGTATTCCTGGTACTTCTTGGCGGCCTCGGCCTGGCGATGCAAGCGCTCGAGCTGACGCGTCAACTCTTCGCGCAGGTCGGTCAGGCGCTCCAGGTTCTCGTGGGTACGACGGATGCGGTTTTCGGTCTCGCGCCGGCGCTCCTTGTACTTGGAGATGCCCGCCGCTTCTTCGATGAAGTTGCGCAGGTCTTCGGGCTTGGACTCGATCAGCTTGGAGATCATCCCCTGCTCGATGATCGAGTAGCTGCGCGGGCCAAGGCCGGTGCCGAGGAAGATGTCGGTGATGTCACGACGCCGGCACTTGGTGCCGTTGAGGTAATAGGTGGTCTGGCTGTCGCGCGTCACTTTGCGGCGAATGGAGATTTCCGCGTAGGCCGCGTATTCGCCGAGCAGGGTGCCGTCGGAGTTATCGAACACCAGTTCGATGCTCGCCTGGCTCACCGGCTTGCGGCTGGTGGAGCCGTTGAAGATGACGTCGGTCATCGACTCGCCACGGAGGTTCTTCGCCGAACTCTCACCCATTACCCAGCGAACGGCGTCGATGATGTTCGATTTTCCACAGCCATTGGGCCCGACCACCGCCGCCATGTTGCTGGGGAAGTTCACCGTGGTCGGATCGACGAAGGATTTGAACCCCGCCAGCTTGATGCACTTGAGCCGCACGCTCAGGCGTCCGTCAGGGCGGAGATCACCAGCTCGCAACTGCGCTGGCCATACGCGGTCAGCACGGTGCGGATCTGCGTAAAGTCACGGGCGATCACGGCGGCGAGCAGGCGTTCGAACAGTTCCAGGTATTCGCTCATCGACGCCTTGCGCTGGTCCAGGGCAAGGAAATAGGCACGGCTCATGGCCGGCTGCAGATTCTCGACGGTTTCCTGCAGGTACGGGTTGTTGGCAAACCCGTAGGTGGCGCGCATCACATTGAAACTGTCGTCGACGAAGGTGTGGATGTCCTGGCGCTCGTAGCTGGCGGTCAGGCGCTGCTGGATCTGCACGAACGGTGCCAGGTCGGCCTGGACTGTCCAGCCGCTGGCCACGGCGTTGGCCAGCAGGATATACATCTCGCTCATCAGCGTGCACAGGCTCTGCACCTTGTGCGGCGTGAGCTCGGTGACGTGGGCGCCACGTCGCGGCAGGATCGCGATCAGGTGCCGACGCTCGAGGATCAGCAAGGCCTCGCGGACCGAACCGCGGCTGACATTGAGGGCCAGCGTGACCTTCTGTTCCTGGATGCGCTCCCCGGGCTTCATTTCGCCGCGAATGATGCGTTCGGCGAGGTGGTGAGCGATTTGCTCGGCGAGGCTGTCCGGCGCCTTGAACGTCATGGTTGTCCTTCAAACTCTTTGATCTGTACAAGCGGCGCAGTGTAGCGCAATTGCTGCGTCAGGGCGGAGTGCCCGCCCGGAGGTTTTTGGCACGATTCAAGCAAAAAAGCAGGCTATCGAACCAACGACAATAATTAAGGAACAAGGGGTTGATCGACAAAATGCAATTTCCTGACCTTTAAGTCAGAAAATCATTGACCGAAAAGTCAGACCTGCTAAATTCGGTTCCTATCGGTTAACAACAATAATGAGTCTGCGAGGCCTTCCGTGATCCAGTTTTTACTAAACCAGGAACTCCGTAGCGAGCACGCCCTGGACCCGAACCTGACCGTGCTCAATTATCTGCGCGACCATGTGGGCAAACCCGGCACCAAAGAAGGCTGCGCCAGCGGTGACTGCGGCGCCTGCACCGTGGTCGTCGGCGAATTGCAGACCGATGACGACGGCCGCGAACACATTCGCTATCGCAGCCTCAACTCGTGCCTGACCTTCGTATCGTCCCTGCACGGCAAACAACTGATCAGCGTTGAAGACCTCAAGCACAAAGGTGAACTGCACAGCGTGCAAAAAGCCATGGTCGAGTGCCATGGCTCGCAATGCGGCTTCTGCACCCCAGGCTTCGTGATGTCGCTGTTTGCACTGCAAAAGAACAGCGACGCGCCGGATCATGCCAAGGCCCACGAAGCACTGGCCGGCAACCTCTGCCGCTGCACCGGCTACCGGCCGATCCTCGAAGCCGCCGAGCAGTCCTGCTGCGGCAAGCAGCCGGACCAGTTCGACGCCCGCGAGGCCGACACCATCGCGCGCCTGAAAGCCATTGCCCCGACCGATATCGGCGAACTCAACAGCGGCGACAAACGCTGCCTGGTGCCGCTGACCGTGGCCGACCTGGCCGACCTCTACGACGCTTATCCACAGGCCCGCCTGCTGGCCGGCGGCACCGACCTGGCGCTGGAAGTCACGCAGTTCCACCGCACCCTGCCGGTGATGATCTATGTCGGCAACGTTGCCGAGATGAAACGCATCGAGCGCTTTGACGATCGCCTGGAAATCGGCGCCGCCACCGCCCTTTCCGATTGCTACGAAGCCCTGAACGCCGAATACCCGGACTTCGGTGAATTGCTGCACCGTTTCGCGTCCCTGCAGATCCGCAACCAGGGCACCCTCGGCGGCAACATCGGCAACGCCTCGCCGATTGGTGACTCGCCGCCCCTGCTGATCGCCCTCGGCGCGCAAATCGTCCTGTGCAAAGGCGAAACCCGCCGCACCTTGGCGCTGGAAGATTACTTCATCGACTACCGCGTCACGGCACGCCAGGAAAGCGAGTTCATCGAAAAGATCATCGTGCCCCGCGCCAGCGTCGAAAAACTGTTCCGCGCCTACAAAGTCTCCAAGCGCCTGGATGATGACATCTCGGCAGTTTGTGCGGCCTTCAACATTCGCCTGGAAAACGGCGTGGTCGCCGAAGCCCGCGTCGCCTTTGGCGGCATGGCCGCGATCCCGAAACGTGCCGCCGCCTGCGAAGCCGCGCTGCTCGGCTCGCCATTCAATAACGCCACCGTTGAACGCGCCTGCGCGGCCCTGGGCGAAGACTTCACACCGCTCTCGGACTTCCGCGCCAGCAAGGAATATCGCCTGCTCAGCGCGCAGAACCTGCTGCGCAAATACTTCATCGAACTGCAAACGCCGCACATCGAGACCCGGGTGACCGCTTATGTCTAATCATCACGCCGTAGAGAAGACCCAAGCCGAATTGGCTGAACTGTTCGCCAAGGACCTGACCACCGGTGTCGGCCGCGCCGTCAAGCACGACAGCGCCGCCAAGCATGTGGCCGGTGAAGCGCAGTACATCGACGATCGCCTGGAGTTTCCGAACCAGCTGCACGTTTATGCGCGCATGTCGGACCGTGCCCATGCCCGCATCATCAGCATCGACACCTCGCCCTGCTATGCCTTCGAAGGCGTGCGCATCGCCATCACCCACGAAGACGTGCCGGGCCTGAAGGACATCGGTCCGTTGCTGCCGGGCGATCCGCTACTGGCGATCGACACCGTGCAGTTCGTCGGTCAACCGGTGATCGCCGTGGCGGCGAAAGACCTGGAAACCGCGCGCAAGGCGGCCATGGCTGCGATCATCGAATACGAGGACCTTGAGCCTGTGCTGGACGTGGTCGAAGCCCTGCGCAAGCGCCACTTCGTACTCGACAGCCACACCCACAAGCGCGGCGATTCGGCCACGGCGCTGGCCACTGCCGAGCACCGCATCCAGGGCACCCTGCACATCGGCGGCCAGGAGCACTTCTACCTGGAAACCCAGATCTCTTCGGTGATGCCGACCGAGGACGGCGGCATGATCGTCTACTGCTCCACGCAGAACCCCACCGAAGTGCAGAAACTGGTGGCCGAAGTCCTGGACGTGTCGATGAACAAGATCGTCGTCGACATGCGCCGCATGGGCGGCGGTTTCGGCGGCAAGGAAACCCAGGCGGCGAGCCCCGCGTGCCTGTGCGCGGTGATCGCGCACCTCACCGGCCAGCCGACCAAGATGCGTCTGCCACGGGTCGAAGACATGCTGATGACCGGCAAACGTCACCCCTTCTATGTCGAGTACGACGTCGGCTTCGACAGCACCGGCCGCCTGCACGGCATCAACCTGGAACTGGCCGGCAACTGCGGTTGCTCGCCTGACCTGTCGGCGTCGATCGTCGACCGCGCGATGTTCCACTCGGACAACTCGTACTACCTGGGCGATGCGACCATCAACGGTCACCGCTGCAAGACCAACACCGCGTCGAACACTGCCTACCGTGGTTTCGGCGGCCCGCAAGGCATGGTCGCCATCGAAGAAGTGATGGACGCCATCTCCCGCCATCTGGCCCTCGATCCTTTGGCCGTGCGCAAGGCCAACTACTACGGCAAGACCGAGCGCAACGTCACTCACTACTACCAGACCGTCGAGCACAACATGCTCGAGGAGATGACCGCCGAACTGGAAGAAAGCAGCCAGTACGCCGAGCGTCGCGAGGCGATCCGTCGCTACAACGCCAACAGCCCGATCCTGAAAAAAGGCCTGGCGCTGACCCCGGTGAAATTCGGTATTTCCTTCACCGCCAGCTTCCTCAACCAGGCCGGTGCCCTGGTGCACGTCTACACCGACGGCAGCATCCACCTGAACCACGGCGGCACCGAAATGGGCCAGGGCCTGAACACCAAGGTCGCGCAGGTCGTGGCCGAAGTGTTCCAGGTGGAAATGGACCGCGTGCAGATCACCGCGACCAACACCGACAAGGTGCCGAACACCTCGCCGACCGCTGCGTCCAGCGGTGCCGACCTGAACGGCAAGGCTGCGCAGAACGCCGCCGAAACCATCAAGCAGCGTCTGGTGGAATTTGCCGCGCGCCAGTACAAGGTCAGCGAAGAAGACGTGGAGTTCCACAACGGCCACGTGCGGGTCCGCGATCACATCCTGACGTTCGAAGCGTTGATCCAGCAGGCGTATTTCGCCCAGGTCTCGCTGTCGAGCACCGGCTTCTACAAGACCCCGAAAATCTACTACGACCGCAGCCAGGCCCGTGGCCGGCCGTTCTACTACTTCGCCTTTGGCGCGGCGTGCTGCGAAGTACTGGTCGACACCCTGACCGGCGAATACAAGATGCTGCGCACCGACATCCTCCACGACGTCGGCGCCTCGCTGAACCCGGCCATCGACATCGGTCAGGTCGAGGGCGGTTTCATCCAGGGCATGGGCTGGCTGACCATGGAAGAGCTGGTGTGGAACAACAAGGGCAAGCTGATGACTAACGGCCCGGCCAGTTACAAGATCCCGGCCGTGGCGGACATGCCGCTGGACCTGCGGGTGAAGCTGGTGGAAAACCGCAAGAACCCGGAAGACACGGTGTTCCATTCCAAGGCCGTGGGCGAGCCGCCGTTCATGCTCGGCATCGCTTCGTGGTGTGCGATCAAGGACGCCGTGGCGAGCCTGGGCGACTACAAACATCAACCGAAGATCGACGCACCGGCGACACCGGAGCGGGTGTTGTGGGGCTGTGAGCAGATGCGCCAGCTGAAGGCGGCGAAGGCTGTCGAGGCTGAAACCGAGTTGGCTTCGCTCTAAGACCGAGGTGCGGCCTTCGCGAGCAAGCCCGCTCCCACATTGAAATGCATTCCAAATGTGGGAGCGGGCTTGCTCGCGAAGAGGCCGGTACAGACAACAGAGATGTTGAGGTGAAACATGTACAACTGGATCGACGCCCTCGCCGACCTGCAAAACCGGGGTGAGCCCTGCGTGCTGGTAACCATCATCGAAGAGCTCGGCTCCACGCCGCGCAATGCCGGCTCGAAGATGGTCATCAGCGCGAACCAGGCCTTCGACACCATCGGTGGCGGGCACCTGGAATACAAGGCCATGAAGATCGCCCGCGAGATGCTCGCCAGCGGCAAGCAGGACACCCATCTGGAGCGTTTCAGCCTCGGCGCCAGCCTCGGCCAGTGCTGCGGCGGTGCCACCGTTCTGTTGTTCGAACCGATGGGCCAGGTGCAGGCGCAGATCGCCGTATTCGGTGCCGGCCACGTCGGCCGCGCCCTGGTGCCGCTGCTGGCCAGCCTGCCTTGCCGGGTACGCTGGATCGATTCGCGGGAAGAGGAATTCCCCGAACAGATCCCCCACGGCGTGCGCAAGATCGTCAGCGAAGAACCGGTGGATGAAGTCGATGACCTGCCCGCCGGCAGCTATTGCATCGTGATGACCCACAACCACCAGCTCGACCTCGAGTTGACCGCCGCGATCCTCAAGCGCAACGACTTCGCCTACTTCGGCCTGATCGGTTCGAAGACCAAACGCGTGAAGTTCGAACATCGCCTGCGCGACCGCGGGTTCGACAACAGCGTCGTGCAACGCATGCGCTGCCCGATGGGCATCGGCGAAGTCAAAGGCAAGTTGCCTGTGGAAATCGCCATCTCCATCGCCGGCGAAATCATCGCCACCTATAACGCGAACTTCGGCCAGCAGACCTCCAGCGCCGAACCGATTGCCAAACTGCTGCCCGCGTCACGCCGCAGCCAAACCGCAAACTTGAAAGCCTCGAACTGAGAATCTCATGCCTTTGACTCGCAAAGCTTACCGCGCCGCCATCCTGCACAGCATCGCCGACCCAGCCGAAGTCGGTATCGAAGCCTCCTACGAGTATTTCGAAGACGGCTTGCTGGTTGTGGATAACGGCCAGATCAGCGCCCTGGGCCACGCCAGCGAATTGCTGCCAACCCTGCCGGCGGATATCGAAATCACCCACTACCAGGACGCACTGATCACCCCCGGCTTCATCGATACCCACATCCACCTGCCGCAAACCGGCATGGTCGGCGCCTATGGCGAGCAATTGCTGGACTGGCTCAACACCTACACCTTCCCGTGCGAAAGCCAGTTCGCCGACAAGGCCCACGCTGACCAGGTCGCGGACATTTTCATCAAGGAACTGCTGCGCAATGGCACCACCACCGCGCTGGTGTTCGGCAGTGTGCACCCGCAATCGGTGAACTCGTTCTTCGAAGCGGCCGAACAGCTCGACCTGCGGATGATCGCCGGCAAGGTGATGATGGACCGCAACGCCCCGGACTATCTGACCGATACCGCCAAGTCCAGCTACGTCGACAGCAAGGCGCTGATCGAGCGCTGGCACGGCAAGGGTCGCCTGCACTACGCGGTCACCCCACGCTTCGCACCGACCAGTACCCCGGAACAGTTGACCCTGGCCGGCCAGTTGCTGACCGAATACCCGGATCTGTATATGCAGACCCACATCAGTGAAAACCTCAAGGAAATCGAGTGGGTCAAGGAGCTGTTCCCCGAGCGCAAAGGCTACCTGGACGTCTACGACCACTACCAGTTGCTCGGCGAGCGCTCGGTGTTCGCCCACGGCGTGCACCTGTGCGATGACGAGTGCGCGCGCCTGGCAGAAACCGGTTCGGCCATTTCGTTCTGCCCGACCTCGAACTTCTTCCTCGGCAGCGGCCTGTTCAACCTGCCGATGGCCGAGAAGCACAAGCTCAATGTCGGCATCGGCACCGATGTCGGCGGCGGCACCAGTTTCTCGCTGCTGCAAACCCTTAACGAAGCCTACAAGGTGATGCAACTGCAAGGTGCGCGCCTGAGCCCGTTCAAGTCGCTGTACCTGGCCACCCTCGGCGGCGCTCGCGCACTGCGCCTGGAAGACAGGATCGGCACCCTGCAACCGGGCACCGACGCCGACTTCCTGGTGCTGGACTACAACGCCACACCGCTGCTGGGCTATCGCCTGAAGCAGGCCAATAACATCGCCGAGACGTTGTTTGTGTTGATGACGCTGGGGGATGACCGGACGGTGCTGCAGACGTATGCGGCGGGCAATCTGGTGCATCAGCGCTAAATTTCTTCGGGCATAAAAAATCCCCCGTTGCTTTTCAGCCCGGGGGATTTTTTGTGTCTTTAAGGCCGCCTTCGCGAGCAAGCCCGCTCCCACAGGGGATTTGTGAACGGCACAGATCAAATGTGGGAGCGGGCTTGCTCGCGAATCAGGCGACGCGGTATTTCAGAGTTTCGCGGTCGATCGACCCGGCTTCTTGGTCTGCAGCAAATGCGAGAACACCGCATGCAGGTCATCCGAAGCACTTTCCTCGTCGAGGTTGAGCTTGCTGTCGATGTGATCCATGTGATGCATCATCAGGTTCACCGCCAGTTCAGAGTCGCGCTTCTCGATGGCGTCGATCAGCTGGGTGTGCTCGTCGTAGGAACAGTGGGAACGGTTGCCGCTTTCGTACTGGGCGATGATCAGCGACGTCTGGGACACCAGGCTGCGCTGGAAGCTGATCAACGGGGCATTTTTCGCCGCTTCAGCCAGTTTCAGGTGGAATTCGCCCGACAGACGGATGCCGGCACCACGGTCGCCACGGGAGAAGCTGTCGCGTTCGTCGTTGACCATCTGGCGCAATTCGGCGATCTGCTCGGCGGTGGCGTGCTGCACCGCCAGCTCGGTGATCGCGCGCTCGACCAGACGCCGGGCCATGAACACCTGGCGCGCCTCCTCGACACTCGGGCTGGCAACCACGGCGCCGCGATTCGGACGCAACAGCACCACGCCTTCATGGGCCAGGCGCGACAGGGCGCGGCGAATGATGGTACGGCTGACCCCGAAAATTTCCCCCAGCGCTTCTTCGCTCAACTTGGTGCCGGGCGCCAGACGCTGCTCGAGGATGGCCTCGAAGATATGCGCGTAGACAATATCGTCCTGGGTACCGCTGCGGCCGGCTTTGCCTGCTCGCGGTTGTTTCTTTAGGGGTTGCAACTGTTCGTTCATGGGCACTCGAGTCGGAAGAACTGCGGCGAATTGACCGTGACTGTAATACGGCACAGTGGGTCGCTGGCAAGTATCGCGTAAAAAACACTGCGATTGTACACAATGGATGGTGGCAACACGACTGTACGGCTGAATGTTGCCTCGGCTGTATCGCAACGCCTGATTACTTTTGAGTTTAGGCTTTAACGCAGAATCCGCTGCCTAAACACGATCCGTGTAGGAGCTGCCGAAGGCTGCGATCTTTTGATCTTGAAAATCAAAAGATCGCAGCCTTCGGCAGCTCCTACAGGGAACAACTTCATCAGTAGAAGGCCCCGTCATGAACGACGCCACCCACACGCAAATCCGCCCGCTGGCCGACACCTCGCCCTCGGCCATCGTCGCCGGGTTCATCGCCATGATGACCGGCTACACCAGCTCCCTGGTGCTGATGTTCCAGGCCGGACAAGCGGCGGGCCTGAGCAGCGGGCAGATTTCTTCGTGGATCTGGGCGATCTCCATCGGCATGGCGGTGTGCTCCATCGGCCTGTCCCTGCGTTATCGCACACCGATCACCATTGCCTGGTCGACCCCGGGTGCCGCGCTGCTGATCACCAGCCTGGGCGGCGTGAGCTACGGCGAAGCCATTGGCGCCTATATGACCTGCGCGGTGCTGGTGACGATTTGCGGGCTGACCGGCAGCTTCGAACGGCTGGTGAAAAAAATCCCCGCCTCCCTGGCCGCCGCCCTGCTGGCAGGGATCCTGTTCAAGATCGGCAGCGAGATTTTCGTCGCCGCGCAACACCGCACGGCCCTGGTACTGGGGATGTTTGTCACTTATCTGCTGGTCAAGCGCCTGTCGCCGCGCTATGCGGTACTGGCAGCCTTGCTGATCGGCACGGCATTGTCAGGTTTCATGGGGCTGCTGGACTTCAGCGGTTTTCACCTGGAGGTCGCCACGCCAGTCTGGACCACACCGCAGTTCTCCCTGGCCGCGACCATCAGCATCGGCATTCCGCTGTTTGTCGTCGCCATGACTTCACAAAACATGCCCGGCATCGCCGTATTGCGCGCCGATGGCTACACGGTGCCAGCCTCGCCGCTGATCACCACCACCGGCATCGCCAGTTTGCTGCTGGCACCGTTCGGTTCTCACGGGATCAACCTGGCGGCGATCAGCGCGGCGATCTGCACCGGTCCGCACGCCCATGAAGATCGCAACAAACGCTACACCGCCGCCGTCTGGTGCGGGATTTTCTACGGGATCGCCGGCGTGTTCGGCGCAACGCTCGCGGCATTGTTCGCTGCGCTGCCCAAGGAGCTGGTGCTGTCGATTGCTGCGCTGGCGCTGTTCGGCTCGATCATCAACGGCCTGAGCATCGCCATGAGCGAAGTGAAGGAACGTGAAGCGGCGCTCATCACCTTCATGGTCACGGCATCGGGGCTGACGCTGTTTTCCATCGGTTCGGCGTTCTGGGGGATTGTCGCGGGGGTGGTGACGCTGCTGATTCTGAACTGTAGGAGCGAGCCTGCTCGCGATGGTCGTCAACGATAACGCTGGAAGCCTGACACCCCGCGGTGTTCTCAGGTTCATCGCGAGCAAGCTCGCTCCTACAAAAAAAAAGCAAAAAAAACGGCGACCCTTGGGTCGCCGTTTTTTCAGAACATCAAGCTACCGGATTGATCGGCTTTTCCGGGTACCAGACGTCCAGCAGCGGGCTGACTTCAACGCTGGTCAGCTCGGTGCGGCCTTTGAGCCAGGCTTCAACGGCAGCGCGCTGTTCAGCGCTGACCGAGCCACGCTTCTGCAGGCAAACCAGACCGTAGTCGTCGCCGCCAACATAACCCAGACCGTTGGCTTCCATGGCTTCTTTGAGGAACGCATCGAGGAAAGCATCAATGGCTTCATCAGCCAAATCTTCTTTGAAATCCAGGTTCAGTTCGAAACCCAGCTCTTGAAATTCATCGACGCACAGTTTTTTGCGCAGACGCTGGGAACGGTTAGTCGCCATTGGAACAATCCTCTTAAGTAATAACGGGCGGCACTTTAGCAGTTTAAGCCGCCGATTGCCCGACTCTCTGGGCCACCACGCCTACCGTCGGTAAAAAAATAGCCGATCAGACAGCCCTCGCACGGCACAAGCCGTGACACCTTGGGGCATAATGCCGACACTTTCATGACCATTGAGGGAATTTATCTTCATGCCCTCATCTTTTTTTCCCTCGGCTGTAGGGTTTTATTTCAGATGATCAAATCTTTGCGTCCATTGCTGTTGGCCGGTTTTCTTCTCCCCCTGGCCCTCCCCGTTTCTGCAGCTCCGGTCAATACTGCGCTGTCGCCCAACGTTGAAAAAGCCCTGAAAGCCAGCAAGCTGCAGGACAACGCCCTGTCGCTGGTGATGATCCCGCTCACCGGCCCCGGTACCCCGACGGTGTTCAACGCCGACGTGTCGGTCAACCCGGCGTCGACCATGAAACTGGTCACCACCTACGCGGCCCTGGAAATGCTCGGCCCGAACCACCAGTGGAAAACCGAGTTCTACACCGACGGCACCCTCAGTGGCGGCATCCTCAACGGCAACCTCTACCTCAAGGGTGGCGGCGATCCGAAGCTGAACATGGAAAAACTCTGGCTGTTGATGCGTGACCTGCGTGCCAACGGTGTCACCCAGGTCACCGGCGACCTGGTGCTGGATAAAACCTTCTTCGTGCAACCGCAACTGCCGGAGTTCAATGACGACGGCAACGACGAGAACAAGCCGTTTCTGGTCAAACCCGACTCGCTGCTGGTCAACCTCAAGGCGCTGCGCTTCGTTGCGCGCAATGACTCGGGCAAGGTACTGGTCTCGGTGGAACCGCCGATTGCGAGCATCCGCATCGACAACCAGGTCAAGGCCCTCAATTCCAAGCAATGCACCGGTGGCGTGCGTTACAACCCGGTGGCGCAAGCCGATGGCACCGTGACCGTTACCGTCGGCGGTCAACTGGGTGAAGGCTGCAGCTCGCAGACCTACCTGTCGCTGCTCGACCATGCGACCTACACCGCCGGCGCCGTCCGCGCGATCTGGAAGGAACTGGGTGGCAGCATCCAGGGCAGGGATGTGCTGGCGCCAACCCCTAAAGACGCCAAGGTTCTGGCCCGGGCGTTCTCGCCGGACCTGGCGGAAATCATCCGCGACATCAACAAGTACAGTAACAACACCATGGCCCAGCAGTTGTTCCTGAGCCTGGGCCAACGTTTCCGCACCGATGCCGATGGTGACGACGCCAAGGCTGCCCAGCGTGTCGTGCGTCAGTGGCTGGCGAAAAAGGGCATCACCGCGCCGCACCTGGTGATGGAGAACGGCTCCGGCCTGTCCCGCGCCGAGCGCGTCAGCGCCCGGGAAATGGCCTCGATGCTCGAAGCGGCGTGGCACAGCCCGTATGCCGCTGAGTACATCAGTTCGATGCCGATTGCCGGCACCGACGGCACCATGCGCAAGCGCCTGAAGACCACGGCGATGCGCGGCGAAGCCCACGTCAAGACCGGCACGCTGAACACCGTACGGGCGATTGCCGGCTTCAGTCGCGACGTCAACGGCAACACCTGGGCGGTGGTGGCGATCCTCAACGACAAGGCCCCGTTCGGCGCCTCGTCGGTGCTTGATCAGGTGCTGCTCGACCTGTACCGCCAACCGAAAGCGCCGCAGACGGCTTCAGTGTTGTAAAGCACAGCTCTGCCCCCTTGTAGGAGCGAGCCTGCTCGCGATGGATTCGAGAGCGCCGCGTACATTCAGTATGCCCGCGTTATCGTTATCGACCATCGCGAACAGGCTCGCTCCTACAGGGTCAGCGTACACCCCGGGTTAATTCATCTCCTCTTCTACCCGGTCTCGCCCTGCCTGTTTCGCCGCATAAACCCCCGAATCCGCGCGCAACAGCAAGGCATCGGCGCCCTCCCCGGCGCGCCAACTGGCAATTCCGAAACTGGCGGTGACCGTACCAACGCCTTCAATGGGTGAGCTGCGCAGGCTGTGCCACAATTGCTGGGCCAGCACATAGGCATGTTCGCCGCCGATGTCCGGGCACAACACCATGAACTCTTCGCCGCCCAAGCGGCAGAACACATCGGTGCGACGCAGCCGGTGGCCGATCCGTTCGCACACTGCCTGCAACACCCGGTCACCGATGGCGTGGCCATGCAGGTCATTGATGCGCTTGAAATGGTCGATATCGAGCATGATCACCGACAAATCCCCACCGCCACGCTCCACCCGGGCCATTTCGGTGGTCAGGCGTTCCTGGAAATAACGCCGGTTGTGGATGCCGGTCAGGGAATCGGTGACCGACAACGCGCGCAATTCTTCTTCCACCCGCTTCATATCGGAAATGTCCGAGATATAGCCGTGCCAGAGCACGCCGCCACCGGGCAGCTCCTCCGGAGTGGCTTCGCCGCGCACCCAACGCAAACCCCGTTGCGGCAGTTGCACGCGGTACTCCTCGCGCCAGGGGCTGAGGGTTTCGGCCGAGGCACGGATCGAGGCGCGGACACGGGTAGTGTCCTGGGGATGAATCCGGGTGAAGATCGCTTCGGCATTGAGCAGCAGCACGTCGGGTTCCAGCTCGTAGATATCGCGAATGCCGTCGCTGGCATAGATCACGCTGAAGCGCCCGTCGAATTCCATCTTGAACTGGTAGATGCCACCGGGCACGTGGGCGCTGAGTTTCTTCAACAGCAGGTCCCGCGCCGCGAGCGCTTCATGGACCCGCTTGCGTTCGGTGATGTCGATGCACACCGCCAGGTGCCCAACCCACAGGCCTTGCTCGTCGAGCACCGGCGTGGCCAGCATATTGACCATCAGGTGGCTGCCATCGCCGCGCACCAGGGTCCACTCCCGTGCCTCGTGACCGCCCTCCACGTCGCCTTCGACCAGCATCGCCTGGCAGGTCGGCACCGGCTTGCCATAGCGCGCGCTCAACTCGGCTGAACGACCAGCCAGCTCCCGGGGCAGGTGCAAGTTCTCCAGGGTCATATGGCCGACCACTTCGGCACTGGTATAGCCGAGCATCTGCTCGGCACCAGCGTTGAAGGTGCTGATGACGCCGCGCAGGTCGGTGGCGATGATCGCAACCTGGGTGGCGGCATTCAGCACGCCACGCAACTGACCATGGGTGCCACGCAGCTCCTGTTCCCGATCGCGCAGCTCCTGGGTACGCTGATCGACCAGTCTCAACGCCCGCTGCCGCTGACTGACCAGCACATAGAGCAAGGCACTGAGCAACAGGCTGAGCAAACCACCCAATACGACCAGACTGGTCACGGAGGAATGGTTGGCCTGCACGAACGCGTCGCTGGGCTGGATATCGACTTGATAGTCATGGTCGGCCATGCGCAACAGGCGCGTAGCCGACAGCTCGCTGACGGCTGGCGGGTTGGGCGACTCGAACAGCACTTCGTGCTGGTCGTCGGTCGACAAATCGAGGATGCGTACCGAGAGATAGTCGCGACTCGCTTCCGGCAGTCCGTCCGCCAGCAATTGGCGCATGCTGATCACGGCCATCACATACCCGTAGGGCTTCGTGCCTTTGTCGTCCTGTCCGGTGCGCTGCGTGACCGGCGCGACCAGCAGCACGCCGCGCGCATAGGCCGGTTCGATACTCACCAGATGCATCGGTTGCGACACTGCCATGCCGCCACGCCGATCGGCCCGCTCGAGCGTGGCACGCCGCAGCGGCTGGGCCAGCAAGTCGTAACCGAGGGGAGCGCCGAGTTTGCTTTGCGTCTGGCTATACAGCACCGCCACGTACTCATCCCGCTCGCCGGCCAGTTGCAATTGGCCGGCGGCGTTGAGTTCTCTCAGGGTGAAGCTGTTCAGGCCCTCGTCTCGCACCCGTCGCTCGAACGCCGCCCGCTCGTCACGAGTGATCCGCTGGGCGTAGGAATACGCCTGGGTTCGCAGCAGCAAAGGTTGGGTGTAGCCGTCGAATTCTGCTCGGGACACTGAACCGGAATTGGCGAAAAACCGGCGCAGGCCGTCGAGGCGCTGCTCCTGATCTTCGAAACGTTCTTCGATACGGCTGTAACGTTCACTGGCCAGCAGTTGAAAGCGTTGCCGCAATTGATGGTGAAACAGATTCAGCGTCGACCACGCCAGCAACCCGGTGAGCACCCCGCCGATCAACAAAACCAGCAGCGCGACCAGCCAGGCCGAGGCATCTTCGCTGATAAAACCCAGGATCTTGGGGCGCACGGCGTGCAACGACATAAAACGCAACTCAAAACGCCAGGTGCGGGAAAGCCCTTTGGCCCTGAGTGGAGTTATAGCTATTAGCCACTAATTTGACCAGCACCCTGTAGGAGCGAGCCTGCTCGCGATGGACTCAAGAACACCGCGTGCTTTCAGAAAGCTCGCGTTATCGTTGTCGACCATCGCGAGCAGGCTCGCTCCTACAGTGGGGCAACCATCAACGCGCCATGATTTTCCAGGCGCGATGGATCTTGGCGTTGCGCGCAAAATCCGGATCGAGGGTCTGGGCAGTGATGTCCTCGACCGCATAACGCTCGCCGAGATTGGCCTCCAGTTCGAACTTGCGGAAGTTGTTGGAGAAATACAACACGCCACCGGGTGCCAGGCGCGCCATGGCCAGGTCGATCAGTTGCACCTGGTCACGCTGCACGTCGAACACGCCTTCCATGCGCTTGGAGTTGGAGAACGTCGGCGGGTCGATGAAGATCAGGTCGTACTCGTCACGACTGGCTTCGAGCCACGCCATCACATCGCCCTGCTCCAGGCGGTTCTTGTCGGAAAAACCGTTCAGCGACAGGTTGCGACGCGCCCAGTCCAGATAAGTCTTCGACAGGTCGACACTGGTGGTGCTGCGCGCGCCGCCCTTGGCCGCATGCACACTGGCCGTTGCGGTGTAGCAGAACAGATTGAGGAAGCGTTTGCCGGCTGCCTCTTTCTGGATACGCATGCGCATCGGCCGATGGTCGAGGAACAGACCGGTGTCGAGGTAGTCGGTGAGGTTCACCAGCAACTTCACACCGCCTTCATTGACCTCGACAAATTTGCCCTGCGCCGCCTGGCGCTCGTACTGTTTGGTGCCGCTCTGACGCTCGCGGCGCTTGACCACCACACGGTTCTTGTCGATGTTCAACGCCTGCGGGATGGCTGCCAGGGCATCGAACATGCGGGCCGACGCTTTTTCCGGATCGATGGACTTCGGCGCGGCGTACTCCTGAACATGGACCCAGTCGTGATACAGGTCGATGGCCATGGAATATTCCGGCATGTCGGCATCGTACACGCGGTAGCAGTCGATTCCTTCACGCTTGACCCACTTGCCCAGGGCCTTGAGGTTCTTTTGCAGGCGGTTGGCGAACATCTGCCCGCCTTCGCTCAGGCGCGGCTGCTCGACCACCGGAGCCGGTGCCGGGGTCGGTTTGATCGGGTTGCCGTTTTTATTGAACTTGCGTTCTTGCGGTTCGTTCGGCGTCTGATCGTAGGCGGCTTGCTCACGCTCAACCTGGCGCTGTTCCGGCGTACGACGCTCGCCGGTGACGAACTGATCGGGCAGCACCTTGATCAGCAGCAGCTTGCACGGCAAGGCGCCGTTCCAGAACGAATACTGCTTGTGGCTGCGGATGCCCATGCGCTTGCCCAGATCCGGCGCGCCGGTGAACACCGCCGCCTCCCAGTTCAGGCAGGCCTGACGCAGGCGCTCGCCGAGGTTCTGGTAGAGATAAAGCAGGCTCGCCTCGTCGCCCAGACGCTCGCCGTACGGAGGGTTGCAGATCACCAGACCTTTCTGGTTCTGGTCCGGGCGCGGCTCGAACGTCGCGACTTCACCCTGGTAGATCTTGATCCACTCGCTCAGGCCGGCGCGCTCGACGTTGTTGCGACCCGGTTGAATCAACCGCGGATCGGCTTCGTAGCCACGGATCCACAGCGGTGTCTTGGCCAGGCCGGCAGCGGCGCGCTCGGACGCTTCTTCGTGGAGTTTTTTCCACAACGCCGGAACGTGACCGAGCCAGGCAGTAAAGCCCCACTGCTCACGGCGCAGGTTCGGCGCGATGTCCGCGGCGATCATCGCCGCTTCCACCAGGAACGTACCGACACCGCACATCGGGTCGGCCAGCGCGCCGCCTTCGGCCGCGATACGTGGCCAGCCGGAACGGATCAGGATGGCGGCCGCGAGGTTTTCCTTCAGCGGTGCCGCACCTTGCTGCAGGCGATAGCCTCGCTGGTGCAGGCTGTGGCCGGACAGGTCGAGGGACAGAATGGCTTCGCCGCGGTCCAGGCGCAGGTGAATGCGCAGGTCCGGATTGAGCTTGTCGATGGACGGACGGTCGCCTTGCGGGGTCCGCAGTTTGTCGACGATGGCGTCCTTGACCTTCAGCGCGCCGAAGTGAGTGTTGTCGATACCCGACCCATGGCCGCTGAATTCGACGGCCAGGGTGCCGTCGTTGAGCATGTGGTCTTGCCACTCGATGTCCAGCACGCCGTGGTACAGGTCTTCGGCGTCCTTCATCGGGAAACGCTTGAGCACCAGCAGCACGCGGTTGGCCAGGCGTGACCACAGGCACAGGCGATAAGCGGTTTCCATGGTGGCCATGCCGCGCACGGCAGAGGTGTGCTCCCGCGCTTCCTCAAGGCCAAGCCCGACGGCTTCCTCGATGAGCAGGCCTTCAAGGCCTTTTGGGCAAGTGAGGAAGAGTTCGAAACGATCGGACATGGGAATTCCAGAACCTTTAGCTGAGTGACCGGGCAACGCATTGCCGGTCCGGTTTTCAATCAGGCGCTTTTCTCGAAGAGCGCCCGCGTGGCACGAAGGTGTGCCGCTCCACCCCTGCTGCTCGGGTTAAATGAGCTTAGATGCAAGGACAGATAAAAAAGTTGATGCAATGAAATGTCATAAGTCGACCCTTCGTCGAATAGTCCCTCCCGGCAACGGGAGCCATTCTCACTAAAGGATTAAGCTCATCATCCAGCGCAGGGCCGATCATACCGGGGTTTGGCTAATAAATACGCTACAAACACTCTGTTACTTATGGCCTTAACACATGAATGGTTACGTCCTTATGACAAAACGATCATTCCCTCGATGTGACGCATTGGTTAGAACTCAACTCAGGTTGGCGCCGCAATGACGCCAACACCTTGGCTCGTCACGCCGGCAACGAGCCCCCAACGGCAGAGTTTTTCTGCCAGACCTCAATAGAGGTCAACGCGATAAATACAGTCAACAAGTGAGGGCAACACCCTATGAGAAGACTTAAGCGTGATCCGTTGGAAAGAGCATTTTTGCGCGGATATCAATATGGCGTTGGTGGGAAATCCCGTGAGCTTTGCCCATTTACTCTACCGTCGGTACGCCAAGCCTGGATCAACGGCTGGCGAGAAGGACGCGGCGACAACTGGGACGGTATGACCGGCACTGCGGGAATCCACAGACTCAACGAACTTCACGCCGTCGGCTAATTACAGGGCACAACACTCCGACACGACAATCTGATTTTGTACTGAATTAACCACGCACGTCCCATCCGGACGGCGGGCTGCGGCCCAGGGGCTCCTTTAAAGGGGCCCTTTTTTATGCCTGCTCCAAACTCAGCGACGATACCCTTGTGGCGAGGGGGCTTGCCCCCGTTCGGCTGCGAAGCAGCCGTGTTTTTTCCTGGCACACCGAGTCGTTTGTTTTCGGGGCCGCTTCGCGACCCAACGGGGGCAAGCCCCCTCGCCACAAAAAGCCCCCAAGCAGGGCTCAGCGCAGGGCTGCGATGGCGTCTACGGACTCGCGAATCAGCGCCGGGCCCTTGTAGATGAAGCCCGAATAGATCTGCACCAGACTCGCGCCTGCGGTGATTTTCTCTGCGGCGTGCTTGCCTTCGGTAATACCGCCGGCAGCGATGATCGGCAGGCGACCACCCAGCTCCGATGCCAGCACCTTCACGGTGTGGGTACTCTTGTCGCGAACCGGTGCGCCGGACAGACCACCGGCCTCGTCGCCATGTTCCATGCCTTCGACGCCGACGCGGCTCAGGGTGGTGTTGGTGGCGATGACCGCATCCATTCCGGTTTCGATCAGCGCTTGTGCAACCTGTGCGGTCTCCTCGTCGCTCATGTCCGGCGCGATCTTGATCGCCAGCGGTACATGCTTGCCATGACGCAAGGCCAGCTCCGCGCGGCGCTCGGCCAGATCGGCCAGCAACTGCTTGAGCGAGTCGCCGAATTGCAGGCTGCGCAGGCCCGGCGTATTCGGCGAACTGACGTTGACCGTCACATAGCTGGCGTGGGCGTACACTTTGTCCAGGCAGATCAGGTAGTCGTCCACGGCCCGCTCGACCGGCGTATCGAAGTTCTTGCCGATGTTGATGCCCAGCACGCCCTTGTATTTGGCCGCCGCCACGCGGGCCAGCAGGTGGTCGACGCCGAGGTTGTTGAAGCCCATGCGATTGATGATCGCCTCGGCTTCCGGCAAACGGAACAGGCGCGGCTTGGGGTTGCCCGGCTGCGGACGCGGGGTGATGGTCCCGATTTCGACAAAACCGAAACCCAGTTGGGCGAATCCATCGATGGCCGCGCCGTTCTTGTCCAGACCGGCGGCCAGGCCCACCGGGTTCGGGAAGTCCAGGCCCATGACACTCACCGGCTTCTTCGCCGGAGCCTTGCACAACAAGCCGTTGAGTCCAAGACGCCCGCCCGCGCCGATCAGGTCCAGGGACAGATCGTGGGAGGTTTCCGGGGAGAGTTTGAACAACAACTGACGGGCCAGGGTGTACATGGGCGGATTTGACTCGATTGGCGGCGAATTGAGGCGGCGATTATAGCCGGGCTACGGGGTGGCAAGCGAGGCGCGCGTTCAAATCAGCAGTTAATGGCATATGCCTTGCACCATTCCGGGCACCAGCACCCCTGCCAGCGTCGGAATGGGTGCAAAGACAATGGCGTCGTCCCCGGCCTGCCCCTGCACGGACCCGGGACGACGTTTTTTTTGCAAGGTGAACGCGCGATGAACGAACCGTCAGCCGGCCCTCTGGCCTGGGTCAATGGCAGCGATGCCCCGGAAAAAACCGAAATCAATCTCGGCTTCATGGCCCTGAGCGACTGCGCCTCGGTGGTGGTCGCCGCCACCCAGGGCTTCGCCCAACCCCACGGCTTGACCCTTAACCTCAAGCGCCAAACGTCCTGGGCCAACCTGCGGGACAAGCTGGTGAGCGGCGAACTCGATGCCGCGCACAGCCTCTACGGCCTGATTTACGCCGTCCACTTGGGCATCGGTGGCGTGGCCGCGACCGACATGGCGGTGTTGATGGGCCTGAATCAAAACGGCCAGAGCATCAATCTGTCCCGCGGCTTGCAGTCGCTTGGGGTGACCAGTCCTGAGGCATTGGATCGGCACGTGCACCAAACTCGCCCAAAACTCACCTTCGCCCAGACGTTTCCTACCGGCACCCACGCCATGTGGTTGTATTACTGGCTCGCCAGCCAGGGTATACACCCGCTGCTGGATGTCGACAGCGTCGTGGTGCCGCCGCCGCAAATGGTCGCCCACCTGCGGGCCGGGCGCATTGACGGGTTCTGTGTCGGCGAACCCTGGTCCGCCAGCGCCGTGCAACAGGACCTCGGTTTCACCCTGGCCACGACCCAGACCCTCTGGCCCGATCACCCGGAAAAGGTCCTCGGCTGCACCCGTGCGTTCGTCGAGCAATACCCCAATACCGCGCGGGTGTTGGTGATGGCGGTGCTGGAAGCCAGCCGCTTCATCGAACAAAGCCGTGAAAATCGTCGCAGCACCGCGCAATTGCTCAGTGCCGCGCAATACCTCGATGCGCCGCTGGAATGCATCGAGCCGCGCCTGCTGGGCGACTATGTCGATGGCCTGGGCAATCGCTGGCAAGACCCGCACGCCCTGCGCTTCCATGGTGAAGGCGAGGTCAATCTGCCGTACCTGTCCGACGGCATGTGGTTCATGACCCAGTTCCGTCGCTGGGGCTTGTTGCGCGATGACCCGGATTACCTCGACGTGGCCCGCCAAGTCCATCAACTAGACTTGTATCGTGAAGCGGCCGGCGCGGCAGGTGTCGCGGCACCGGGCAAGGAGATGCGCAGCAGTCAATTGATCGACGGCAAGATCTGGGACGGTTCGGACCCGGCCGGTTATGCCCGCAGCTTCAAACTGCACGCCATGAGCGACAGCTCCAACCGATCCGCCAGCCGCTGACAGGAGACGACGAACATGCTGCGTATCCTGCTGATCAACGACACCGCGAAAAAAGTCGGACGCCTGAAGGCCGCCCTGACCGAGGCCGGATTCGAAGTGATCGATGAGTCCGGCCTGACCATCGACTTACCCGAACGCGTCGAAACGGTGCGTCCGGACGTGATTCTGATCGATACCGAGTCACCCGGCCGTGATGTCATGGAGCAAGTGGTGCTGGTCACTCGCGACCAGCCGCGACCGATTGTGATGTTCACCGACGAACATGACCCCGATGTGATGCGCCAGGCGATCAAGTCCGGGGTCAGTGCCTACATCGTCGAAGGCATTCACGCCCAGCGCCTGCAGCCGATTCTCGATGTGGCCATGGCACGTTTCGAAAGCGATCAGGCTTTGCGTGCCCAGTTGCAGGCCCGCGACCAGCAACTGGCCGAGCGCAAGCGCATCGAACTGGCCAAAGGGCTGCTGATGAAAATGAAGGACTGTAACGAAGAAGAGGCCTACACACTGATGCGCCGCCAGGCGATGAGCCGCCAGCAGAAGCTGATTCAAGTGGCGGAGCAGATTATTGCCATGAGTGAATTGTTGGGTTGAGCAACAAAAGATCGCAGCCTTCGGCAGCGCCTACAGGAGCACACATTCCCCTGTAGGAGCTGCCGAAGGCTGCGATCTTTTCCAAAGTGGCACAGATCTGGCAAAGCAATCACCACAGGTAACCAACGGCGGTTGCCCCACCTACGACAAAGACGTCGCTCACCTCATTTGCCCTTGGCGGATCGGGTGGCGGCGTTTTTTCGTTTTGGCCCCACAGCACGGGGCCGGTGGAGCGGCCGTAGCGGCGCCCCACCTGCAAGCTCATGACTCCTTTCGAGACTCTTCACAGCTGAGGTGCGCAATGAATTCAAGCTTCTGGAAATCCGGCCATACCCCCACATTGTTCGCAGCCTTCCTCTATTTCGACCTGAGCTTCATGGTCTGGTACCTGCTCGGCCCTCTGGCAGTACAGATCGCCGCCGACCTGCACCTGACGACACAGCAACGCGGGCTGGTGGTGGCCACGCCGATTCTGGCCGGGGCGGTCTTGCGTTTTGTCATGGGGATGCTGGCTGATCGCCTGTCGCCCAAAACCGCCGGCCTGATCGGCCAGGTCATCGTGATCTGCGCGCTGTTCGGCGCCTGGAAGCTCGGCATCCACAGCTACGAGCAAGCGCTGCTGCTGGGTCTGTTCCTCGGCATGGCCGGCGCGTCCTTTGCCGTTGCCCTGCCCCTGGCCTCGCAATGGTATCCGCCGCAGCATCAAGGCAAGGCCATGGGCATCGCCGGCGCCGGCAACTCGGGTACGGTATTCGCCGCCTTGATCGCCCCGGTACTGGCGGCGGCGTTTGGCTGGAGCAACGTGTTCGGTTTCGCCCTGATTCCGCTGATCCTGACCCTGATCGTCTTTGCCTGGCTGGCGAAAAACGCCCCAGAGCGACCAAAAGCCAAATCCATGGCCGACTACTTCAAGGCCCTGGGTGATCGTGACAGCTGGTGGTTCATGTTTTTCTACAGCGTGACGTTCGGCGGCTTTATCGGCCTGGCCAGCGCCCTGCCCGGCTATTTCAACGACCAGTACGGCCTGAGTCCGGTGACGGCCGGTTACTACACGGCGGCCTGCGTGTTCGGCGGCAGCCTGATGCGGCCCTTGGGCGGCGCGCTGGCTGACCGGTTTGGTGGCATTCGAACCCTGTTGGCGATGTACACCGTCGCGGCGATCTGCATTACCGCGGTCGGTTTCAACCTGCCGAATTCCTACGCCGCACTCGCACTTTTCGTCTGCACCATGCTCGGCCTGGGTGCCGGTAATGGCGCGGTCTTCCAGTTGGTGCCGCAGCGGTTTCGTCGGGAGATCGGTGTGATGACCGGCCTGATCGGCATGGCCGGCGGCATCGGTGGTTTTGCCCTCGCGGCCGGCATGGGCGCGATCAAGCAAAGCACCGGCAGCTATCAACTGGCGCTGTGGTTGTTCGCCAGCCTCGGCATTCTGGCGTGGTTCGGCCTGCACGGCGTGAAACGGCGCTGGAGAACCACCTGGGGTTCGGCGGCCGTGACGGCTGCGCGGGTCTGACGCCTCGATGAGCCTGCAACTGAGTTTCGCCGAAGCCAGCGCCATCGGTCCGCGCGAGGAAAATCAGGATGCCCTGCGCCTGGTCACGCCGACCCCGGCGCTGGCGGCGAGCAAAGGTTACCTGTTCGCCATCGCCGACGGTGTCAGTCAGTGCGCCGATGGCGGACTGGCGGCCCGTTCGACACTGCAGGCCCTGGCGCTGGATTACTACGCCACGCCGGAAACCTGGAGCGTGGCGCAGGCACTCGATCGCCTGTTGCTGGCGCAAAACCGCTGGTTGCAGGCCAATGGCGGCGGACAACCGCTGCTGACCACCCTCAGTGCGCTGGTCCTGCGTGGCCGGCGTTTTACCCTGGCCCATGTCGGCGATTGCCGGGTGTATCGCTGGCACGCCGACCGATTGCAACGAATCAGCGAGGACCACGTCTGGGACCAGCCGGGCATGCAGCACGTGTTGAAACGGGCGCTGGGGCTCGATCAACACCTGGTGCTGGATTTTCTCGACGGTGAATTGCGTCTCGATGAAAGCTTCGTCCTGCTCAGCGACGGTATCTGGGCCGTCTTGGGCGATACCGCCATTGCGGCGATCCTGCGTGATCAACCGGACTTGCACAGCGCTGCGCAAACCCTGGTCAATGCCGCACACCTGGCCGGCAGCCAGGACAACGCCAGCGCCTTGCTGGTGCGGGTCGATGCCCTCGGTGAAGCGAGCCTTGGCGATGCGTTGATTCACTTGCAACAATGGCCGCTGCCGCCAGCCCTGAAGCCGGACCAGTCTTTCGAGGGCTGGCAGGTTGAAGGGATCGTCGCGCAGAGTCAGCAATCGCTGCTTTATCGCGTGCGCGACACTCAGCAACAACCCTGGCTGCTGAAAACCCTGCCGGGGCGCCTGCACGACGATCATCAGGCCGGGCAAGCGTTACTGTCGGAAGAGTGGTTTCTCAAACGCGTGGCCGGTCGCCATTTTCCTGAAGTCCATGTCGCCAGTCAGCGTCAGCATTTGTACTACGTGATGCGTGAATATCCGGGTTCCACCCTGGCTCAGCGACATGAGCAAAGCGGACCATTGCCACTGGCCCAATGGCAAGACATCGCCGAACGCTTGCTGCGAGCGGTCGGCCTGTTGCATCGACGGCAGATTCTGCATCGCGACATCAAACCGGAAAACCTGTTGCTGGGGGACGACGGTGAGTTACGCCTGCTGGATTTCGGCCTCGCCTACTGCCCCGGTCTCTCGCAAGACCTGCCCTGGGCTCTGCCGGGTACACCCAGTTACATCGCGCCGGAAGCCTTTCGTGGCGACGTGCCGACACCACAGCAGGACCTGTATGCCGTTGGTGTGACCTTGTATTTCCTGCTCACCGGGCACTATCCCTATGGCGAAATCGAAGCGTTCCAGCGCCCGAGGTTTGGTCTCCCGGTCAACGCCAGCCGCTACCGGCCCGACCTGCCGGACTGGATCGCCCATCACCTGGAACGCGCCGTTGCGGCGGCCCCCGAACAGCGTTTCGAAACGGCGGAAGAATGGTTGCTGCTAATTGAGCAAGGCGAACGCCGCAGTTTGAGCGTGCGCCCCAAACCCTTGCTGGAGCGCGAGCCGCTGAAAGTCTGGCGAACATTGACGCTGGTATCGCTGCTGCTCAACCTGGTGCTGCTGGTAGTGGCGCTCCATTAGCGGGCAACGCGCCTTGAATCGGTGCATTCCCTCGCGACCCTGCCCTTGCGAACGGGAAGAACGCCAGCAAACACGGGACCTGAGCGACTTGGCACAACCACTGCATTACCCTTTTCAACAGACATAAAGCGCAGGCTTCAACGACGAAGGCTGCTCTTCCCGAGAGAACGGGACCAGGACAAAGGCGTCCTCGCTAGGCAACTAGCGGGACGCCTTTTTTTGTTTGCGCAAAATTTGTCGAGCATGGCCTGAACCCTGATGAGGCAGGCCTGAGCTCCCCGGAGAACCTGATGAAAAAACTAAAACTGGTGATGATCGGCAACGGCATGGCCGGGGTCCGGACCCTGGAAGAACTGCTCAAGCTGAGCACAGAGCTGTACGACATCACGGTCTTCGGCGCCGAACCGCACACCAACTACAATCGCATCCTGTTGTCGCCGGTGCTGGCGGGCGAACAGACCTTCGAAGAGATCGTGCTCAACGACTTGGACTGGTACCTGGACAACAACATCAAACTGCTGCTCAATCGCAAAGTGGTGGAGATCGACCGGGTCAAGCGCCGGGTCATTGCCGAAGACGGCAGTGAAGCCGAATACGATCGCCTGCTGATCGCCACCGGCTCGACACCTTTCATCCTGCCCATTCCCGGCAACACCCTCGAAGGCGTGATCGGCTACCGCGACATCGCCGATACCCAGGCCATGATCGACACCGCGAAAACCTACCGGCACGCCGTGGTGATCGGTGGCGGCCTGCTCGGCCTGGAGGCCGCCAACGGCCTGATGCTGCGGGGCATGCACGTCACCGTGGTGCATCTCGGCGAGTGGCTGCTGGAGCGGCAACTGGACAAGACCAGCGGCCAGTTGCTGCAAACCGCCCTGGAGTCTCGCGGCCTGCATTTCCGTCTGTGTGAGCAAACCCAGGCTTTGCACGACGCGGGCAATGGCCGGGTCGGTTCGGTGCAATTCAAGAATGGCGACATCATCCCCGCTGACCTGGTGGTGATGGCTGCCGGCATTCGCCCCAATACCGAACTGGCGGAGAAATCCGGTATTCCGTGCAACCGCGGGATTCTGGTCAACGACACCCTGCAAACCTATGACCCGCGGATCTATGCCATCGGCGAGTGCGCCAGCCACCGCGGCATCGCCTATGGTCTGGTGGCGCCACTGTTCGAACAGGCCAAAGTCTGCGCCAATCACCTCGCCCAACTGGGTTTTGCCACCTACAAGGGGTCGGTGACCTCGACCAAGCTGAAGGTCACCGGCATCGACCTTTTTTCCGCTGGCGACTTCATGGGCGGTGAAGGTACCGAGACCATCACCCTTTCCGACCCGATTGGCGGGGTCTACAAGAAACTGGTGATCAAGGACGACGTGCTGGTCGGCGCCTGCCTGTACGGCGATACGGCCGATGGCGGCTGGTACTTCCGGCAGATCCGTGAAAACCACGCCATCAGTGAGATCCGCGATCATCTGATGTTTGGCGAAAACGCTTTGGGCGACGTAGGGCATCAGGGCCAGGACAAAGCCATGAGCATGGCCGACACGGCCGAAGTCTGCGGCTGCAACGGCGTGTGCAAAGGCACCATCGTCAAGGCCATTCAGGAACACGGGCTGTTCAGTGTCGACGAAGTGAAGAAACACACCAAGGCTGCCAGCTCCTGCGGTTCGTGCGCGGGTTTGGTGGAGCAGATCCTGATCAACACAGTGGGCGGTGCCGCCGACGTAAAACCGAAAAGCGAAAAGGCCATCTGCGGCTGCAGCGACCTCAACCACGGGCAAATCCGCCAGGCTATCCGCGAGCAGCACCTGCTGACCATCGCCGGCACCTTGAGCTACCTGAACTGGCGCACACCCAACGGCTGCGCCACCTGCCGGCCGGCGCTCAACTACTACCTGATTTCCACCTGGCCAGGGGAAGCCAAGGACGATCCGCAATCGCGCCTGATCAACGAACGCGCCCACGCCAACATTCAGAAAGACGGCACCTACTCGGTCGTCCCGCGGATGTGGGGCGGCGTGACCAATCCTTCGGAACTGCGGCGCATTGCCGACGTTGCCGACAAGTACAACGTACCGATGGTCAAGGTCACCGGCGGCCAGCGCATCGACTTGCTGGGGATCAAGAAGCAGGACTTGCCGGGTGTCTGGAAAGACCTCGACATGCCGTCCGGCCATGCCTACGGCAAATCCATCCGCACCGTGAAGACCTGCGTCGGCAGCGAGTTCTGCCGCTTTGGCACGCAGAACTCCACACAACTTGGCATTGAACTGGAACATGACCTGTTCAACATGTGGTCGCCGCACAAAGTGAAACTGGCTGTCTCCGGTTGCCCGCGCAACTGTTCGGAAGCGGGCATCAAGGACGTAGGAATCATCGGCGTCGATTCCGGCTGGGAGATGTACATCGGCGGCAACGGCGGGATCAAGACCGAAGTCGCGGAATTCTTCGTCAAACTGAAAACCGCCGAAGAAGTCCGCGAATACAACGGCGCATTCCTGCAGCTCTATCGCGAAGAAGCCTTTTACCTCGAACGCACCGTGCACTACCTGCAACGGGTCGGCATGGACCACATCAAGAAAGCCGTGCTGGAAGACCCGGAGCGGCGCAAGGCGCTCAACGATCGCCTGCAGTTCTCCCTGTCGTTCGAACAGGACCCGTGGAAGGAACGCCTGGAACAGCCGCAACTGAAAAAAGAATTCGACGTCATCCCCGTGAAAAACCTGGAGGTGCTGGCATGAACTGGCTGGATATCTGCGCACTGGATGAAATCAATGCCCTTGGCTCGCGAATCGTTGCCGGCCCTAAAGGCGACATCGCGATTTTTCGTACCAGCGACGATGAAGTGTTCGCCCTCGACGACCGTTGCCCGCACAAGGGCGGACCGCTGTCCCAAGGTTTGATCTACGGCAAACGCGTCGCCTGCCCACTGCACAACTGGCAAATCGACCTGGAAAGCGGCGAAGCCCTGGCCCCGGACGTCGGCTGCGCCCACCACCATCCGGCGCGGGTCGAAAATGGCCGAGTGATGCTGGCCCTGCGGGACGCAGGCTGATGGACCGCCAGATCACCGCGTCCACCTGCTGCTATTGCGGGGTCGGCTGCGGCGTGCTGATCGAGCATGACGGCGAGCGCATCCTCGGCGTCAGCGGCGATCCGGCACACCCGGCCAACTTCGGCAAGTTGTGCAGCAAGGGATCAACCCTGCATTTGACCGGCGACTTGACGGCAAGAGCGCTGTACCCGGAACTGCGCCTGGGCAAAGGCCTGGCGCGCAGCCGCACCGACTGGGATACCGCGCTTGATCACGCCGCCAGCGTTTTCGCCCAAACCATTGCCGAGCATGGCCCGGACAGCGTGGCGTTCTACATTTCCGGGCAGTTGCTGACCGAGGACTACTACGCCTTCAACAAACTGGCGCGGGCGCTGGTGGGCACCAACAACATCGACAGCAATTCACGGCTGTGCATGTCGTCGGCGGTGGTCGGCTACAAGCGCAGCCTGGGCGCAGACGCCCCGCCATGCAGCTATGAAGACCTGGAATTGAGCGATTGCGTGATGATCGTCGGCAGTAACATGGCCTACGCCCACCCAGTACTGTTTCGCCGACTGGAAGAAGCCAAATCCCGCCGGCCGCAGATGAAAGTCATCGTCATTGACCCACGTCGGACGGACACCTGCGATCTGGCTGACCTGCACCTGGCGATTTTGCCCGGCACCGATGTCGCCTTGTTCCATGGGATTTTGCATCTGCTGCTGTGGGAAGACTGGATCGACCGTGACTTCATCAAGGACCATACCGAAGGCTTGCCCGAGCTGAAGAAACTGGTGCGCGATTACACGCCGCAGATGGTGTCGCAGCTCTGCGGAATCAGCGTCGGGCAATTGCAGCAATGTGCTGAATGGGTCGGTACTTCACCGTCTTTCCTGTCGCTCTGGTGCATGGGGTTGAACCAGTCCACCGCCGGCAGCGCGAAAAACAGTGCATTGATCAATCTACACCTGGCCACCGGGCAGATTGGCCGTCCGGGTGCAGGTCCGTTCTCCTTGACCGGTCAGCCGAATGCCATGGGCGGGCGGGAGACCGGTAGCCTGTCCAACCTGCTGCCGGGTCATCGTGACGCCGCCAACCCTGAGCACCGTGCCGACGTGGCCGCCTACTGGGGTGTTGATCAACTGCCTGAGACCCCGGGGCTGACTGCCATCGAGTTGTTCGAGCAGGTGGGCAGCGGCAAGATCAAAGCCTTGTGGATCGCCTGCACCAACCCCGCGCAGTCTCTTCCCGATCAGGCGGCCGTGCGCGCGGCGCTGGAGGCCTGCCCGTTCGTGGTCTTGCAGGAGGCCTTTCGCACCACCGAAACCGCCAGGTTTGCCGACCTGTTGTTGCCCGCCGCCAGTTGGGGCGAAAAGGACGGCACGGTGACCAACTCCGAACGGCGTATTTCCCACGTCCGCCGCGCGATCGCCGCACCGGGCGAAGCGCGTCCGGACTGGACGATCACAGTGGATTTCGCACAGCGCCTGGAGAAACATCTGCGCCCGGAAGCCACCAGCCTGTTTGCCTTTGACACTCCGGCGCAGGTCTTCGACGAATACAAACAGCTGACGCGGGGCCGGGATCTGGATTTGTCCGGGATCAGCCACGGCTTGATCGACACCATCGGCCCGCAACAATGGCCCTTTCCTGCGGGGTCCAGCGCAGGCACCGCGCGCCTCTATCTCGACGGCATTTTCCCGACTTCCAGCGGACGCGCGCAGTTCGTGGCCGATCCGTATCGCGCCGCCAAGGAACAACGGGATGCGCGCTTCCCTCTGACGCTGATCACCGGTCGTCTGCGCGATCAGTGGCACGGTATGAGCCGCACCGGCACCGCCGCGCAGTTGTTCGGCCATGTCAGTGAAGCCGTGTTGAGTCTGCACCCGGATGAACTGCGCAGGCATCGCCTGCAAACGGGTGATTTGATCAGCCTGAAAAGCCGCCGCGGCGCGGTGATCGTGCCGGTCGCCAGTGACGACAGCGTGCGTCCGGGCCAAGCCTTCTTGCCGATGCATTTTGGTGACCGCTTTCTCAAGGGGGGCGTGAACAGCCTCACCCTGCCCGCCTTCGATCCGTTGTCGAAACAACCGGAGCTCAAACACAGCGGTGTGCGCCTGGAACCGGTGCAATTGCCTTGGCACCTTTTCGCGCTGATTGAGGGCGATGTCCAACAACACTTTGAGACTCTACGCCCCCTCTGCGAGACGTTTTCCTACGTCAGCCTCAGCCTGACCGGTCGTGAGCGCCCTGCGCTGCTCATACGCGCTGCCAGCACCACGGCGCCGGATCCGCAACTGCTGCGCGATATCGATCAATGCCTGGGGCTGAACGATGGACCGGTGCTGGCCTACGACGATCCACGACGCTCCATCGGTAAGCGGGTGCGAATCGAGAACGGCCGGATCACCGCGATCCGCCTGGCAGGTGAAACCCTCGCCCGGCACTGGCTGCAAAACCTCTGGCTCGAAGGTCGCGCAGATGAACAGCTACGGCGCTGGCTGCTCGCGCCCTTGAGTGCCCCGCCGGGCCAGGTTGACGCCGAAGTGATCGGTAACAAAACCCTGTGCAACTGCAAAAACGTCAGCCACAACGCGGTCTGCGCTGGCATCCGCCGCGGCCTGGACTTGTCGGGTTTGAAACAAGAATTGGGCTGCGGCACGCAATGCGGCTCCTGCGTCCCGGAAATCAAGCGTTTGCTGGCCGCTACCGCGCAGCCGCAAGCCGCCATCTCGTGAGGAAAACACTATGAGCGCAAAAGTCTGGCTGGTGGGTGCAGGTCCCGGTGATCCTGAATTACTGACCCTCAAAGCTGTTCGGGCGTTGAGAGAGGCGGATGTCGTGCTGATCGACGATCTGGTCAACGATGCGGTGCTGGAGCACTGCCCCGGCGCGCGGATAATTCCTGTGGGTAAGCGCGGCGGTTGTCGTTCAACGCCGCAAGCCTTTATCCATCGCCTGATGTTGCGTTATGCCCGTCAGGGTAAATGCGTGGTACGACTCAAAGGTGGCGACCCATGCATCTTCGGGCGTGGCGGTGAAGAAGCGCAGTGGCTGCGCGAGCGTGGTGTCGAGGTTGAGCTGGTCAATGGCATCACCGCCGGCCTGGCGGGCGCGACGCAATGCGATATTCCATTGACCCTGCGCGGCGTGGCACGAGGGGTAACGCTGGTGACCGCCCACACTCAGGATGACAGCAGCCTGAACTGGCAAGCGCTGGCCCAAGGTGGCACGACACTGGTGATCTACATGGGAGTGGCGAAGCTCAGTGAAATTCGCGAGCAACTGCTGGCCGGTGGAATGGCAGCCGATACGCCCGTGGCAATGATCGAAAATGCTTCCCTGCCGCATCAACGGGAATGTCGAAGCAACCTGATGGCAATGGAGGACGACGCCTGTGCCTTCGAGTTGAAAAGCCCGGCGATCCTGGTGATCGGTGCCGTGGCGGCCTGTGATGAGATCAAAAGATCGCAGCCTTCGGCAGCTCCTGCACGGGTTCGGCATTTATCCCTGCAGGAGCTGCCGCAGGCTGCGATCCTTCAGTAGCAATGCAAAACCAATGCTGAACCCCAAATCGCAGACAAAGAAAAGCCCGGCCTGAGCCGGGCTTTTCTCAGAGCTGCGGGCTAATTACTTAGCTTGAGCTTCAACCTGCGCTTCTACGCGACGGTTAACAGCGCGACCAGCTTCAGTTTTGTTGTCAGCAACTGGGCGGGATTCGCCGTAGCCAACAGACTGAACGCGGGACGATTCAACACCGTACTGGTTGGTCAGAACTTGCTTAACGGCGTTTGCACGACGCTCGGACAGTTTCTGGTTGTAAGCGTCAGGACCGACGGAGTCAGTGTGACCTTCAACAGTAGTGGTGGTGGATGGGTACTGCTTCATGAAGTCAGCCAGGTTCTTGATGTCGCCGTAGCTGTTTGGCTTGACTACCGACTTGTCGAAGTCGAACTTCACGTCCAGCTCTACACGAACGACTTCAGCAACAGCTGGGCAGCCATCAGCGTCAACAGTTACGTTGGCCGGGGTGTCCGGGCACTTGTCGACGTTGTCGCAAACGCCGTCGTTGTCGCTGTCGGAGCAGACTTCTGGTGCTGGAACCGGAGCAGCAGCAGGCTTGTTGCCGCCACCGAAGTTCACACCCAGACCTACGGACGGGATGTAGTCCCAACGGCCGTTGTCCAGCTTGTAGTCAGCTTCTACGCCAGCACGAGCGTAGACGTTTTCGAGGAAGTAGTACTTCAGGCCAGCGCCAGCAGTCAGGAAAGTCGACTGGTCACGACCGGTGTGGCCGTCAGCGGCTACGTTGGTCATGCTGCCGTGCTTGACACCACCTTGAACGTAAGGACGCAGAGCGTCGCCAGCGTTGTTGAAGTGGTACTGAGCGTTCAGACCGAACTGGTCGCCCTCGATCTTCTGGTTGCCGGTGTTGTTGTTCGAACGGGTGTAGTCATCGTTGTTGTAGGTGAAGTTCAACGATACGTCGTCGGTCAAGAAGTAACCGATGGAGGCGCCAGGAGTGTAGCCGTCTTCAACGTTGTTAACGCTGTCGTTGTACTTCTTCCCGTAGTTGAGCTCGCCTTCAACTGCGCCTTGGCCTTGTGCCAATGCGCCGAACGAAGTAGCGGCAATAAGAGTACCAATGGCCAAGCCCAAGGTGTTTTTCAGTTTCATCCGTTAAATCCCCATCTGGTGATTGTGAAGCAGTCCCGCAAACCGGGGGACAACTCGGCGGCAAGTCTAACAGAACTTGCCTACACGTAAGAGATATTTGCGCTGAACTAAGTTTCAGCAATGCCTGCAAATTTCTCACGCAATTTATCTAGAGCGCGTTTGTACCGCATTTTTGTTGCACTCAAACCCATATGCATGATGTCTGCGATCTCCTGAAACTCCAGCTCTGCGACAAAACGTAGCACCAGAATTTCCCGGTCAATCGGGTTCACATACACTAACCAGCGATCAAGTCCACCCTTTTCCTCAGGTTTCGGCGCCTTTTCTTCGGACGCCTCCTCGAGGGGGTCAAGACTCAATGCGTCCATCAAGCGACGCTTTCGCCGTTCCTTCCGATACTGTGTGATGCACTCGTTGTACGTGATGCTATATAGCCATGTCTTGAACTTCGATTTGCCCTCGAAGTTCTTCAGACCATACAGCACCTTCAGCATGACCTCCTGACAGACATCGTCTGCATCGCGATCGTTCCCGAGATATCTTGCGCACACATTAAATAATGTTCGCTGGTAACGCCGCATCAGTTCTTCGTAGGCGCGTGTTACGTGAAACAGCTCGGTATGCGAGCGCGCGACCAACTCCTCATCAGAGAGCTCGCGGGGGTCGTAGCGCATGGATAGCGATTGAGCTTTATTCAAAACAAGTCGGGCCGACAGTCAGGTCAATATCCTCCGCAGCCAGCGTCAGCTGGAATTTTGCGGCGGCATACATTAGCAGGGTTTGCCGGGTTAGCGGCTACTCACATGCTGCTCGAGGAGGATCCGATTGGAAAGAGAGACTAGCTCACCCTCATCGGTCAGCAATGTGGTTTTAACCGTGCCGATCTCTTCGATCTGGCCTTCGACCTCGCCAACACGCACTTGTTGCCCAACCTGGTACAGCTCACGCACGTAGATTCCCGCAAGAATCTGGCCGGCAATTTCCCGGCTTCCCAACCCCATGGCCAGCGCTACCGCCAGACCAACGGTTATCAGCACAATCACGATCACGTGGTTCAGCAGGTCGGTCTTGACCTCCAACTGGCTGATCGCCACCGAAATACTGATGATGATCACCAGGCCCTGGGCAATTCGTCCAAGCCCTGAAGCATAGTCCAGACCCACGCCTTCTGCCGCTCCGCGCACCAGCCCGTTGGCCAGTTGCGCCAGCAAGACACCTACCAGCAACACCAGCGCCGCGCCGAATACCTTCGGCAAATACAGCGCAAGCATATCCAGCGTAGCTGATACTCGCTCAAGTCCAAGGGATTCTGCGGCAGAAACCAGAAAAATAAGCAGAACGAACCAATAGACGATCTTGCCGATCAGGGTCGAAATGGGAACCTGCAGGCCGGCGCGGGACATCAGCTTGGTCAGGCCGGTGCCGCCCATCAAGCGGTCCAGGCCCAGTTTGGCGAGCAATTTGGAAAGCAGGGTGTCCAGCAGTTTGGCCACGACAAAACCCAACAGCAGCACAACCAGTGCGCCGAACAGGTTTGGAATGAAGTTCGCAACCTTGGTCCACAACGCAGTCATTGCAGTGACGAGGCTCTGTGTCCAGAGATCAAGTTCCATATTCAATCAGCCTTATCAGCAGTGCGGGCAGCAGGTTTACGAAGACGGGATACCGGCGAGACATGGGCCGATCCGTTATTCAGGGCAATCATCAGTGCGGGCAACCAGCGCCCCAGCAGACTGAACAAATCACCGGCGCCGACCTGGCGGTTGGCGGTTTTCAGTACACGCCCCAGACACGCATCGTCGTCCCGGGTGGACGGTGAGGCGTTGAGCATGTCGCGCAAAGACTGTTCAAACGGATCGTGCATACGCACCTCTCGTGATGTCTGTGGGAGACGCGGTCAGTTTTGGTCGGGTCACATGCTTTCCCTCAGACCCAGCGCAAACGTCGGAATAACCACCATTGCCCCAGCGCCACCGAGACCATCATCAGGCAGGCGATCAGAAAGCCGTAAGGGCTGGCAGAGAATGGAATGCCACCGACGTTGATCCCCAAAAGCCCGGTCAGAAAACTCATCGGCAAAAAGATCCCGGTGATGATCCCGAAGCGATACATCGTGCGGTTCATGCGCACGCTCAAGCGACGGTCTTCAGCCTCCAGGACCAGCCCCACCCGCTCCCGGGTCAGTTCCAGCTCCTCGAGGTAGCGGGTCAGGCTGTTGTTCAATTCGTTCCAGTAATCACCATCGTCCTCGACGAACCAGGGCAATCTGATCCGCGTCAACTGACCGAAAATATCCCGCTGCGGAGCGAGAAAACGCTTCAGCGCGGCAGCCCTGCGACGGATCTGCAATACGGCGCCGTGTTCCGGTGCATACCGTTCGTCGGCATCGAGCTTTTCTTCTTCCTCATCGACCACTTCCGAGAGGTCGCTGACCAGATCCTGCACCTTGTTGGTGAGGTACTGCGCCATATACAGGATGAGTTCCGAGGCGGTTTTCGGCCCCTTGCCATCGGCCAGCTGCACCAGCAGCTCTTCAGTGGCGCGCAACGGACGCAAACGCAGGGAGATGACACGCTGGGCAGAACCGAAGATCCGCACCGACACCATGTCTTCCGGCTCGGCACCGGGGTTCAGATTGACCCCGCGCAAAAATAGCAGCAGTTCGCTGTCCGAAAGCTGTAAAAGTCGCGGACGGGTGTTTTCTTCGAGTAACAGGTCACAGCTGAATTCGCTCAGACCGCTGGATTTGCGTAGCCAGGTCTGGGTTTGCGGATGACTGCGATCCCAGTGCAACCACAGGCTTTCATGGGCCTGCAGCTGCAAGTCGTCAAGTTCAGTCCGGGCAATCGAACGCGCACCGCCTCTACCGTCCAGCACCAGGGCATGCACCAGCCCCCATTGCGCGTTTTCTTCCTCGAACATCCGCACTCCTCTGGTCTGCAGCCGTTTTTATTCAGGCATTTTCAGCGGGCTTGGCGAGATGATCACGCCGTTGTTGTCCGCATAGATGTAATGGCCCGGATGGAAGGTCACGCCAGCAAAGGTCACGGCAACGTTGAGATCGCCGATACCGCGCTTGTCGGTTTTCATCGGGTGGCTGGCCAGCGCCTGAACCCCCAGATCGGTTTGCGCGATGACGTCGACGTCACGGATGCATCCATAGATCACCAGGCCTTCCCAGCCATTGCTGGAGGCCTTCTCGGCGAGCATGTCACCCAGCAGCGCGCGGCGCAGGGAACCGCCACCATCGACCACCAGAACCTTGCCATTGCCCTTGAGCTCGACTTGCTCCTTGACCAGCGAGTTGTCTTCGAAGCACTTGATGGTCACGATTTCGCCACCGAAGGAATCACGGCCGCCGAAATTGCTGAACATCGGTTCCAGCACCTGCACCAGTTCCGGATAGGCGTCGCACAGGTCAGGCGTGAGGTAATGGATCATCGAGAAACTCCTGTAAAGAGGAAGACAGCACAAACATCAGTGATGACTCAGTCACGCAAAGTGACCAGAACAGCTCAATGCGTCATATCTTAGCCGCAAGCCGACCGGAGCGAAATGCCCTTGTTAGAGCATCAGGCTCAAACCGCCGCGGCCAAATCCCCTTGCCCACCCAACAAGGGTGTCTGCTGATCCGCCAGCCAGCGGGTCACCAACGGCCAGACTTCGGCCTGGGCAGCTTTGCTGACGAGCATTTCAACGTGACCGAAATTGTCGTTGAAACCCTGGTCACGACCCAGATTGATAAATTGCTTGTGCTCGGAACCGAACTGCTCGAACAGTTTGCGGCACGCCCACGCCGGGTCCTGATGATCACCCGCTGCACTCACGGCGAGCACCGGCAACCTGACCTCGGCCAAACCGGCCCACCAGTCTTTATCGGCATCGCCAAAACGCCCGAACAAACCGAACCATCGCATGCTTTCCAGGGCCAGGCCGATCGGCTCGTCCTCCGGACCACGCTTGAGCCTTGCGCCGGACAACTGGGCAAAACGCTTGAGAATGAAGCGACTGCTCCACTCCACCGGCGGAATCTTCAATGGCCAGTAGGTGCGACTGACTTGTGTACCGAAAAAAGCCGCCGAGGCCACCACCGGCTCACCGATGTACTCGCCACCCAGCGCTGCGGCCAGTGTAGTACCGCCCAGCGAGTGACCGATCCAGTGCGGCACCTGCCCGCTCTGTTCACGCACGAACGCGCCAATGGCCGGCAGGTCATAGCGTGCGTAGTCGGCGACCCGGTTCTTGCGGTAGTCGTGGTTGCGCTGGGACAGGCCATGGCCGCGCATTTCCGGAATCCAGACGTCGAACCCCAGGCGCGCCAGATAGGCGCCCAGCCCCAGGCCCTTGGGAGAGAACCAGAACCGGCGATTGGAAAAGCTGCCGTGCAGCAGGATTACCGGCACACCACGGGATGACGGCTCATCGGCCATGCCAAGGCGTGTCACAGCCAGTTCGACGGTGAAGTCGGGGCTGTTACCGGGTTTCAAACGATACACATCTTCGCTCAGATCGCCGCGCCGTTCGGCGCTGATCAGGGCGACAGGAAATAGGTTGCTGCTGCTTTGCATAATCTCTTGCACAAAAAAGGGCGGCATCCGGAGGAGCCCGCCCTGCTTGAATCTCTAAAAGACCGCTCCCCTGTAGGAGCGAGCTTGCTCGCGAAAAACTTCAGGACACCGCGTTTATCCAGGATAAACGCGTGATCGTTGACGTCCATCGCGAGCAGGCTCGCTCCTACAAAGGCATGTGAGCGGCCCGTTCACATGGGGTCAAGCCTGCGCCTGCCCCTCTGCCAGGAAGAACCAGGTCTCCAGTACGGAGTCCGGGTTCAACGAAACGCTTTCAATGCCCTGCTCCATCAGCCACTTGGCCAGGTCCGGGTGGTCCGAAGGACCCTGACCGCAGATGCCGATGTACTTGCCGGCCTTGTTGCAGGCGGCAATGGCGTTGGCCAGCAGCTTCTTGACCGCCGGATTACGCTCGTCGAACAGGTGCGCGATGATACCGGAATCGCGGTCCAGGCCCAGGGTCAGCTGAGTCAGGTCGTTGGAACCGATGGAGAAACCGTCGAAGAACTCGAGGAATTCTTCAGCCAGGATGGCGTTGGATGGCAGTTCGCACATCATGATCACGCGCAGGCCGTTATCACCGCGGGCCAGACCGTTTTCCGCCAGCAGATCCACCACCTGGCTCGCTTCACCCAGGGTACGAACGAACGGCACCATGATTTCGACGTTGGTCAGGCCCATCTCGTTGCGCACGCGCTTGAGGGCGCGGCATTCGAGTTCGAAGCAGTCGCGGAACGATTCGCTGATGTAACGCGAAGCACCGCGGAAGCCCAGCATCGGGTTCTCTTCTTCCGGCTCGTACAGCTTGCCGCCGATCAGGTTGGCGTATTCGTTGGACTTGAAGTCCGACAGACGCACGATGACCTTCTTCGGCCAGAACGCAGCCGCCAGGGTGCTGATGCCTTCGACCAGTTTCTCGACGTAGAAGCCGACCGGGTCGTTGTAACCGGCGATGCGCTTGTCGACGCTTTCCTTGATGTCCAGCGGCAGACCGTCGTAGTTCAACAGTGCTTTAGGGTGCACGCCGATCATGCGGTTGATGATGAACTCCAGGCGGGCCAGGCCCACACCGGCGTTCGGCAGTTGAGCGAAGTCGAAGGCGCGGTCCGGGTTGCCGACGTTCATCATGATCTTGAACGGCAGCTCCGGCATGGCATCCACGGAGTTCTTCTTGATGTCGAAGCCCAGTTCGCCTTCGAAGATGAAACCGGTGTCGCCTTCAGCGCAGGAAACGGTCACGCCCTGGCCGTCTTTCAACAGCTGGGTGGCGTTGCCGCAACCGACTACCGCTGGGATGCCCAGCTCACGGGCGATGATCGCCGCGTGGCAAGTACGACCGCCACGGTTGGTGACGATGGCACTGGCGCGCTTCATGACCGGTTCCCAGTCCGGGTCGGTCATGTCGGACACCAGTACGTCGCCTGGCTGGACCTTGTCCATCTCGGACACGTCCTTGATGATGCGGACCTTGCCGGCACCGATGCGCTGGCCGATGGCGCGACCTTCAACCAGCACGGTACCGGTTTCTTTCAACAGGTAACGTTCCATGACGTTGGCCTGGGTGCGGCTCTTCACGGTTTCCGGACGGGCCTGCACGATGTACAGCTTGCCGTCGTCACCGTCCTTGGCCCACTCGATGTCCATCGGGCACTGGTAGTGCTTCTCGATGATCATCGCCTGCTTGGCCAGCTCGCTGACTTCAGCGTCGGTCAGGCAGAAACGTGCGCGCTCGGCCTTGTCCACGTCGACGGTCTTGACCGAACGACCGGCCTTGGCCTCGTCGCCGTAGATCATCTTGATGGCCTTGCTGCCCAGGTTGCGGCGCAGGATGGCCGGACGACCGGCGGCCAGCGTACCCTTGTGGACGTAGAACTCATCCGGGTTCACCGCGCCTTGAACGACGGTTTCACCCAGGCCGTAGGCGCCGGTGATGAATACCACGTCACGGAAGCCCGATTCGGTATCGAGGGTGAACATTACGCCGGCGGTGCCGGTTTCGGAGCGGACCATGCGCTGCACGCCGGCCGACAGGGCAACCAGCTTGTGGTCGAAGCCCTGGTGCACGCGGTAGGAAATGGCACGGTCGTTGAACAGCGAGGCGAACACCTCTTTGGCGGCGCGAATGACGTTATCGACACCACGGATGTTCAGGAAGGTTTCCTGCTGACCGGCGAAGGAAGCGTCCGGCAGGTCTTCGGCGGTAGCGGAAGAACGCACGGCCACGGCCACGTCAGGATTGCCGGCGGACAGCGTGGCGAACGCGGTACGGATTTCGGCATTCAGTTTTTCAGGGAACTCGGCTTCCATGATCCATTGACGGATCTGGGCACCGGTCTTGGCCAGGGCATTCACGTCATCGACGTCCAGGGCATCGAGTGCGTCGTGAATCTGCTGATTCAGGCCGCTCAACTCCAGGAAATCACGATAAGCCTGAGCGGTCGTGGCGAAGCCGCCGGGCACCGATACACCGGCACCTGCAAGGTTGCTGATCATCTCGCCCAGGGATGCGTTCTTGCCCCCCACATGCTCAACATCGTGTTTGCCGAGCTTATCGAGGGAAACTACGTACTCTACCAAGGTGATCTCTCCACTAACTGTGTTGGAAAAGCTCAGAAACCGGCTGCTTAAGTGAGCATTTGCCGGCTATATGGCCTGGACCTGGAAAATAAGTGAGAATGCGGGCCATTGGCGGCCGGCAAATCGCGCCTATCATATCCAAGATTCGTTACTAGCTTAAGGCCCAAGGTGCAAATGAAACGATCTGCTTTCTTTATCTCCGATGGTACCGGCATTACCGCCGAAACCCTGGGTCAAAGCCTTCTGGCGCAGTTCGAAAACATTACCTTCAGCAAGGTCACGCGGCCGTACATCGACAACGTGGACAAAGCGCGGGCCATGGTACAACAAATCAACAAAGCCGCCGAAACCGACGGTTTCCGTCCGATTATCTTCGACACCATCGTCAATCAGGACATTCGTGAGATTCTCGCCACCTCGAATGGTTTCATGATCGACATTTTCTCGACGTTCCTGGCACCGCTTGAACAGGAACTGACCGAGCATTCTTCCTACACCGTCGGCAAGTCCCACTCCATCGGCGCCAACACCAATTACATGGAGCGTATCGAGGCCGTTAACTTCGCCCTCGACAACGACGACGGCGCCCGCACGCACTATTACGACAAGGCCGACCTGATACTAGTGGGTGTGTCGCGATGTGGTAAGACGCCGACGTGCCTGTACATGGCGATGCAGTTCGGTATCCGCGCGGCCAACTATCCGCTGACCGAAGACGACATGGAACGCCTGCAACTGCCAAACGCCCTGCGCGCCCACCAGCACAAGCTGTTCGGCCTGACCATCGACCCGGACCGCCTCACCGCGATTCGCAACGAGCGCAAGCCCAACAGCCGCTATTCGAGCTACGCCCAGTGCGAGTTCGAGGTGCGCGAGGTCGAGAACCTGTTCCGCCGCGAAAACATTCCGCACATCAACTCCACGCATTTTTCCGTGGAAGAGATCTCCGCGAAGATTCTCGTGGAGAAAGGTGTGGAGCGGCGTTTCAAGTAAAGCTCCCGGGTAGGCCCGGCCCTATCGCGAGCAAGCTCGCTCCCACATTTGATCTTTGTACACCGTCGATCCAGTGTGGGAGCGGGCTTGCTCGCGAAGGCGGAGTGTCAGTCGACATCAACATTGCCTGACACTCCGCTTTCGTCGGAACGCCGCCCGGAGCAAGCCCGCTCCCACAGGGTTTTGGGTGATCTTAGAAAGAGTCGCCCGGCACCCGCACAAACCCTTCCATCAACACCCGCGCACTGCGGCTCATGATCGCCTTGTTCACGGTCCATTCACCATTGACCAGGCTGGCCTCGGCGCCGACGCGCAGGGTGCCGGACGGGTGTCCGAAGCGCACCGCGTTGCGTTCGATACCGCCTGCCGCGAGGTTCACCAGGGTGCCGGAAATCGCTGCAGCCGTACCGATCGCCACGGCCGCCGTGCCCATCATTGCGTGGTGCAACTTGCCCATGGACAACGCACGCACCAGTAGATCGACATCGCCTGCGGCAATCGCCTTGCCGCTGGACGCCACGTAGTCCGCCGGCTTGGCCACGAAAGCGACTTTCGGCGTGTGCTGACGCTTGGCCGCTTCGTCGATGTTGGCAATCAGGCCCATGCGCAATGCGCCGTAGGCACGGATGGTCTCGAACATCAGCAAGGCTTTCGGGTCGCCGTTGATAGCGCCCTGCAACTCGGTGCCCTTGTAGCCGATGTCTTCGGCATTGACGAAAATCGTCGGGATGCCGGCGTTGATCATGGTCGCCTTGAAGGTGCCGACGCCGGGCACTTCCAGGTCATCGACCAGGTTGCCGGTGGGGAACATCGAACCGCCGCCGCCCTCTTCTTCCGCTGCCGGATCGAGAAACTCGATCTGCACTTCGGCCGCCGGGAAGGTCACGCCGTCGAGTTCGAAATCGCCGGTCTCCTGCACTTCACCATCGGTGATCGGCACGTGGGCGATGATGGTCTTGCCAATGTTGGCCTGCCACACACGAACCACGGCTACGCCGTTATGCGGGATACGGCTGGCGTCCACCAGGCCGTTGCTGACCGCGAACGAACCGACCGCCGCCGACAGATTGCCGCAGTTGCCGCTCCAGTCGACGAAGGGCTTATCGATGGACACCTGACCGAACAGGTAATCGACGTCGTGATCGGCCTTGGTGCTTTTCGACAGGATCACGGTTTTGCTGGTGCTGGAGGTTGCGCCGCCCATGCCGTCGATTTGTTTGTCGTACGGGTCGGGGCTGCCGATCACGCGCAGCAGCAATGCGTCGCGGGCCGGGCCCGGGACCTGCGCCGCTTCAGGCAGGTCCTTGAGACTGAAGAACACGCCTTTGCTGGTGCCGCCGCGCATGTAAGTGGCGGGTATCCTTATTTGCTTTGGAAACGTAGCTGCGTGAGCCATGGTGCTCGTTACTCCTGATCTGAAAGCAGACACGGGACTTGAAGTCCCGTGTCTGTATTGCGTGCGTTAAACGGCAACCGCCGACTCTTCGAGGAAGTCCTGGGCGAAGCGTTGCAGCACGCCGCCGGCCTCGTAGATCGACACTTCTTCGGCGGTGTCGAGGCGGCAGGTCACCGGCACATCGACGCGCTCGCCGTTCTTGCGATGGATCACCAGCGTCAGCTCGGTGCGCGGCGTGCGATCACCGATCACGTCGTAGGTTTCGCTGCCGTCGATGGCCAGGGTGTGGCGGTTGGTGCCTGGCTTGAACTCCAGCGGCAACACGCCCATGCCCACCAGGTTGGTGCGGTGAATGCGCTCGAAACCTTCGGCGGCAATCGCCTCTACACCCGCCAGACGCACGCCCTTGGCCGCCCAGTCGCGGGACGAACCCTGACCGTAGTCGGCACCGGCGATGATGATCAGCGGCTGCTTGCGATCCATGTAGGTTTCGATGGCTTCCCACATGCGCATCACTTTGCCTTCCGGCTCGACACGGGCCAGCGAGCCCTGCTTGACCTTGCCGTTTTCCAGAACCATTTCGTTGAACAGTTTCGGGTTGGCGAAGGTGGCGCGCTGCGCCGTCAGGTGGTCACCGCGGTGAGTCGCGTAAGAGTTGAAGTCCTCTTCCGGCAGGCCCATTTTCGCCAGGTATTCGCCGGCGGCGCTGTCCATCATGATCGCGTTGGATGGCGACAGGTGATCGGTGGTGATGTTGTCCGGCAGCACCGCCAGCGGGCGCATGCCCTTGAGCGGACGAGCACCGGCCAGCGCGCCGTCCCAGTACGGCGGACGACGGATGTAGGTACTCATTTCGCGCCACTCGTACAGCGGCGCGACTTTCGGGCCGGTGTCTTCGTGGATGGCGAACATCGGAATGTACACCTGGCGGAACTGCTCCGGTTTCACCGACGCCTTGACCACCGCGTCGATTTCTTCGTCGCTTGGCCAGATGTCTTTCAGACGGATTTCCTTGCCATCCACCACGCCCAGCACGTCTTTTTCGATGTCGAAACGGATGGTGCCGGCAATCGCATACGCAACCACCAAGGGCGGCGACGCGAGGAACGCTTGCTTGGCGTACGGGTGAATCCGGCCGTCGAAGTTACGGTTGCCGGACAATACCGCAGTGGCGTACAGGTCGCGGTCGATGATCTCTTGCTGGATCACCGGGTCCAGTGCGCCGGACATGCCGTTGCACGTGGTGCAGGCGAAAGCCACGACACCGAAGCCGAGCTTGTCCAGCTCTTCGGTCAGGCCAGCTTCATCGAGGTACAGCGCCACGGTTTTGGAACCCGGTGCCAGGGACGACTTGACCCAAGGCTTGCGGGTCAGGCCGAGCTTGTTCGCGTTGCGCGCCAGCAGGCCGGCGGCGATCACGTTGCGCGGGTTGCTGGTGTTGGTGCAGCTGGTGATGGCGGCGATGATCACCGCGCCGTCCGGCATTTGCCCCGGCACATCGTCCCACTGACCGGAGATGCCTTTGGCGGCCAGATCCGAAACCGCCACACGGGCGTGCGGGTTGCTCGGGCCGGCCATGTTGCGCACGACCGAAGACAGGTCGAAAGTCAGGCCGCGCTCGTACTGGGCACCTTTGAGGCTGTCAGCCCACAGGCCGACCTGCTTGGCGTAGTTCTCGACCAACTGCACCTGATCGTCTTCACGGCCAGTGAGCTTGAGGTAGTCGATGGTCTGCTGGTCGATGTAGAACATCGCCGCGGTGGCGCCGTATTCCGGGGCCATGTTGGAGATGGTTGCGCGGTCGCCGAGGGTCAGGGCAGAGGCGCCTTCGCCGAAGAACTCCAGCCATGCACCAACGACTTTCTGCTTGCGCAGGAACTCGGTCAGCGCCAGCACCATGTCGGTGGCGGTGATGCCCGGTTGCAGCTTGCCGGTCAGTTCGACGCCAACACTTTCCGGCAGACGCATCCAGGATGCGCGGCCGAGCATCACGCTTTCGGCTTCGAGACCACCGACACCGATGGCGATCACGCCCAGCGCATCGACGTGCGGGGTGTGGCTGTCGGTACCGACGCAGGTATCAGGGAAGGCCACACCGTCACGCACCTGGATCACCGGAGACATTTTCTCCAGGTTGATCTGGTGCATGATGCCGTTGCCCGGCGGGATCACGTCGACGTTCTTGAACGCCTTCTTGGTCCAGTTGATGAAATGGAAGCGGTCTTCGTTGCGACGGTCTTCGATGGCGCGGTTCTTCTCGAACGCGTCCGGATCAAAGCCACCACGCTCGACGGCCAGGGAGTGGTCGACGATCAGTTGGGTCGGCACCACCGGGTTGACTTGCGCCGGGTCACCGCCTTGCAGGGCGATGGCGTCACGCAGGCCGGCGAGGTCGACCAGCGCGGTCTGGCCGAGAATGTCGTGGCACACCACGCGGGCCGGGAACCACGGGAAATCGAGGTCGCGCTTGCGCTCGATGAATTGCTTCAGGGATTCGGTGAGCGTGGCCGGGTCGCAGCGACGCACAAGGTTTTCCGCCAGCACACGGGAGGTGTACGGCAGGGTGTCGTAGGCGCCAGGCTGGATCGCCTCGACCGCTGCGCGGACATCGAAGTAATCCAGGTGGGTGCCAGGCAGCGGTTTACGGAATTGTGTGTTCATCGTCAGGACTCGGTCACGGTAGTTACAAAAGGTGGGGCCTGGCACAGTTTCCGAGTTGAGCACGGACCTCTGTAGGAGCTGCCGCAGGCTGCGATCTTTTGATCTTCAAAAAGCAAAGATCGCAGCCTGCGGCAGCTCCTACAGGGTCACCGGTTCATTCAGTGACCTGTGCAGGCATTTCCACCATTCAGCGCTGTTCGATTGGCACGAACTTGCGCTGTTCAACGCCGGTGTATTCGGCGCTTGGACGGATGATGCGGTTGTTGGCCCGTTGTTCGTACACGTGTGCAGCCCAGCCGGTCAGGCGCGAGCAGACGAAGATCGGTGTGAACAACTTGGTCGGGATGCCCATGAAGTGGTACGCCGAGGCATGGTAGAAGTCGGCGTTCGGGAACAGCTTCTTCTGCTCCCACATGGTCTTGTCGATGGCTTCGGAGACCGGGAACAACACCTTGTCACCCACTTCGTCGGCGAGTTTTTTCGACCAGCCCTTGATCACCTCGTTGCGCGGATCGTTGTCCTTATAGATCGCGTGGCCGAAGCCCATGATCTTGTCCTTGCGCTCGAGCATGCCGAGGGTGCCCTTGATCGCGTCTTCCGGCGACGAGAAACGCTCGATCATTTCCATCGCCGCTTCGTTGGCGCCGCCATGCAGCGGGCCGCGCAGCGAGCCGATGGCCGCGGTGATGCACGAATACAGGTCGGACAGGGTCGATGCGCAAACACGTGCGGTGAAAGTCGACGCGTTGAACTCGTGCTCCGCGTAGAGGATCAGCGAAACGTTCATCACCTTGACGTGCAGCTCGCTTGGTTTCTTGCCGTGCAGCAGGTGCAGGAAGTGGCCGCCGATGGACTGCTCGTCGCTGACGCAATCGATTCGCTTGCCTTCGTGGCTGAAGCGATACCAGTAAGTCATGATCGCCGGGAACGCAGCCAACAGGCGGTCGGTCTTGTCGTGTTGCTCGGAGAAATTGTTCTCCGGCTCCAGGTTGCCCAGGAACGAGCAGCCCGTGCGCATCACGTCCATCGGGTGGGCGTCGGCGGGGATGCGCTCGAGCACTTCTTTCAGCGCTTGCGGAAGGTCACGCAGCTTGCTCAGCTTGGCGATGTAGGCGTTCAGTTGCGCCTTGCTCGGCAGTTCGCCGTACAGCAGCAGGTAGGCAACTTCTTCGAACTGTGCGTCAGCCGCCAGTTCACGTACGTCATAACCACGATAGGTCAGACCCGCACCCGACTGGCCCACGGTGGACAGTGCGGTTTGCCCGGCTACCTGGCCACGGAGCCCGGCGCCACTGAGTACTTTTGCTTCGGCCATTGCTGTCTCCAATTTTTTTGAAATTTTTTGGGGAAACTCATTGCTCTTCTGTGGGAGCGAGCCTGCTCGCGATGGTGGACGGCACACCGCGGGGTATCAGGCTTCCCGCGTCATCGTTGACGTCTATCGCGAGCAGGCTCGCTCCTACAGGTACAGGGTGTTCATTACTTCTTCGCGGCAAACAACGCATCGAGCTTCTGCTCGAAGGTGTGGTAGTCGATGCGATCGTAAAGCTCCATACGAGTCTGCATGGTGTCGATGACATTCGCTTGCGTGCCATCGCGGCGCAGTGCGGTGTAGACGTTTTCCGCGGCCTTGTTCATGGCGCGAAAGGCCGACAGCGGGTACAGCACCAGCGACACGTCGACAGCGGCGAGTTGCTCGGTGGTGTACAGCGGGGTCGCGCCGAATTCGGTGATGTTGGCCAGGATCGGCGCTTTCACGCGGCTGGCGAACAGCTTGTACATCTCAAGTTCAGTGATGGCTTCCGGGAAAATCATGTCGGCGCCGGCTTCGATGCAGGCAGCGGCGCGATCCAGGGCAGACTCCAGGCCTTCCACCGCCAGGGCGTCGGTACGGGCCATGATCACGAAGCTGTCGTCGGTACGGGCATCGACGGCGGCCTTGATGCGGTCGACCATTTCCTGCTGGGTCACGATCTCTTTATTAGGACGGTGGCCGCAGCGCTTGGCGCCAACCTGGTCTTCGATGTGAATCGCCGCCGCGCCAAACTTGATCATCGACTTGACGGTACGAGCGACGTTGAACGCCGAGGAACCGAAACCGGTGTCCACGTCCACCAGCAATGGCAGATCGCAGACGTCGGTGATACGGCGCACGTCGGTCAGCACGTCATCCAGGCCGGTGATGCCCAGGTCAGGCAAGCCGAGGGAGCCGGCAGCCACCCCGCCACCCGACAGGTAGATCGCCTTGAAACCGGCGCGCTTGGCCAGCAGCGCATGGTTGGCATTGATTGCGCCGACCACTTGCAGTGGATGTTCGCTGGCGACCGCATCGCGGAAACGCTGGCCTGGTGTGCTCTTGTTCAAACTCATGACTCACCTCGTTTGGCTGTCGGGTTGACGCCGTCCTGGTAATGACGGGCGATATTGCGTTTGGAGGCGCCGATGTGACGGCGCATCAACAACTCGGCCAGCTCACCGTCACGGTCGGCGATGGCATCGAGAATGCGGTGGTGCTCGGCGAACGCCTGGTGCGGGCGATTGGGCGTGGTGGAAAACTGGATGCGGTACATGCGCACCAATTGATACAGCTCGCCGCAGAGCATTTGGGTCAGCGTGCGGTTGCCGCTGCCCTGGATGATTCGGTAATGGAAGTCGAAATCGCCTTCCTGCTGGTAGTAGCCCCGACCTGCCTGGAATGCCTCATCGCGCTCATGGGTTTCCAGCACCCGACGCAGCTCGTCGATTTCTTCGAGGCTCATGCGCTCGGCAGCCAGGCGACAGGCCATGCCTTCGAGGGATTCACGGATTTCATAAAGCTCAAGCAGCTCGGCATGATTGAGCGACACCACCCGCGCCCCGACATGCGGCACGCGTACCAGCAGGCGCTGGCCTTCCAGGCGATGGATGGCCTCGCGCAACGGGCCACGGCTGATGCCGTAGGTACGCGCCAGCTCCGGTTCGGAGATTTTGCTGCCCGGCGCGATCTCGCCTTTGACGATAGCCGCCTGAATGCGGCGGAAGACGTTCTCGGAAAGTGTCTCCGTATCGTCTTGCGTAGAAACCGGGGGATCGAGTTGATCCAGCATATTGTCGACACCTTGTGAGCCAATGCCGCAAAAACTAACGAATACCAGGACCACAGTCAAAGGTTAAATCGATATTGTCGACAATCTTCTGATAACCGGTTGCACCATAACGAAGCATCCCCACAGGCTCATAGCCACCGGCCAGCGCTGGCGCCATCAAACCACCGTGCTAGAATGCCGCCGCATTTGTTTGTCACATCTGCACTGCCTGTCATAAAAATCTGCCAGGCATACGAGGGAGCTTGCGCAGCGATGCCAGGGCCTTGAATCAAGTCGGACCGCTGCGCACCAGGATTTATGAGACTCAAGCCCTTCCCTGCTTTCCTTTATTTACTTTGCCTGCCCGGGTTCGCCATGGCCGGGGAAAAGACTGTGTATGGCCTCAATGAGTACGCATCGCTCAATGGCATAGACCTGGAAGTGGCGGCCAAACTCGACACCGGGGCGAAAACCGCTTCCTTGAGTGCACGGGACATCAAACGCTTCAAACGCAATGGCGAATCCTGGGTGCGGTTTTACCTGGCCATCGACGCCGCCCATTCGCATCCGATCGAACGCCCGCTGGCCCGTGTCAGCAAGATCAAGCGCCGGGCCGGCGATTACGACCCCGAGGAAGGCAAGAAGTACACCGCCCGCCCCGTAATCGAACTGGACATCTGCATGGGCTCGGCCCTGCGCAGCATCGAAGTGAACCTGACCGACCGTAGCGCGTTCCAATACCCGCTCCTGATTGGCTCCGAAGCGCTCAAGCGTTTCGATGCACTGGTTGACCCCAGCCTTAAATATGCTGCCGGCAAACCCGCCTGCACCACCGACGCTCATACCGCCGAGTAATTCAAATGCGCTCTCTTACCCTTCATCTGAAACTGCTGATCGCCATCCTGGTGGTGTTGGGCATTTCAGTTACGGCCTATCAGATCTTCGTGCTGGGCATCCCGGTGACCGAAGACGCCACTGACGACCTGTGGAACATCGACGCCAAGGTTGAGTTCGTCGCCAGCGCCAAGGATCCGGTCAAGATCCAGATGTTCGTGCCACCGCTGAGCCGCGACTTCGTCAGCCTCAACGAGAGCTTCATCTCCAATAACTACGGCGTGGCCGTGAACCGGGTCGACGGCAACCGCAAGGTCACCTGGTCGGCACGCCGGGCCAAAGGCAATCAGACGCTGTATTACCGCCTGGTGCTGACCAAGCGTTATTCCGGCGAGAAGGCCAAGATCAAAGGCCCGACCTTTCGCGACAGCATCACCATCGAAGGCCCGGAAAAAATCGCCGCCGAAGCCCTGCTCGCACCGATTCGCCAGCACTCGGCCGACGTCGAAACCTTTGTCGGCGAAGCCATCAAGCGGGTCAACAACCTCAACGACGACAACGTGAAACTGTTGCTGGCCGGTGATTCATCCACCGCGCACAAGGCGAAAACCGTCGAGCTGTTGCTGTCCATCGCCCACGTGCCGATCGAGAAGGTCCACACTATCCGCCTGGTGGCCGACCAGCCGCAAACACCGGAACTGTGGCTGCGCAGTTTCAATGGCACCGACTGGTTGTACTTCAACCCGGAAACCGGTGAGCAAGGGCTGCCGACCGACCGCCTGCTATGGTGGACCGGCGACGAAAACCTGATCACCGTCGATGGCGGCAAGAAGGCCAACGTGACCTTCAGCCTGAACAACAGCGAAATGAACGCCATTCGCCTGGCCAAGCTGACCGACGAAAACACCGACGCCAACTTCCTCGAGTACTCGTTGTACGGCCTGCCGCTGCAAACCCAGCAGACCTTCATGATCATGGTCATGATCCCGATCGGCGTACTGGTGATCCTGATCCTGCGCAACCTGATCGGCATCCAGACCCTGGGCACCTTCACCCCGGTGCTGATCGCCCTGGCCTTCCGCGAAACCCAGCTCGGCTTCGGTATCGTGCTGTTTACCATCATCACGGCGCTGGGCCTGTCGCTGCGCTCCTATCTCGAACACCTGAAACTGCAGATGCTGCCGCGGTTGTCGGTGGTACTGACTTTCGTGGTAGTACTGATCGCGGCCATCAGCCTGCTCAGCCATAAACTCGGCCTGGAACGCGGCTTGTCGGTCGCACTGTTCCCGATGGTGATCCTGACCATGACCATCGAACGCCTGTCGATCACCTGGGAAGAGCGCGGCGGTGGCCATGCCATGAAAGTGGCTATCGGCACGCTGTTCGCCGCGTCCCTGGCGCACCTGATCATGACCGTGCCGGAACTGGTGTACTTCGTGTTCACCTTCCCGGCGATCCTGCTGATCCTGGTGGGCTTCATGCTGGCCATGGGTCGTTATCGCGGCTATCGCCTGACCGAACTGGTGCGCTTCAAGGCCTTCCTGAAAAAGGCTGACGCCTGATGTTCGGCTTCTGGAAGACCTGGAAGGCCCTGGAAGCCCGGGGCATCATGGGAATCAATCGGCGCAACGCAGACTACGTGCTCAAGTACAACAAGCGCAGCCTGTACCCGATCGTCGATGACAAGATCATCACCAAGGAACGCGCCATCGCCGCCGGCATCCATGTGCCCGAGCTCTATGGTGTGATTTCCACCGAGAAGGAAATCGACAACCTCGAAGAGATCATCGGTGCACGCAATGACTTCGTGATCAAACCAGCCCAGGGCGCCGGTGGCGATGGCATCCTGGTCATCGCCGACCGCTTCGAAGGGCGTTATCGCACGGTGTCCGGCCGGATCATCAGCCATGAAGAAATCGAGCACCAGATTTCCAGTATCCTGACCGGCCTGTATTCACTGGGCGGTCACCGCGACCGGGCGCTGATCGAATACCGCGTGATTCCGGACCAGATCTTCAAGAGCATCAGCTACGAAGGCGTGCCGGACATCCGCATCATTGTCTTGATGGGTTACCCGGTGATGGCCATGTTGCGTCTGCCGACGCGCCAGTCCAACGGTAAGGCCAACCTGCACCAGGGCGCCATCGGCGTCGGCGTGGACCTGGCCACCGGCCTGACCCTGCGCGGCACCTGGCTGAACAACATCATCAACAAACACCCGGACACCACCAACGCGGTGGATGGCGTGCAACTGCCCTACTGGGACGGTTTCATGAAACTCGCCGCCGGCTGTTATGAGTTGTGCGGACTGGGCTACATCGGTGTCGACATGGTCCTGGACCAGGAAAAAGGCCCGCTGATCCTTGAGCTCAACGCCCGGCCGGGGCTGAATATCCAGATTGCCAATGACTGCGGGCTGACGTTGCGTACTCATGCGGTGGAAGCACGACTGGAAGACCTGAAGGCTCGTGGCGCGACCGAAACGGTCGAAGAGCGCGTGGCGTTTGTGCAAGAGATGTTCGGGCATATTCCTGCGGTCGAGGGTTGATCGTCGCCCTGTAGGAGCTGTCGAGTGAAACGAGGCTGCGATCCTTTGATCTTGTTTTTTCAGGATCAAAAGATCGCAGCCTCGTTTCACTCGACAGCTCCTACATTCCCGGACATCCCCTCTAGGAGCAATTCTCCGAGGGGACTACAATCGCCACCCCGCCTCGATGGCTGATCTCCCCCGCCCATGCTGACCTGCTCCGTACACCCGCTGCCCTATTGCGCCAACCCCGCCCAATATTTCGCGGCGATTCGCCATGCCCCCGGTGCCGTGCTGCTCGACAGCGGCCGCCCCAGCGCCGACCGCGGCCGCTATGACCTGCTCAGCGCCTGGCCGCTGGAACAACTGACGGTATCGCCCGACGAAAGTGGCGAGGCTTTCCTGCAACGCCTGCGCGATAACCTGACGTGCCTCGGCGAAGCCTCCTTGCCAGCACCCTATGAGTTGCCGTTTGCCGGCGGGTTGATCGGCTACCTGAGTTACGACTTCGGCCGACATCTGGAGCGCCTGCCGAGCCAGGCCAGTGACGACCTACATCTGCCCGACGCGCGTTTCGGCCTGTATGGCTGGGCATTGGTCAGCGATCACCTTGCGCTGACCAGCCAGCTGGTATTCCACCCGACCCTGCCCGACAGCGAGCGTCAGCGCCTGATCGAGCTGTTCAGCCAACCGGCACCGGAAGCGGTCGCGCCCTTCAAGCTGCTCACCCCGATGACCGCCGACTTGAGCGCTGACCAGTATCAACAGGCCATCGAGCGCATCCAGCAGTACATTCAGGCCGGTGACTGTTACCAGGTCAATTTCGCCCAGCGTTTTCGCGCGCCCTGCCAGGGTGATTCGTGGGCCGCCTACTGCGCCTTGCGCGCAGCGTGCCCGACGCCTTTTTCCGGTTTCCAGAGCTTGCCTGACGGCAATGCCGTCCTCAGCCTGTCGCCGGAACGCTTCGTCAAAGTCAGCCAGCGCCATGTGGAAACCCGCCCGATCAAGGGCACTCGGCCCAGGGGCATTACGCCTGAGCAAGACGCCGCGAACGCCGCCGAACTGCTGGCCAGCCCCAAGGACCGCGCGGAAAACCTGATGATCGTCGACCTGCTGCGCAACGATCTCGGCCGGACGTGTCGCATCGGCTCGGTCCGGGTGCCGGAGTTGTTCAGCCTGGAAAGTTACCCGAACGTGCATCACCTGGTGAGCAGTGTCACCGGTGAACTGGCGGATGATCGCGACGCTCTGGACCTGATCGCCGGCAGCTTCCCCGGCGGCTCGATCACCGGCGCGCCAAAGATTCGTGCGATGCAGATCATCGACGAACTGGAACCGACCCGACGCGGCCTGTATTGCGGTTCGTTACTTTACCTGGACGTGCGCGGCGAGATGGACAGCTCCATCGCCATTCGCAGTTTGCTGGTCAAGGACAGGCAGGTGTGTTGCTGGGGCGGTGGCGGGATAGTCGCGGATTCCGAGTGGCAGGCCGAATATCAGGAATCGATCACCAAGGTGAAAATCCTGCTCGATACCCTGCAAAACCTGTAGGAGCGAGCATGCTCGCGATGGACGTCAACGATGACACGGGGTACCTGACACCCCGCGGCGCTCTCGGGTTCATCGCGAGCAGGCTCGCTCCTACAGGGGGTCGGTTTACAAGGTCAGGGGGCGGTTCGAAGCTTTGATGAACTCCTGCTTGAGCTCTTCAAACGTATGCACCGCCGGGAACTGCGGAAACTCGGCAATCACGTTATCCGGTGCATGGAACAGAATCCCGGCATCGGCCTCGCCCAGCATCGTGGTGTCGTTGTAAGAATCCCCCGCCGCGATCACCCGGTAGTAGAGGCTCTTGAAGGCCAGGACCGACTGACGCTTTGGATCTTTCTGACGCAGCTGATAGCCCGTGACTCGCCCGCTGTCGTCGGTAATCAGGCGATGGCAGAGCAAGGTGGGGAAGCCCAGTTGGCGCATCAACGGCTGAGAGAACTCATAGAAGGTGTCCGACAGGATCACCACCTGGAAGCGCTCGCGCAGCCAGTCGACGAATTCGATGGCGCCGTCCAGCGGCTTGAGCGTGGCGATCACTTCCTGAATGTCGGAGAGTTTCAAGCCGTGCTCGTCGAGAATCCGCAGGCGTTGCTTCATCAGCACGTCGTAGTCGGGAATGTCCCGGGTGGTGGCCCTGAGGGATTCGATCCCGGTTTTTTCGGCGAAGGCGATCCAGATTTCCGGGACCAGCACACCTTCAAGATCCAGACAGGCAATTTCCACAAGACACTCCCATTTGTATTGATTATTGAGTCGAGCGAGCAAAAAGATTGCCGAACTCTAGCGACTCGGGCGTGCCTGCGCAACGCAGAGGATGCCCCGGCCCGTGCAGCTTTTTGTTACCATCGGCCCCATATAGAGCGCCCAGCGCCACCGACCTGTAGGAAGCCGCCCTGATGAGCCCAACGTTCGACGTCGTGGAACTCGCCACGACCTATGCCAACAAATCCGCCCAGGACATCCTGAAACTCGCGTTTGCCGAGTTCGGCGATGACCTGTGGATATCTTTCAGCGGTGCCGAGGACGTGGTGCTGGTGGACATGGCCTGGAAGCTGAACAAGAACGTCAAGGTGTTCAGCCTCGACACCGGCCGCTTGCACCCCGAGACCTACCGCTTCATCGATCAGGTGCGCGAGCACTACAAGATCGACATCGAGCTGGTGTCGCCGGACTACACGAAACTCGAACCCTTCGTGAAGGAAAAAGGCCTGTTCAGCTTCTACAAGGACGGCCATGGCGAATGCTGCGGCATCCGCAAGATCGAACCGCTGCGCCGCAAGCTGTCCGGCGTGAAAGCCTGGGCCACCGGCCAGCGTCGCGACCAGAGCCCCGGCACCCGCAGCGCCGTCGCGGTGATGGAAATCGACACCGCGTTCTCCACCCCGGAACGCACCTTGTACAAGTTCAACCCGCTGGCGCAAATGACCAGCGAAGAGATCTGGGGCTACATCCGCATGCTGGAGTTGCCATACAACAGCCTGCACGAACGCGGTTTCATCAGCATCGGCTGCGAACCCTGCACCCGCCCGGTGCTGCCGAACCAGCATGAGCGCGAAGGCCGTTGGTGGTGGGAAGAAGCGACGCAGAAGGAATGCGGGTTGCATGCGGGGAACATCATCAGCAAATCCAAAGCGTAAACCCACTGTAGGAGCGAGCCTGCTCGCGATGGTCGTCAACGATAACGCGGGGTGCCTGATACCCCGCTGTGTTCTAGGGTTCATCGCGAGCAGGCTCGCTCCTACAGTGTTATCTGCAGCTTCAAAAAACGTGTACACACGATTGTCACCATAGGTGCCATTTGTGTGTGCACTTTTAGTTTCTGCGCCCCAAAAAGTTACATTCCTGCCTCAGCCGTGCGCCGCCACACCCTCCTGAATCCCCCATTCAAAATAAATACCTGTTCAATCGGTCAATTTATATTGTCAATTTTTCAATAACTTGGCGAAACGCCATAACAAAACGAAATGAACAGCGCCGTTCATAGAACGCTCGGCTGGCATGGATCTGGCTTAAGTGCATACATGTTTTGTATACAATCACAACAAAACATACAAACACTTTAGATCCGCAAGCCTGAAGCGCCCTATCCCGTACAGGCTGCAGATGCCCCGTAACCAATGATATTCGCCACCCGCGACGAAGATTTGTCGAGCCAAGGCTCATGCACAGTCATCGCGGCGTCGAGCATCAGGAGCCTGCCGGAATGCGTACTCGTCTCTCCAATAACAATATCGCGCTGGATCTACCCTCCCCCCATTCCACCCACACCGCCGACCATCAGGCGCATCACTCCCCTGTGGTGCTCAGTCCCCGACTGCACAACAAGGACCTCGCACCGACCAAGGCCGAAGGCCGGCGTTGGGGCCGCTACAGCATCTTTGCCTTGTGGACCAATGACGTTCACAACATTGCCAACTACTCCTTTGCCATCGGCCTGTATGCCCTGGGCCTGGGTGGCTGGCAGATCCTGTTGTCCCTGGGGATCGGAGCGGCGCTGGTGTATTGCTTCATGAACCTGTCCGGCTACATGGGTCAAAAGACCGGGGTTCCGTTTCCGGTCATCAGCCGGATCAGTTTCGGCATTCACGGGGCGCAGATTCCCGCGTTGATCCGCGCCGTGATCGCCATCGCCTGGTTCGGTATTCAGACGTACCTCGCGTCCGTCGTCTTTCGCGTGCTGTTGACGGCAATCCATCCCGGGTTCGCCGACTACGACCACGACTCGATCCTCGGCCTGTCGCCCCTGGGCTGGGTGTGTTTCGTCGCGATCTGGTTCGTGCAACTGGTGATCCTGGCCTACGGCATGGAGATGGTGCGCCGCTACGAGGCGTTTGCCGGCCCGGTGATTCTGCTGACCGTTGCCGCCCTCGCCGCGTGGATGTACTTGCAGGCCAACGCGAGCATTGCCTGGTCGATCCGTGAGCCGCTGACCGGTGGTGAGATGTGGCGCAACATCTTTGCCGGTGGCGCACTGTGGCTGGCGATCTACGGCACCTTGATCCTCAATTTCTGCGACTTCGCCCGCTCTTCACCGTGCCGCAAGACCATCAAGGTCGGAAATTTCTGGGGCTTGCCGGTGAATATCCTGGTGTTCGCCAGCATCACTGTCCTGCTGTGCGGCGCGCAGTTCCAGATCAACGGCCGGATCATCGAAAGCCCGACCGAAATCATCGCCTCGATCCCCAACACCTTCTTCCTGGTACTCGGTTGCCTGGCGTTCCTGATCGTCACCGTGGCGGTGAACATCATGGCCAACTTCGTCGCCCCGGCGTTCGTCCTCAGTAACCTGGCGCCGAAGTACCTGACGTTCCGTCGCGCCGGACTGATCAGCGCGACCATCGCGGTGCTGATCCTGCCGTGGAACCTCTATAACAGTCCCCTGGTGATCGTGTACTTCCTGTCCGGCCTCGGTGCCCTGCTCGGCCCGTTGTACGGCGTGATCATGGTCGACTACTGGCTGGTTCGAAAAGGCCAGGTCAACGTGCCGCAGTTGTACAGCGAAGACCCCAACGGCCCTTATTACTACAGCCGCGGGGTCAATTTGCGCGCCGTGGCGGCGTTCATCCCCGCCGCCCTGATCGCCATCGTCCTGGCCCTGGTGCCGGGGTTCCACAGCGTGTCGCCATTCTCCTGGCTGATTGGTGCCGGCATCGCCGGGATGCTCTACCTGATCATCGCCAAGCGCCAACCGCACTACGCCGATGTCAGCGGCGAAGCCATCGCGGTCGAAAACGCCAGCCATTAACTCCATGGCGGCCCGGCAAAGTCGGGCCGCAGAACCATCCGCAATAAGGACTCCCCATGCGCATTCTCGTGGTCAACGTCAACACCACCGAATCCATCACCCAGGCCATCGCCCGCTCGGCACAGGCCGTCGCGTCACCCGGCACGGAAATCGTCGGCCTCACCCCGCACTTCGGCGCCGACTCCATCGAGGGCAACTTCGAAAGTTACCTGGCGGCCATCGCGGTCATGGACCGAGTGATGTCCTACGACCAGCCATTCGACGCGGTGATCCAGGCCGGCTACGGCGAGCACGGCCGCGAAGGCTTGCAGGAGCTGCTCAACGTACCGGTGGTGGACATCACCGATGCCGCGGCCAGCACGGCGATGTTTCTCGGTCACGCCTACTCCGTGGTCACCACCCTCGATCGCACCGTGCCGCTGATCGAAGACCGCCTCAAGCTCTCGGGCCTGTGGGACCGTTGCGCCTCGGTACGGGCCAGTGGCCTGGCGGTGCTGGAGCTGGAACATGAACCGCAACGCGCACTGGAAGCCATCGTGCATCAGGCCGAACTGGCGGTGACCCAGGACAAGGCCGAAGTGATTTGCCTTGGTTGCGGTGGCATGGCCGGGCTGGACGAGCAGATTCGCCGACGTACCGGAGTGCCGGTGGTGGATGGGGTGACGGCGGCGGTGACCATCGCCGAATCGCTGGTGCGGCTGGGGTTGTCGACCTCGAAGGTGCGGACCTATGCGACACCGCGGCCGAAAAACATCATTGGCTGGCCGGGGCGGTTTGCCCGCTGAGTTTGCAACTGTCGACCGAGGCGCAGCCTTCGCGAGCAAGCCCGCTCCCACACTGGATCTCCAGTGAACACAATTTTTGCATTCACAACAGATCGAATGTGGGAGCGGGCTTGCTCGCGAAGGGGGCACCTCGGTCCCAAGCCTGACTCAAACCGCACTGAACCTCTGCCCCAACCCCCGCTCGGCAAACTGCTCGATGATGAAATCGACAAACGCCCGGGTCTTGCCGGGCAGCAGTTTGTGTTCGGCGTAATAGATGGAGGTGTAACCGTCGTCGATGTACCAGTCCGGCAACACCCGCTGCAACCTGCCCGTCTCCAGGTAACCCGAGGCGAACGGCATGCTCACCAGAGCAATGCCCAGACCTTGTGCGGCGGCGACGCAGGCGGCCTCGGAATCGCTCATGGTCATCCGCGCCTTGAGCGTCAACGGGCTGTGTTGCTGATTGCGATGGGTCAACTGCCAGGAGCGCACGCGACCGGTTTGTGGCGAGCGGATCAGGATCCCGTCGTGGTGCTTGAGTTCGTCCGGTTCGATGATTGACGCATGTGTCGCCAGGTAATCCGGCGAAGCCACCAATACCCGATGCGCCGGACTCAGCTTGCGCGCGACTACGCCCTGGGGTAATTCGAAGCCGCCGCCGATGGCCGCGTCGAACCCCTGCCCGATCAGATCGACCTGGCGGTTGTCGAAGTGCCAGTCCGGGTTGATCGCCGGGAATTGCCGCAGAAACTCGCCGAGCATCGGCACTATGTACAGGCAACCGAACACCGTCCCCATGCTGACCTTCAATGTACCCGCAGGCTGCCCACCGGCGCTGGCGAGGTTGGCGACGGCATTCTGGATGGTGTGCAGGCTGGTGCTGACTTCGCCGAGAAACAACTGACCGGCCTCGGTCAGCGTCAGTCTGCGCGTGCTGCGCTGAAACAATCTGACGCCCAGGCGCGCCTCAAGCTTGGCAACGCTCTTGCCCACCGCCGCCGGTGTCAGGCTCAAGCGTCGCGCCGCTTCGGCGAAGCTGCCGACCTCGGCGCTACGCACAAAGCATTCGATACTGCTGAAGGTTTCCATAGGCGCCACTATAAACTTTTGGTTTACACAGACTATCGCAACTATGGTCTACACGACACGTAATCCAGAACTGATACTAGGCTCCATCAACCGGGACATCTCGCCTCGGGACTTGGAGATCGACATGACTACTCAGAACCTCAGCGGCAAAGTGGCATTGATTCAAGGTGGTTCCCGCGGTATCGGTGCAGCCATCGTCAAGCGCCTGGCCGCTGAAGGCGCGACCGTTGCCTTCACTTATGTCAGCTCGACAGCCAAGGCTGAAGAGTTGCAACACAGCATCACCGCCAAGGGCGGCAAGGCCCTGGCCATCAAGGCCGACAGCGCCGACGCCGACGCAATCCGCGGCGCCGTGTCCGCCACGGTGGAGGCCTTCGGTCGCCTGGATATCCTGGTCAACAATGCAGGTGTACTGGCCGTCGCACCGCTGGCCGAGTTCAAACTCGAAGACTTCGACCAGACCCTGGCCATCAACGTACGCAGCGTGTTCATTGCTACCCAGGCCGCCGCCAAACATATGACCGAAGGCGGTCGCATCATCAACATCGGCAGCACCAACGCCGATCGCATGCCCTTTGCCGGTGGCGGCCCGTACGCCATGAGCAAGTCGGCACTGGTCGGGCTGACCAAAGGCCTGGCCCGTGACCTCGGCCCGCAAGGCATCACCATCAATAACGTGCAACCGGGTCCGGTCGACACCGACATGAACCCGGCCGAAGGTGACTTTGCGGAAAGCCTGATCCCGTTGATGGCCGTGGGCCGGTACGGCAAGGCCGAAGAGATCGCCAGCTTCGTCGCCTACCTCGTCAGCCCGGAAGCCGGCTACATCACCGGGGCCAGCCTGACCATCGACGGTGGCTTCGGCGCCTGATGCGTTGAACGCAAAGCAAAATGTGGGAGCGGGCTTGCTCCGGGCGGCGATCCGACGAAGGCGGTGTGTCAGGCAACATTAATGTCGTCTGATTCACCGCCTTCGCGAGCAAGCCCGCTCCCACACTTTCTTTTTGTCAGACCCACTCAAGCGCAGGCAAACCAAAGGCGTCCGGCTCAAACGCCTTCAACGTACGAAGAATGCCATCGGCGTGTGCGTACCTGGCGTCGGCCATTGCCGCATCCGGAATTGCAATCGCCGTCATCCCCGCCGCTTTCGCTGCGGTGACACCAAAGGGCGAATCCTCGAACACCAAGCAATCCTCGGGCGCGACGCCCAGACGCCGCGCTGCCGTCAGGAAGATATCCGGTGCCGGCTTGGCCGCCCCCACCTCGGGGTCATCGGCGGTGACAATGAAGTCGAACAAGGTGAACCAGTCGCGGTGCAGGGTGGTTTTCTGACCGAACGACTGGCTCGATGAACTGGTGCCCACGGCAATGGGAATGTTGTTGGCCTTCAGATGCCGTACCAGTTCCTGTGCGCCAGGCATCGCCTGTGCCGTAGGAAAACGCTCGCGCATCAGCGGCTCGCGGATCACCAGAAACTCTTCGGCGGTAATCGGCAGGTCGAGCGCTTCAACCACATAGCGCGCCAGATCCCCAGCGCCCCGGCCAATGATGTTCTGCTTGATGCTCCAGTCGAACGTTCGGCCGTAACGCGCGGCAATGATGGACGTGACTTCGGTGTAGATGCCCTCTGTGTCCAGCAGCAAGCCGTCCATATCGAAAATCACGGCCTTGATCGGGCCGAATGTTTTGAGCGGTGCATTCATCGCATCTGATCCGTTTTCCAAGGCATCCCGGGCGGCGCAGGTGAGGCCCGCCCCCGAATGGATTAAAGGATTCAGCAGCATAACGAGCGCGGCTGTCTCAGAGCAACGATGAAATCCCGATCCACGCCGAATGGCTCTCGTGATTTAGCGATTTGCCCTACATCAAACGCCAACTTTCCCGACTTCTTTCGTTGAAGATCCTCCGCAGAGTCTCACGTCCTACATTCCGCCAAGCGAAAGTCTGCAGATGTTCGATCCCCAAAAGGTATTGGCATGTCCCGCCAGCGGCCCCCTGATACAAGCGCACAAGTTCGCCGCCAGTATCAATAGCATCGAGCGCACCGCCCCCCAAAACGGCCCGGTTTCGATGGTCACCGGTGAAGTATCACTGACCCTCACGGACGGCACCCTCGACGGGATCTTGCCGTTCGACTTCACCCGCTTCTATCGCACCCGTGCCGTCGAACTCGACAGCGGGCTCGGTTTCGGCTGGCGGCACTCGCTGTGCCAGCATCTGGAATTCCACGGCGAGCAGGTGCTGTGGATCGACGCCGAAAACCGACGCACGCCATTTCCATGGCCGACGACGGCGCGCCCGTTGATCCGTAACAGACTGTCGCGGGCGGCGATTTACCTCGGCGACGAATCGGGCGAACTGATCCTCGCCCAGGCCGGCGACGTGGCGCGTTTTTTTCATTTCCGCGACGGCCGACTGACCGTGATCAGCGACGCCTACGACAACCGCCTGACGGTGCAGCGAGACGGCCTTGAGCGGATTCAGCGCCTGGACAACGGCGCCGACCGTGCCTTGCTGTTGCGTTATAACCTCAAGCATCTGGTGGCCGTCGACTATCAGGTGTTTCAGCGCTGCGGGCCCGAGGCGCACACCTGGCGCACCGAACAGACACTGGCCAGTTACCGCTACGACGCCCGCCAGCGTCTGGTCGAGGCGACCAACGCCGTGGGTGACAGCGAGCGTTATGACTACGACGAGCAGCACGTGATCCTGCAACGGCAACTGGCGGGCGGCGCGAGTGTCTTCTGGGCGTGGGAACGCTCCGGCAAGACCGCCCGCTGCATCCATCATTGGGCCTCGTTTGCGCAGATGGAGGCGCGTTACGTCTGGGACGATCAAGGCACCGTGACGGTGAACAACGCCGACGGCAGCCAGGAGGTTTACGTTCATGACCCATACGCACGATTGGTGCGCCACATCGGGCTGGACGGCGGCGAGCAGCACAAGGCCTACGACAATCTGGGCCGATTGATCTTCGAGCAGGACGCCCTCGGCACCGTCACCCAATACCATTATGACGAAGCCGGGCGACTGATCGCGGTGCATGCGCCGGATGAGGCGCCCACGTCCTACAAGTATCGCCACGGTTTCCTGCACGCCCGCACCCGCGGTCGGGGGACGTGGAGTTACCAGCGCAATGCCCAGGGAGACATCACGGCCGTCACCGATCCCGATGGACAGATCACCCACTATTCCTACGACTCGCTGGGGCGCTTGCTGACGATCCGGTTTCCAGACCGGAGCATTCACCGGTTTGCCTGGAACGTCCTGGGACAGTTGCTGGAAGAAACCTTGCCCGATGGCTCCCAGCGCATGTTTTCCTACGATGCGCTGGGGCGGCGGATTACCGGGCAGGACGAACACGGTGCCATCACCCGTTATGAGTGGGATGCCGTCGGTCGACTGAGCCGGACCACGCTGCCCATGGGTGCCTGCCGTGCCTGGCGCTACAACGCCTACGGCCGGGTCACCGCCGAGACCGACGAACTGGGACGGGTAACCCGTTACGAATACGCCGACGACCTGCACTTGATCAGCCGTCGGACCAACCCCGACGGCTGCGCGCTGAAGTACCGCTACGACCATGCGCAATTGCTGCTGACCGAGATCGAAAACGAGGTGGGCGACACTTACCGTCTGGACTACACCCCGGGAGGATTGATCCGACAGGAAACCGCCTTCGATGGGCGTCGTACCACTTACTGCTACGACCTCAATGGCCAATTGCTGAAGAAAACCGAGTTTGGCGACGACGGTTCGCAGCTGGTTACCGGCTATCAGCGTGACAGCGCCGGGCGGTTACGGGTGAAAACCTTGCCCGATGGGGTCAGGGTCGAGTACCGCTACGACACGCTCGGGCGACTGGTCTGCGTCGATGACGGCCAGGATTCTCCGTTGCAGTTCGAATACGACCTTCAGGACCGATTGATCACCGAGCATCAGGGCTGGGGCACCCTGCGTTACGACTACGACGTCTGCGGTCGGCTCAAGAGCCTGCGCCTGCCGGACGCCTGTATCCTCGTCTACCACCACGCCAAGGGAGGCGCCCTCACGGCCATCGACCTCAACGGCACACCCCTGACCCGCCATCGTTTTGTCGGCGGACGCGAACAGCAGCGGCAACAAGGCCTTCTGCTCAGCGAGTACGCCTACGACGCGCAAGGCCGTTTACAGGCCCATGTCGTCAGCCAAAAACAACGGCCGCAGTACCGCCGCGAGTATGCCTACAGCGCCAAGGGCAATCTCTTGAAGGTTACCGACAGCCGCCACGGTTCACGCCACTATCAATACGATGCACTCGACCGTCTGACCGGCGTACGTCACGCCTGCGACCGGTGCGCAGAGCACTTCAACCACGACCCGGCCGGCAACCTGCTGATCCAAGGGCGTCCCGGCCCATATGTTTTTCAGGGCTACCGCCTGCAGCGCAGTGACGACAGCTGCTACGACTACGACGCCTTCGGCAATCTGATCCGCGAACGCCGCGGCCTGCCGCCCCAGGTCACCGAATACTCTTACGACAGCCAGCACCAACTGATCAGCGTCAGTTCCCCGGACGGTGAAAGTGTCAGCTATCACTACGACGCTTTCGGCCGGCGCATCCAAAAAACGGTTGATGGCTACACCACACAATACTTCTGGCAAGACGACCGGCTGATCGCCGAAAGCGGCCCCCGGCACTACCGCAGCTACCTCTACGAACGCAGCGAGCCCGGCGAGCCCGGTAGCTTCCGCCCGCTGGCGCTGCTCGACGGCAAAGGCCGGGCACACGCCTGCCCATACTACTTTCAACTCGACCACCTCGGCACCCCGCAGGAACTGACCGGCCACGGCGGTGCGATTGTCTGGTCGGCCCAATACAGCGCCCACGGCAAACTCCGAGCATCGAGCCGCGAACGGCTCGAACAACCCTTAAGGTTTCAGGGACATTACTTCGACACTGAGAGTGGCCTGCACTACAACCGACATCGCTATTACCATCCGGACTTCGGTCGTTTCCTGACACCGGATCCGCTCAGGTCGGGCGGTGGGTTGAACCCGTATCGGTACACCCGCAACCCGACGGGGTGGGTGGATCCGCTGGGATCGGGCGCCCCCCTCGGATCGATTCGCTCAGGAAGCATTCAAGCCCCGGATTTCCTCACCGCCGCTTCGAAGTAGCCGGATCTCCCGAGCCATCGGTACCTGCATCGCCCCGATCGCGCGGATCTGCCTCGACATTCTCGTCGCTCTCGTCGCTCGGCACTTGTTCCACGCCGGCATCGTCGTCCGGCGGCCGTTGGTCGCGGCTCAAGGAATCGGTAGGTGACGGCAGCGGATACTCCGGCGTTTCATCAACGTCGAAGGCCTTTGGATCAGTGTTCATATCGCACCTCTCATCTGACCTCAAGCACAGGTCATGACATATCGAGGGTTGCGCGATGGACGCGTTCGACCCGGTAGACGATCGGTTGATTCGGCAACAGGACTCAATCAGTCTTCGTCCTCTTCCTCATCATCAAACTCGATATTTCCCACATCACCTGCGTCATCAGCATCGTTAAGTGGCACCGTCGCATCATCCATCAGCGATCCCGGATCTTCATTTCCGGGATCGTTGATGGATGGCTGGCCACTTGGGTCTTTGTCTTCCGCGCCTTCGGATTCCAGAGTCATGGTTTGCCTCACTCAATCAGTGATGCTTTTTGTGGTGCTTGTTCGAGTGTTTATGTCCGCCACCGGAATGGGAATGGCCACTGTCATCCCCCAGATCATTGCCGATCGCACCGCCGGCTGCACCGCCAAGACCGGCACCGATGGCCGATCCGGTCGAACCGCCAAGACTGTTGCCGAGCACCGATCCGCCCGCCGCGCCCAAACCACCGCCTACCGCCGCTTCGGTGCGATTGTGCTTGGGCGCGGCAACAGCACTGCCGGCCGCCCCGCCGACACCCGCACCAATCGCTGCGCCAGTACTGCCACCCACCTGGCCACCGACTACGTTGCCCAGCACCCCACCAAGACCACCGCCCACCGCGGCATCTCCGTTACCGCCTGCCAGCGCCACCTGGGAGAGCAGTAATCCAAAAATAATCGCAGGCAACATCAATCGTCGAGTCATCGGGCTTGCGTTCTGTTTGCCGTCGGTTTTCGGGTTCATGGCACGCCTCGCATTCTTCAGGGGTATGGAAGATTTGAGCCGTTGCGGCGGGAATCGTTCATATATGAAAAAGCCCGGCATCAAACCGGGCTTTTTCACATCTGGATCAGCATCAATGACGCTTGTGACCGTTGGCCAGGTTGCTGCCAACGCCGCCGCCCAATGCACCGCCCAGGCCGGCGCCGATGGTGGCACCGGAACTGCCACCCAGGCTTTTACCAATCACCGAACCACCGGCTGCGCCGACACCGCCACCGATGGCAGCGCTGGTGCGATGACCTTTTTTGGCGGCAACTGCGCTGCCCGCCGCGCCAGCAACGCCCGCACCGATCACTGCGCCAGTGCTGCCGCCCATCTTCTGGCCAACCACATTACCCAATGCGCCGCCCAAGCCACCACCCAGCGCGGCAGTACCGTCACCGGCCATTGCACCTTGAGCAACCAGAAGCCCCAGAACCAGAGCAGGCAGTGTTAAACGCATGACAAAAACCTCAAAAAATAGGGGTACACAAAAAGGAGGCGAGATTGAATGCTTTTGCGCGGATAGAGTCCAGCACGCCGGTCCAACTTCGCGATTGGCGACGGTTGGACAGCAATTTTGAAAAAGGTTTTACGACGGGCAAAAAAAAGCCCGCTGGGGAAACGGGCCAGGTGTTGCTTTCTAACGGATGAGTCGAGACTACGGAGCGTGCTGTGAAAAGTTTGTGAAAGAGCTCCACTTTAAAAAACTTGTCATGAAACCCTTTCAGACATGAAAAACCCCGTTCAATGACGGGGTCTGCCTGTGTTCGCCTATTTCCTGACCGGTGCTGTCACCTTGGGCAGGAACTTGCCCTTCAGGACCCGGCACGCCCTGGTCTTGATCTTGTCGACCTCTGTCTGGTCTTCGCCGAAACTGGCCACATACTGGGTCTGTCCACACTGTACGCAATTGTTGATCGGAAATTCTGCGCCATCGTCCTCGATATACGGATCAGCCATCTCTTCACCCCTTTCAAAGAGCACGGTCGACACCGGCAAGCCCTTTGCCTGAAAAATATCGACCGCCAAGGCTTTTCAGACTAGCCGGTCACTAATGGACTTTCCGTTCGAATTTTCATGTGACCGACGAATGGCTGCGATCCCTCATCGCAACTTGACCGCTGTCCCGGTCACAAACACGACGACCATCCCGCCCCTGCCGGCCGGCATGCTGATCTCATAGTCAAGCCCCACCACCGCGTCCGCCTGAAGCGCCCGTGCCCGCTCCTTGATCTCATCGGTGGCCTGAATGCGTGCTTCCTTCAACGCTCGCTCCAGCGTCTGGGAGCGCCCACCGAAAAAGTCGCGCATCCCGGCAAATACATCACGAACAACGTTGATCCCTTGCACTGACTCGGCACTGACGATGTCCAGGTAGGCGGTAATTTGCCGGCCTTCAATGGAGTGGGTTGTGGTGGTGATCATTGCTGTTTATTCCTGTTCAGATATTCGGCCAGCGCATCAAACGCCGGCAAAGTCACGGGATCATTCGCCGAGTTGCTGCCCACCGGGTGTGATGCGTAACGGACGATGACTATCGTCACAGTCGCTTTGAACCTGGCGGCAACACGAACACTTGCGGAGGATGGAGCATGATGTCGATTCCATTCGAAGAATTCGAAGAATCCAGACAGTCTAACAGCCAGCTCACCCTGTTCACTGCTTGCGCGGCCAATGCCAGAGTGCCCTGCTGCTATGCTGAAACATCGGTTCCCTGCGCTGGAGACCATCAGCATGGCGGCAGAAGGCAATCATTCCCCGTTCACTTGCAAGGCTATGGCCTACTCGGCTGCAGGCTTCCTTATTGCCCTGATCATTGCCACAAAGCTGCTCGACACTTACTTCGAGCTGACGTTGTTGGCAGAGATCAAGGGCTGGCTGCTACGCACATGGAGCTGGCTTCAACTGGAAACGCCAATGCCGAACTGGTCGCTGCTGATGATTATCGGGGCGTTCGTCAGCACACTGACCTTAGTGATTTACTACTACCGCAGCAACGACGGAGCCTACAGTGAGCTACATGAGATAGAGCGAAAAATTTACAAAAAGAACAACCCACAGTTTCCACAGCTGACAGATAACCAAACGCTGCTGATGGAAGCGTTGGCCTATCACGCAAACTTCAGAAAAGTTGCAAACCTGGACTCGATTTGCAAACTGGTCTCACTCAGCAAGCTGGAAGTTGAAGAGGGTCTGAAGCAACTCCAGGCTAAACGTCTTGTGAATCAAAAAGTGACTCGGGGTACGTTCGGCGCCACCATTTTTGAACTTACCCTGGCAGGTAAGGACTATGCGCAAGAGCGGTTTGAGCTGACGTAGTGGAGACTCGGTAAGTGGCGGGATGTATTGATTGGCACAACTGAAAAAGAAAAACCCCCGCAAACCGTAAGCTTGCGGGGGTTTTCAGAATGTGGCGGTGAAGGAGAGATTCGAACTCTCGATACAGTTTCCTGTATACACACTTTCCAGGCGTGCTCCTTAAGCCACTCGGACACTTCACCGTATCTCTTCAAACATGTTCTGTCTGTCGAGGCGCGCTAATGTAGTCGAAAGCTTTTCCGATGGCAAACATTTTTTTCAGAATTTTCATGCGGTTAACGCGATTCAGCGTTTGCGCTCCCTCCGGGCCATGGCAAACCGGCCAATCTCCGGCTTCGTGCCCTCCTCTATATAGAGGGGAATGCGCAGCAGGCGCGGCGGGCTGCGCCTGGCGGGCGGGCAAAGGGTGACTGGCGGGTCAGTCACGGCGCTTTACCTGGCCAGCGGCGGTGGGTAACGTCTGCCCAACTTTATTGAAAGGAATAGCGTCATGAGTGAGTTGATTTCCTACCATCTCGAAGACGGTATCGCGACCCTGACCTTGAGCAATGGCAAGGTCAATGCCATCTCCCCGGATGTGATTGCCGAGTTCAACGCTGCGCTGGATCGGGCAGTGACTGATCGTGCGGTGGTGATCATTACCGGGCAGCCGGGCATTCTCTCTGGCGGTTATGACTTGAAGGTGATGACGGCGGGTCCTAGAGAAGCCGTGGCACTAGTGACCTCCGGCTCGACCCTGGCCCGCCGCCTGCTGTCGCACCCCTTCCCGGTGATCGTGGCGTGCCCGGGGCATGCGGTGGCCAAGGGTGCGTTCCTGCTGTTGTCGGCCGACTATCGCATCGGCGTAGACGGTCCGTTCAGCATTGGCCTGAACGAAGTGCAGATCGGCATGACCATGCACCACGCGGGCATCGAAATCGCCCGTGACCGCCTGAACAAAGTGGCGCTTCAGCGCTCGGTGGTCAACGGTGAGATGTTCAATCCACAAGGCGCCGTGGCTGCCGGTTTCCTGGATGTCGTGGTGTCGGCGGAAGAACTGCAAGTCACGGCACTGGCGGCGGCTCGTCAGTTGAAGAAGATCAACATGACCGCGCACAAGAACACCAAGTTGAAAGTGCGCAAAGCACTGTTGGAGGCCCTGGACAACGCGATCATCCAGGACCAGGAGCATTTGGGTTAAGCCCGGATCTGCTGCAACGAAAAGCCCGACCGTCGCGTCGGGCTTTTTCGTACCTGTCCTGGTTAAACATCTGTGATGGCTCTAGACCGTGCCTGACCCATTAGTCGGAAACATCAGCACAAACATCGGCTATCGCTCACTACTCTGGCAGCAATTGCCGAAAACAGTGCACATCCGTACACTGCGCCACCTTTTGTCCCGGTGGGGCCTGTAAATGCTGTTTTTGTTCCGTATGTCATTGATGGGCCTGCATTTTATCGTGGCAGGTGTGCTGGGTGTAATCCTCGGCCTGTGCCGCCCTTTCAACCCGGACAACAGCCGCCTGTGCGCACGCCTGTATGCGTGGCCAGCCATGTGTATTTTGCGTTTGCGGGTGAAGGCGGAAGTCGGGCCGTTGATGGATAAACCTGACAGCTGCGTGATCGTCGCCAATCATCAGTCCAACTACGACCTGTTCGTGTTTGGCAACGTGGTGCCCCGCCGTACCGTGTGCATCGGCAAAAAGAGCCTGAAATGGGTGCCACTGTTCGGGCAGCTGTTCTGGCTGGCCGGCAATGTGCTGATCGACCGCGGCAATGCGCACAAGGCGCGGCAGTCGATGTTGACCACCACCCACACCCTGCAAAACAAAGACACCTCGATCTGGGTGTTCCCGGAAGGCACGCGCAACCTGGGCGAAGAGTTGCTGCCCTTCAAGAAAGGCGCCTTCCAGATGGCCATTGCCGCCGGGGTACCCATCGTGCCGGTGTGTGTCAGCAGTTACGTCAAACACATGCGATTGAACCGCTGGCGCAGCGGGAAGATCCTGATTCGCTCGTTGCCGGCGATTCCCACCGCCGGATTGAGCCTGGACGACATGCCCCTGCTGATTGCCCAGTGCCGCGAGCAGATGCGTGAATGCATCGAGTCGATGGACCGGCAACTGCAAGCCGCCTGAACAAGAAAACCCGCCTGGTGCGGGTTTTCTTTTGCCTGCGAGACTTTACCGGCGAACTCGGCAGATTTAACTGACTCTCAAACCCTTGCGAGGCTAAGCTGATCGACACTGCCATTGCATTTGTTGCCAATTGAAAGCTGCCAAGAAGAAGTGAATCACCATCATGGGTAGAGTTGTTGCTGCTGCGGTTTATAGCGCCGGTAAGAAAGTCACCAATATCACCCTCGACGAAGGTGCAGCCTGGGCGGCAAAACCCGGGCACTTTGTCTGGATCGGCCTCGAGGAGCCGAACGCCGAGGAACTCTACAACCTGCAACGCCAGTTCAACCTGCACGAGCTGGCCATTGAAGACGCCCTGGAAAAACACAGCCGGCCGAAGCTGGAAACCTTCGGCGATGCACTGTTCATCGTTACGTACTCGCCGATTCGCAATGAAGGCAAACTCGAGTTCATCGAAACACATATATTTGCGGGCAAGGGTTACATCATTACCGCACGCAACGGCCATTCGGCTTCCTACGCCTATGTCCGACAGCGCTGTGAGGCACGTCCGATTCTGCTGGAGCACGGAGAAGATTTCGTACTTTACGCCATCCTCGACTTCGTCATCGAAAACTACCAGCCAATGGGTGAAGCCATTCATGCTGAAATCGATGAGCTGGAACGCAACGTACTTTGCAGTGCGCTGAATGAGCACGACATTCAGAAACTTCATGGCTTGCGTCGGGATGTATTGCGCCTGCGTCGTTACGCGGCGCCGATGGTGGAGATTGGCGAGGAACTGCAAAAGCTGAGCTTCCCGTTCATCGACAAGAACATGCGTCCGTACTTTCGCGATGTGCAGATCCATGTAACGCGGCAGATGGAAGACCTCACGACCCTGGCGGATATTGCCAGCCAGACAATTGAGGTCGGAGTGCTGCTGGAGGCCTCTCGTCAGAGCGTGGTGCAACGCAAGTTTGCGGCCTGGGCGGCGATTCTGGCCTTTCCGACGGCGGTGGCGGGCATTTACGGGATGAACTTCCAGAATATGCCTGAGTTGGGCTGGCACTACGGCTATTTCGGGGTGCTGGGGTTTATTACGGTGGGCTGCGTGGGGTTGTGGGCGAGTTTCAAGAAATCGGGGTGGCTGTAGGAGCGAGCTCGCTCGCGAAAAACCTGAGAGCACCGCGGGCTGTCAGGTTTGGCGCGTTATCGTTCACGACCTTCGCGAGCAAGCCCGCTCCCACATGTTGATCGCATTTCAATGTGGGAGCGGCGGTGCGGCGATCCGACTTGCTCGCGAAGCATTCAGGTTTTAAACAGCCGCCGGCTTGTGCGCGACAAACCGCATCATCCACTCTGCAACCGTAGTGCCGTGGTGCTCCTGCTCCAGGCTCGCAATGCCTTTGGAGTAGATCTGCTGGCCCAGCGCATCCTGACGAATCTCCAGCAGGGCGCGGGAGTAGTCGTGGATGAATTCCGGATGCCCCTGGAAGCACAGCACCTGGTCGTTGATGTGATAGGCGGCATAGGGGCAGAAATCGCTGGAGGCGATGACCGTGGCGTTTTCCGGCAGCGACGTGACCTGATCCTGGTGGCTGATCAGCAGTGTCAGTTCCTCGCGTACAGGACTCATCCATGGAGCCTTGGCGGCCAGTTTGTAGTTGTGGGTGCCGACACCCCACCCCTGGGTCGCACGCTCGCTCTTGCCACCGAGCAGCAATGCCAGCAACTGATGACCGAAGCAGACGCCGAGCAACTTGTCGCCACGCTCGTAGCGGGTCAACAGGTACTTCTTGAGGGTTTCGATCCACGGGTCGGTGCCGAAGGAGTCGGCCTTGCTGCCCGTCACCAGGTAGGCGTCGAATGTCAGGTCGTCGCTTGGGTATTCACCCTGCACCACGTTGTAGACAGTGAACTCGGCGGCAATCGGCTGCTGCGAAAACAGGTGTTTGAACATCTGCCCGTAGCCCTGATATTGGTCAACCAATTCCGGACGCAGGTGGTCGGTTTCCAGAATGCAGATGCGTAACGACATAAAAAATACCTGACACGTGATGGGAATAATGCACACCCCAGAGCCTGCCTCGAAACACTGTGACAAGGCAAGCCCCGAAATGTGTCATCGCGCCCTTAGAAGGCCTCCCCTTTCGCCGCTTTTTCCAGGAGCAGTGCAGGCGGCGCGAACCGTTCGCCATATTGCTTGGCCAGGTACTGGGCGCGGGCGACAAAGTCCTGTACGCCGTACTGGTTGATGAACTGCAGTGCACCGCCGGTCCAGGCGGCGAAACCGATGCCGAAGATCGAGCCGACGTTGGCGTCCGCCGTCGAGGTCAACACGCCCTCCTCTACACAACGCACGGTTTCGATGGCTTGCACGAACAGCAGGCGATCACGCACATCCACTGGTGAAATCTGCCCGTCGGCTTTCTCGAAGCGCTTTTTCAACTCAGGCCACAGGCGTTTCTGGCCGCCCAGCGGATACTCGTAGAAACCGCCACCGGCCGCCTTGCCCGGACGCTTGAACTCATTGAGCAGCAAGTCGATGACGGCAAACGCAGGATGTTCTGTCAGCGGCTTGCCTTCTGCTTGCAGGTCCTTGGCCGTTTGCAGGCGGATATGGTTCATCAGGCTGAGGGAAACTTCGTCAGAGATCGCCAGCGGTCCTACAGGCATGCCGGCCTTGCGTGCTTCAGTCTCGATCATCGCCGCGTTCACACCTTCGCCCAGCATGGCAATGCCTTCGTTGGTGAAGGTGCCGAACACCCGCGACGTGAAGAAACCGCGGCTGTCGTTGACCACAATCGGGGTTTTCCTGATTTGCAGGACGTAATCGAATCCGCGGGCCAGGGTTTCGTCGCTGGTGTTGGCACCCTTGATGATTTCCACCAGCGGCATTTTTTCCACGGGGCTGAAAAAATGCAGGCCGATGAACTTGCTCTGGTCGGGCACGGCGCACGCCAGGCCGCTGATCGGCAAGGTCGAGGTGTTGGACGCGATTACCGCGTCCGCGCCGACGACCTTCTGCGCGGCCAACGAGACTTTGGCCTTGAGGTCACGATCCTCGAACACCGCCTCGATGATCAGGTCGCAACCGGCCAGGTCAGCATCGTTTTCGCTGGTTTGGATGCGCACCAGCACCGCGTCACGTTGCTCGATGCTCATTTGTCCGCGAGCGACTTTCTTGTCCAGCAGCGCTGCCGAATGCGCCTTGCCCTTCTCGGCTGCGGCAAGGTTGATGTCCTTGAGTACCACATCGATACCCGCGGACGCGCTGACAAACGCGATACCGGCGCCCATCATCCCGGCGCCGAGCACGCCGACCCTGCGGGTGACATAAGGCGCAAAACCTTGAGGCCGCGAGCCGCCGGCGTTGATTTCGTTGAGCTGGAACCAGAATGTACCGATCAGGTTTTTCGAGACCTGGCCGGTGGTCAGCTCGGTGAAGTAGCGGGTTTCGATCAGGTGCGCGGTGTCGAAATCCACCTGCGCGCCCTCGACCGCTGCGCAGAGGATTTTCTCCGGCGCGGGCATCGTGCCCTGGGTTTTGCTGCGCAGGATAGACGGGGCAATCGCCAGCATCTGCGCGACTTTCGGATTCGACGGTGTGCCACCCGGAATCTGATAGCCCTTCACATCCCAGCGTTGTACCGCCACCGGGTTGGCCAGAACCCACGCCCGCGCCTTGGCCAGCAGATCTTCGCGGTCGGTCGCCAACGCGTCGATCAAGCCTGCCTGCAATGCCTGTTGCGGCCGCACCTTCTTGCCTTCCAGCAGGTACGGCAGGGCTTTTTCGATCCCGAGCATGCGTACCATGCGCACCACGCCACCACCACCCGGCAGCAGGCCGAGGGTGACTTCCGGCAGGCCGAGTTGCACCGCAGGATTATCCAGCGCCACCCGGTGATGGCAGGCCAGGCAGATCTCCCAGCCGCCGCCGAGTGCCGCGCCGTTGATCGCTGCAACCACCGGTTTGCCGAGGGTTTCCAGGGTGCGCAACTGCCCCTTGAGGGTCAGCACCATGTCGTAGAAGGCTTTGGCTTCGGGCTTGCCGACCTTGATCAATTCATTGAGGTCGCCGCCGGCAAAGAAGGTTTTCTTGGCTGACGTGATGATCACACCGGCGATGTTGTCCTTGTCGCCCACCAGGCGCGCGACGCAGTCGGCCATGGCCTCGCGGTACACCGCGTTCATGGTGTTGGCGCTCTGGCCCGGCAGGTCGATGGTCAGGACGACAATGCGGTCCTGGTCTTTTTCGTAACGAATGGCTTCGCTCATAACGGGATTCCTTGAAGTCCGGGCTCAGAGGCGTTCGATGATGGTGGCAATGCCCATGCCGCCGCCGACACACAGGGTCGCCAGGCCATAACGCAGGCGTCGGGCTTCCAGTTCATCCAGCAGTGTGCCGAGGATGGCGCAACCGGTGGCGCCCAGCGGGTGGCCCATGGCGATGGAACCGCCGTTGACATTGACCTTGTCCGGGTCGACCGCCATGTCCTTGATGAATTTCAACACCACCGAAGCGAACGCCTCGTTGACCTCGAACAGGTCGATGTCTTCGACCCGCAGCCCGGCCTTGGCCAACGCCTTGCGGGTCGCCGGCGCGGGGCCGGTGAGCATGATGGTCGGGTCGGTACTGGTGACCGCCGTGGCGACAATCCGCGCCCGGGGCTGCAGCCCCAGCTCCCGGCCCTTGGCTTCGGAGCCGATAAGCATCAGCGCCGCGCCATCGACAATCCCGGAGCTGTTGCCGGGGGTGTGAACATGATTGATCCGTTCGACATGGCTGTAGACCCGCAGCGCGGTGGCATCGAACCCCATCTGCCCCATCATCTCGAAACTCGGCTTGAGCTTGCCCAGGCCTTCCAGGGTCGATTCAGCGCGGATGAACTCATCATGATCGAGCAGGATGATGCCGTTCTGGTCCTGCACCGGCACCAGCGACTTGTTGAACGAACCGTCGGCCCGCGCCCGCGCTGCCTTCTGCTGGGAATGCAGGGCGTAGGCATCGACGTCGTGACGGCTGAAGCCTTCAAGGGTGGCGATCAGGTCGGCACCGACCCCTTGCGGAGTGAAATGGCTGTGCAGGTTGGTCGCCGGGTCCAGCGCCCAGGCGCCGCCATCGCTGCCCATCGGCACCCGTGACATCGACTCGACACCACCGACCACCACCAGATCCTCGAAACCGGAACGCACTTTCATTGCGCCGAGGTTGACCGCCTCCAGCCCCGAAGCGCAGAAACGGTTGATTTGTACCCCCGCCACACTGACATCCCAATCGGCCACCTGGGCGGCGGTCTTGGCGATGTCAGAACCTTGATCGCCAATCGGTGTCACGCAGCCGAGCACCACGTCATCGACCTGGCTGGTGTCCAGCGCCGTGCGCTGCTGCAGCGCGCTGAGCAAACCGGCCACCAGGTTCACCGGTTTGACACTGTGCAAGGCGCCGTCGGCCTTGCCTTTGCCACGGGGTGTGCGTAATGCGTCGAAAATCAATGCTTGGGTCATGACGTCCTCGAACCGCAGTGCAGGAGAGTAAAGGCAGAGCGCCCACTCTTGGCCCGAGCCACGTTTGATTCAATGACCGCAGCGCTCACAGATGTTGACGCACACGCTCAGACGGACGGTCGTGAACGAGCGGATTAACCGATTCAGGACACCAAGCTGTCTAGCCAAAGGGCGGCAAAGAAGCTGGCAATAGGCCTCATGCCTTTTTTAAAGCAAATCGCAACCTCACCATATGAAATGGATCTAAACCAAGCGCAGCGCGGGCTCTAAGGTGAACTTGTACGAAGTTGTCGTCGGGTTTTGCCGAGGCGCTCGTCACTACAGGAAGTGCAACGCGCTGCCATCATGGAGCTATGCAGGCAGGCATCAGGAAATAACAATAAAGGCGGTCAAGCCATGTTCAAACAATCGAAAGTACGTCAAGCCGGGCTCATCCTTTTTGCCACCACGCTGTTGTTGATACTGCCGAACCTGACCAAGGTCATCGGCTAGTCGCGTCCAAGAGATACGGCGTCACAGTTTTTGAATTGCCACTATCAAAATGTGACTGGCCCGCTACCCGGGCCAGCGTGGCTGTGCCACCCTTCATGGCACTTCCACGACAAGGACGGCAATCACTTTGAAAATGCTCATTCTGCTCGGGGCCCTGCTGTTCGGCTCGCCCCTTTATGCCGCACAGCTGAATCTGGAGCTGGGCGCGAACAGTCGCACCTGGCAGACGGAGGAATTGCTCAAGCATCCCCAGGTGCAAACCCTCAACATCAGCAACGACGTTTCCTACAAACGGGACATGAGCTACCGCGCCGTGCCTCTGTCCGCCCTGCTGACCGGCATCAAGCCTGACGACCACCTGCAAGCCGTGGCCCTGGATGGCTTTGCCGCCGAGATGGCCGCCGCGCCGTTGCTCAATACCCAAGGGGCACGGGCCTGGCTGGCAATTGAAGACCCGGCCAAACCGTGGCCGGCGCTAGCGGAAGGCAAGCCGGGTGCCGGGCCGTTCTACCTGGTCTGGACCGATCCGCAGGCCGGCAACATCAGCCCCGAGCAATGGCCGTTCCAGGTCGCGAGCATCAAGCGCCTGGCGCCCGTGGCCGAGCGCTTCCCTGCCCTGCTGCCCGATCCGTCCTTGAAGGCCGATGATCCGGTGAACCAGGGTTTTGCGTTGTTCCAGAAGAACTGCCTGGCGTGCCATCGACTCAATGGCGCCGGGGATGCGCAGTTCGGGCCGGACCTGAATATTCCATACGGCCCGACCGAGTACTTCGGCGCGGACTTCCTCAAGCGCTACATTCGCGATCCACAGAGTTTGCGCCAATGGCCGCAGGCGAAGATGCCCGGGTTCTCGGCCGAGGTGTTGCCGGATGGGGATCTGGGGATGCTGGTGGGGTATTTGCAGCATATGGTCGGGCGCAAAATCAAGCCCTGAGTCTTGTGCTGCATGGACCGGCGTCTTCGCGAGCAAGCCCGCTCCCACATTGGAATGCGTTCCCCCTGTGGGAGCGGGCTTGCTCGCGAAGCGGTATCCCCGATTCTACTGTTGTTGCACTGAAATCACCGGCGCTGGCGTCGGTGAGACCAGCACCTTCGCGTGCATCTGCTCACACCCGCCGCCCCGGCGCATGCCGCGTACCGGGCAGGCATCCAGGTAATCCAGGCCCACCGCCAGTTTCAGGTGACGTTCCGGCCGGGCCAGTTCGTTGGTCACGTCGAAGCTGTACCAGGCGTCATCCAGCCAGGCTTCGGCCCAGGCGTGGCTGGCCAGGTGTTCGCTGCTTTCGCTGTACAGATAGCCCGACACATAACGTGCAGGAATGCCCAGGCTGCGGGTGCAGGCAAGAAACGCATGAGTATGGTCCTGACACACGCCGGAGCGTCCGGCAAAGGCCTGGGCCGCGCTGGTGTCCACTTCCGTGGAACCCGGCGTGTAGGTCATATGTTGGTTGAGGCCATGCATCAGATCGATCAACGCCGTGCGATCGCGACGCTGCTTGCATTCCTTCTCGGCGAACGCGCGCAGGGCGGCATCGGCTTCAGTCAAACGGGTGAAACGCAGAAACGGCAATGCCGACTGGCTTTCGTGTTCGGCCTCACGCCATTCATCGATATCGACCTGGCCGCGGGCACCGATGATGATCGCCTCGTGGGGCTCGTCCATGGTCAGTACATGCAGGATGTTGCCGAACGGATCGAGTTGCGCCCGCACCGGACGCGGCAGGTCGAGCTGCCAACTGAGCACGTGCTGGCGCTCGCTGTCGTGGGGCGTCAGCCGCAGGTACTGGATGCTCGCCCGCACCTTGTCTTCGTAGTGATAGGTGGTCTCGTGGCTAATGGAAAGTCTCATGCGGCCTCCAGATAAGAACTGTGAATCGCGTTACCCAACTGGCGCACCAGCGGGATGAACTCGGTCAGCCAGGCGTGCAGGCCTTCTTCGAGAATTTCATGGATGCCGGTGTAGCGCAGGCGCGCGTCCATTTCTGCCGCCAGGCGCTGCGCCGGACGACCGTTGGCCCCCGGCAATTGCGCGAGGATCTGGTCGATTTCTTCGGTGCAGGCGCGCAGAGAACGCGGTACGTCGGCGCGCAGCAACAGCAATTCGGCAACATGGCGGGCGCCAGGGGCGTCACGGTAGATTTCCGTGTAGGCCTCGAACGATGACAACGCCCGCAACAACGCGCTCCACTGGTAATACGCGTGAGCGGTGCCATCGCTGACCGCTTCGGCCTGGTCGCCGGCCATTTCGTAGCGGGCATCGAGCAGGCGCAAGGTGTTGTCCGCCCGTTCGATGAAGGTCCCCAGACGAATGAAGCGAAACGCATCGTTACGCATGATGGTGCCGTAAGACGCGCCCCGGAACAGGTGGGAACGTTCCTTGATCCACTCGCAGAAACGGCTCATGCCGTAGCGACTGAGGCCCTGTTCGGCGATGCCGCGAATCTCCAGCCAGGTGGCGTTGATGTTTTCCCACATGTCGGCGGTGATGCGCCCGCGCACCGCATGGGCGCTGGCCCGTGCGGCGCCGAGGCAGCTGTAGATGCTCGCCGGGTTGGCCGCATCCAGGGCGAAAAAATGCAGCAACCGTTCGGCATGCAGTTCGCCATGGCGCTCCAGGTAATCGTCCAGGGTGCCGGTGATCAACAGCGGCATGGCCAATTCGTGCAAACCGTCGCCACGGCCGTCTTGCGGCATCAGCGACAGCGAATAACTGATGTCGAGCATCCGGGCGAGGTTTTCCGCCCGCTCCAGGTAACGCGACATCCAATACAGATCCGAGGCAGTTCTACTTAACATGGCAGGCTTCCTTTAATCCTCGACCACCCAGGTGTCCTTGGTTCCACCACCCTGGGAGGAGTTGACCACCAGGGAACCTTCGCGCAGGGCGACACGGGTCAAGCCGCCGGGCACCACCCGGGTCTCACGACCCGACAGGACAAACGGCCGCAAGTCGATGTGGCGTGGCGCAATACCGTTTTCGACAAAGGTCGGACAGGTCGACAGCGACAGCGTGGGTTGTGCGATATAGGCATGGGGCTTGGCGATGATCCGCGCACGGAAGGCTTCGATTTCCGCCGCCGTCGCCGCCGGCCCCACCAGCATTCCGTAACCGCCGGAGCCCTGGGTTTCCTTGACCACCAGTTCTGGAAGATTGGCCAGCACGTGGGAAAGTTCAGACGGATTACGGCACTGCCAGGTCGGCACGTTCTTCAGGATCGGCTCTTCATCAAGGTAGAAACGGATCATGTCGGTCACGAACGGATACACCGATTTGTCGTCCGCCACCCCCGTGCCGATGGCATTGGCCAACACCACGTTGCCGGAACGGTAGGACGACAGCAGCCCCGGTACGCCGAGCATCGACTCCGGGTTGAAGGCCAGCGGATCGAGGAAGGCGTCGTCGAGACGACGATAAATCACGTCGACCGCTTTCGGCCCGTCGGTGGTGCGCATGAAGACCTTGTCGTCTCGCACGAACAGGTCCGCACCTTCCACCAGTTCCACACCCATTTCCCGCGCCAGAAACGCATGCTCGAAGAACGCGCTGTTGAAGCGGCCGGGGGTCAGCACGACCACGCTGGGGTTATCGATGGGGCTTGAGCTTTTCAGGGTATCGAGCAACAGGTTCGGGTAGTGGTCGATGGGGGCGATGCGTTGCGCCGCGAACAGTTCGGGGAACAGGCGCATCATCATCTTGCGGTCTTCGAGCATGTAGCTGACGCCGCTCGGTGTGCGCAGATTGTCTTCGAGCACGTAGTAGGTGCCGTCACCGTCACGCACCAGGTCGACGCCGGAGATGTGCGAGTAGATATCGCGGTGCAGGTCCAGCCCCTGCATCGCCAACTGGTACTGCTCGTTGGCCAGCACCTGCTCGGCCGGAATGATGCCGGCCTTGATGATGCGTTGCTCGTGATACAGGTCGGCGAGGAACATGTTCAACGCCTTGACCCGCTGGATGCACCCGCGCTCGACGACCCGCCATTCACTGACGGGGATGCTGCGGGGGATGGTGTCGAAGGGGATCAGGCGCTCTGTGCCCTGCTCGTCCCCGTAGAGCGTGAAGGTAATCCCGGCGCGATGAAACAGCAGATCGGCCTCGCGTCGCCGTTGTGCCAGAAGCTCGTCAGGCGTCTCGGCCAGCCAACGGGCAAACTCCCGATAATGCGGGCGGACCTGGCCGCCGGCATCGTACATCTCATCAAAATAGGTGCGGATCATGCCGTACTCCTTGTCACTCGGACGTCCAGACCTTCGCAAGGCCCGTGCCAGCGGCATAAACGCTTTGATATCAATCAGTTGGATAATCAATGCGCAAGTACCGCACCATTCCTGTGCGGCAAATGCTCCAATCTGATCGCCCCCGCTTCATTGCAAGGCGTGGCTATCGCCTATCACCAGCATAGCTAGAGTTGATTTCACTGCCCGGTAACGGGTGCGGATAATCCAGGCATTCGCTGAAAAGCACACCGAACTTCCCTTTTAGCCGCCTGCTCAGGCGGCTTTTTTTTGCCTTGTTGATATGTTGAGAATCAAAATCAAAAGATCGCAGCCTTCGGCAGCTCCTACAGGCCATAAATGAAAACGGCCAACCCGAAGGTCAGCCGTCAATGCCGGTTGTCACTGTTCATAAGCCTATGCGAGTCGCCCTCGTACCTCCTGTTTCACACCCCAGCCTTCGATGATGCCGCCCAACGGCTCGACTACCGCTTCGAAACCCTGTTCGAAGTCGCCGATATCGTCGTAGGTGGCATACATGACTTTGCACAACTCCAGCGCCCAGGCGCCGTCGTCGCGCACACTGACTTGCGCATCCAGGGATTCACCACGGTGGAAATGACCTGCCGCCCTGCGTGCCCGCTCCTCATCCGGAAAAATGGCGTAGAACTCGATGGGATGAAACCGCGAAAAGTCAAAACCGCCTTCTTTCATGCGGCGCAACACGCTGCTGCTGATGTCTTCTTGATAGGCTGTGCTCATGAAACGTCCTCCTCAAAACGATGGATAGACTTTCCGTACTCCCTCACCCGCAACCGAACAGCGCGAGCGACGGCAACCGATGTGCCGGCGGGAAACAAGCATGGAGCTGACAAGACCAGACCTTAGCGATTCATTCGCTGATCTCGCTTGCAGAGTAGCCTCAAGATAGAGCCTCTGCCAAGGCCTGGATGTGAATGCGACAGGTGTGGTTCAGATTGGAGTAATGCCGAGGATTTCAATGCTGTTCTGGGACTTGAGCTCTTTGACGTTCGCATCGGCGGTCCGCCCCTCCAGATCGTTCAGATCCAGTTCGGCAGCGACAGGAAGAAGCCGTTCCTTGATAAGCTTGGCAGCACGCTCGTTGTCCGGGCACTCATCGCACTCAAAGACCTCGTTAACGGTTTCGCCATGATCATCCACGAAAGTGATTTTCCACTTTTGCATTGATGCCTCCTCGATAAAACCCATGGATGGGCTTACACATATCTGGACTTTGACACCGGGTGATCGTTCAAACGTATTGCGTAGGAGCTGCCGCAGGCTGCGATCTTTTAAAAAGCCAGATCAAAAGATCGCAGCCTGCGGCAGCTCCTACACAGGGGTAGTGCTTTAGTCGTTGCTTGGCTTGTTCACGGCCTGCAACACGTATTGCGGCAGGGCGAACGCGCCGATGTGGATTTCTGGATTGTAGTAGCGAGTGACGATGCCGCTGCCCGTGAAACGCTGTTGCAGGGTTTCGCGAGACAACTTGCGATAAGCGGTATCGGTCGCGCCCCAGGCGAAGGTCATCGAGCCGCCGATGTAGGTCGGCACAGCGGCCTGGTAGAAGTGCCAGTCCGGGAACAGGCTGCGCAGGCGACCGGCGGTCGTCTTCACTTCTTCGATCTGCATGAACGGCGTGCCGTTCTGGGTCACCAGGATGCCGCCTTCGTTCAGGCAGCGGTGGCAAGCCTGGTAAAAGTTTTCCGAGAACAGCACTTCGCCCGGCCCGATCGGGTCAGTGGAGTCGGAAATGATCACGTCGAACTTTTCAGTGGTGGTGGCGACGAAACGCATGCCGTCGTCGATCACCAGGTTCAGGCGTGGATCATCGAATGCACCCTTGGAGTGATTCGGCAGGAATTCCTTGCACATGTCGACCACGGTGCCGTCGATCTCGACCATGGTGATGTGCTCGACACTGCGGTGCTTGGCCACTTCACGCAACATGCCGCCGTCGCCGCCGCCGATGATCAGCACGCGCTTGGCGCTGCCATGGGCGAGGATCGGCACGTGGGTCAGCATTTCGTGATAGATGAATTCGTCGGCTTCGGTGGTCTGGATCACACCGTCCAGCGCCATCACGCGGCCCATGCGCGGGTTCTCGAAGATCACCAGGTGCTGGTGTTCGGTGCGCACTTCGTGCAGCAGTTTTTCCATGCGAAAACGCTGGCCGTAGCCTTCGTAGAGGGTTTCCAGGTAGTCGCTGGTCGGGGTGTTGCTCATGGGAAGTGCTCCGATGAATGCGGGTGGCAACGGACGGTTACCCGCCCATGATGGCCATTCGTTCGTCTCGAATGACCGGGAAAGGCGCGCATTCTACGTCGCGGAACATGACAGGTCGAATGTGGGAGCGGGCTTGCTCGCGAAGGCGGAGTGTCAGTCACCATCAATGTTGACTGATTCACCGCTTTCGCGAGCAAGCCCGCTCCCACAGGGTCGGTGTTGTTTGTGGGAAATCCGTCAGAATTTGACGTTACCCCGCGGCCCGGCGATGGCCCAGATGATCAACCCCAGCACCGGCAACAGTGCGATCAACAGTACCCAGAGGACTTTCATCCCGGTCTCGGCGCTGCTTTTGAAGACGTTGATGATGGCCCAGATGTCCAGGACAAAAATGATCAAGGCAACCAGGCTGTTGAACGTGGAACCCATGGTGACGCTCCTGAAGAGTGATTTGCCCTCTTAGGATAGACGGTCGTCGCGAGGGTTCCCTTTGATTTGACAGTATTTGGCTATCAGACGTGGATCGCCACTTTCAGGGCTTCCAGGGCGGGCGCGGCTGCGATGCCCGCTTCGGCGCACAATTCCAGCACGCGGGGCACGTCATTGCCGTACACCAGCACCACCTGCAATTCGTCATCGAGCAACTGGCTGAAGTTCATCAGCGTGTAGCCCCCGTTTTCCTTGTTCAGGCTGCTCATTTGCACCTGGATGCGGTTGAGCGCGGTCAAGGCTTCGGTCTTGGCCAGTTGCTTGGGCTTGAGATTGAATTCCACACCTGGGCCGAACGAGGCGACGATCTGCGCGAACAGGTCCATGTAGGTGTCAGCCTGGAACAGCACCGTTTCCGGCAGGCTGCCGACCACCACCCATTCACCCAACGGGATCGGGAAGGTCTCGTCGTAGTTGATGTCCGGATTGGCGCTCAGAAAAGCCTGCGGATCGGCGTAGGCCTGGGCCGCTTCGTCTGCGACCTTGAGGATTTCGTCTTCGCCCATGCACCCGGAGCTGATTTTGCTGATGAGTTCGACGAGTGCGGCTTTCATGGGGGCAGATCCTGTAGCGAGGGGGATTTTGAGGGCGCGAAGGATACCGCATTAATGAGGGAAATGCGGGCCTGTGGTGAGGCATTCCCTGTGGCGAGGGGGCTTGCCCCCGTTCGGCTGCGAAGCAGTCGCAAGTCCATTCAGCGCGGTCTGCCTGACAAATCACATTGTCTGAATTTGGGGCCGCTTCGCAGCCCAACGGGGGCAAGCCCCCTCGCCACAAAAGCGCCCTCGCCACAGGATATGGTGTCAGCCCGAGAGTTTTTCCAGTTGCGCCACAGTATCGGCAGCCCCCATGGTCCTGGCAGCCTCCAGCGCAGTGATGCCATTGGCGTCCTTGGCCTGCGGGTCGGCCCCCTTGCTGATCAGGTAGTCGACCACTTCGACGCGGTTGAACATCGCCGCCATCATCAGCGCCGTGCGGCCATCGAAGGACGAGCCTTCAACCTGCGCGCCGCCCTCGACCAGGGCCTTGATCACCGCCAGGTCGCCCTTGAAGGCGGCGCCGGCAATCGGGCTCTGGCCGTTGTCGTTGCGGATCTCCGGGTCGGCCTTGTGCTCCAGCAGGACTTTTACCGTGTCCACATGACCGTGGTACGCGGCCAGCATCAACAAGGTATCGCCCTTGTGGTTACGCAGGTTCGGCGGCAAACCCTTGGTCAGTAGCGCGGCCATCATCGCCGCATCGCCCTCCCGTGCCTTGTTGAATACCTGTTCGGCAAATTCGGCGGCTTCTTCGGGGGTCATCTGGCGGCTTTTGTCTGACATTGGGCACTCCCTTTTCTGTCATTCGTAAAAGCCGACAGTTTCCCGAGCGGTCCTGGCACTGTCACTTGTTTTTTCTCATGGGCCGCCATAGGCAGATTCAATAGCGGTACTTGCCGCCGTGAATATCGGACAACAATTGCTCCGTGACCTGCACGTAAGTCTGGGTTCCCGGCAGCCAGGCATAGATCGGATCATCACCGGTCCTACCTGGGTCGAAGGCTTCGTCCTTGAGCCGGGTTTTCTGATACTTGAAAGTCCCGGTGGTTTCCATTTTCACTTTCACCCGCAGGAACAACGGCACCGCATAGGCCGGCATTTGCTCGCGGGCAAAGGCCAGCAGTTCGCTGAAGTCCAGGGTGGCCAGGGATTCGGCGGGGGTGATCGCCGCCATCCCGGCCCGGCCATTGGTGTTGCGGATTTCCACGCCGTAGGCCACGGCTTCGGAAATATGCGGGTGTTGCAGGAGGATGTTCTCGACCTCCGTGGTCGACACGTTTTCGCCCTTCCAGCGGTAGGTGTCGCCCAGGCGGTCGACAAACTGCGCATGACCAAAGCCGATGTTGCGCAACAGGTCGCCGGTGTTGAAGTAGCGGTCACCCTTTTCGAACACGTCCTCAAGCACGACCTTGGCGGTTTTCTGCGGATCGGTGTAGCCGTCCAGCGGAGCCTTGTCGTCGATTTTTGCCAGCAACAGCCCTTGCTCGCCCTTGGCGACCTTGCGCATCAAACCGTTGGCGTCACGAATCGGCGCCCCGCTGTCGTGGTCGTACGCGACCAGTTCCCAGGACATCAGGGAAAACCCGATGGTGTTGTCGAAATTGAGAATATTGGTGAACCCGATATTGCCGTCGCTGGCGGCATAGAGTTCGCAAATGTGATTCACCGCAAAGCGGGTCTTGAACTCGTTCCAGGCGCCGGGACGCAGGCCGTTGCCGATCATCTTCTTCACATCGTGCCGGCTGTCGTTGGCGCTCGGTGGTTGATCGACCAGGTAGCGGCACAGTTCGCCGACATAACCGATGGTGGTTGCCTGGTATTTGCGAACGTCGCTCCAGAATTGACTGGCGCTGAATTTGCGGCGGATGGCGAACCCGCTGGCACCACTGACGGCCGAGCCCCAGCACACGCAAAGGCCCGTGGCGTGGTACAGCGGCAAGGTGCAATAGACGACATCCTCCGGGCGCATGTCCAACGCGATCATGCCGAAGCTCGCGGAGCTGCGCATCCAGCGGCCATGCTTGAACACTCCGGCCTTGGGCAGCCCCGTGGTACCGGAGGTGTATATATAAAAGCAGGGATCGTCGAAGAAAATCTGCCGGCTGCTGGCCGGGTTGTCGCAGGCGTCGTCGAGGCTGACGGTCATCAGGTTGATGAACCCTTCAGGCGCGATACCCGGTTGGCGAGAGGTGTCCTGATCGGCGACGAACCAGGTTCGGGCAGGCTGGATCGACACCCGATCCCGTATCGCCTGGTACGCCGGGACCAGCTCCTCACCGACAATGATCGCCACCGGCGCCACCAGATTCACACTGTGCACCAGGGTGTCGCGGGTCTGTGAGGTATTGAGCAAGGCACTGATCGCGCCGACCTTGGCCACCGCCAGAATCGTCACCAGCAGTTCCGGGCGGTTCTCGATGAAGACCGCCACCACGTCACCCTTGCCGATACCTTGGCCGATCAGGTGATGAGCGATGCGGTTGGCCCACTGGTTGACCTCGGAGTAACTGAGCGTGATGTCGTCCTGCAGCAGCGCCGGGCCGTCCGGGTTGCGCAATGTGGCTTGCTCGAAACTCCAGCCCAAACCACACGCCTGGGTCGGGTCCTTGACGTTGGCGGCCTTCATGCCCTTGACCACCCGGGGGATGACTTTGGCGATGGAAGGCAGCTTGCGGAGCATCATGCCCCAGGTAATCGTGTCGTTCGACGTGCGGCTCATGATGCTCCCGTTCGGTCTTTTTATTGTCGGGCTGCGATGACTGAGCCCGAAAATACGTCAACGGTTCTTGAGCTGTACACGCGGTTTTTGAAATGTTTTGTATCCGCGATCTTGATCCGCGATCGATAGGTTGCCCGGCGAGAACCCCGACTTGAGCAATGGTTCCATCGAATCGCCGAGCGACCTCGCAAAATGCAGGATGCACGATGGTCAATCATGCAGATTGCACGACTACAAAAATCATCAAAAACAGTAAGTTATTGATTTTTATTGATATTGACCAACTAAAAACACTGGCACAAAGGCTGCAACGGTCTCTCCACGCCATTCAAGTCATCACGGAGCTGAACGACATGAGCCTGATCCAGGAAAAGTTTTCGTCCCTGTTCTCCAACTACACAGTCGCCACCCATCCCCGCCCTGATGGCGGGATCCTGCTGACCCTGAGCGGCGGCGAAGGCAAAGTGTTCAAACGCTCGATTTCCTATCAGCAATTGCACAACGGCGACCAACTGACGTGGGTCATCAGTGCGATTCGCCGCGACCTCGCCGAACAAGCCAGTGAGCTGCCGCAGATTTCCTTGCTGCAAAGCCAGCAACGGTTTGCCTTGCCGACTTATCACTCACTGTAAAAAGTAAAAAAATGTGGGAGCGGGCTTGCTCGCGAAAGCGGGGTGTCATTCAACATTGATGTTAACTGACACTCCGCTTTCGCGAGCAAGCCCGCTCCCACAGGTTTTGTGGCGTTTAGATAATAGCGGGATCGATCCGCGCAAAGCTGTCCACAGTGATATGCCCCACCAGCTCCCCGCCTTCGCGAGCCAGGCCGCAAGTGGCCATTCCTGCCGCGCGCGCCGCGTCGAGCTCTTCGACTATGTCCGACAGAAACAGAATCTGCCCCGCCTCGAGGTTGATCGCCTGGGTGATGTTGACGTAGGACTGCGCCTCGCGCTTGGGGCCCGAAGTCGTATCGAAGTAGCCGCTGAACAGCGGCGTCAGGTCGCCCGCCACCGAACAGCCGAAGATCAACCGCTGGGCCTGGATAGAGCCGGACGAATAAACAAACAGTTGAAAGCCATCCTGATGCCAGCGCTTGAGCGCTTCAACGGCGTCCGGGTACACGTGGCCCTGCAACTGCCCGGCCTGATAGCCCTGCTCCCAGACCATGCCCTGCAACGCTTTCAACGGCGTGGCCTTGCGGTCTTCGGCAATCCAGCCCAACAGGATCTCGACGACCCGTTCGACGTCGGCATCCGGCTCATTGCTCTCGCGGCGTACGGCGGCCAGCTGTTCGGCCACATCAGCGCGCTCGGCCTGCTCTCGAACAAACGCCGGCAGGTGCTTGGCGGCATAGGGAAACAGCACGTCGAACACAAAACTCACCGCGCTGGTGGTGCCTTCGATGTCGGTGAGAATCGCTTTGATCGGCATCGACTCAGTCCTCCAGACGCGGGAATTGGCTGGCGATGTCTTCACCGGTGAAATTGGCCACCCAGCCTTCCGGATTGTTGAACAGGCGGATCGCAATGAAATGCGGGTGTTCGCCCATATCGAACCAGTGTTTGGTTCCGGCTGGCACCGAGATCAGATCGTTTTTCTCGCACAGCACGGCGTAGACGTAATCGTCGATGTGCAGGGTAAACAGACCACGGCCAGCGACGAAAAATCGCACTTCGTCTTCGCCATGGCGGTGTTCGTTGAGGAACTTGGCGCGCAGTTCGGCTTTTTGCGGGTGATCGCTGTTGAGGCTGATCACGTCGACTGTGATGTAACCGCGCTCGGTCATCAGTTGGTCGATTTGCGCTTGATAGGCGGCAATCACTTCTTCCTGGGTGGCACCCGGCTGCAGCCGGGTGGCGGCTTGCCAACGGTCGAAACGCACGCCTTGTTCAGCCAGGGTCGAGGCGATGTCTTCGAAATGGGTCAGCACCTTGTTGGGGATTTCAGGGCTGGAGACGTGATAAACGGACAGGCTGCTCATCAGGGCAACTCCTTAACGGTTCATGCTTTAACGTTCAAGAGCGAGCGCATCTTCAACTCGCACTCGAACAAAAATTCAAAGGCCTCGATCTGCCGCAGGGCATCGCTCATGCGCGCACCCCAGGTGTAGAGGCCATGGCCCCGAATCAGGTAGCCGACGCAATCGGGATGGGCGTCCAGCCAAGGCTGCACCTTGGCGGCCAGGCGCGCAATGTCCTGATCGTTGTCGAAAATCGGCACGCGCACCCGGGACTCGTGGGTCGTCACACCGCTGAAGGCTTTTTGCAGTTCATAGTCTTCGAATTCGATGAAGTCTTGCGGCGTCAGGCGTGACAGCACGGTGGCATTCACCGAATGGGTGTGCAGCACCGCGCCGATCTCGGGCCGCCAGCTGTAAAGCTGAGTGTGCAGCAGGGTTTCGGCGGACGGCTTCTTGCCCGGCTCCAGGCTATTGCCTGACAGGTCGGTGGCCAGCACATCGTCCATGCCCAACTGGCCCTTGTGCTTGCCGGAAACAGTCAGCAAGGCTTCGGTCGGCGACAGACGGGTCGAGTAATTGCTGCTGGTGGCCGGCGACCAACCGCGGCCATAGAGAAAACGCCCGGCGTCGATGATTTCCTGGGCGAGGTGTTCACGGGTAAGGCTCATGGCCTGTCCTCTTGCATACATGTGGCAATGATAACGGCAGCCGCGAGCGCTGCGAGGCTGGCAATACTAAAGGTCAAGGCGGCGCCAAGGGCGTTCCAGCTGTAGCCGGAATACAACGCACCCAATGCACCGCCGGTACCGGCCAGGGCGGCGTACAGTGCCTGGCCCTGCCCTTGCTGGCGTGCGCCGAAACTACGTTGCACGAATGAAATGGCAGCGGCGTGAAAGCTGCCGAATGTCGCCGCGTGCAGCACCTGGGCAAACAACAGCACCCAAAGAAACTCCGCCAGCGAGCCCAGCAACAGCCAGCGCAACGCCGCCAGCAGAAAACTGGCCATCAGTACCCGACGCAATGAGAAGCGCGTGAGGATCCTGCTCATGGCCATGAACATCAAAACTTCGGCCACCACGCCGACCGCCCAGAGCATGCCGATCACACCGCGGCTGTAACCCAGTCGCTCAAGGTGCAGCGTTAAAAATGTGTAATACGGTCCGTGGCTCATCTGCATCAGCGCCACGCATGCATAAAACGCCAATACACCGGGGCTGCGCAGTTGCGTGAGAAATCCCTCCCCCGCCACCCGGTTGCCCGGTGCCGGTTGAGCGTTCGGCACCCACAGGCTGCTGAGCACGATGCCGGCCAGGATCAGCACCAGCGCCGCGGGGTAGATGTCGAGGCTCAGCCATTCGAACAGCCGGCCCAGTGCGACCACGGTGATGATGAAACCGATCGACCCCCACAGGCGAATCTGGCTGTAGCGCGAGGTCTGCCCCTGCAAGTGCGCCAGAGTGATGACTTCGAACTGCGGCAACACCGCGTGCCAGAAGAACGCATGCAAGGCCATGACCATCGCCAGCCAGGCGTAGGTCTTGCTGACAAAAATCAGCGAGAAGGTCAGCAGCGTGCACACCGCGCCGAAGCGCACGATGGCCAGCCGCCGCCCCGTAAAGTCGCCCAGCCAGCCCCAGATGTTCGGCGCCACGCAGCGCATCAGCATCGGGATCGCCACCAGCTCGCCGATGCGCGCGGCGCTGAATCCCAGGTGATCGAAATACAGCGCCAGAAACGGCGCTGTCGAACCGAGCAAGGCGAAATAGAACAGATAGAAACTGGAGAGCCGCCAGTACGGGAGCGCCGCAGTCGCCATCAGACGGCTGCGACCAGCAGGTCAGCCATTTACAGCTGACCCAGCACCGGCGTGCTCACACGCACATCGGCATTCTGCCCACGGTGACGCAACAGATGATCCATCAGCACGATGGCCATCATCGCCTCGGCGATCGGCGTGGCACGGATACCGACGCACGGATCGTGACGGCCCTTGGTGATCACTTCCACCGGGTTGCCATGGATGTCGATGGAACGGCCCGGCGTGGTGATGCTCGACGTCGGCTTCAGCGCCAGGTGCGCAACGATAGGCTGACCGGAGGAAATGCCGCCGAGAATGCCGCCGGCGTTGTTGCTGAGGAAACCTTGCGGGGTCATTTCATCGCGATGCTCGGTGCCGCGCTGGGCGACGCTGGCGAAACCGGCGCCGATTTCCACGCCTTTGACCGCGTTGATGCTCATCAGCGCATGGGCCAGTTCGGCATCGAGACGGTCGAAGATCGGTTCGCCCAGACCTGGCATCACACCTTCGGCCACCACGGTGATTTTCGCGCCGACCGAATCCTGGTCGCGGCGCAACTGGTCCATGTAGGCTTCCAGTTCCGGCACTTTGTCCGGATCCGGGCTGAAGAAAGCGTTCTGCTCGACCGATTCCCAGGTCTTGAACGGGATTTCAATCGGCCCGAGCTGGCTCATGTAGCCGCGAATCACGATGCCCTGGCTGGCCAGGTATTTTTTCGCAATCGCACCGGCCGCGACGCGCATCGCGGTTTCGCGGGCCGAGCTGCGACCGCCACCACGGTAATCGCGCTCACCGTACTTGTGGTGGTAGGTGTAGTCGGCGTGGGCCGGGCGGAACAGGTCCTTGATCGCCGAGTAGTCCTTGGACTTCTGGTCGGTGTTGCGGATCAATAGGCCGATGGCGCACCCCGTGGTGCGGCCTTCGAACACGCCAGAGAGGATTTCGACTTCGTCGGCTTCCTGGCGCTGGGTGGTGTGGCGGCTGGTGCCTGGCTTGCGGCGGTCGAGGTCACGCTGCAGATCCTCCAGGGATATCTCCAGGCCCGGCGGGCAGCCATCGACAATGGCGACCAACGCCGGGCCATGGCTTTCGCCCGCGGTGGTGACAGTGAACAGCTTGCCGTAGGTATTGCCGGACATGCAGGACGCTCCGTGAAATGAACCTGAATACGTAATGCGCGCCAGTATACGCAGGCTACCCAAGTAGTTCATCCTCGAACCTTATGGGTGCCTGTGAGTCCAACCGGCATCTTCTTGATGATGGCGTGATGATGCTGCGAGTTCTAGCCTTGAGCCTTACCCTGATTTCCGGCTTCGCCCAGGCGACAGTCCTGCAACGGCCGATCACGTTGGACACCGGCACCGGCGAGCTTTTCGGCTCTTTGCTGCTGCCCAAGTCCGACAACCCGGTCCCCGTTGTCCTGATCATTTCCGGCTCCGGCCCTACGGATCGCGACGGCAACAACCCTGACGGCGGACGTAACGACAGTCTCAAGCGCCTGGCCTGGGTACTGGCCAAACACAACATCGCCAGTGTGCGTTACGACAAACGCGGTGTTGCAGCAAGCCTGGCCGCGACGCCGGACGAACGCAATCTGACGGTCGACGCGTACGTTTCCGACGCCGAGGCCTGGGGCCAGAAGCTCAAGACGGATCCGCGTTTCGGCAAACTGATCGTACTCGGACACAGCGAAGGCGCCTTGATCGCCAGCCTGGCCGCGCCAACCATCGACGCCGATGCGGTGATTTCCGTCTCGGGCAGCGCGAGACCGGTCGATCAGGTGATCCGCCAGCAACTGGGCAATCGCCTGCCACCGCCGTTGTTGGCGCGCAGTAACCAATTGCTCGACAGCCTCAAGGCCGGGAAACCCGACGACAATGTGCCGCCACCCTTGCAGGCCATTTTCCGTCCGAGCGTGCAGCCGTACCTGATTTCCCTGTTCCGCCAGGACCCGGCTGCAGCGTTCGGCCAGTTGAAGATGCCAGCGCTGATCATCCAGGGCAGCAACGACATCCAGGTCGGCGTCAATGATGCCAGGCTGCTCAAGGCCGCCAAACCGGACGCCGAACTGGCCCTGATCGAGGGCATGAACCACGTCATGCGCATCGTGCCCAACGACGTCAAACGCCAGCTGGCTTCCTACAAGGACCCGCAATTGCCTCTGGCCGCGGAACTGGGCACGCGAATCCTCGGGTTTATCGACGGACTTCGCACCAGTTAACACCTCTGGGGCGTTCTTAACTAGTTTTCGCACCGCGTTGTGAAAACTAGTTGAGAACGCCCCTGGCCCTCCAGTCCTGGGAAAAACGGCCGATAAGCCTTTGTCGCCAACACATTGGTTGGCGACAAGCTGAGCTTGGACAGGATCTCGCCGTTATGACTGACACCCAGACTTCACCCGACACCCCCGCTGAAACACAAGCACCGCCAGCGGTCGAGCTGCCCTGGGCGGACGTCCACGTCGAGCACCACAAGATGCTCCGTCTGGCGCCGCTGCAGACTGACCGCAATACAGGCGGACGCCCATTGCGCTTTGTCGAGTTCGGCTATGCCGAGCGCAACGACAAGGCGCGCAGCCTGATGCGCATGAGCATCACCCTGCCCGCCCAGCGCGTGCGCAAGGAACAGAATCATCTGGATGTGTGGGTCGATCACGCTGAAAAGCGCGTGCATTTCGGACCGGAAAGCGGATTGCAGGTCGAACCGCTGAACCGCGGCATCGGCCGATTCATGATCGCCCAGGGCATCAACTGGGCGAAGAAGCGCTGGCCCACCTACACCGTCGACGGCTTCGACCTGAACAACAAGGAAGCGCTAAACGAAGACACCCGCCAGCGCCGCGATCATTTTTTGCGCGTGCACGGTTTCGACGTGGTGTATGCCGATGCCCAGCATTTGAAAGGCAGTGTCCAAGCAGTCAAGGTCGGCGACCTCGCGGGGGACTGGAACAGCGAAAAACTGCAGGTCGTGGAGATTCTCGAGGCGGCACAGATGCTCCAGCAAGCCGAGCAGAACCTGGCCGAGCAGGAAGTCAAACTCAAGAAACACGAAGAGAAGGTCAGCAAATACAAACGCGAAGACGCCGGGCTGCGTTTCACCATTACGTGCCTGGTGGCGTTTGCGGTGTTTCAGGCGGGGTTGCTGATCTGGATCGCCACGCACCGTTGAATCAAATGATCGCAGCCTGCGGCAGCTCCTACATGGAATACGTATCCCTGTAGGAGCTGCCGCAGGCTGCGATCTTTTGCTTTCTAAACGCGGGAAGCAAACAACGCCTGATGCTCCCGGCACTGCTGCGCGCTCAGCATGAACACACCGTGCCCACCGCGCTCGAACTCCAGCCAGGCGAAGTCGACTTCCGGGTACAACGCCTCGACGTGCACCTGGCTGTTGCCCACTTCGACAATCAGCAAGCCTTTCTCGGTCAGATGATCCGCCGCTTCGGCGAGCATGCGACGCACCAGGTTCAAACCGTCATCGCCGCAGGCCAGGCCCAGTTCCGGTTCGTGCTGGTATTCGTCCGGCATGTCGGCGAAATCTTCCGCATCGACGTAGGGCGGGTTCGACACGATCAGGTCGAAACGTTGTCCCGGCAGGCCCTCGAAACCGTCCCCCTGCACCGTGTACACGCGCTCATCGACGCCGTGGCGCTCGATGTTCTGGTTGGCCACTTCCAACGCTTCGAACGACAGGTCGGCCAGCACCACTTCGGCATGCTGGAACTCGTAGGCGCAGGCGATGCCGATGCAGCCGGACCCGGTGCACAGGTCGAGAATCCGCGCCGGCTCGTTGGCCAGCCACGGGGTAAAACGGTTTTCGATCAGTTCGCCAATCGGCGAACGCGGAATCAGCACGCGCTCATCGACGATGAACGACATGCCGCAGAACCAGGCCTCGCCCAGCAGGTAGGCCGTTGGCACGCGCTCTTCGATGCGGCGCTTGAGCAACAGCTGCAGGTGAACCACTTCGTCTTCTTCCAGATTGCAGTCGAGGTAGCTGTCGGCGATTTCCCACGGCAGGTGCAGCGCGCCCAGCACCAGTTGACGGGCTTCGTCCCAGGCGTTGTCGGTGCCATGGCCGAAAAACAGATCCTCCCCATGAAAGCGGCTGACGGCCCAACGGATATGGTCACGCAGGGTGCGAAGGCGGGAAGTGATCACGACGGCAAACTCCAGAAAAATCGACGGGCGATTCTACCAGTCAAACGGCGCCACGACGACGCAGGAAAACGACCGACCCAAATGTAGGAGTTATCCGTTTTTTCGCCAGGCTATTGAACAAAACGTGACTATTGACAAGGCTAGAGGCCAGCAACCACGGCACCTACGATCGTAGCGATTCACATAACCGCTCAGCCAGAGGACAATGGCGCAAAAGCCCCACTCCAAGGAGCCCCAGAATGTCCGTTCCAAAAACGATGTTTCAACTCAGCGGCCGCGGTTATCCGGCAGCCAAACTGAGTCATGCGACCCTTATCATCATCGATGCCCAGAAAGAGTATTTGAGCGGGCCGCTGGCCCTCAGCGGCATGGATGAGGCTGTCGCGAACATCAAGCAGTTACTCGCCGCGGCCCGTGCCGCCGGCCGGCCGATCGTGCATGTCCGCCACCTCGGCACGCTCGGTGGCATGTTCAACCCGCAAGGCGTCGGTGGTGAATTCATTCCGGGTCTTGAGCCACAAAGCGACGAAACCATCATCGGCAAATTGCTGCCGAGCGCGTTCCACGGGACCGAACTGGCCAAACGCCTGGAGGACCTCGGCGCCCTCGACCTGATCGTCTGCGGTTTCATGAGTCACTCGAGCGTCAGCACCACGGTGCGCGCCGCGAAGAACCTGGGTTTCCGCTGCACGCTTATCGAAGACGCCTGCGCCACACGCGACCTGCCCTACAAGGGAGGTGTCCTGAGCGCCGCGCACGTTCATCAGACCGAAATGGCGATCATGGGCGACAACTTCGCCACCCTCGCGCTGACCTGTGAACTGATCTGATCGACGCTCAATGAGCGGCCTGGAGCGCCGCTCATCCGCAAAAACCTCTCATTTGCCGTAATTGTCTTAGCCTCAGGAACATCCCGGTCAACTCCCGGTCGAAGGGCCGATACCCATTGAGGAAGGTCGGAATGAAGTTATCCGATGGTTTTGACGCTCGCCGCTTGCGGCCCAAAGGCCAACGCAACTGGCGTTTTCGAATCGGCGCGACGTTCGCGGCATTGCTGGCGATGTGCGGCGTGTTGCTCGCCATGGCCGGTGCCGCCGGCCTGCTCGGCCACGCACCCGCCCTGGGTGAATTGAACACCAGCCGCACCGGTGCCGCCGTGATCCTGGCCATCGGCCTGTTCGTGCTGTACCTCGGTGTCTGGCTGTGGCGCCGTTGCCGCCGTCGCTCGCGGCAGTCGCGGGAACTGGCCATGTCCCCGCACCTGATGAAAAAACACGACTGAGCCAAGCACCGCGCGCGTTTTTGTCGCGCCCGATTCGCTTCGAGTTGGGTAAACTGGCCGCCCTTCGCGGAGGCTGACATGCAAGACGACGATTTTTCCCTGTTCAAAAGCGCGATCCAAGGCGTCAAGCCGATCAAGCACGATCGCGCCGAAACCGGCAAACCCAAGGCTGACCGTGCGCAGATTGCCAAACTGCGTCAAGCGGCCACCGTGCGCACCGAATCCACCACCGTTGACGGTCTGTCCGATCAATTCGTCATCGACGTCGGCCCTGAAGACGAGCTGATGTGGGCGCGTGACGGCGTGCAGGAAAGCCAGATGCGCAAGCTCAAGATCGGTCAGATTCCATTCGAAGGCAGCCTCGACCTGCACGGCATGAGCGTGGAAAAGGCCCGGGAAACCCTCTGGGCGTTCCTCGCCGAAGCAACCAGATTCGAAATCCGCTGCGTGCGCGTCACCCATGGCAAGGCAGTACGCCTGGACGGCAAGCGGCCGATGATCAAAAGCCACGTCAACACCTGGCTGCGCCAGCATCCGCAAGTGCTCGGCTTCACCTCGTGCCAGGCCAAACATGGCGGTGCCGGGGCGGTTTATGTGATGCTCAAACGCACCATGATGGAAGGCCGCGACGAGTAAAGCTGATGCGCCACGCTTGCAGCGTCGTGTCCGTCACCGTACCCTTGCCCTTTGCGTAAAATCCCACAGGTAGTTTCATGTCCCTGGAACAGAATTACACGGCGATCCTCGGCCAGCTCGGCGAGGACGTTTCCCGCGAAGGCCTGCTCGACACGCCAAAACGTGCCGCCAAAGCCATGCAGTACCTCTGCCGCGGCTATGAACAGACACTGGAAGAGGTCACCAACGGTGCCCTGTTCAGCTCCGACAACAGCGAAATGGTGCTGGTCAAGGACATCGAGTTGTACTCGTTGTGCGAGCACCACCTGCTGCCGTTCATCGGCAAGGCGCACGTTGCCTACATTCCGAGCGGCAAGGTCCTGGGCCTGTCGAAGGTGGCGCGGATCGTTGATATGTACGCCCGTCGCCTGCAGATCCAGGAAAACCTCAGCCGCCAGATCGCCGACGCGGTCCAGCAGGTCACCGGCGCCCTGGGCGTTGCGGTGGTGATCGAGGCCAAGCACATGTGCATGATGATGCGCGGTGTGGAGAAGCAGAATTCGACGATGATCACTTCGGTGATGCTCGGTGAATTCCGCGAGAACGCCGCGACCCGCAGCGAATTCCTCAGCCTCATCAAGTAATTCGCGGCACGAAGAAAACCGGCATTCATCGCCGGTTTTTTTTCGTCCGCAAAAAATCAGGTAAGCTGCGCGCCCTTCTTCATTTGCACCGTGAGGCTTTCAACGTGTTCGTAAAAGCGCTTCGTGTCGGCCTTGGCCAACTGATCATCTTCATCGACTTCCTGACTCGCCCAAGCAAAAAGCAGCGCCCTGCCGCCGCCCAGGCCCAGGTTGAATCCGCCGCCAAGGGGCTGACCCTGTATCAATTCCACGCCTGCCCGTTCTGCGTGAAGACTCGCCGCACCCTGCGCCGCCTGAACGTGCCGGTGGCCCTTCGCGATGCGAAGAACAACGAACAGGATCGCCAGGCCTTGCTCGAGCAAGGCGGCAAGATCAAGGTGCCGTGCCTGCGTATCGAAGAGAATGGCCAGACCACCTGGATGTATGAGTCCAAGGTGATCATTGATTATCTGGACAAGCGTTTCGCGGCAGCCTGATTTGCTTGTGGTGTTCTGACGGACGCCTTCGCGAGCAAGCCCGCTCCCACAGGGGGAACTCGGTCACCTGTGGGAGCGGGCTTGCTCGCGAAGAGGCCGGCACAGGCACCGCAAACTTCAGACAAAAATAAACCGGCCCTTGCGCCGGTTTATTTGTTTTCAGGCCGCTTGCGCCGCCTGCGCCTGTCGCACCACCGCCGCCAGCCGCTTGAGCCCCTCCTCCAGCCGAGCCGGGTCAATGTGGCTGAAGTTCAACCGCAAATACCCGTGATGCTTGTCCGGATCGGGGAAGAACGGCTCGCCCGGCATGAACGCCACGTCGTTGGCCAACGCCGCATTGAGCAAGGTTCGAGTGTCCAGCGGTTGCTTGAGTTTCAACCAGAAAAACAGCCCGCCCTGTGGCTCGTTCCAGTGCGCCAGATCAGAGAAGTGAGTTTGCAGCGCCAGCTGGAACGCATCCCGGCGCACCCGGTAAAAATCGCGTAGCTCACTGCGATGCTGCTGATACTTCTCGGTTCCGATCCATTGCAGCGCCTGCCACTGGCCTACCCGATTGGTGTGCAGGTCCGCCGACTGCTTGAGTTTCAACAGATGGGGAAACAGGTCCGGGCTGGCAATCAGATAGCCAATGCGCAAACCCGGCAACAGGGTTTTCGACACGGTCCCGGTGTAGATCCAGCTGGTTTTTTTCAAACGGCCGGCAATCGGCGTGGCGCTGCCACCGTCGAAAGTCAGTTCGCGATAAGGCTCGTCTTCGATCAGGGTGACGCCGAACTCGTCGAGCAGCGCTGCCACCGCGTCGCGTTTGGCTTCGCTGTAACGCACCGCCGAAGGATTCTGGAAGGTCGGGATCAGGTAGATGAAGGCCGGGCGGTGTTGCTCCAGGCGAGCGCGCAGCTCCGTAAGGTTAGGCCCGTCAGCCTCCAGCGGCACGGTCAGGCAATCGGCGCCGAACAGTTGGAAAATCTGCAATGCCGCCAGATAAGTCGGCGCTTCGAGCAGGATTTCGGTGCCCTTGTCGATGTAGAGCTTGGCGGCCAGATCCAGAGTTTGCTGTGAACCACTGACCACCAGTACCTGGCTTGCCTCACATGCCACACCCAACGCTCGCGCCTCGGCGGCCAGCGCCTCACGCAGCGCCGGTTCGCCCTCGCTCATGCCGTATTGGCCCATGGAAAGCGGCATCTCGGCCCAGTCGACCTTTGGCAACATGGCTTCGGCAGGTAAACCGCCGGCAAACGACATCACCTGCGGGCGCTGGGCCGCGGCAAGGATTTCACGGATCAAAGAACTTTTAAGGCGTGAGACACGTTCGGAAAAAGCCATGGGGATCACCGGTAGCGAGGCATGAGGAAAATGAGTCAAACTTGTTGACCGAAATTACGCTTCTTCGAATGGATACGTCAACATGCTTGACCTTAAAAACCCGCTTTCCCAACAGCAAGCCATGGAAGCGTTTTTCTTCGGCTACCAGGCTTTCACCGCCAAGGCCGATGAAATGCTCGAACGCCGAGGGCTGAGCCGGGTGCATCAACGCATCGTGTTTTTCATCGCCCGCTATCCGAACCTGAGCGTCAAGGAACTGCTGGCCTTGCTTGGCGTGAGCAAGCAAGCGCTGAACATGCCGTTGCGGCAATTGCTGGAGATGCATCTGGTCGAGAGCGTCGCGTCCGAGACGGACAAGCGTAAGCGTCTGCTGGAGTTGACTGCTGAAGGCGTACGGTTTGAGCAGGCATTGAGGCGTGAGCAGGTGAAATTGCTGGAGCGGGTGTTTGCCGAGGCTGGGGAGACGGCAGTGAATGGGTGGCTGGCGGTGAATCTGGCGTTGGGGAAAAGTCAGGCCCATACCGACTGAATTGCTGATTTTGATGCTGGCTGTTCCGGCCTCTTCGCGGGCAAGCCCGCTCCCACAGTGATGGGTGGTGTTCACAAATCTTGTGCCTGACCGGGTTTCCTGTGGGAGCGGGCTTGCTCGCGAAGGGGCCGGAACAGGCGATATATCCCTAAAGCCAAACTTTTCGTCGACAAAACCAAAAACATTATTTGCATTATTTGTATACAAAAGCATAATCCACTTCGTGCGAGTTCCTGACCAAGCGGTCAACAAATTCGCAAGTGCCTCAAAGGGCCGCTGCCACCCTCATGGGTCCGGCCCTGGAAATAACAATAAAACTCTTGAGGAGTATTCGCTGTGGAAAGCCGCAAATCCGAAGCATCGACGCTGGATCTCTCGCCGCCATTACGCACTGGCTTGCTGGAGCGTCTGTTCAAACTCAGCTTGCACGGCACCACGGTGAAGACCGAGCTGATTGCCGGTCTGACAACCTTCATCACGATGGCTTACATCATTTTCGTCAACCCCAACATCATGGCCGACGCCGGGATCGATCACGGTGCGGCATTCGTCGCCACCTGTATCGCTGCGGCCCTCGGTTGCCTGTTGATGGGCCTGTACGCCAACTGGCCGGTCGGCCTGGCGCCAGGCATGGGGCTCAACGCCTTCTTCACCTACACCGTGGTCGGCACCATGGGCTACAACTGGGAAACCGCCCTCGGTGCGGTGTTTGTGTCCGGTGTGTTGTTCATGATCCTGACCTTCTCGCGGATCCGCGAATGGCTGCTCAACAGCATTCCGGTCAGCCTGCGCTTCGCCATGGGCGCCGGCGTGGGTCTGTTCCTGGGGCTGATCGGCCTGAAAACCGCGGGTATCGTCGTCGATAGCCCGGCCACGCTGATCAAGCTCGGTTCCCTGCGCGAACCCGGCCCGCTGCTCGCCGCCGTGTGCTTCCTGATGATCGCCATCCTCAGCTATCACAAGGTGTTCGGCGCGATCCTCATCAGCATCATCACCGTGACCCTCGCTGGCTGGGGTCTGGGCCTGGTGCACTACGAGGGCATCATGTCGGCCCCGCCAAGCCTGGCTCCGACCTGGATGGCCATGAACGTCGCCGGCGTGTTCAACGTCAGCATGATCAGCGTGGTCCTGGCGTTCCTCTTCGTACACATGTTCGACACCGCCGGCACCTTGATGGGGGTTGCCCAGCGCGCCAACCTGGTGGGCGCTGACGGCAAGATCGAAAACCTCTCCCGCGCCATGAAAGCCGACAGTGCTTCCAGCGTATTCGGTGCAGTAGTCGGCGTTCCGCCGGTCACCAGCTACGTGGAAAGTGCTGCCGGTGTCGCTGCGGGTGGTCGGACTGGTCTTACCGCAGTCACCGTGGGTGTGCTATTTATAGCGGCAATGTTTTTCGCACCACTGGCCGGCATGATTCCCGCCTATGCCACCGCGGGCGCACTGATTTATGTCGCAATGCTGATGATGGGCGGCATGGCCCACATCGAATGGGATGAAGCGACCGACAGCATTCCGGCGATCGTCACCGCAATCATGATGCCACTGACCTTCTCGGTCGCTGATGGCATCGCGCTGGGCTTCATCACCTACGTGGCGTTGAAGGCCGGCACCGGCAAGTACAAGGAAATCTCCGTCAGCCTGTGGGTGCTCTGCGCGATCTTCATCGCCAAGTTCATCTTCCTGTAAGCCTTACGCGGGACCCGCTTCAAAACAGCCTCACCCCGTCGGGTGAGGCTTTTGTGCAAATGGAGGAAAGTGATGAGTCTGGAAACCTGGCTGCTGTTCAGCGGCGCTGCGCTGATAGTGATCCTGATCCCGGGGCCGCTGTCTTTGCTGATGATCAGCAACAGTCTGAATTACGGCCTGCGCCGCTCTTACCCGGCCTTTCTCGGCGGCGTGTCCGCATCGATCTGCCTGCTGAGTGCTTCGGCGCTAGGCCTGGGTGCGTTGTTGCTGGCGTCGGAACAGCTGTTCAGCGCCCTGAAGATTCTGGGTGCCCTTTACCTGTTCTACCTCGCCTGGCAGAGCTGGCAGCAATCACGCCTGCCTTCCCATGGCGCTGAAGTGCCACAGGCCGCACCGGTGCCACGCTTTCGTGCACTGTTCGGGCGTGCGTTCATGCTGGGCGCCAGCAACCCGAAGGACATCCTGTTCTTCGCCGCTTTCCTGCCACAGTTCTTGAGTGCCGAACAACCGTTCCTGCCGCAGCTGCTGGTGATGATTGTCACTTGGACGCTGCTGGATCTGGCCTGCAAGTTGGCTTATGGCCTCGGCGCCCATGGCGCGGCACGTTATCTGCGTAGCGGCAAGGGGCAGAGCTGGTTCAACCGGATCAGTGCCGGGTTGTTCAGTGGTGCGGGGGCTGCGTCCCTGTTGAGCCGCTAAACAGCAAGATCAAAAGATCGCAGCCTTCGGCAGCTCCTACATATCCAGCGTAGGAGCTGCCGAAGGCTGCGATCTTTTGATTTTTTCACAGACGAAAAAAAGCCCGCAGTGTGAGCGGGCGAAAGACCAAAGAAGCTATATGCGCAGTCGCTTCCAGGGTGCAGCAGCTGCTTGGGGGATCAGCTGCCGCGATAGGTGGAGTAGCTGTAAGGCGAAATCAACAACGGCACGTGGTAGTGATCCTGCTCGGCAGAGATGCCGAAGCGCAGCACCACCACATCCAGGAAGGCCGGCTCCGGCAGCTTGACGCCGCGGGCGCGGTAGTAATCGCCAGCATGAAACTGAACCTGATAGACCCCGGTGCGGTAGTCATCGCCTTGCAGCAGCGGTGCATCGACACGGCCGTCGCTGTTGGTTATCGCGCTGGCGACCAATTCCAGGTGCGATCCTTCAACGCGGTACAACTCGACCTTGATCGAGCTGCCCGGGCAACCGTGTGCTGCGTCCAAAACGTGTGTAGTCAAACGTCCCATTGATTCTGCGCGCCTGCCTGCGTGGAGCAGTCAGACTTCGCGCCTCCCGAAGTCAGTTGAAAAGGAGACCGCACCGATTCGGAGCACGAAAAGTTGCGGCGAGCGACTAATTAAGACACTTTTCAAAAAAATTGTACACAATAAAAACGACATTTTTCGCGCTATACCCGGCACCTGCACATTTACCGCCGATTTCCCGCCGAACAGCACAGTCCATGAAGCCTCCATCAAATTACTGACCAGTCAGGCAGATTTCTTGCAGGCTCACGCCAATAGCAGTAAAAGATGACAGTCGGTTAAAAATGCGAAAATTCAGGCTTACAAAGTGAATATAAAGTTGTATACAATCAGCCCATCGCTGTGACGCCAGCCTGCCAACCAATCTTCAGCTGCGTCACACCAACCGTCATCATCGAACAAGAAGGAAGCCTGCAGTGAGCGCTGACTACCCACGCGACCTGGTCGGTTACGGCAGTAACCCTCCTCATCCACACTGGCCGGGCAATGCCCGTATTGCCCTGTCGTTCGTACTCAATTACGAAGAAGGCGGCGAGCGCAACATCCTGCACGGCGACAAAGAGTCCGAAGCCTTCCTCTCGGAAATGGTGTCTGCCCAGCCGCTGCAAGGCGCGCGCAACATGAGCATGGAATCCCTTTACGAGTATGGCAGCCGTGCCGGCGTATGGCGGATCCTGAAGCTGTTCAAGGAATTCGACATTCCACTGACCATCTTCGCCGTGGCCATGGCCGCCCAGCGTCACCCGGACGTGATCCGCGCCATGGTCGATGCCGGCCACGAGATCTGCAGCCACGGCTACCGCTGGATCGACTACCAGTACATGGACGAAACCCAGGAACGCGAGCACATGCTCGAAGCGATCCGCATCCTCACCGAAATCACCGGCGAACGCCCGCTGGGCTGGTACACCGGCCGCACGGGTCCGAACACCCGTCGCCTGGTGATGGAAGAAGGCGGTTTCCTCTACGACTGCGACACCTATGACGACGACCTGCCCTACTGGGAGCCGAACAACCCGACGGGCAAGCCGCACCTGGTGATTCCGTACACCCTGGACACCAACGACATGCGCTTCACCCAGGTCCAGGGTTTCAACAAGGGCGACGACTTCTTCGAATACCTCAAGGATGCGTTCGATGTGCTCTACGCGGAAGGCGCCGAAGCACCGAAGATGCTGTCGATCGGCCTGCACTGCCGCCTGATCGGCCGTCCGGCGCGTCTGGCTTCGCTCAAGCGCTTTATCGAATACGCTAAAAGTCATGAACAGGTGTGGTTCAGCCGTCGCGTCGACATCGCGCGCCACTGGCAGGAAACCCACCCGTACCAAGGGGCCGCGAAATGAGCGCCTTTCAAACATTGAAACCATCGACATTGAGCCGCGACGCCTTCGTCAAAGCCTTCGCCGACATCTACGAACATTCGCCATGGGTGGCCGAAAAGGCCTTCGACCTGGGCCAGGACGCCTCGATCGACGAGATCGAAACCCTGCACCAGCGCATGAGCGACATCCTGTTGAGCGCCGATCACGCCAGCCAGTTGGCTCTGATCAACGCTCACCCGGACCTGGCCGGCAAAGCCGCCGTCCAGGGCGAGTTGACCGAAGCCAGCACTAATGAACAGGCTGGCGCCGGTATTCACCAATGCACGGCCGAAGAGTTCCAGCGCTTCACCGAGCTGAACGACGCCTACAAAGCCAAGTTCAAGTTTCCCTTCATCATGGCGGTAAAAGGCAGCAACCGGCATCAGATCCTCGCAGCGTTCGAAACGCGCATCCACAACCCGGTCGACACCGAGTTCAAGTGCGCGCTGGCGGAGATCAACAAGATCGCCCTGTTCCGATTACTGACCCTATAGCAAGCCTGGCCCAGCGAATTCAAGAACGCCGAATCCGCACAGGGCCTCGCAAGCATCCCAAGCCACTTATTTAAAGGCAGACAAGAAGAATGAAAGCTTACGCCGTACCTTTCGAGAAGTTCGTCAACCTGGCCGACGCCCGCCTGGGCACCAAAATCATCTCGGTCACCGATGACTGGTTCGCAGACGCCAACCGTCTGTTCCAACCGACCCCGGCCGTATGGAAGGAGGGCGTGTTCGATGACAACGGCAAGTGGATGGACGGCTGGGAATCGCGCCGCAAGCGCTTCGAAGGCTTCGACAGCGCCGTGATCCGCCTGGGCGTACCGGGTTCGATCAAGGGCGTCGACATCGACACTTCATTCTTCACCGGCAACTTCCCGCCATCGGCGTCCCTGGAAGCCTGCTTCCTGGCGTCGGGCGAGCCTGATGAAAACACCCAGTGGACTGAAGTGCTGTCCGCCGTCGAGCTGCAAGGCAACAGCCATCACTACCACGAAATCAGCAACGACCAGGCCTTCAGCCACCTGCGCTTCAACATCTACCCGGATGGCGGCGTGGCCCGTCTGCGTGTGTACGGCGTGCCGTTCCGCGACTGGTCGGCCATCGGCGACAACGAGCAAGTCGACCTGGCAGCCGCCCTCAACGGTGGCCGTGCCCTCGCCTGCTCCGATGAACACTTCGGCCGCATGAGCAACATCCTCAACCCGGGCCGTGGCATCAACATGGGCGACGGCTGGGAAACCGCGCGTCGCCGTACCCCGGGCAATGACTGGGTCATCGTCGCGCTGGGTCATGCCGGTGAAGTCGAGAAAGTCATCGTCGACACCCTGCACTTCAAGGGCAACTACCCGGACAGCTGCTCGATCCAGGGCGCCTTCGTGAAGGGCGGCACCGACAGCCAGATCGAAACCCAATCGCTGTTCTGGCGTGAACTGCTGCCAAGCCAGAAGCTGGAAATGCACGCCGAACACACCTTCGCCGAGCAGATCAAGGCACTGGGCCCGATCACCCACATCCGCCTGAACGTGTTCCCGGATGGTGGTGTGAGCCGCCTGCGCGTTTTGGGCAAGGTCGCCAAATAAGCGCCAACCCCAAACCCGTGTAGGAGCTGCCGCAGGCTGCGATCTTTTGATCTTGATCTTAAAAAGCAAAGTCAAAAGATCGCAGGCTTCGCCAGCTCCTACAGGGGATGCAGTAAACCGAACATACATTTGAAAAAAAGAAGACCAGCATGCGCACACTGACGATTGAACCGCTGACCAAAGAAGCCTTCGCCCCTTTCGGTGACGTGATCGAAACCGACGGCAGCGATCACTTCATGATCAACAACGGTTCGACCATGCGCTTCCATAAACTGGCGACGGTGGAAACCGCCAAGCCAGAGGACAACGCGATCATCAGCATCTTCCGCGCCGACGCGCAGGACATGCCGCTGACCGTCAGCATGCTGGAGCGCCATCCGCTGGGCAGCCAGGCTTTCATTCCGCTGCTCGGCAACCCCTTTCTGATCGTGGTCGCGCCACTTGGCGATGAACCTGTATCAGGCTTGGTCCGCGCCTTCGTCACCAACGGCAGGCAGGGCATTAATTACCATCGCGGCGTCTGGCACCACCCGGTGCTGACGATCGAAAAGCGGGATGACTTCCTGGTGGTTGATCGCAGTGGCACAGGCAATAACTGCGATGAGCATTTTTTCAAAGAGGATGAGCGTTTGATCCTCGCCCCCCACCAATAAGAGAAGGTCCGATCACTCGACAACAAGAGTGACGGGCGAGAGGTAAAGACTGTGGAAGCACATCTGTTGGAATGGCTGAACCTGAGCGTGCGCTGGGTTCACATGATTACTGGCGTGGCCTGGATCGGTGCGTCGTTCTATTTCGTCTGGCTGGAAAACAACCTCAACCGGGTCAACCCGAGAACCGGCCTGGCCGGTGATTTGTGGGCGATTCACGGTGGCGGCATCTACCACCTGGAAAAATACAAGCTGGCTCCACCGACCATGCCGGACAACCTGCACTGGTTCAAATGGGAAGCCTACTTCACCTGGATGTCGGGGATCGCGCTGCTGTGCGTGGTGTTCTACTCCAACCCGACGCTCTACCTGCTGGCTCCGGGCAGCACCCTGAGCGGCCCTGAAGGCGTAGCCATCGGTATCGGCTCGCTGTTCATCGGCTGGTTCGTCTACTCCTTCCTGTGCGACTCGGCCCTGGGCAAACGCCCTGCCCTGCTAGGTGGAATCCTGTTCGTGCTGATCATCGGCGCGGCCTATGGCTTCAGCAAGGTGTTCAGCGGTCGTGGTGCGTACCTGCACGTCGGCGCGATCATCGGCACTATCATGGTCGGCAACGTGTTCCGCATCATCATGCCGGCACAGCGCGCACTGGTGGCGGCGATCGCCGAGAACCGCACGCCGGATCCAGCCCTGCCGGCCAAAGGCCTGCTGCGTTCGCGTCACAACAACTACTTCACCTTGCCGGTGCTGTTCATCATGATCAGCAACCACTTCCCGAGCACCTACGGCAGCCAGTACAACTGGTTGATCCTGGCCGGGATCGCGGTACTGGCAGTGTTGGTGCGTCACTACTTCAACACCCGTCATGACAGCCACAAGTTTGCCTGGACGCTTCCAGTTGCAGCCGTCGGCATGATCAGCCTGGCTTACGTCACCGGCCCTGCGCCGCTGAACAGCCCGGAAGTGGCCAAGGCACCGGCGAAGATCGAATACCAGCCGCTGCCGGAAACCGCAGTGGGCGGTGGTTTGAAACCCGTTGAAGCCAAACCTGCAGAAACGCCAGCCGCCGCTCCGGCGCAAGCGTCCAACGCCGGCCCTGCCTTTGACAAAGTGCACAGCGTGATTCAGGAACGTTGCGCGGTTTGCCACTCAGCCAAGCCCACCAGCCCGCTGTTCAGTGCGGCCCCTGCCGGTGTGATGTTCGACACCCCCGAGCAGATCCGTCAGAACGCACCGCGGATCCAGGCGCAAGCCGTCACCAGCCAGATCATGCCACTGGGCAACATCACACAGATGACCCAGCAGGAACGTGACCTGATCGGTGCCTGGATTGTGCAGGGAGCCCAGACCAATTAATCGTTAAAAGCTTCGCGAGCAGGCTCGCTCCCACACAGGCAACACAGATCCTGTGGGAGCGGGCTTGCCCGCGAAAGCGTCAGGTCAGTCAACAACGATGTTGAATGTTATGGCCTCTTCGCGAGCAAGCCCGCTCCCACAGGTTTGCCTGACGCACAAAATCACAAGAATAAAAAAGATCCGAGGTGTTGCATGTCCGAGCTATCCGCAGCGCGCATCCCCGACGCACCCGCCATTCAGCGTTTGCCCCTCTTGCAACTGATCCTGGTCGGTTTGCAACATGTTCTGCTGATGTACGGTGGCGCCATCGCGGTGCCGCTGATCATCGGACAGGCCGCTGGCCTGAGTCGTGAAGAAATCGCCTTTCTGATCAACGCCGACCTGCTGGTGGCCGGCATTGCCACCATCGTCCAGTCCCTCGGCATCGGCCCCATGGGCATTCGCATGCCGGTGATGATGGGGGCCAGTTTCGCCGCCGTCGGCAGCATGGTCGCCATGGCCGGCATGCCCGGTATCGGCCTGCAAGGGATCTTCGGCGCGACCATCGCCGCCGGTTTCTTCGGCATGCTCATCGCGCCGTTCATGTCCAAGGTCGTACGTTTCTTCCCGCCGCTGGTGACCGGCACGGTCATCACCTCGATCGGTTTGTCGCTGTTCCCCGTGGCCGTGAACTGGGCCGGCGGCGGTGCCAGCGCCGCTCAATTCGGTTCGCCGATCTACCTGACCATCGCCGCCCTCGTGCTGGGCACCATCCTGTTGGTCCACCGTTTCATGCGCGGCTTCTGGGTCAATATTTCCGTGCTGATCGGCATGTGCCTGGGCTACGTGCTCTGCGGCCTGCTCGGCATGGTCGACCTCAGCGGCATGGCGCAGGCGCCATGGCTGCAATTCGTCACCCCGCTGCACTTCGGCATGCCGAAATTCGAACTCGCACCGATCCTGTCGATGTGCCTGGTGGTGGTGATCATTTTCGTCGAGTCCACCGGGATGTTTCTTGCGCTGGGCAAGATCACCGGCCAGGAAGTCTGCCCACGGATGCTGCGTCGCGGATTGCTGTGCGATGCCGGCGCCTCGTTCTTCGCCGGGTTCTTCAACACCTTCACCCACTCCTCCTTTGCCCAGAACATCGGCCTGGTGCAGATGACCGGTGTGCGCTGCCGCTCCGTGACCATCGTCGCCGGCGGTTTGCTGATCGTCCTGAGCCTGCTCCCCAAGGCCGCGTTCCTGGTCGCCTCGATCCCGCCGGCCGTCCTGGGCGGCGCAGCGATTGCGATGTTCGGCATGGTCGCCGCCACCGGGATCAAGATTCTCCAGGAAGCCGACATCGGTGACCGTCGCAACCAGTTGCTGGTGGCGGTGAGCATCGGCATGGGCCTGATCCCGGTGGTGCGCCCGGAGTTTTTCGCCCACCTGCCGGTGTGGATGAGCCCGATCACCCACAGCGGCATCGCCTTGGCCACCCTCAGCGCGCTGACGCTGAACCTGCTGTTCAACATCCTCGGTGGCGCCGAACGCGCGGCCATCAACGACTGCCAAGCACACCAACATTGACTGAATAGGCACTGCCCCCTGTAGGAGCGAGCTCGCTCGCGATGAACGCAAGAACACCGCGTTCATCCAGCTAACACGCGTAATCGTTAGCGACCATCGCGAGCAAGCTCGCTCCTACAGGGGCAAGGGCTGCCTGCGCCTCAAAAATAAAAACAAGAGGGAGCAACAGATGATTCGGACACAAACCAACCTGCTGTTGGGTGCTGGCCTGCTGGCTGCGAGTCAGGCCATGGCCGGCGATTTACTGCTGTGGCAGACCAACAGCCTGAGCTATCTGTACGGCAAGGACTTCGTGGTCAACCCGTCGATCCAGCAGACGATAACCTTCGAACACGCCGATCGCTGGAAGTACGGTGACAACTTCATGTTCATCGACAGCACCTACTACAACGGCGAGAAAGACCGGAATAAAGGCGTCCACGCCTACTACGGCGAGTTCAGCCCGCGCCTCTCCCTGGGCAAGATCCTCGACCGTCGCTTCGAATTCGGCCCGATCAAGGACGTGCTGCTGGCCATGACCTACGAGAACGGCGAAGACGACACCGAGGCCTACCTGATCGGCCCCGGATTCGACCTCGCGGTACCGGGCTTCAATTTTTTCACCCTGAACTTCTACTACCGCCAGACCGAAGGCTCGCGTCCCGGCGACGATGTCTGGCAGATCACGCCGGCCTGGTCCTTCACCCTGCCACTGGGCAACTCGAACCTGTTGATCGACGGCTACATCGACTGGGTCGTGGATAACGACCAGAACGCCCATGGCACCTATCACGCCAACCTGCACTTCAACCCGCAGATCAAGTACGACCTGGGCAAAGCCCTGGGCTGGCGGGAGAAACAGGTGTACGTCGGCGCCGAATACAGCTACTGGAAAGACAAGTACGGTATCGAAAACAGCGGCAAATTCGACACCAATGAAAACACCACCAGCCTGCTGGTGAAGGTGCATTTCTGATGCTGCCCCGCAACCGTGCGCCAAACCTGTCGTCGGTGCGCCGTTGCGGAGCACTTGAGACCTGGCCGAGGAGTCAGTATTCTCCGCGGCCGCCCGAATCCGGTTTAAAAAAAAGCCCGGATGTAAAACCTGACCAGCAGGCCAACTTATCCCGGCGCTGGCAGGCACCAAGGCACCCCAAAATCCCTCTCAATCGACTGCTCTTGAGCCGTCGAGCGGGAGTTTTTTTGCTTTTTGAAAGCCTTGGCTCAGCTCTTGCTAACAGCACCAAAGCTGACCGATTGGATGATTTTTTACCGCTACGGAAACAGGCGCCACACCAGAGCGCCGACCTTAAAAAAATAACGTGGAACCACCTACTTTTTGGGAGCAACCGAATGAAACGTACGTGCACTAGCCTGATGCTGGCGGGGTCGATGCTGGCCGGGGGCCAGGTCATGGCCGGCGATTTGCTGCAGTGGCAGACCAACAGCCTGACCTACCTGTATGGCAAGGACTTCCAGGTCAACCCGCGCATCCAGCAGACGGTGACCTTCGAACACGCCGATGGCTGGAAGTACGGCGACAACTTCTTCTTCATCGACAAGATCTTCTACAACGGCAAGGAAGACCACTTCGCGGGTGAAAACACCCACTATGGCGAGCTCAGCCCGCGCCTGTCGTTCAACAAGATCTTCGACCAGAAGTTCGAGTTAGGCCCAATCAAGGACGTCCTGCTGGCTATGACCTACGAGTTCGGTGAAGACGACACCGAGTCGTACCTGATCGGCCCTGGCTTCGACCTGGCCATCCCGGGCTTCGACTACTTCCAGTTGAACTTCTACAACCGTCACACCGAAGGCGACCGCCCGGGCGACAACATCTGGCAGGTCTCGCCGGTCTGGTCCTACACCATCCCGGTGGGTGACTCGGACGTGCTGATCGACGGCTTCATGGACTGGGTCGTCGACAACGATGTCAACAGCAAAGGCGAGTACCACGCCAACCTGCACTTCAATCCGCAGGTCAAGTACGACCTGGGCAAAGCGCTGAACCTTGGCGAAAAGCAGCTGTACGTGGGTGTCGAGTATGACTACTGGAAAAACAAGTACGGGATTGAAGACAGCCAGGGCTTCAAGACGGATCAGAGTGTGACCAGTTTCCTGGTCAAGGTTCACTTCTGATCATTTAATTCTGTAGGCGTCTGTATGGGCGCCTTCGCGAGCAAGCCCGCTCCCACATTTGATCTGCGCCGTACGCAATTATTGTGTTCGCTGAAAATCGAGTGTGGGAGCGGGCTTGCTCGCGAATGGCTGCACCGCCTATCTCAAGCCGAGACTGCAGGCTCCGCCAAGCCGAGAAACCGGCTCAACTCCCCACGCTTGGCCAACGCATCGCTCCGCCCCAACTCAATCAACTCGCTGCAATACCCCGCCTCGAAAAGCAGGTAACTCAACACCCCCGCCCCGCTGGTCTTGGTCGCACCCGGCCCGCGCAGGAACAGGCGCAATGCCGGCGGCAATTCCTGACGATGTCGCGCGGCAATCTCATCGATCGGCTGGCTCGGTGAAATCACCAGCACGTCCACCGGCGCCACGCCCAATGCACGGGTCGGTGTGCCGTCAGGCATCAGGTGACTGAACTGGTTCAGGCGCTGCAACAACTCGATGTCGCTTTCCAGGCTATCAATAAACGTACTGTTGAGCATGTGCCCGCCGATCTGCGCCAGGGTCGGCTGCTGACCGGTGTAGCCGCGCTGCAAGGGTTGTTGCGGGTCGATACCCCGGGGGTTACCGCTGACGCCCACCACCAGCACCCGACTGGCGCCCAAATGCAGCGCCGGGCTGATCGGTGCCGACTGACGCACCGCGCCATCACCGAAATACTCTTCGCCGATTTTCACCGGGGCGAACAGCAGCGGAATCGCCGAACTGGCAAGCAAGTGTTCAACCGACAGTTGGGTGGGAACGCCAATGCGTCGATGACGCAACCAGGCATCGATCTTGCCGCCACCCTGATAAAAGGTGACGGCCTGACCGGACTCATAGCCGAACGCCGTGACCGCCACCGCATGCAATTGCTTCTGGGCGATCGCTTCGGCGATGCCACCCATATGCAGCTTGTCGTTGAGCAGATCCCGCAGCGGCGAACTGTTGAGCAGCGCCACCGGAACCTGGGAACCGATGCCGAGCAAACTGTGGCTGACAAAGCGACTGGCCTGACGGATTACCCCGGGCCAGTCGCTGCGCAATACCAGAGGGCTGCGAAAGCCCTGCCAGAAGGCCGTCAGGCGTTGGATGGCATGACGAAAGTCCATTGCCCCGCTGGCGAGGCTGACGGCGTTGATCGCGCCCGCGGAGGTGCCGACGATCACGGGAAACGGATTGCTTGCCCCCGGCGGCAGCAATTCGGCAATCGCCGCCAGCACCCCGACCTGATAAGCCGCCCGAGCCCCGCCGCCGGAAAGAATCAACCCTGTAACCGGTTCAGCTGGACTCATGCACAACTCTCCATGGTGCTTGATGGGATGACGTTGCCTTGTAGGAGCGAGCCTGCTCGCGATGGACGTCAACGATAACGCGGGTAACCTGACGCCCCGTGGCGCCCTCTGGTCCATCGCGAGCAGGCTCGCTCCTACAGGGGGTCGGGGTTCAACGGCGTTTGGCGTACAGCTTCGGCTCGCCCGGTGGACGGCTCTTGAAGCGGCGGTGGGCCCACAGGTATTGCTCGGGATATTCGCGCAGGACGCCTTCGATCCATTGGTTGATGCGAATGCAGTCTTCTTCCTCGGTTTCACCGGGGAAGCCTTCGAGCGGCGCATGGATCACCAAGCGATAACCGCTGCCGTCCGCCAGACGCTCCTGGGTGAACGGCACCACCAGCGCCTTGCCCAACCGCGCAAACTTGCTCGTGGCGGTGACGGTCGCCGCCTGAATGCCGAACAGCGGCACAAAGATGCTTTGCTTGGCGCCGTAGTCCTGATCCGGCGCGTACCAGATCGCGCGGCCCGAGCGCAGCAACTTGAGCATGCCGCGCACGTCTTCACGCTCTATCGCCAGCGAATCGAGGTTGTGCCGCTCGCGGCCCTGGCGCTGGATGTAGTCGAACAGCGGATTCTTGTGCTCGCGGTACATGCCGTCGATGGTGTGCTGCTGACCGAGCAATGCCGCGCCGATTTCCAGCGTGGTGAAGTGCAGCGCCATCAGGATCACGCCCTTGCCTTCGCGCTGGGCCTGCTGCAGATACTCCAGCCCTTCAACGTGAGCGAGACTCGCCAGGCGCTTGCGCGACCACCACCAGCTCATCGCCATCTCAAAAAATGCGATACCGGTGGAGGCGAAGTTTTCCTTGAGCAGGCGTTTGCGCTCGGCGGCGGTCTTTTCAGGAAAACACAGTTCCAGATTGCGCTTGGCAATGCGCCGTCTGTCGCCGGCCACGCGATACATCAATGAACCCAGGACGCGACCGATCCACAGCAGTGCCGGATACGGCAACTGGACGATCAGCCACAACAGCCCCAGGCCACACCACAGCGGCCAGAAACGTGGAGATAGAAATGTTTTTCGAAAACGCGGGCGGTCCATTAATGCTTCCGGAATGACAATGGCCGCGCATTCTACATCGTTCGACCCGGCTTGCGGCCTGCGGGCGTTCTCGTTATAAGTCTCGGCACTTTTAGTGACAAGTCGTTGTATGCCGACCATGAGCCAAACCGAACCGCTAGACCAAGATCCCGTGTTCCAGTTGAAGGGCAGCATGCTGGCCATTACGGTGCTGGAACTGGCCCGTAACGACCTGGAAAGCCTTGATCGGCAACTGGCCGCCAAGGTCGCCCAGGCGCCCAACTTCTTCAGCAACGCGCCGCTGGTACTGGCCCTGGACAAACTCCCGGCCAACGAAGGCGCCGTCGATCTGCCCGGCCTGATGCGCGTGTGCCGCCAGCATGGCCTGCGCACCCTGGCGATCCGCGCCAGCCGCATCGAAGACATTGCCGCCGCCATCGCAGTCGACCTGCCGGTGCTGCCACCGTCCGGTGCTCGCGAGCGTCCACTGGACCTGACCGAAGGCGAACCGAAGAAAAAACCGGAAAAACCGCCTGAACCGACCATCAAGCCGACAAAAATCATCACCTCGCCCGTACGCGGTGGCCAGCAGATTTATGCCCAGGGCAGCGATCTGGTGGTGATCTCCTCGGTCAGCCCGGGGGCGGAACTTCTCGCCGATGGCAACATCCATGTATACGGCCCGATGCGTGGTCGTGTGTTGGCCGGCGTCAAGGGCGACACCAAGGCGCGGATTTTCTGTCAGCAAATGAGTGCTGAACTGATTTCCATTGCCGGACATTACAAGGTTTCCGAAGATCTGCGCCGCGATCCTCTGTGGGGTTCGGGTGTGCAGGTCAGCCTGTCCGGCGACGTGTTGAACATCATTCGGCTTTAACGGATACTGCCGCATTTTCCAAGCATCTCTAAAACGTAGCGAAAACGGCTCAAACGAAGTAGGAAAAGGCCGAAAGCAGTGTTTACCGGGGGTAAACGCCGCTTAAAACCCGATTCCAGCCAAGGCTGTCCGACTGCAGTAGTTTTTCAGGAGATGTTTTTCAGGGGCTGAAAAGTCCTTTTTCCTTAGGGGTGAAACACCTTGGCCAAGATTCTCGTGGTTACATCCGGCAAGGGTGGTGTGGGTAAGACCACCACCAGCGCCGCTATCGGTACCGGCCTCGCTCTGCGCGGCCACAAAACAGTTATCGTCGACTTCGACGTGGGCTTGCGTAACCTCGACCTGATCATGGGTTGCGAGCGTCGCGTGGTGTATGACTTCGTCAACGTGGTCAACGGCGAAGCCAACCTGCAACAGGCCCTGATCAAAGACAAGCGCCTGGAAAACCTCTACGTACTGGCCGCCAGCCAGACCCGCGACAAAGACGCGCTGACTGTCGAAGGCGTGGAAAAAGTCCTGATGCAACTCAAGGAAGACTTTGAGTTCGTGGTTTGCGATTCCCCGGCGGGCATCGAGAAAGGCGCCCACCTGGCCATGTACTTCGCCGATGAAGCGATCGTCGTGACCAACCCGGAAGTTTCCTCGGTACGTGACTCCGACCGCATGCTCGGCCTGCTGGCCAGCAAGTCCCGTCGTGCCGAACGCGGCGAAGACCCGATCAAGGAACACCTGCTGATTACCCGTTATCACCCGGAGCGTGTGAGCAAAGGCGAAATGCTCGGCGTAGAAGACGTCAAGGAAATCCTTTCGGTGACCCTGCTCGGCGTGATCCCTGAATCCCAGGCGGTGCTCAAGGCATCCAACCAGGGCGTTCCGGTGATTCTCGACGACCAGAGCGATGCCGGCCAGGCCTACAGCGATACCGTTGACCGCCTGCTGGGCAAGACCGTGGATCATCGATTCCTTGATGTACAGAAGAAGGGATTCTTCGAGCGCCTGTTTGGAGGCAACTAAGCAATGAACCTTTTTGACTTCTTTCGTGCCAACAAAAAGCAAAGCACCGCGTCGGTAGCGAAAGAGCGTCTACAGATCATCGTGGCGCACGAACGCGGCCAACGCAGCACCCCGGACTACCTGCCGGCCTTGCAGAAGGAACTGGTCGAGGTGATCCGCAAGTACGTCAATATCGGGTCCGATGACGTGCATGTCGCACTGGAAAGCCAGGGCAGCTGCTCGATTCTGGAACTCAACATCACCCTGCCTGATCGCTGAGTCGATCCGCCAGGAGCCACGGCGGCTCAGGTCCTGAGGGCCTTTGTAGGAGCTGCCGCAGGCTGCGATCTTTTGATCTTGCATTTCAAAAACAAGATCAAAAGATCGCAGCCTGCGGCAGCTCCTACGGGGAACGAGGGGCCTGAGCCGCCGTTGGCGTTTGTTACGAGGCTGTTTTAATGCCGTTGTCCAACATCCACATCATCCATCAGGACGCTGCCGTACTGGTGGTGAACAAACCGACCCTGTTGCTCTCTGTCCCTGGTCGGGCCGATGACAACAAGGACTGCCTGATTACCCGCCTGCAGGAAAACGGCTACCCGGAAGCGCGAATCGTCCATCGGCTGGACTGGGAGACGTCCGGCATCATCCTGCTGGCCCGCGATCCGGATACCCATCGCGAGCTGTCCCGGCAATTTCACGACCGCGAAACCGAAAAGGCCTACACCGCCCTGTGCTGGGGTCAGCCGGAGCTGGACAGCGGCAGCATCGACCTGCCCTTGCGCTACGACCCCCCAACCAAGCCGCGGCATGTGGTCGACCATGAATTCGGCAAACATGCGCTGACCTTCTGGCGCGTGCTGGAGCGTTGCGGCGACTGGTGCCGCGTTGAGCTGACACCGATCACCGGCCGCTCCCACCAGTTGCGCGTGCACATGCTGTCGATCGGTCATCCGCTGCTCGGTGACGGGCTCTATGCCCACGAGCAGGCGCTGGCGGCCTGGCCGCGCCTGTGCCTGCACGCAAGCATGCTGACCTTCACCCATCCCCAGACCGGCGAGCGCCTGCGCTTCGAGTGCCCGGCACCGTTTTAAAAATGTGGGAGCGGGCTTGCTCGCGAAAGCGGTGTAACAGTCACTATTGATGTTGTCTGACACTACGCCTTCGCGAGCAAGCCCGCTCCCACAGGGGATCTCCTCCAGATTCGATTTCCGTGGCCATCCCCGCCATTCAGTGCGACGCCATTTACCAAGCCAATACGTTAAACTGGCGCCACTGCTGTCTGGAGCTACTTTATGCGCGAAGAGTTGAACCAAGGCCTGATCGATTTCCTCAAGGCCTCCCCTACCCCGTTCCATGCCACCGCCAGCCTTGTTCAACGCCTGGAAGCGGCGGGCTATCAACGCCTCGATGAGCGCGAGCCGTGGAATACCGAAGCCAACGGTCGCTACTACGTCACCCGCAATGACTCTTCGATTGTCGCGATCAAAATGGGCCGTCATTCGCCGCTGCACGGTGGCATTCGCTTGGTCGGCGCCCACACCGACAGCCCGTGCCTGCGCGTCAAGCCGCAACCGGAGCTGCAACGCCAGGGTTTCTGGCAGCTGGGTGTCGAAGTCTATGGCGGCGCGCTGCTGGCACCGTGGTTCGACCGCGACCTGTCCCTGGCCGGCCGCGTGACCTTCCGGCGTGACGGCAAGGTCGAGAGCCAGTTGATCGACTTCAAGGCCCCGGTCGCGATCATTCCGAACCTGGCGATTCACCTCAACCGCGAAGCCAACATGGGCTGGGCCATCAACGCCCAGACCGAACTGCCGCCGATCCTCGCGCAATTCGCCGGTGACGAGCGGGTGGACTTCCGCGCGGTACTCACCGACCAGCTCGCCCGCGAACACGGCCTGAATGCCGACGTGGTGCTCGATTACGAGTTGAGTTTCTACGACACCCAAAGCGCTGCGGTCATTGGCCTGCATGGCGACTTCATCGCCGGCGCGCGCCTGGACAACCTGCTGTCGTGCTACGCCGGCCTGCAAGCGCTGTTGACGGCCGACACCGACGAAACCTGCGTGCTGGTCTGCAACGACCACGAAGAAGTCGGTTCCTGCTCGGCCTGCGGTGCCGACGGCCCGATGCTTGAGCAAACCCTGCGTCGCCTGCTGCCTGAAGGTGATGAATTCGTACGCACCATTCAGAAATCCCTGCTGGTTTCGGCTGACAATGCCCACGGCGTGCATCCGAACTACGCCGACAAGCACGATGCCAACCACGGCCCGAAACTCAACGCCGGCCCGGTGATCAAGGTCAACAGCAACCAGCGCTACGCCACCAACAGCGAAACCGCCGGGTTCTTCCGCCACCTGTGCATGGCCGAAGAAGTTCCGGTGCAAAGCTTCGTGGTGCGCAGCGACATGGGCTGTGGCTCGACCATCGGCCCGATCACCGCCAGTCACCTGGGCGTGCGCACCGTGGACATCGGCCTGCCGACGTTCGCCATGCACTCGATCCGCGAACTGTGCGGCAGCCACGACCTGGCGCACCTGGTCAAGGTACTGAGCGCGTTCTACGCCTGCCGCGAGTTGCCGTAACCCTGTAGGAGCTGCCGCAGGCTGCGATCTTTTGATTTCGCTTTTTTAAAAACAAGATCAAAAGATCGCAGCCTGCGGCAGCTCCTACACACGCACATCACTTAGGCCGCTTCAAAAGCGGCCTAGACTTCAAGTATCCCTTCGACAAGGCTGTCTCCATGATTTCGATGTCCACCTTTCACGCCATGCTGATCCCGATTCTTGCCGGGATGCTCCTGCTGGCCGTCGGCTTCAACTTTCGCGACAAAAATGCCGGTGTGTTCGCCATGTGGATCGGCATGCTGACCATCCTCGCCACCGTGGTGATCAAGATCCTCGCCAAACTCAACGGATAATTCATCGCCCTTGGCTCGCATTGATTTTGACGGGCTCGTACACTCGGTCGATCCGCTCCTTGCGAGGTTGACCGCCTAGTGTTCGCTCGTCTTTTTGCCCTCCCGTATTTTTTTCTTGCCTGCCTGTTGCTGCTGCCAGTGGCACCTGCCCAGGCGGCCGGCCTGCCAAGCCTGCTCGGCAGCCAGGCCAAGGCGCAGCCCGAAGCACAGGAACCGCTGGGGCAGTCCCTGGACGAAGTGATCAAGTCACTGGAAAACGATCAGCAGCGCACCAAGCTGCTGGCCGATCTGAAAAGGCTGCGTGACACCACCAAAAAGGCCCAGCCGACTACCGAAGAAGGCGTGCTGGGCCTGATTGGCGGAACCCTGGCCACGATCGAAAAGAAATTTTCCGGCGACGACAGTCCGCTCACGCGCTGGTCCAGCGAGTTCGACCAGGCCCAGGAAGAGTTAATGGCGCTGGCGCTGCCGGCCAATGAATGGCTGCCGATGCTCTTTGCGTTCGCCATGATCCTGATGGTCTGGAGCCTCTTGGCCGCCGCGCTGATCTGGATCAGCCACCGCGTGCGCATGCGTTTCGGCCTGACTGAAGAACTGCCGCAACACCCCCGTGCCCTGGACATGTTGCGCTTTGCCTTGCGCAAGCTCGGGCCATGGCTGATCGCCCTGGTGATCACGATCTACATGAGCTATGCCCTGCCCTCGTCCCTGGGCAAAAGCCTGGCCATGGTGCTGGCCTATGCGTTGGTCGTCGGCACCTGCTTCTCGGCCATCTGCGTGATTGCCTTTTCCCTGCTCGACGGCCCACACCGCCACCGCGCCTTGTACATTCTGCGGCACCAGGCGTTTCGACCGCTGTGGCTGATCGGCAGCTTCGCCGCATTTGGCGAAGCGCTGAGCGACCCAAAACTGGTCGACAGCCTCGGCAGTCATCTGGCCCATACGGCAGCCACGATTGCCAACGTCCTGGCAGCCTTGTCCACGGCCCGGTTCATCTTGCGTTTCCGCCGCCCGATCGCCCACCTGATCCGCAACCAGCCGCTGTCCCGACGCCTGACCCGCCGCGCCCTCAACGACACCCTGTCGATTCTCGGCACCTTCTGGTACGTGCCGGCGCTGGTGCTGGTGGCCATTTCCCTGTTCGCGACGTTCATTTCCGCCGGCGACACCAGCACTGCCCTGCGCCAGTCGCTGATCTGCACCGTGCTGCTGGTGTTGTGCATGGTCATCAACGGCCTGGTACGCCGCCACGCCCTCAAGCCCCAGCGCGGCATCCGGCGTTACGCCGTGTATTCGGAACGGTTGAAAAACTTCTTCTACACAATCCTCCACCTGTTGGTGTGGCTGGCCTTTATCGAACTCGGCCTGCGGGTCTGGGGCATGTCCTTGATCCGCTTTACCGAAGGCGACGGCCACGAAGTCAGCGTCAAGCTGTTCAGCCTCGCCGGCACGCTGCTGTTCGCCTGGCTGATCTGGATTCTCAGCGACACCGCCGTGCACCACGCGCTGACCCGCTCGCGCAAAGGCCTGGCCAATGCCCGCGCGCAGACAATGATGCCGCTGATTCGCAACGTGCTGTTCGTGGCCATTTTCATTGTCGCGCTGATCGTTGCCCTGGCGAACATGGGCATGAACGTCACGCCCCTGCTAGCCGGTGCCGGCGTGATCGGCCTGGCCATCGGCTTTGGTGCGCAATCGCTGGTAGCCGACCTGATTACCGGGCTGTTCATCATCATCGAAGACTCACTGGCCATCGACGACTACGTGGATGTCGGCGGCCACCTCGGCACGGTCGAAGGCCTGACCATCCGCACCGTGCGCCTGCGGGACATCGACGGCATCGTCCACACCATTCCGTTCAGTGAAATCAAAAGCATCAAGAACTACTCCCGGGAATTCGGCTACGCGATCTTCCGGGTCGCGGTGCCGGCCAACATGGACATCGACAACGCCATCAAACTGATGCGCGAAGTCGGCCAGAAAATGCGCACCGATCCGTTGCAGCGGCGCAATATCTGGTCGCCGCTGGAGTTCCAGGGGGTGGAAAGTTTCGAGTCGGGCAACGCAATCCTGCGCGCCCGGTTCAAGACCGCGCCGATCAAGCAGTGGGAAGTGTCGCGAGCGTTCAACCTGTCACTCAAGCGCCATATGGATGAAGCCGGACTGGACCTGGCGACACCGCGGATGAGCATTCAGGTCACCGCCGCCACCGGCTCCCCGGAACAACCCTTGTAGGAGCTGCCGCAGGCTGCGATCTTTTAAAAATCAAAAGATCGCAGCCTTCGGCAGCTCCTACAAAGTCAAACCACGTCTACGCCGACATGAATCGCATCATGTCGCCAGAACTCCAGGTCGCAGTCGATCAGGCGTTCATGCTGGTCATAGTTGACCCGGGCAATCCGTAAGCCCGGGCTCCCCGCCGACACCTTCAACGCCGCTGCCGCATCCACCGACAACGCCGTGGGCACAATCTCGAAGCGCACTCGTCCGTAGTGCAGGTCGTAATGCCGCGCATACAACTCGGTGATCGACTGATTCAAGTCGAAATCGAGGATTCCCGGAAAGTACTGCGGGTTCAGATAGTGCTCCACATACAACACCAGCCGCCCGTCGATGCGCCGTGAGCGGCAGATCTGGATCACGCTCGACAGCGCCGGCAATTGCAGCCAGGCACAAACGGCCGCCGACGCCGGTTGCAATCGTGCCGAAATCACCTCGGTGGACGGCACCCGCCCCTGGGCACTGACCATCGCGTGAAAGTGGCTGCGCTGCATCAGGTTGTACGCCAGGCGTGGCGGCGAGACGAACCAGCCACGACGCTCCTCACGGTAGATTTGGCCCTGCGACTCCAACTGCAACAACGCCTCACGCAAAGTGATCCGCGTGGTGCCGAACAATTCACTGAGTTTGCGCTCGGCCGGCAATTTGCTGCCCGGAGCCAACAGGCCGTGGTCGATCTGCTCCTGAAGCACCTGGCCGATGGCTGTTACCGCTTTTGTTGCCTCGTCACGCATCAATGTTTCCTATCTGGACTAGACCAGCACCAATTCAGGGCAGAACCGCCGCGCAAACCGGCTCATTCAATAGTCTGCAAGCGTAGGCAGCGTAGATGACCTAGATGTGACAAAGCTGCCCAACGGTCGCCATTCTGCGAACGCGAAAACCTGCAATTCATCGGCCAAGTCCCTTGCCATCCGAGGCCTTGACCATGGTCTACGCTTATCAGGCCAGTCGCGATACCGCTGAACAAAAAGTCCTCCAGGGCGACGAGCGACATCAAAGTGTCATCCAGCCCCCTTAAATTGGCTCAGGTATTGCTGACCTAGACCAACACAAACCGCAATCGCAGCGTTGAACACGACCCAAGGAGCTTCGGAATGAAAAAGCTTTTCCTGGCATCACTGTTAGGCTCGACTATCGCAATGTGCACCGCCGCCATGGCGGCCGATGATTTGAAAACCCTGGAAGCCGCTGCGAAAGCGGAAGGCGCCGTCAACAGCGTAGGCATGCCCGATGACTGGGCCAACTGGGCCGGCACCTGGAAAGACCTGAGCGACAAGTACGGCCTCAAGCACATCGACACCGACATGAGTTCGGCCCAGGAAATCGCCAAGTTCGCCGCGGAGAAAGACAACGCCAGCGCCGACATCGGCGACGTCGGTGCAGCCTTCGGCCCGATCGCGGTCAAGCAGGGCGTAGTCCAGCCCTACAAGCCTTCCACCTGGGATCAGGTGCCGGCCTGGGCCAAGGACAAGGACGGCAACTGGGCACTGGCCTACACCGGCACCATCGCTTTCATCGTCAACAAGAAGTTGCTGCACGGCTCCGAAGCCCCGACCAAATGGGCTGACCTCAAGAGCGGCAAGTACAAGGTGTCCATCGGTGACGTGAGCACTGCGGCCCAGGCAGCCAACGGCGTACTGGCCGCGGCACTGGCCAACGGTGGCGACGAGAAAAACCTGCAGCCTGCCCTGCTGCTGTTCGCCGACATCGCCAAGCAAGGTCGCCTGTCGATGTCCAACCCGACGATCGCCACCATGGAAAAAGGCGAAATCGAAGTCGGCGTGGTCTGGGACTTCAACGGCCTGAGCTACAAGGCCAAGATGGCCAACCCGGATGACTACGTGGTGCTGATTCCGTCCGACGGCTCGGTGATTTCCGGTTACACCACCATCATCAACAAGTACGCGAAAAACCCGAACGCCGCCAAGCTGACCCGCGAATACATCTTCAGCGACGCCGGCCAGATCAACCTGGCCAAGGGCAACGCCCGTCCGATCCGTGCCGAGCACATCACACTGCCGGCCGACGTGAAGGCCAAGCTGCTGCCTAACGAGCAGTACAAGAAAGTGACGCCGATCAAAGACGCGGATGCGTGGGAAAAGACCTCCAAAGCCCTTCCTCAGAAGTGGCAGGAAGAAGTCATCATCAATATGCAATAACCGGGAAGATCCCCATTTCGGGATCTGATGGCGATCCAAATGTGGGAGCGGGCTTGCTCGCGAAAGCGGACTGACATCCAGCATCGATGTCGACTGACACACCGCTTTCGCGAGCAAGCCCGCTCCCACCGTGGATCGAGTGAGCTTCGAATATCTGTTACACGGAGTTTTTGCCCCTATGAAGCACAACGTCATCCTTGTGGTGCTTGACGGCCTCAACTACGAGGTCGCCCGTCACGCCATGGGGCACCTGCAGGCGTACGTCGGTGCAGGACGTGCGGCACTCTACAAGCTGGAGTGCGAGTTGCCGGCCCTGTCCCGCCCGCTGTACGAATGCATCCTGACCGGCGTTGCGCCCATCGACAGCGGTATCGTCCACAACAACGTTTCGCGCCTGTCCAACCAGCGCAGCATCTATCACTACGCCACCGACGCAGGTCTTGTCACCGCCGCGGCGGCCTATCACTGGGTCAGCGAGCTGTACAACCGTTCGCCCTTCGTCGCGGCACGGGACCGCCACACCGATGACCCGCAACTGCCGATCCAGCATGGGCATTTCTACTGGAACGATCACTACCCCGATTCGCACCTGTTCGCCGACGCCGAAAACCTGCGCCAACGCCATGCGCCGCACTTCCTGCTGATCCACCCGATGAACATCGACGACGCCGGGCACAAGCACGGCCTCGACACCCCGCAGTACCGCAACAGCGCGCGCTCGGCCGACATCATCCTGGCCGACTACCTGCAAGGCTGGCTCGATGCCGGCTATCAGGTGCTGGTCACCGCCGACCACGGCATGAACAACGACCGCTCCCACAACGGCCTGTTGCCGGAAGAACGTGAGGTGCCGTTGTTCGTTCTCGGCGATGCGTTCAGCTTCGACGCCGGCGCAACGCCGAAACAGACCGAGATCTGCGGCACCGTCTGCGAGTTGCTGGGCGCGCCCCACGACAAACCGGTCTGCCGGGAGCTGCTCAAGTGAATGCCATGACCCGCAGTAAATGGCTGGCCGCCTTATGCCTGGTCCCGTTCGCACTGTTCTTCATCGTGTTCGAGATCGCACCGCTGACCTGGGTGATGATCAACAGCCTGCAATCGGAAGAATTCGGCTGGGGCCTGGCCAACTTCAGCAAAATCTTCAGTTCGAAGTTTTACCTGCAGGCGATCCAGTACAGCCTCGAGATCAGCTTCTGGTCCAGCGTGTTCGGGATCGTCATCGCGATACTGGGCGCCTACTCCCTACGCCGGGTCGATTCAAAACTACGCAACTTCGTCAACGCCTTCGCCAACATGACCAGCAACTTCGCCGGCGTGCCACTGGCCTTTGCATTCATCATTTTGCTCGGCTTCAACGGCAGCTTCACCATCATGCTCAAGCAGGCCGGCATCATTCAGGATTTCAACCTGTACTCGAAAACCGGGCTGATCATTCTCTACACCTATTTCCAGATCCCCCTCGGCGTGCTGCTGCTGTACCCGGCCTTCGATGCGCTGCGCGAAGACTGGCGAGAGTCCGCTGCGCTACTCGGCGCCGACGGTTGGCAGTACTGGCGGCACATCGGATTGCCGGTGTTGACGCCGGCACTGCTGGGCACCTTCGTGATCCTGCTGGCCAACGCCCTCGGCGCCTACGCCACGGTGTACGCCCTGACCACCGGCAACTTCAACGTACTGCCGATCCGCATTGCGGCGATGGTGTCCGGTGACATTTCCCTGGACCCGAACCTGGCCAGCGCCCTGGCCGTGGTACTGGTGGCCTTGATGACCCTGGTGACCATCGTGCATCAGTTGCTGTTGAAGAGGAGCTACCATGTCTCGCGCTGAACTGGGGCCCGCCGGTGTCTACCACCGCGTCGTGGTTTACCTGTTGTTTGCCATCCTGCTGTTGCCGCTGGCCGGCACGCTGGTCTACTCGATCGCCAGCAGTTGGTCGGCAACCATTCTGCCCAGCGGTTTCACCCTCAAGTGGTACATCCAGCTGTGGAGCGATCCGCGCTTCCTGCATGCGTTCGGGCAATCGCTGCTGGTTTGCGTGGGTTCACTGATTCTTTCCGTGGTGCTGATCCTGCCGTTGCTGTTCGTGGTGCATTACCACTTCCCGAAACTCGATGCGCTGATGAACATCCTGATCCTGCTGCCCTTCGCCGTGCCACCGGTGGTGTCGTCGGTGGGGCTGCTGCAGCTCTATGGTTCCGGGCCGTTCGCCATGGTCGGTACACCCTGGATCCTGATCGGTTGCTACTTCACCGTGGCGCTGCCGTTCATGTACCGGGCGATCACCAACAACCTGCAAGCGATCAACCTGCGCGACCTGATGGACGCCGCCCAGTTGCTCGGCGCCAGCACCTGGCAAGCCGCCTTCCTGGTGGTGCTGCCAAACCTGCGCAAGGGCCTGATGGTGGCGCTGCTGCTGTCGTTCTCGTTCCTGTTCGGTGAGTTCGTGTTCGCCAACATCCTCGTCGGCACCCGCTACGAAACCCTGCAGGTCTACCTCAACAACATGCGCAACAGCAGCGGTCATTTCACCAGTGCGCTGGTGATTTCCTACTTCTTCTTTGTGCTGGTTCTGACCTGGATTGCCAATATCTTGAACAGGGACAAAAGCGAATGAGCTATGTCAGCGTCCAACATCTTCAGAAAAGCTTCGCCGGCACCACGGTGTTCAGCGACATCAATTGCGAAATCCAGAAAGGTGAGTTCGTCACCCTGCTCGGCCCCTCCGGTTGCGGCAAATCCACCCTGCTGCGCTGCATCGCCGGTCTGACTTCGGTGGATGGCGGCAAAATCCTGCTCGATGGTGCCGATATCGTGCCGGTGAGCCCGCAGAAACGCGGAATCGGCATGGTGTTCCAGAGCTATGCGCTGTTCCCCAACATGACCGTGGAGCAAAACGTCGCCTTCGGTCTGCGCATGCAAAAGGTCAATGCCGATGACAGCCAGAAACGTGTCGCCGACGTACTGAAACTGGTGGAGTTGCAGGACTTCGCCGCACGCTATCCACATCAGCTGTCCGGGGGCCAATGCCAGCGCGTCGCCCTCGCCCGCTCGCTGGTGACCCGGCCACGCCTGTTGCTGCTGGACGAACCGCTGTCGGCGCTGGATGCGCGCATTCGCAAGCACCTGCGCGAACAGATCCGTCAGATCCAGCGCGAACTGGGCCTGACCACGATTTTCGTCACACACGATCAGGAAGAAGCCCTGACCATGTCTGACCGGATTTTCCTGATGAATCAGGGAAAAATCGTACAAAGCGGCGACGCCGAAACCCTCTACACTGCGCCGGTGGATGTGTTCGCTGCCGGTTTCATCGGCAACTACAACCTGCTGGACGCCGACAGCGCCTCGAAGCTGCTGCAGCGGCCAATCAACAAGCGCATCGCCATTCGCCCGGAAGCCATCGAACTGAGCCTCAACGGTGAACTGGACGCGCAGGTACGCAGCCACAGCCTGTTGGGCAACGTCATCCGCTACCGGGTCGAAGCCCGGGGCGTGGAACTGGTGGTGGATGTGCTGAACCGCTCGGCGGCCGACCTGCATCCCGATGGTCAGCGCCTGGCGCTTTCCATCGATCCGACGGCCTTGTGTGAGGTAGCCTGATGCCTTTGCTTATGCTGAAGAGAGAACTGCACTGATGGCCCTGGCAATTTTTGATCTGGACGAAACCCTGATCCACGGCGACTGCGCCACCCTTTGGAGCGAGCAGATGGGCCGCCTGGGCTGGGTCGACCCCGAATCGTTCATGCGACAGAACAACGAGCTGATGGACGCCTACAGCCACGGCAAATTGCGCATGGAAGACTTCATGACCTTCAGCCTGGAGCCGATGATCGGCCGCACGCCACAAGAGGTCGAGCATCTGGTTGGCCCCTGGGTGGAAGACTACATCGAGCCGATCATTTTCAGCGACGCCACCAAGGCGATCGCGGCGCATCGCAAGGCCGGCGACCGAATTCTGGTGATCTCGGCCTCGGGCACTCACCTGGTCGGCCCCATCGCCGAACGCCTGGGGATCGACGAGATTCTGGGCATCGAACTGGAAGTGGCTCAGGGCGTTTACACCGGCAATACCGTGGGCACCCTGACCTACCGCGAAGGCAAGATCACCCGCTTGCTGGAGTGGCTGGATGCGGAAGAGGAAAACCTCGAAGGCGCGAGTTTCTATTCCGACTCACGCAATGACCTGCCGTTGTTGCTGAAGGTGGATTTCCCCCACGTGGTCAATCCGGATCCAGTGTTGCGCGAGCAGGCCGAAAAGGCCGGGTGGCCCATCCACCTCTGGAAATAAAGCAAAAGATCGCAGCCTGTGGCAGCTCCTACAGGGATACGCGCTCCCCTGTAGGAGCTGCCGCAGGCTGCGATCTTTTCAAAGCCATCCGAGATCAGGCCAGGCTCTCGTCAATCACCAACACCACCTTCCCCGCCACGTTATTGCTCGCCAGTTCTGCAAACGCTGCTTCGGCATCCTTGATCGCAAAGGTCCTGGCAAGCTGCGCACTCAAACGCCCCTCGGCGAACAACGGCCACACGTGCAGGCCCAGATCGCTGAACAGATCCGCCTTGAACTGATCATCCCGGCTGCGCAGGGTCGAGCCCAGCAACTGCACGCGCTTGGCCAGCACCTGGGCCAGATCCAGCTTGGCCTCGCGCCCGCCCATCAGTCCAATCAACACCCAGCGACCATCCTGAGCCAGCAACTTCAGGTTCAAGGCCGCGTAACTGCCACCCACCGGGTCGAGAATCACGTCGAACGGCCCCAGATCGCGCAAGCTCTCCAGATCACCGTTACGCACCACGCCGCCCTGGGCACCCAGCGCTTCGCAGTACGCCAGTCGCTCGGCAGAGCCGACGCTGACCCAGCACGGGTTACCGAAGGCCTTGCACAGCTGAATGGCCGCTGAACCAATGCCACTTGCTCCGGCGTGCAGCAGAACTTTCTGTCCCGGCTTGAGCGCAGCCAGTTGAAACAAATTCAGCCAGACTGTTGCATAAACTTCGGGCAATGCAGCCGCTTCGACCAGTGACATTCCGTCGGGAACCGGCAACACATGCCGCCCGTCGACAACCACCTCTTCGGCCATCCCGCCCCCGGCCAGCAAGGCGCAAACCCGATCGCCCACCTGCCACGAGGAGCCCGCGCCAACCTCGCTGATGACCCCCGAGCACTCTAGACCGAGCACCTGGCTGGCCCCTGGCGGTGGCGGATATAGACCGGCCTTCTGCAACAAATCGGCGCGATTTAGGCCCGCTGCCGCCACTCGAATACGAACTTGCCCTACATCGCATGCAGGACTGGGCTCATCAACCCATACCACTTGACCGTCAACGCCTTGCAATGCTTTCACAGTGCCTCCATAGTGAGTCTGGACTGAGCCCGAAGCTATAGCGCCGGGCTTTTTGCATTATGCGACCGGCTCCCAAAGAGCCGGCGACTTCAAAGACGGCCTAATATGCGTTATCAATTGTCCCCGCGTCGAATCAGCATGAAGCATCTGTTCCCCAGCACTGCCCTCGCCTTATTCATCGGTATCGGCTTGCTGCCGATGTCGAGCAATACATTCGCAGCCAATAGCTGGGACAAGCTTCAACCCGATCGTGACGAAGTGATCGCCAGTCTGAACGTCGTGGAATTGCTCAAACGCCACCACTACAGCAAGCCGCCACTCGATGACGCGCGCTCGGTGATCATCTACGACAGCTACCTCAAGCTGCTGGATCCATCGCGCAGCTATTTCATGGCCAGCGACATTGCCGAATTCGACAAGTGGAAGACGCAGTTCGACGACTTCCTCAAGAGCGGCGACCTGAACGCCGGGTTCACCATCTACAAGCGCTACCTGGACCGCGTGAAGGCGCGTCTGGACTTTGCCCTTGCCGAGCTGAACAAGGGCGTCGACAAGATCGACTTCAACACCAAGGAAACCTTGCTGATCGACCGCAAGGACGCCCCTTGGCTCAAATCCACCGCGGAACTCGACGACCTGTGGCGCAAACGCGTCAAGGACGAGGTCCTGCGCCAGAAGATCGCCGGCAAGGATTCCAAACAGATCCAGGAAACCCTGACCAAGCGCTACAAGAACCAGCTGGCGCGCCTGGACCAGACCCGCGCGGAAGACATCTTCCAGGCGTACATCAATACCTTCGCCATGTCCTACGACCCGCATACCAACTATCTGTCGCCGGATAACGCGGAGAACTTCGACATCAACATGAGCCTGTCCCTCGAGGGCATCGGCGCCGTGTTGCAGAGCGATAACGACCAGGTGAAAGTCGTGCGCCTGGTGCCGGCAGGTCCGGCAGACAAGACCAAGCAGGTTGCACCGGCCGACAAGATCATCGGCGTTGCCCAGGGCAACAAGGAAATGGTCGACGTGGTGGGCTGGCGCCTGGACGAAGTGGTCAAGCTGATCCGTGGTCCGAAAGGCACCGTGGTGCGCCTGGAAGTCATCCCGGCCAGCAATGCGCCGAACGACCAGACCACCAAGATCGTGCCGATCACCCGCGAAGCGGTGAAGCTCGAAGACCAGGCCGTGAAGAAGTCGGTCTTGAACCTCAAGCAGGACGGCAAGGACTACAAGCTCGGCGTCATCGAGATCCCGGCGTTCTATCTGGACTTCAAGGCCTTCCGTGCCGGCGACCCGGATTACAAGAGCACCACCCGCGACGTAAAGAAACTGCTGACTGAACTGCAGAAAGACAAAGTCGACGGCGTGGTCATCGACCTGCGCAACAACGGCGGCGGCTCCTTGCAGGAAGCCACCGAGCTGACCAGCCTGTTCATCGACAAAGGCCCGACCGTGCTCGTGCGTAACGCCGATGGCCGTGTAGACGTGCTGGAAGATGAAAACCCGGGCGCGTTCTACAAAGGCCCGATGGCGTTGCTGGTCAACCGCCTGTCCGCCTCGGCTTCGGAGATTTTTGCCGGCGCCATGCAGGACTACCACCGCGCACTGATCATCGGCGGCCAGACCTTCGGCAAAGGTACCGTGCAGACCATCCAGCCACTCAACCATGGCGAGCTGAAACTGACCCTGGCCAAGTTCTACCGGGTTTCCGGACAGAGCACCCAGCATCAGGGCGTCTTGCCGGACATCGATTACCCGTCGATCATCGACACCAAGGAAATCGGCGAAAGCGCCCTGCCCGAAGCCATGCCGTGGGACACCATCAAGGCGGCGATCAAGCCGGCGGTCGACCCATTCAAGCCGTACCTTTCGCAGCTCAAGTCCGAGCACGACATTCGTACCGCCAAGGATGCGGAGTTCGTGTTCATCCGCGACAAGCTGGCCCTGGCGCAGAAACTGATGGCCGAAAAGACCGTCAGCCTCAATGAAGCCGAGCGTCGTGCCCAGCACGCCGACATCGAAGCCAAGCAGCTGACCATGGAAAACATCCGTCGCAAGGCCAAGGGCGAAGAACCGCTCAAAGAGCTGAAGAAAGAAGACGAGGATGCCATCGCGGCCGAGGACGACAAGACCAAACCGGAAGACGATGCCTACCTGAGCGAAACCGGGCGGATTCTGCTGGACTACCTGAAACTCAACACGACAGTGGCAAAGCACTGAGTGTTGATAAACAGCTGATGGCAATTTAATGCTAACGCCCTCCGGGGCGTCATCAAACAGTCATCATTCTGTCGTGAAATACGGGACTGGCGTGCTCCTTGTCGAAAGGGACCACGCCAGTCCTTTTTTTATCGCCAGAGATCGCCATGACCACAACCGAACAGCTGAGTGCATTGAGCTCGATCCTGACTCAAGGCGGTTTGCACAGTTTGTTCCAACCGATCATCAGCCTCTCTGAGCGGCGCATTCTCGGCTACGAAGCCCTCAGTCGCGGGCCGTCCAACAGCCCTCTGCACTCCCCTGTCGCCCTGTTCGCCGTCGCCCGTCAGGCCGGTCGTTTGAGCGAGCTGGAAATTGCCTGCCGCGAAAGCGCTTGCCGACGCTTCAATGAACAACAACTGCCTGGCCTGCTGTTCCTCAACGTATCCCCGGAATCCCTGCTCGAAGCAGCCCATCAACCGGGACGCACCCTGCAATTGCTGCAGGACTTCGGCATTGCGCCGAGTCAGGTGGTCATCGAGCTCACGGAACAGACGCCGACGGATGATTTCCAGCTGCTGCAAACCGCCCTGCATCACTATCGGGCGATGGGATTTTCGATTGCGCTGGATGATCTGGGGGCGGGTTATTCGAGTTTGCGTTTGTGGTCTGAGTTGCGGCCGGATTACGTGAAAATCGACCGGCATTTCATTGATGGCATTCATCAGGATGCGCTCAAGCGCGAGTTCGTCGGCTCGATCCTGCAAATCGCCAAGGCCTCGCGGGCGCAAGTCATTGCCGAAGGCATCGAGTTACCGGAAGAACTCACGGTACTGACCGAGATGGGCGTCGATCTGGTCCAGGGCTATCTGCTCTGCCGTCCCCAGGAACACGCGCCACGGGATGCCCGGGCATTGATGCCCCGCCAGGACAGCACCAGCGTTGTACTGAGCGAAGACGGCAGCGACCTCAGCGCACTGCTCAACGAGCAACCCGCCGTGAACCGGGACACCCCGACCGCCACGGTGCTCGAAGCCTTTCGCCGCCAGGCCAACCTGAACTCGCTGGCGGTCCTGGATGCACAGGGACAGCCTTGCGGTATCGTCCATCGGCATTCGCTCTCCGATGCCCTGCTCAAGCCCTTTGCCACCGATCTGTTCGCCCGCAAACCCATCAGCCGCTTGATGAACGATGACTTCCTGGCCGTCGAGCTGAGTCAGTCGCTGCAACAAGTCAGCCGCCTGATCACCGGCCGTGCCCGCCAGCGCATCGAAGAAGACTTCATCATCACCCTCAATGGCGGCTATCTCGGGCTCGGCCGCGTAATAGACGTACTCAAACTGATCACCGAACTGAAGATCCAGCAAGCCCGCTACGCCAACCCGCTGACCTTGCTCCCGGGCAACGTGCCGATCCAGCAATGCCTGACGCGGTTACTGCAACAGCAACGGGAATCGGTGATCTGCTACGTGGACATCGACAGCTTCAAACCTTTCAACGACATCTACGGCTACGGCCGCGGCGACGAAGTCCTGTTGTGCCTGGCGCAATGCCTGAACGACCGCGTCGACCCGTCCCGCGACTTCGTCGGCCACATCGGCGGTGATGATTTCCTGCTGGTGCTCGGCCCGGAAGACTGGCGCAAACGCTTGAACCAGTTGCTCGACGACTTCCAGAGCCAATGTCGACGCTTCTACCGCAGCGAGCACCTGGAAGCCGGCTGCTTCATCGCACCGAATCGTCAGGGCGTGCGACAAGAGTTTGCGCTGTTGTCGCTGTCGATCGGCGTGGTGCATCTTCATCCACAGGCCTGTGGACAACTCGATGCGAGCCAGCTGGCGGAAATGGCGTCACAAGCCAAGCACCATGCGAAGAATGTGCAGGGCTATAGCGTGCATGTGATTGATAGCCGGGTGGTGCAGGAACGTGAAGGTGCTTGCCTGATGGGGCAGCGGTGATTGGCAGGCCGCCTTCGCGGGCAAGTCGGATCGCCGCACCGCCGCTCCCACAGAAGAGCAGAGCAAAGGCAGATCGAGGTACACAGTCGCTTTTCACCACTCAACAGGCCGAGCGTTAGCTCGCCTGCCGCTCTTGATCTTGATCCACCCGCCCCCTCGGCAGGCTGAGTGGAGGTGTTCATCCGGGGACGGGCGCGCAGCGCCGTTCGACGCAGTCGAACTCATTGCATGTAGGTCGAAGCGAAGCCGACCGGAGGGCAATGCCCCCGGATGAATACCGCAGCGAAGGAACCCCGAGCCTCAGCGAGGGGCCGTACGTTCGGGGCGAGCGTTTTTTGCTTCCTTTTTTAGGCGCTTGTAAAAAAGGGAGTCGCCGTAAGGGCGAAACCATAAGCCGCCGTTACCGAAGAAACGGATATGTACCCAGTCAACAAAAGACAGGTCGCCTTGCAAACCGGCGCAGGACAACTCCCCAAATAGCCATCCCCCCGACAGCCCAGGGTTATCGGTCAGACTCGCGAGACGCCAGCTCTTGCAACTTGATCGGCGCCAACGGATGCCCGGCCTTGGCAGCAATCCCCCAGAACCGCGCCGCTTCAAGCGGATCCGGCGCCTTGCTCGCCGTCCCGGCCAAACAGATCACGCCCACTTGATACGCCGCCTTGCCATCGCCCGCCAATGCCGCCAGGCGCAACAAACGCACGCCCTCCTCACGAGCACCGAGGCCGACACCACGAAACGTCAGGATGTGCCCATAGAAGCTCTGGGCACCGACGTCGCCCAGGTTGGCCATGCGTGCGAACTGGCCTTCGAGCCAGCGCCAGCCCTGCGGCTGGCGAACAAACCACGACCAGTGAAACAACCGGCGCGCGAGCCAGTACCCCGCTCGCGCCTTGAGTTGCAAAAACATTCAGGCCTCGGCCGATTCCGGGTATTCGTACTCGAACACCCGCACCACTTCCGAAGCGTGCCAGGACGCGGCGGCAACGCCGTCCGACGGCCCGGAAAAACGCCCAAGGCGCTCGACACACTCAAAGAATCCGGTGCGCGGCAAACGGCTGGCGCCCTGGCTGATCACCAGCGAACTGCGCAATGGCTGCTCCGCCTTGGCGTCCAGAGCCGCCAGATGCTCAAGGGCCGCCGTCAGGGTCTGCATGGCCGGGGTCGGCAACTGCAAACGCTCCAGCAATGCCCTATACGTCAACAGATGGCGCTGGCGCCGCGCCTGATCCAGTTCGCCCAACAATCCGTCCCAGTGTTGACGACTGATGCGTACACTCACGATTCATCCCTCCACCCTGGCACCGTCAATTCCCAAGCCAGGCTGCGGCGAATCGCGGCGTCGGGCAGACGCTCGCCACTTTCGATCATGGCCAGGTAAGACGGGCTGATGCCTACCGTGCGGGCCAGCGCCTCGATGGCGATGCCCTTCCCCTCGCGCAAACTGCGTAGTTGATCCAGACCCGGAAGAATCGCGTCTGGTGTCGCCGCCTGAGACTTCGTGGCTTGAGGCGACGCTTGCTCCTTGATACCCGCTGCTTTCAATAACGCCTGATATTGAGCCCATGGCAGAACCGCATACTCGGGCTCGCCTTCGCGTGTAATTATCTGAATATCCATCACTACCCCGTAGGACAACAACACTTAGCGAGTCGGCACTTTTCCCTAGAAGTGTAATCCTAACAGCGGCCAAGGTCGCGGGGGGCATCAATCTATGAAGTCGTCAAAATCGACTCAGCGTTTTTTCGGGCCTTGCAGTTGAAGTTGCTCGGGGGTATCGGGCAGGCGCTCAACCACCGCGAGCTTCTCCGGGACCTGCCGTTTGCGCCAGGCGCGGAAGGCATTGAGCTCGTCGTCGAGCACTTTCATCAACCACGCCAGGACTGCGATGTCATCGAACATGCCGAACACCGGAATGAAATCCGGGATCGCATCCACCGGGCTGAGGAAGTACATCAGGCCCGCGACAACCGACACCAGCGCCTTGGGGCTGATGGCGCGATACTCGCCACGCCAGTAGGCCAGGCAGAGTGCCTGCAACAGCTTCAGGTCGTCCTTGATCTTGCCCAGTCGATTGCCCTGGCTTGCGCCTTTACTGGCAACCGCGAACAATAGGGTCGGCAATCGACCGCGTGCCAGCAGACGTCCGGCCAGTGGCAGGAAACGAGCGAAATTCCAGGGTGCTTTCATCATTCCTCCCGTTGAAATGTTATCCACACAAATTGTGGATAACCTTGTGAACAGAGCTGCTTTTCATCGCTGTAAGCCCCGTTTTACAAGGCCTGCGTTCAGATCGGGCGTTTTTTACTCATCAAAAAAAACCCATAATTTCATTGACTTGGCGGCCTTGTGCGTCTACCGCCGACACTACTATGCCTAAGACTCCGGCCTAGAGCGTCTGTTCGTTTTGTTTACCCCTGCCGAACGCCAGATGCAACAACGCCCCGCATGAGCGAGGCGTTGTTGTCGAAGCAGGCGCTGGTTACTTGGCAGCGGCGTCTTCTTTTGCCGGGTCCTTGATGGCCAGCAGTTCCAGGTCGAATACCAGCACCGAGTTGGCCGGAATCGCCGGGCTCGGGCTTTGGGCGCCGTAAGCCAGGTCAGCAGGGATGTACAGCTTGTATTTCTCGCCAACGTGCATCAGTTGCAGGCCTTCGACCCAACCCGGGATCACACCGCTGACCGGCAGATCGATCGGGCTGCCGCGCTCGACAGAACTGTCGAAGACGGTGCCGTTGGTCAGCTTGCCGGTGTAGTGAACGGTCACTACGTCAGTCGGCTTAGGCTGAGGGCCATCGGCTTTCTGCACGACTTCGTACTGCAAGCCCGAAGCGGTGGTGGTCACGCCAGGCTTCTTGCCGTTTTCTTCGAGGAATTTCTTGCCGGCAGCGGCCGACTCTTCGCTCATCTTGGCCATGCGCTCTTCGGCACGCTTTTGCAGTGCGGCGAACGCCTCGACCAGTTCTTCATCCTTGAGCTTCTGCTCTTTCTTGCCGACGGCGTCTTCGATGCCCTGGGCTACAGCTTTGGAATCCAGGTCATCCATGCCTTCCTGAGCCAGGCTCTTGCCCATGTTCAGGCCAATGCCGTAGGAAGCTTTTTGCGCCGGAGTTTTCAGCTCTACGCTGGTCTGCGAATCACAACCCGCAAGTACCAGGCCAACCAGGGCCACCGCCGCCGCCAACCGATGCTGTTTCATGCTATTTCCTTGTTCATGCGCCTAAAGGGCAATCGAGTAAAGCCGCGAGCTTATCAGGCCGCCACGACCAATGGCTACCGGCATGAGAGCCAGAATCAATTGATAAGTTCAGGTGTTTAAACGCTTTTCACAATTCGAGTGATGAAGCTTCTTTCATCTTGCTCCGACAGAGGCTGATTCCTGAACCTGCAATCTGGCGTAATGGCCCCTTGCCGCACCTTGGGCACTCGGGCATAACGGCATGATAATTCGACAAGGATGTTTATCTTGCGCCTCTTCCTACGCTTGCTGGTTCTCATCACAGTACTGCTCGGGCTGGCCCTGGCCGTGGTTCTTTATTACGTCGCCAACCCGAAACTGCCGGCCTGGTCGCCTGCACAACAGGTGCATTACCTGGAGCAATGGAGCGCCGTCGACCGAGAGACTTATTACTTCACACCCCAGGGCACCGAGGTCAAAGGCTTGCGCTACGACTGGTTCACCGCCCTCGAACTGCCCTTCTCGCAGCAACGCTTCGCCGCCCCCGAGTACCTCGCGCGCTTCGGCTTTCTGGTGGACCCCGGCCAGAAACCCACACCGAACAACCCCGGCAACCTCCCCGCAGGCTTTACCCGGCATCAGAATGCCGACAGCCCGGATGTGTTTCTGGATATCACCTGTGCGGCCTGCCACACCGGTGAACTGCGCTTCAAGGGGCAAGCCGTGCGTATCGACGGCGGTTCGGCGCAGCATGTCCTGCCGTCCAGCGTTCCTACGCTCAAAGGGGGCAGTTTCGGACAAGCGCTGGTCGCCAGCCTGGTCTCGACCTACTACAACCCGTGGAAATTCGAACGTTTCGCACGCAACGTACTGGGCCAGGACTACGAGACGCGCCACAAGCAACTGCGCAAAGAATTCAAGACTTCACTCGATACATTCCTCAAAGTGGCCTGGAACGACACCCATCGCGGGCTCTATCCAACCGAGGAAGGCCCGGGGCGCACCGATGCCTTCGGGCGCATTGCCAACGCCAGCTTCGGTGACGCGATTTCCCCCGACAACTACCGCGTGGCCAACGCTCCGGTCGATTATCCACAGTTGTGGGATATGTGGACGTTCGAATGGGTGCAGTGGAACGGCTCGGCGAAACAACCGATGGCCCGCAACATCGGCGAGGCGTTGGGCGTCGGTGCCACGCTGAACTTCTTCGACCAGAACGGCCAGCCGCTGATGGGCGATGCCCGCTATCCCTCCAGTGTCCGTGTGCGCGACCTGCACCTGATCGAAGAAACCCTGCAACGACTCTCGCCGCCGGCCTGGCCGGAAGACCTGCTGGGCGCAATCGACAAGCCGCTGGCCGCCAAGGGACGCACCCTGTTCGCGGAAAACTGCGCGGGCTGTCATGTACCGCGTACCACCCAGGGCGAGGGACGATACGTTCAGCACCTGAAAATGCTCCCGGTGGATGACATCGGCACAGACCCGGGCGCGGCCAACAACATCGCCGACCATCGCTTCGACCTGACAGCGCTGCAATGGAAGCAGGCGGAACTGGAAAAACTCGATGTAGAGCCAAAACCCGACGAACCACTGGACCTGAGCAAGATGTCCGTGGCCACGGGGCTGGCCTATGTCACGGCATTTGTCCGCGACCGCGCCTATCAGGACGCCAGTGTCACCCCCGCCGAGCGTCCGGAAATGGACGGCTTCGGCCTGCCAATCGGCGTACGCGAATTACGTTCGTATAAAGCCCGGCCATTGGCGGGTGTATGGGCGACAGCGCCGTTTCTGCACAACGGCTCTGTACCGAGCATTTATCAATTGCTGTCGCCTCAGGATGAGCGAGCGACCACGTTCTACAAAGGCACTTTCGAATATGACCCGGGACACCTGGGTTACCGCACCGAAGCCTTTACCAATGGTTTTCTGTTCGACACGCGAATCACCGGCAACCACAACAGTGGTCATGAATTTCGTGCCGGCAAACTCGGCAATGGCGTGATCGGCCGCTGGCTGCAGCCGCAGGAGCGTTGGGCACTGCTGGAATATCTGAAAGTGCTGGGCGGCCCGCTGGAAGCGCAATTGCCATGACCACGGACTCAGCCAAAAGGACGCTCTCATGCTGATTACACTCTGGCTGCGCCTGGGCGCCTTTCTCGGCAAGCTGTTGCTGTGGCTGCTGGTTCTCGGCGTGCTTGGCTGGGCATTGGCCACCGCCTGGCTTGCCTGGCAGCAGCGCGGACCGGTCTCGGCGCAGGAGTCGATTGCGGACGATGAAGCCGCGATGACCCGGGACATCATCCAGACCGCCGTGCGCATCGTCGATCAGCACCGCGAAAGCACCCGCTACCTGCGCGATGCTCACGCCAAGGCCCACGGCTGCGTGAAAGCCGAAGTCCAGGTGTTGCCGGAACTGGCCGCCGAATTGCGCCAGGGCGTGTTCAGCGAGCCGGGCAAAACCTGGCAAGCGACGATGCGCCTGTCCAATGGCAACGCCTACCCGCAGTTCGACAGCATCCGCGATGCCCGGGGCATGGCGATCAAGCTGTTCGATGTACCGGGCAAACAACTGTTGAGTGATCAGCCGGGGCGAAGCGAACAGGACTTTGTGATGTTCAGCCATCCGAACTTCTTTGTAAGTAACGTGGCCGAATACCGTCAGAACGTCGCCGCCCAGGCCGAGGGTAAAAAAATGATGGCGTTTTTTCCGGGCTGGGATCCGCGATCGTGGCAGGTTCGCCACCTGTTTATTGCCCTGGCGACCTTGTCCCCTGCTCCATCAAGTCCAACCCGGACGACGTACTTTTCGGTTTCACCCTACAAATTCGGTGAAGCCAATGCCAAGTTCCGGGTCATGCCCGATCCGGGCAATTGCCCGGCCTACAACCTGCCGGAACAAAACCGCAAGTTGCCGAACTTCCTGCGCAATGCGCTGAATCAACAGTTGTCGACCGACCGGGTACCCGCGTGTTTCGTCTTGCAAATCCAGCGGCAGGACGCCAACAAGTACATGCCGATTGAAGACACCAGCATTGAATGGCGTGAAAGTGATGCGCCCTTCGAGACGGTGGCGCGGATCAAGGTACCGGCGCAGGACTTCGACACACCGGCGCTGAACCTGCAATGCGACAACCAGTCATTCAATCCCTGGTTCGGTATCGAGGCACACCGCCCCATCGGCGGAATCAATCGCCTGCGCAAAGCCGTGTATGAAGCTGTCAGCGACTACCGGCACAGCCGCAACGCCGAGCAATAACCGGACAGACACAAAAAAAGCGATCCCGGGATCGCTTTGAGGACCGGCCAAATGCCAGACAGCAAAAAGCCCGCACAAGGCGGGCTTTCTGTGGTGACCTGGCGTTCAGTGTTCCAGGTTACCGAATATGGCGCAGCGGACGGGACTCGAACCCGCGACCCCCGGCGTGACAGGCCGGTATTCTAACCGACTGAACTACCGCTGCGCGAAACGCTTGAAACGAATGGTGGGTGATGACGGGATCGAACCGCCGACATTCTGCTTGTAAGGCAGACGCTCTCCCAGCTGAGCTAATCACCCTTCGCTTCGTTACGGGACGCATTATGCCACAAGTTTTCATAAAGTGTTGATTTAATTGAAGTTTTTTTCAAATAAATCCGAAAACCGGTAAAACGACACATCCCGCGGGTACAACGTACAAACTTGAGGCAGAAAAAAACCCGCTATAGCGGGTTCTTCCGTGGTGACCTGGCGTTCAGTGTTCCAGGTTACCGAATATGGCGCAGCGGACGGGACTCGAACCCGCGACCCCCGGCGTGACAGGCCGGTATTCTAACCGACTGAACTACCGCTGCGCTAAACACATGAAACGAATGGTGGGTGATGACGGGATCGAACCGCCGACATTCTGCTTGTAAGGCAGACGCTCTCCCAGCTGAGCTAATCACCCTTCGCTTCGGTGTGGCGCGCATTCTACGGAGCGACCCAACCTCTGGCAAGCACTTTTTTAAATAATTTTCTCAGGCCTTCCAAAGGCTTAGAGAAAGGTTGGCCTATGGCACGGCGAAGACAATAATGCCCCCCTTTGTATAAAGGAGAGACTCACCCCATGTGGTTCAAAAACCTGCTTATCTATCGCCTGACCCAAGATCTGCCTGTTGATGCCGAGGCGTTGGAAACTGCACTGGCCACCAAACTGGCGCGCCCATGTGCAAGCCAGGAGTTGACCACCTACGGTTTCGTCGCGCCGTTCGGCAAAGGCGAAGATGCGCCACTGGTGCACGTCAGCGGTGACTTCCTGCTGGTGTCCGCGCGCAAGGAAGAACGTATTTTGCCAGGCAGCGTCGTGCGTGACGCGGTCAAGGAAAAGGTCGAAGAGATCGAAGCCGAGCAAATGCGCAAGGTCTATAAGAAGGAACGCGATCAGATCAAGGATGAAATCATCCAGGCCTTCCTGCCCCGCGCCTTTATCCGCCGCTCGTCGACCTTCGCCGCCATCGCGCCGAAACAGGGCCTGATCCTGGTCAACTCGGCCAGCCCGAAACGCGCCGAAGACTTGCTGTCGACCCTGCGTGAAGTGATCGGCACCCTGCCGGTGCGTCCGCTGACCGTGAAAATGTCGCCGACCGCGACCATGACCGAGTGGGTCACCACGCAGAAAGCCGCGGACGATTTCTTTGTACTGGACGAGTGCGAACTGCGCGATACCCACGAAGACGGCGGCATCGTGCGTTGCAAGCGCCAGGACCTGACCAGCGAAGAAATCCAGCTGCACCTGAGCACCGGCAAAGTGGTCACTCAATTGTCCCTGGCCTGGCAGGACAAACTGTCGTTCGTCCTCGACGACAAGATGGTGGTCAAGCGCCTGAAGTTCGAAGACCTGCTGCAAGACCAGGCGGAACAGGACGGTGGCGACGAAGCCCTGGGCCAACTGGACGCCAGCTTCACCCTGATGATGCTGACCTTCGGTGACTTCCTGCCGGCGCTGGTTGAAGCGCTGGGTGGTGAAGAGACTCCGCAGGGGATCTGATCGCCTGAATCAAAAGATCGCAGCCTGCGGCAGCTCCTACATTGGAATGTATTCCTCCAGTAGGAGCTGCCGCAGGCTGCGATCTTTTTTTGCCAGCAGCGTATGCTTAGCTCCCTAACGCTTTCACCTAACAAGGATCAAGCCATGCGCGCACTGGCTGCATTGAGTCGTTTTGTCGGCAACACCTTCGCCTACTGGGTACTGATTTTCGCTGTCGTGGCGTTCCTGCAGCCGGCATGGTTCCTCGGTCTCAAAGGCGCCATCGTGCCGCTGCTGGGGCTGGTGATGTTCGGCATGGGCCTGACCCTCAAGCTCGAAGACTTCGCCGAAGTCGCTCGCCATCCCTGGCGCGTGGCCCTGGGTGTGGTTGCCCATTTCGTGATCATGCCGGGAGTGGCGTGGTTGCTCTGCCAGGCGTTCCACTTGCCGCCGGAAATCGCCGTCGGCGTGATTCTGGTCGGCTGCTGCCCAAGCGGCACCTCGTCGAACGTGATGACCTGGCTGGCCCGTGGCGATCTGGCGCTGTCGGTGGCCATCGCCGCCGTCACCACCCTCCTCGCCCCCTTGCTGACGCCGGCGCTGATCTGGCTGCTGGCCTCGGCCTGGTTGCCGGTGTCGTTCATGGAGTTGTTCTGGTCGATCCTGCAAGTGGTGCTGCTGCCGATCGTGCTGGGCGTGGTTGCCCAACGGGTGCTCGGCGACAAGGTTCGCCACGCCGTGGATGTGTTGCCGCTGGTATCGGTGGTCAGCATCGTGATCATTGTCACGGCCGTGGTGGCCGCCAGCCAGGCGAAGATTGCCGAATCCGGTCTGTTGATCATGGCCGTGGTCATGCTGCACAACAGCTTTGGCTACCTGCTGGGTTACTTCACCGGGCGCCTGTTCAAGCTGCCTCTGGCCCAACGCAAGTCCCTGGCCCTGGAAGTCGGCATGCAGAACTCCGGGTTGGGCGCCGCGTTGGCCAGTGCGCACTTCTCGCCGCTGGCGGCAGTGCCCAGTGCATTGTTCAGTGTCTGGCACAACATTTCCGGGGCATTGCTATCCACATATTTCCGCCGCATGAGTGAAAAACAGGATCGGGAAATGGCGGCGCAACAGGTCAGCGACTGACTGGAAAACTTGATCCCCGGGTTAATGCTGGGCACTATATTGCCCATCGCGAGGACGACCTCGCGGCTCGATCGAGTCATTAATCTGGGGACGACCCCGTCAGACGATGGAGGTCTTCATGTCCTGGATCATTCTGTTTTTCGCCGGCCTGTTCGAAGTGGGCTGGGCCGTCGGCCTCAAGTACACCGACGGTTTCACCCGCCCGCTCCCCACCGTATTGACCGTTGCGGCCATGGCTATCAGCCTTGGCTTGCTCGGCCTTGCCATGAAGGAATTGCCGCTGGGCACAGCCTATGCGATCTGGACCGGTGTCGGCGCCGTTGGCACTGTGATCGCCGGGATCATTCTGTTTGGCGAGTCGATGGCGCTGGTGAGGTTGGCGAGTGTGGCGTTGATCATTAGCGGGTTGGTTGGGCTCAAGGTCAGCGCTTAGGCCACTACCGCTTTCGCGAGCAAGCCCGCTCCCACAGGTTTCGTGTACTCCCACACATATAGAGCACACCTTCAATCCTTGTGGGAGCGGGCTTGCTCGCGAAGAGGCCCGAACTGTCACCGACTATCTGACTGTCCCGCGCAACTCACCCACCATCGCCTGCAACTTCGCCGGCTGCGCCACTTCAACCGCCACCGCCGGCCCTGCTACTAATGTCACCCGCGACCACAGGCGATGAAACAGTCCCTTGCCCGGATCGCGGCTGAAGAAACTCCCCCACAGCCCCTGCAAGGCCAATGGAATCACCGGCACCGGTGTCTCCTCGAGAATCCGCGTCAAGCCGCCCTTGAACTCGTTGATCTCGCCATCGGCGGTCAATTTGCCTTCGGGGAAGATGCACACCAACTCACCGTCCTTCAGATACCGGGCAATGCGCGTGAAGGCTTGTTCATATATCTGGATGTCTTCCTGGCGCCCGGCAATCGGAATCGTCCCCGCGGTACGGAAGATGAAGTTCAGCACCGGCAGGTTGTAGATCTTGTAATACATCACAAAGCGAATCGGCCGACGGACCGCGCCGCCAATCAGCAAGGCATCGACGAACGACACGTGATTGCACACCAGCAGCGCCGCGCCTTCGTCGGGGATCAGGTCCAGATTGCGGTGTTCCACGCGATACATGGAATGGCTGAGCAGCCAGATCATGAAACGCATGGTGAACTCCGGGACAATCCTGAAGATGTAGGCGTTGACCCCGATGTTCAGCAACGACACGACCAGGAACAATTGCGGGATCGACAGCTTGACCACGCTCAGCAAGACGATCGAGACAATCGCTGACACCACCATGAACAGCGCGTTGAGGATGTTGTTGGCGGCAATCACCCGCGCCCGCTCGTTCTCCGCTGTGCGCGACTGGATCAGCGCGTACAGCGGCACAATGTAGAAACCGCCGAAGACGCCCAGGCCGAGGATGTCGAGCAACACCAGCCAGGTGTGGCCGAAACCGAGGATGTCGATCCAGCCATGGCCGGCGGCGCTGTCCGGAATTCCACCGGAATGCCACCACAGCAGCAGACCGAAGACGGTCAGGCCGAACGATCCGAACGGCACCAGACCAATCTCGACTTTGCGCCCGGAGAGCTTCTCGCACAGCATCGACCCCAATGCGATGCCGACCGAGAACACCGTCAGAATCAGCGTCACCACGGTTTCGTCGCCGTGCATCCATTCCTTGGCATAGGCCGGGATCTGCGTCAGATAGATCGCCCCGACAAACCAGAACCATGAGTTGCCGACAATCGAGCGTGACACCGCCGGCGTTTGCCCCAGGCCCAGTTTCAATGTGGCCCAGGACTGGCTGAAAATGTTCCAGTTCAGGCGCATTTGCGGCGTGGCGGCCGCCGCCCGGGGAATGCTGCGGCTGGCCAGGTAGCCGAGCACGGCAATGCCGATGATCGCCGTGGACACCACCGGTGCGTAATACGCCGAAGACATCATGACCCCGGCGCCAATGGTGCCGGCGAGGATCGCCAGGAAGGTGCCCATTTCCACCAGGCCGTTGCCGCCAACCAGTTCATCCTCACGCAGGGCCTGCGGCAGGATCGAGTACTTCACCGGCCCGAACAGCGCCGAATGGGTGCCCATGGCGAACAGCGCCAGCAGCATCAGCGACAGGTGATCGAACAGAAAACCGACCGCGCCGACCGCCATGATGGCGATTTCCCCAAGCTTGATCAGGCGGATCAACGCGTCCTTGGCGAACTTTTCCCCGAATTGCCCGGCCAGGGCCGAGAACAGGAAAAACGGCAGGATAAACAGCAGCGCACACAGGTTGACCCAGACAGAGCGGTCACCCTCGATGGTCAGCTTGTACAAAATCGCCAGGATCAACGACTGTTTGAACACATTGTCGTTGAATGCCCCAAGGGACTGGGTAATGAAGAACGGCAGGAAGCGCCGGGTACGCAACAAGGTGAACTGTGAGGGGTGACTCATCTTCCATGTGTCCCTGATTATGTAGAGAGTGGCCTGGATACTGTAATTGGAGTATCGAAACTCGATCCAGGCCACACCTTACCTAATCTTTGCCGGTTATTTCTTCAAACCGGCAATGCATGGCGAGACAAACAGCTCGCCACGCCAGGCGCCCAGCACCGTGCGCTTGCCGACGATCAGCCACATCACCGCCAGCAACGCCACCAGTACACAGCCAAACACACTGAAAAACGTCAGGTTCAAGGTACTGGCCAGCTTCAACGTCGCCAGAGAATAGACGCCCAACGGGAAGGTGAAGCCCCACCAGCCCAGATTGAAGGGGATGCCGGCGCGCAGGTAGCGCGCAGTGATCAGCAACGCCATCAGCATCCACCACAGGCCGAAGCCCCACAGGGTGATGCCGGCCACCAGGCCCAGTCCCGCAGCAATCTCACCGACGCCCGGCAAACCGTTGGCCGCAAAAATCAGCGGTGCATCGCCGCCCAGTACCAGCATGCCCAACGCGCCGGTGCCGATCGGGCCAAGGGCCAGCCAGCTCGAGGCGGCCATGTTTTCGTGGGGCAGTTTATGCAGGGCCATGCGCAGCAACAGAATGGTCAGGATGCTGAAGGCCACCGGCAAGGAAAATGCCCAGAGCACGTAGCTGGTCACCAGCATCACCAGTTGCGAGTGAGCGTCGGCCAAATGCGGGGCCAACAGGCCACCGCTGGCGGCCGCCACTTCTGCCGCGACCACCGGCAACAACCAGACAGCGGTCATCTGGTCGATGCTGTGCTCCTGACGCGTGAACATCATGTAGGGAATCAGCACGCCGCAGGCCAGCGACATCGCCACATCCAGCCACCACAGTACTTCGGCGAGGTGAATCACACCGTCGCCCCAGCGTGGCAAGCCGAACACCAGGAAACCGTTGATGATGGTCGCCAGGCCCATCGGGATGGTGCCGAAAAACATCGAAACCGTGGAGTGGCCGAAGATCCGTCGTGCTTCGTCGAAAAACAGCAGCCAACGCGCGGCGTACAGCGCCGTGAACAGCAGGAACAACGCAATGTTGAACAGCCACAAGGCTTCGGCAAAGGCGTGCAAGGCGGGCATGGCGACCGGCAATTGCGCCAGTGCCAGCGCCAGCACACCGGTGCCCATGGTGGCCGCGAACCAGTTGGGGGTGAACTGGCGGATCACTTCGCGTGGGTGCTGCAGGTGACTGAACGGTTTGATTCCGGGCTTGATGCTATTGGCGCATGTCATGGCGAACTCCTGTCCTCTCGTGAGGTAGAGCCCATGTTAGATCCGGATCGAATATCTATATAACGGGTAATATCTCTATATGTTATCTATTACATAGATATTCAATCAGGAGCTGGCCTCGCATGCCGTGCCTGAACGCGGGCGCATCAAACCTGCCAAAACGCCAAGGGCCAGAAGAATCAACACGACACCGTAACCGTCGACAGTCGCCACCAATCCGAGGGTTCGGCTCAGGTTCCCGGCCAGCAGCGATGGCAAGCAGAAGGCGAGATAGCTGAGCGCGTAATACGTCGACACCAGCCCGGCACGCTCATGGGGCAAGGCCAGCGGCACCAGGCTACGCAAGGTGCCGAGAAAACCGGAGCCGAAACCACAGCCTGCGACCAGAGTGCCAAGGAAGAACAGCGGCAGGCTGGCACTGTGAACCCCCAGCAAAATCAGCACCACACCCATTGGCATCATGCTGGCGCCCAATAACAATGACTTGCCGGCGGGTCGGTTGCGCATGCTGTAGATCATCAGCGCACCGGTCAACGTCAAGGCGGCAACGGTGGCCCCGCCGATCATGTTCGAGGTCGAGCCTGTGGCCGTGCGCACCAACGAAGGCGCCAGGGAAGCGTAGAAACCGCCGAGGGCCCACAGGGCAGTATTGAGCGGCAGCACCCGCCACAAAGTCGAGCGCGCCTGCAGCGGTACATGCAGAGTCGGTCGCAACGAGGCCCAAACCCCGGCCTGCCGCGAGACGCTTTCCGGCAAGCGCCAGACATACAACGCCTGCATCACAAACAACGCCAGCAGCAGCCAGAACGTCAGGTGCAACGGCGCCGGGGCGAACTCGGCCAACACACCGCAGCCCAATCCGCCAATGGCCATACCGGTCAAGGGTGCAACGCTATTGACCAGCGGCCCCCGTTCGCGGTCGGTATCCAGTAGCGTTGCGCCCAGCACCGCGGTAGCCATGCCGGTGGCAAAACCTTGCAGGACTCGGGCACTGATCAGCCAGGTGACGCTGTCGGCGTGAATAAACAGCAGCATCGCCAGAATATTCAGCACCACCGCCGTGAAAATCACCGGTTTGCGCCCCAGGTAATCGGACAGCGAGCCGACGGTCAGCAACGCCACCAACAGGCTGAGGGCGTACACGCCAAAAATCAGGGTCAGGGTCGCGGCCGAAAACTGCATCTGCTCCTGATACAGGTGATACAGCGGCGTCGGCGCCGTGGAGGCCGCCAGGAAACTGAGCAAGGTAACGGCGAGAAACCACAGGCTGGCACGGTTTGGATGAGAACTGGACATGGGCGCGCTCCACAAAAGCTAACTTTTTGCTTTTGCGGAGTGTGCTACCGGATCTCTCTTAAAGCAAATTCTTTGTGTTAAGGTCCGAGGCATGGCTTTTACAGGAACCCCAGGATGACAGCTCCCACCTTACGCCCGGGCGGACGCAGCGCGCGGGTACAAGAGTCGATTCATTCGGCCGTGCGCCAACTCCTCGAGGAGCAGGACCGCGCCAGCCTGACCGTGCCGCAAATTGCTGCACGCGCAGGCGTTACACCCTCGACCATCTATCGTCGCTGGGGTGATTTGTCGGCGCTGCTGGCCGACGTCGCCCTCGCCCGCATGCAGCCCGACAACGACCCCACCCACACCGGCAGCCTGCGCGGCGATATTCGAGCCTGGGCGGAACAGTACCTGGACGAAATGAGCTCCGAACCTGGCCGCAACATGCTGCGCGACGTACAGGCGGCGCTCAAGCCAAGTTACTGCGCGACGATCATTGGCGGGCAGTTGCAGACGATCCTCGACCGTTTTCCCAACGAGCCCGTGCCGGGTGTCGATCGGCTGATCAACCTGATCGCCGCCCCCATCGTTTTCCGCATTCTGTTTTCCGAGGCCGCGCTGGAGGTTGAAGAGCTGCATCGGTTGATCGAGATTGCGTTGATTCCGTAATACCGCTATTCGCGAGCAAGCCCGCTCCCACAGGTGATCGCGTTTATCCTGATTGAACGCGGCCGTAATGTGGGAGCGGGCTTGCTCGCGAAGAGGCCCACCCAGACACTGCAAAATCCCCTGCGACACCCCGCCACGCCACGACCTTGGTCGACACTGACTAACGCTGGCGGTCGTGCGAGACTGTCTGTCCGGGCGGGATGCCCGGAAGTCTTTTGTCTGGAGTCCCCATGTCGCTGTCCACCGGGCTGATTGCCGCCGTCGCCCTGGCCTATATGGCCATCATGTTCGCCATCGCCTTCTATGGCGACCGACGCAGCGCGCCTTTGCCGCCGCGTGTGCGCGCCTGGGTGTACAGCCTGTCGCTGGCGGTCTATTGCACCAGCTGGACGTTCTTCGGCGCCGTGGGCCAGGCCGCCGAACAGCTCTGGTCGTTCCTGCCGATCTACCTCGGGCCGATCCTGTTGCTGGTCGGTGCGCCGTGGGTCCTGCAGAAAATGGTGATGATCAGCAAACAGGAGAACATCACCTCGATCGCCGACTTTATCGCCGCGCGCTATGGCAAATCCCAGTCGCTGGCGGTGGTGGTGGCGCTGATTTGCCTGGTTGGCGTGTTGCCCTACATCGCACTGCAGCTCAAGGGCATTGTGCTCGGCGTGAACCTGCTGATCGGCGCCGGCGCCGACGCCATGGGCACCCGGGCCCAGGACACCGCGTTGATCGTGTCGCTGGTGCTGGCGCTGTTCACCATCGTCTTCGGTACCCGCAACCTCGACGCCACGGAGCACCACCGCGGCATGGTGCTGGCCATTGCCTTCGAATCACTGGTCAAGCTGTTCGCGTTTCTCGCCGTCGGCGCGTTCGTGACCTACGGCCTGTACGACGGTTTCGACGACCTGTTCGACCAGGCCATGCTGGCGCCGCGCCTCGAACAGTACTGGAAGGAAACCATCAACTGGCCGTCGATGGTGGTGCAGACCGGCGTGGCAATGATGGCGATCATTTGCCTGCCGCGGCAGTTTCACGTGACCGTTGTCGAGAACATCGATCCCCAGGATCTGCGCCTGGCCAAGTGGGTATTCCCGGCCTACCTCGCCCTCGCTGCCTTGTTTGTCGTGCCGATCGCCCTGGCTGGCCAGATGCTGCTGCCCAGCTCGGTATTGCCGGACTCGTTCGTCATCAGCCTGCCCCTGGCGCAGGCGCATCCGGCGCTGGCCCTGCTGGCGTTTATCGGTGGCGCTTCGGCGGCCACCGGTATGGTGATCGTGGCCAGCGTGGCACTGTCGACCATGGTGTCCAACGACATGCTGCTGCCCTGGCTGCTTCGTCGCAACAACGCCGAGCGCCCGTTCGAAGTGTTCCGCCAGTGGATGTTGTCGGTGCGCCGCGTCAGCATTGTGGTCATTCTGTTGCTGGCCTATGTCAGTTACCGCCTGCTGGGCTCGACCGCCAGCCTGGCGACCATCGGCCAGATCGCCTTCGCCGCCGTGACCCAACTGGCCCCGGCCATGCTCGGTGCGCTGTACTGGAAACAGGCCAACCGCCGCGGTGTTTTCGCCGGCCTCGCCGCAGGCACCTTCCTGTGGTTCTACACCCTGATCCTGCCGATCGCCGCCCTCAGCCTCGGCGTTTCCTTGAGCACATTCCCGGGGCTGGCGTGGTTGCACAGCAATCCAATGAACCTGCCGATCACCCCGCTGACCCAGGGCGTGGTGCTTTCGCTGGCCGGCAACTTCACGCTCTTCGCTTGGGTCTCGGTGCTGTCGCGCACCCGGGTTTCCGAGCACTGGCAGGCGGGCCGCTTCATTGGCCAGGAAATCAGTGCCCGCCCCAGCGCGCGCTCAATGCTGGCGGTGCAGATCGACGACCTGCTGCAACTGGCGGCGCGCTTCGTCGGCGAAGAGCGTGCCCGACAGAGCTTCATCCGCTTTGCCTATCGCCAGGGCAAAGGCTTCAACCCGAACCAGAACGCCGACGGTGAATGGATCGCCCACACCGAACGCTTGCTGGCGGGTGTGCTCGGTGCCTCTTCGACCCGCGCGGTGGTCAAGGCCGCCATTGAAGGACGGGAGATGCAACTGGAGGATGTCGTGCGCATCGCCGACGAAGCCTCGGAGGTGCTGCAGTTCAACCGCGCCTTGCTGCAAGGCGCCATCGAAAACATCACCCAGGGCATCAGCGTGGTCGACCAGTCGCTGAAACTGGTGGCCTGGAACCGTCGCTACCTGGAATTGTTCAACTACCCGGACGGCTTGATCAGTGTCGGTCGGCCGATCGCCGACATCATTCGCCACAATGCCGAACGTGGCCTGTGCGGCCCCGGCGAAGCCGAAGTTCACGTCGCGCGTCGCCTGCACTGGATGCGCCAGGGCCGCGCGCATACCTCCGAGCGCCTGTTCCCCAACGGCCGGGTCATCGAGCTGATCGGCAACCCGATGCCGGGTGGCGGCTTCGTCATGAGTTTCACCGACATCACCGCGTTCCGCGAAGCCGAGCAGGCGCTGACCGAAGCCAACGAAGGCCTGGAGCAACGGGTCACCGAACGGACCCACGAACTGTCCCAGCTCAACGTCGCCCTGACCGAAGCCAAGGGCATCGCCGAGGCGGCCAACCAGTCCAAGACCCGTTTCCTCGCGGCCGTCAGCCATGACCTGATGCAACCGCTGAATGCGGCACGCCTGTTCTCCGCCGCCCTCTCCCATCAGGAAGATGGACTCTCCAGCGAAGCGCAGAAACTGGTCGGGCACCTGGACAGCTCGCTGCGCTCGGCCGAGGACCTGATCAGCGACCTGCTGGACATCTCTCGTCTGGAGAACGGCAAGATCAACCCGAACCGCCAGCCGTTCGCGCTCAACGAACTGTTCGATACCCTCGGTACAGAGTTCAAGGTGCTGGCGCAGGAACAAGGCCTGGAGTTCCGCGTTCGGGGCAGCACGCTGCGGGTCGACAGCGACATGAAGCTGCTGCGGCGAATTTTGCAGAACTTCCTGACCAATGCGTTTCGCTACGGCAAAGGGCCGGTACTACTGGGCGTTCGCCGACACAAGGAAGCATTGAGCCTGGAAGTCTGGGACCGCGGGCCGGGTATTCCGGAAGATAAACAACAGGTGATTTTCGAAGAGTTCAAGCGCCTCGACAGCCACCAGACACGGGCCGAAAAAGGCCTCGGCCTGGGGCTGGCCATAGCCGACGGGCTATGTCGCGTGCTTGGTCATACCTTGCGCGTGCGCTCCTGGCCGGGACGCGGCAGCGTGTTCAGCGTCAGCGTACCGCTGGCCCGGGCACAAACCGCAGCGCCGGTCAAAGTCGCCGAGCTCAACGGCAAATTGCTCAATGGCGCGCAGGTGCTGTGCATCGACAACGAGGACAGCATCCTGATCGGCATGAACAGCTTGCTCAGCCGCTGGGGTTGCCAGGTCTGGACCGCACGCAATCGCGAGGAGTGCGCAACGCTGCTCGGTGAAGGCATGCGCCCGCAATTGGCACTGGTGGATTACCACCTCGATCATGGCGAAACCGGAACCGATCTGATGGCCTGGCTGCGCACGCAAATGGGCGAGCCGGTTCCTGGCGTGGTGATCAGCGCCGATGGCCGGCCGGAGACGGTCGACAAGGTCCATGCAGCAGGGCTGGATTACCTGGCCAAACCGGTGAAACCGGCGGCGTTGCGGGCGTTGTTGAGTCGGTATTTGCCGTTATAACCCGGGTTGACTCAAAACCCTGTGGCGAGGGGGCTTGCCCCCGCTGGGCTGCGCAGCAGCCCCAAGACCATTCAATGAGTCTCATCAGGTTAAGCGCGCTGCCTGATGGACGACTGCTGCGCAGCCGGACGGGAGCAAGCTCCCTCGCCACAGGATCCGCGGTCGCCCGGGGCTACTCCGGCAACTCGACCAACCCATCGACATCGGTCATCGCCCGCTCCAGCAAATCCGCCGGCAGGCTCTTGCTCGCCCGTGCACCCAGCAGCTTGAGTTGCTCACTGCGACTGACCAGGTTGCCACGCCCCTCTGTCAGCTTGTTGCGTGCCGAACTGTAGGCCTTGTCCAGTTGCTGCAGGCGATTGCCGACCTCGTCCAGATCCTGAATGAACAGCACGAACTTGTCGTACAGCCACCCGGCCCGCTCGGCGATTTCCCGGGCGTTCTGGCTCTGGCGTTCCTGTTTCCACAGGCTGTCGATGACACGCAGGGTCGCCAGTAACGTCGTGGGGCTGACGATCACGATGTTGCGATCGAATGCCTCTTGAAACAGCGTCGGCTCGGCCTGCAACGCGGCAGAAAACGCCGCCTCGATCGGCACGAAGAGCAACACGAAATCCAGGCTGTGCAAGCCATCGAGGCGCTTGTAATCCTTGCCGGCCAGGCCTTTGACGTGATTGCGCAATGAAAGAACATGCTGCTTGATGGCGATCTGGCCGATGGCCTCGTCCTCAGCCGCCACATATTGCTGATAGGCCGTCAGGCTGACCTTGGAGTCGACCACCACCTGCTTGTCACCCGGCAGATAGATGATCACGTCCGGCTGGAAGCGTTCGCCGTCCGGCCCCTTGAGATTGACCTGAGTCTGGTACTCGCGGCCCTTCTCCAACCCTGCATGCTCAAGCACGCGCTCAAGAATCAGTTCGCCCCAATTGCCCTGGGTCTTCTGCCCTTTCAAGGCCCGGGTCAGGTTGGTGGCTTCGTCGCTCAAGCGCAAATTCAGCTGTTGCAGGCGCTCCAGCTCCTTGGCCAGGGAGAAACGCTCACGGGCCTCGTTCTGATAGCTTTCCTCGACGCGCTTTTCGAAGGACTGGATGCGCTCCTTGAGCGGATCGAGCAACTGCCCCAGGCGCTGTTGGCTGGTTTCGGCAAAACGCTGCTCGCGCTCATCGAAAATCTTCCCCGCCAGCTCGGCAAACTGCGCGCGCAATTCGTCCCGCGAACCTTGCAGGTCGTTCAGGCGTTGCTGGTGACTGTCTTGTTGCTCACGCAATTCGGCATTGAGCGACGCCGCCTGGGCATCCAGACGGCGCAGTTCGGCGTCTTTGCCGGCGCGTTCGATATTCCACGCATGGGCGGCGTCCCGGGCGTCGTCGCGCTCGATCTGCAGCAGTTCGACTTCACGACGCAGTGCAGCCAGATCAGCCTGCTTGGCGGAATTGGCCTGGGTCAGATCAGCGATTTCATCGCGGCTGGACTCCAGTTGTGCACTCAAGCCGTCCTGCGCCAGTTGCGCCATGGCCAGGCGCTCCTGCAGCAGTGCAACGTCTGCTTGCGTGGTGCTGGCCCGACGCTGAAGTTGCCAGGCCAATACCAGCAACGGCAACCCTGCCGCTGCCAGCCCCAGCAATACGCTGGTCAAGTCCATTGCCATAGCCACTCCTGCCATTCGGGTAAAGCCTGAAGGTTAACCAAGGCGTCTGGTCTTGGACAGCTCAGTCTTCGATCAGCCCCAGTTCCTGTTGAGCGCGGCGATCGCCTGCCCGAGCGGCCTGACGCAACAGGTCCTGACCGATACGGCGGTCCCGGGCATTCCCGCATTCGCGGCACATCAACTGGCCAAGGCGACTTTGCGCAGCCACCACGCCCTCACGGGCCGGTTGCTTGAGCAGACGTCCGGCGATGTGTTTGACGTTAGGGTTTTCGCCCAGGTGCGGGCTGTCCAACAGCCACTCTGCCACGCGCATGGAAAAGCGCTTGGTAGGGGCAACAGTGGTTGGTGTGGAGGTAGAGGAAACAGGAGCTGAGCGAAACTTCATAAAGCACTGTGGGGCAGATCGGAAGGCGCGCAACTTTACTCTCTTTTTCCTACAGGTAAAGCCGAAAATGTCCCGGCACGCCCGTCCTAGAGCAAGCGCTCGGGACAATCCACAGAAGCTGTGGATAACTCAGTGGACAACCGTCCTTGAACCCGCTCAAAGCCCTGTGGAATGGGCTTCGCAGTCAAACTGACGATTTTTTCACCAGTAAAAAAAAGCGATGTTTTTCATTGACTTAAATTTTGGTTACAGGCAGCCATTACGCTTGAACCTGAGATGACAGCGGGGTGACAGACTCTGCAACTAATGTGCACAAGTGCCTTTGCGACGGTTATATCAATGCACTTTTTCGGCGCGTTTTTTTGTCATGGCTGGGGATAAGCCCTGGCAAACCCGGTATTTAGACGGCTGCGTTGCTACCAACGTCGATGACCGATGGTCGGATTTTGTTCTGCTACAGGGCACATCAACCGCAGGCGGCGCAGATTCATACGATGATCTGCAAGGCAAAACAGCCCGATCGAGCACCCGCTTGGAAATTCTTTTTGCTAACACACTTCCCTTGTCCAGTTCAATCCGTTAGTATCCGCGGCGTTAGTACCAAGCTGAAAGTCAATTCTGGTCGAACAAATCCCCCCGGTCAGCCTTCCCGACGGAAGCCTCCACCGAACAAGCGGGATCGACCACCTCGATGGTTTCCAGGTAAATCTTGCGCCGACACGACCTTTGAATCGAAAGCAAAGGGTGTTGCTCCGCCTGCCTACTCTGCTCGAACCAACCTGCAAATTGATCAGGATCTTCACCCCGGGCCCAGAACCTTTGCCCTCGATGTGTTGCCTGCCCTCCTAAGTACCTACCTGCCAGCCCAAGCGCGCCAACTTATCAGCGCTTCAAACTGGCTGCTTTGTTCCAGTCGGGTTCTTCGTTCGATCAATGGTGATCGACGTTACTGGAACGTTTTAACGTTGCACGGTTCTTATCCGTGTCATTTGTAGGAACACCCAATAATGTCTACTCAAATCCACACTCAGGATGCCATTCGCACCCTAACCAACGCTTTTGCACCAATGAACTGCCTGATCATGGCCGCTCGCAAAGGCTGCTTCAGCTTCACCCTGGTCAACGAACACGGCATCGCTCGTCACAGCGAACGCCTGTACCCCGATCAATACTCCAGCGCCGAACCGCTGCAGGCCGTGATCGAGCGTACCCGTCAGGCCCTGGTTGCCTGAAACGCCAGAAAGGCTGAAAAACCCGAAAGCCCTGCCCGAAAAGCAGGGCTTTTTATTGCCCGATGTTTCCCCACCCTCGAGCCACGACTAAGCACGATCCGATATAAGGGTTATAACTGGTCGCTGGAAATATTTTAAAAACAGTCCTTTACAGCGCGAATATGACACTACACTTCAACTCAAGCGGCTTGACCCGCTTGCGGCGAGCCTGAACCGATTCACAGCTGCCAAGCCCCTTCAGGTATCGCCGTCCAATTCAGGTTTCGAGGGTTTTATGGGTATCGCTGCCAGCGAACTGTGCCGCTATGTGATTCGTCCGACATTGATCTACCTCGGACGCCATAGCGCTACTGCCGAATCCCTGCTGCTGGGCATTGCCGCCAGCCAGTCGGCCCTTGGTTCCGCCCTGCATGACCGCCGTGGGCATGGCCTGTACCGCATCGCCGAGCCCCGCCACCAGGCACTTTGGGACCATTACCTGGCCCTTGATCCGGAGCGTGCAAGTCTGGTCCGCGGCCTGGCCAGCCAGCATGCGTTTCTGAGCGGCCCGCACCTCGAGTTGACCGTCAACCTGCGTTACGCCACAGCCATCGCCTGGCTGCTGGTGGAGGAACAGAATACCCCCCTCCCCTCCCCTGATGATTTGTTGGGCATGGCCAGGATCTGGCGCCAGACATTTCATCCCCAGGGGCGTCTGCGTGATTTCACCAGCGCCTGGCAAACCTGTGTTTCACCCCTGAATCAGGTAGCCTGCTGACACCTCTGGATCCAAACATCGCGCAACAAGTCGTGATTTTGGTCTGATTGTCCTACAAAACCGCTCTAAATCAAGGCATACAGCCTATGGCGCCGGGACGAAAATGTTGGTAATTTTCGCCCCGGTGATCACCAGGAGTTCTAATAATGAAAAAAGTAATGCTCAAAACCACCCTTAGTCTCGCCGTTACCCTGGCATCCACCCAGCTCTTTGCAAGTGGCTTTGCCCTGAACGAACAAAGCATCAGCGGGATGGGGACAGGTTTTGCCGGGCGATCTTCTGCTGCCGACGACGCATCCACCATTGCTGGCAACCCTGCCGGCATGTCCCGCATCAAGCGCGAACAAGTGACCGGCGGTGTTGCATTCATCGACGCGCACACTGACATCAGTGACGCCAGCTCCAGTCCGAACGGCGGCACCAACAAAGGTGACATGGTCCCTTTCATGGGCGTGCCGATGGGTTACTACGTCAAACCCATCGACGACCACTGGGCATTCGGTATCGGCGTGTACGCACCATTCGGCCTGGTAACCGACTACGAGAACAACTTTGCCGGCCGTTACTTCGGCAGCAAGAGCGAAGTTAAAATCGTCACCCTGCAACCGACTGTCAGCTACGCCTTCAACGACAAGGTCTCCATCGGTTTCGGCCCGACCATCAACCGCATCGACGGCACCCTGGAATCGAACCTGTCGATCATCCAGGGTCCGGCAGATGGCAAGGTCAAGATCGAAGGTGACGACACTGCGCTGGGCTACAACATCGGCGTTCTGGTTCAAGCCACCGACAGCACGCGTGTCGGCCTGACCTACCACTCGAAAGTGAAGTACAAGCTCGAAGGCAACACCAAGGTCAACTACGGCTTGCTGGGCCTGATCGGCCAGAACCCGAATCAGAAGTACGACGCTTCGCTGGACCTGACCACACCTGAATCGGTGGACTTCTCGGTGACTCACCAGCTCGACGACAAGTGGACTCTGTACGCAGGCAGCACCTGGACCCGCTGGAGCCGCCTGAAAGAAATCACCGTTGAAAACACAGGTGTTCCAGCCGCTCTGAATGGCCAGTTCGGTACCATCACCGAAGAACAGAACTGGCACGACACCTGGGCTCACGCCATCGGCGCGTCCTACCAGCTGAACAAGCAGTGGGTACTGCGTACCGGTCTGTCCGTTGACCAGGCACCGACCAACAACGTTGACCGTTCCCCTCGCATCCCGACGGGCGATCGCAAGATTTTCAGCGTGGGCGCCGGCTGGAGCCCGACCGACGACCTGACCATCGACCTGGCGTATTCGTACCTGCGCGAAGAGTCGGTCAAGATCGACAACAAAACCGACGATTTCCGTAATCAGAAATACAACGCCAAGTATGAAAACTACGCGAACGGTTTCGGTCTCGGTGCAACCTACCGTTTCTGATGATTCCCAGCGAGCCTGAACCGCTCGCCACCGGATTCAAAAAAGCCCCGCTCTCTTCACAGAGGCGGGGCTTTTTTGGTTCTTCACGGAATCCCGCGGAACACAGATTTCGAAAAGCCTGTAGGAGCTGCCAAAGGCTGCGATCTTTTGATCTTGATCTTCAGCAATCTCCAGATCGCAAAAGCAAGATCAAAAGATCGCAGCCTTCGGCAGCTCCTACAAGGGAACGTGTGCACCACCAAACAACGAGGCCGAACGTCAGGGGGCAGAAGCAAGCGGTGGCGAAGCCAGGGCTTTTTCTACCGCGGCGATGAACTCGGGATCATCCGGCTTGGTCAGGCTGGAGAAATTGGCGATCACCTTGCCCTGGCGATCCACCACATACTTGTAGAAATTCCACTTAGGCGCACTGGTTTGACGGGCGAGGACTTTGAACAAGTGCGTCGCATCGTCGCCACGAACCTTTTGCGGTTCAGTCATGGTGAAAGTCACGCCGTAGTTGGCATAGCAGACTTTCGCCGTCTCGGCGCTGTCTTTGGACTCCTGCTTGAAGTCGTTTGACGGCACGCCGAGTATTTCCAGCCCTTGCCCCTTGTAGTGTTGATTGAGTGCCTCAAGGCCCTCGAACTGCGGTGCGAAGCCGCAGAAACTGGCGGTGTTGACCACAACCAGCGGTTTATCGGCGTAACGCTGGCACAGGTCGATGGACTCCTTGGCCCGCAACTTCGGCAGCGAGCCCTGCAGCACCTCCGGACAATCAGCGGCCCAAGCCAGCCCGGACAACGTCATCAGCAACGCGGGAACAGCACACCAGCGCTTGAGCATCTCGAGCATCCTTGATAATTCGTCAAAAGCGACGTTACTCGCCCTCGCCGCTCACTAGCAAGCACCCATGCCCAACTGCATCAGCGCCAGCCCACCCTGATGCCAGCCCCACCACGACAACGCCAGCAACAAGGCGCAGACGGCGGCTACAGCGATCCGTGGCCAAAGGCTGTTCATGTCGCACTCATTTGTGTTTGCAGGCGCGCCACCGGCCGTTCACGCACCGGCCAGTTGAGGGCGGCGGCCAACAGGCTCAAGAGAATTGCCACTTGCCAGATCAAGTCATAACTCCCGGTTCGGTCATACACCACCCCGCCCAGCCAGCCGCCCAGGAATGAACCGAGCTGATGAAACAGGAAAACAATCCCACCGAGCATGGACAGGTTTCGCACGCCGAACAAGGTCGCCACCGTACCGTTGGTCAACGGTACCGTCGACAGCCACAGGAAACCCATGGCCATGCCGAACAGGTAGGCCGTGGTGGTGGTCACCGGCGCCCACAGGAACAACGCAATGACCACCGCCCGCAGCAAATACAAACCGGTGAGCAAACGCGGCTTGGACATACGCCCGCCGAGCCACCCGGCGGTATAGGTGCCGAAAATGTTGAACAGGCCGATCAGCGCCAGCACCGTGGTGCCGACCGTAGCCGGTAGATGCTGGTCCACCAGGTAGGCCGGCAAGTGCACGCCGATGAACACCACCTGGAATCCGCAGACAAAAAAGCCGAACGCCAGCAACCAGAATCCGGAGTGCGAGCAGGCTTCACGCAGTGCTTCGCCAAGGGTTTGTTCGTGGCCCAGGACAGGCAACGGTTTGTCCTTGAGCATGCTCACCAGCGGTACGATCAGCGCCACCAGCAAGCCCAGCGCGAGCAACGCCGCAGACCAGCCAAGCCATCCGATCAAACCGAGCGTACCAGGCAACATCGCGAACTGGCCGAACGAGCCTGCAGCACTGGCGATCCCCATGCCCATGCTGCGCTTTTCCGGCGGTACTGCGCGGCCGACCACCCCCAGAATCACCGAGAACGACGTGCCGGACAGCCCGATGCCGATCAACAGGCCGGCGCTCAGGGACAGGGTCACTGCCGAATCGGAGAGCCCCATGCAAATCAGCCCCGCTGCGTACAGGACGCCACCGATCAGCACCACTTTCGCCGCGCCGAAGCGGTCGGCCAGCGCACCGGTGAATGGCTGGGCGAGGCCCCAGATCAGGTTCTGCAAGGCGATGGCGAAGGCAAATACTTCACGCCCCCAGCCAAACTCGGCACTCATCGGCGCCAGAAACAGCCCGAAGCCATGTCGAACCCCCAGAGACAACGCAAGGATCAGCGCACTCCCCAACAGAACCCAACCGCACGTACGCCACATCGATGTCATTGTTGTTCTCCGGTAGCGGGTATATACCCGCTTATGATCGGAAAAACCGGCGTCACGCCAGTTCGTCCAGCAGCTTCAATAAGGTTTCGCGCTTCTCGGCCCCCAGGCGATCGATCAAGCGCTGCTGCGCGGCTTCCCAGGCCGGCAAGGCAGCCTTGAGGCGCTCTGCCCCGGCCTCGGTCAGCAGGACAATGCGGTTGCGCATGTCCTCGCCCTCGACCAGTGTCACCAGGCCGTCACCCTCCAGCACCCGCAAATTGCGCCCCAAGGTGCTGCGATCCAGGCCCATGGCCTCGGCCAGGGTTGAAATGCTCGGCTGATCCAGACGCTGCAGATTGCACAGCAAAGAATACTGCGCAACGTTGATCCCGAAGCCGTCGAGAGCGCCGTCGTAATGCCTGCTGACGCCACGGGCGGCGCGACGCAGGTTGATGCATAAACATTGGGAATCGAGCATGGTGCGTGTATATACCCGCGAGTCGGTTAAATCAAGTGGCATGGGGTTTGTTCAGTGGTCAGGCGGTGTCTCGCGATGAGGCCGGAACATTCAATACAACCTCATCAGAACAGCGCCAAGCCTACCAGCACTGCAACTTCCAGCAACTCCAGCATTGCCCCTGCCGTATCGCCCGTCGTTCCACCGAGCCGCCGCAGCATCACCTGCCGCAACCAGACAAACCCGAGAACCGCCAACACCACCGCCACCACACCACTCAAACCGGCAATCAACACACAAACCAGTGCACTGCCAGCCAACACCCGCCTGCCCGCCACACGCGGAAGATGATCCGCCAAGGCCTGCCCCAGACCACCGGTACGCACATAGGGTGTGGTCAGGAACAAGCCGAGCAACGCGCTGCGACCGATCAACGGCACGATGATCAATGCCAGCGAATTCGGTTGCCCGATCAGCGCCAGCAGCGCAGTGAACTTGAGCAACAACACCAGCACCAGCGTCACCACGGCGATCGGCCCGCTGCGCGGGTCTTTCATGATGGTCAGCGTACGCTCACGGTCGCCAAAGCCGCCGAGCCAGGCATCCGCGCTGTCCGCCAGGCCATCGAGATGCAACCCGCCGCTGAGCAGCACCCAAACACTCAGCAATAACGCCGCGTGCAGCAACGCCGGCGTGCCCTGCAACAGCCAGTTCACTGCCCACAGAATCACGCCAAAGAGCAATCCCACCAGCGGATAAAACAGCAGTGACCGCCCCAGTTCCCGAGGCTCAGGCATGCCGGGCAGGCGAATCGGCAGGCTGCTGAGAAATTGCAGAGCGATCCAGAATGGCAACATGGTCAGAGCACTTCCCTCAACAAACCAGCGGACTCCATCGTCAGCGAAAACACTGCGCCATGCCCGACCTCAACGTTGAGCAGTTGCTCTCGGGGCAGCCCGCGAGCTTGTGCCAGCAACAGGCGCATCACCCCGCCGTGGCTGATCAGCAGAATGCGCTCACCGGCACAGGTCGCGTGCAAACGCTGCAGCGTTGCCAGCACCCGTGTCGAAAAGTCTGCAACCGGCTCGCCCTGAGGTGGCGTGAACGAGTAAGGATCGGCCCAGAACAAGCCCAGCGCTTGCGCGTCGGTTTCCATCAACGCCACCGCGCTTTGCCCTTCCCAGGCACCGAAATGCAACTCTTGCAGGTCTTTATCCAATTGCACCGGCACACCCAGTTGTGCACCGAGTTCCTCGGCAAACCGCGCACAACGCTGCAATGGCGAACTGACCAACCGATCCCATGGACCCTGCCCGACCACCGCGGCGCGCATCTGCGCCCAGCCCGTGTCGGTCAACGCATCATCGATGCTGCCGCGCAGGCCACCGCCGAATTCGGTTTCACCGTGACGCAACAGATCCACGCGCAGGGTCATGCCGGACGATCTGCCACGGCGGCTTCGGCGAAGGTCGCCATTTGCCCGTGCAGGTCGCACGCCAGACGCAGCAGCGGCACAGCCAATGCCGCGCCACTGCCTTCGCCAAGCCGCAGGCCAAGATCGAGCAAGGGCTGCGCATCCAGGGTTTCCAGCACATGACGATGCCCCGGCTCAGCACCGCGATGACCGAACAACAGCCACTGACGGCATTCAGGATTCAAGCGCACCGCGACCAGCGCAGCGACACTGCAGATGAAGCCGTCCACCAGCACCGCGACGCCTTCTTGAGCACAGGCGAGATAGGCACCGACCAGCGCGGCAATCTCGAAGCCCCCAAGGTTGAACAGGGTCTGCAAGGCATCGCCACGCTGTGCGCCATGCAATGCCAGGGCGCGCTCGATCACCCGGGCCTTGTGCCTGACACCTTCGGCGTTGAGCCCGGTGCCAGGCCCGGTCAAATGGCCCACCGGGCAATCGAGCAAGGTACAGGCCAGGGCGCTGGCGGCGGTGGTGTTGCCAATGCCCATTTCGCCACCGATGAACAACTGCGCACCGCTGGCAATCGCCCGCTGCACGCTGTCACGGCCGGCCTGCAAAGCAAGTTGCCCCTGGGCTTCGGTCATGGCCGGCCCCTGTACGAAATTGGCCGTGCCCGGGCCGACGTTCAGGTGACGCACACCCGGCAGGTTCAACGATGGCGTCACCGTGCCAAGGTCCACCACCTCAAGGGAAGCGCCCAGTTGCCGCGCCAATACGCTGATCGCCGCACCACCGCTGACGAAGTTGAGCAGCATCTGCCCGGTGACTTCCTGGGGATAGGCCGACACGCCCTCGGCGACGACGCCATGGTCGCCGGCAAATATCGCGATCCACACCTGTTCCAGACTCGGCTTGACCCGCCCCTGCAATCCCGCCAGTTGCACCGCCACCGACTCCAGCTGGCCGAGGGAGCCGGCCGGCTTGGTCAGTTGCTGTTGCCGCGCCAGGGCCTGTTCGAGCGCTTGGGTATCGACCGGCCTGCACGGGTTCAGCCACCAGGATTGAGTCATAACGCAGTTCCTTTCAGAGTCAGGGGCAGGCCGGCGACGGTCAGGACGACACGCTGACAGCGCTCAGCCAGAGCTTGATGCAGCCAACCGGCTTCATCGACATAGCGGCGAGTCAATTCGCCCAGCGGCACGACACCCATTCCGGTCTCGTTGCTGACAAAAATGATTTCACCCGGCAACGATGCCAGGCAGTCCAGCAGGGCATCACGCTCGGCGGCCAGGCGCCCGGCATCGTCGAGCATCAGCAGGTTGGTCAGCCACAGGGTCAGGCAATCCACCAGCAGGCAGTGGTCGGCACGGGCAGATTCGCGCAGCACCCGGGCCAGTTCCAGGGGTTCTTCAATCAGTGCCCATTCGGCAGGACGACGGGCACGGTGATGGGCGACCCGCTCGCTCATTTCGCCATCCAGTGGCTGGCTGGTGGCGATGTAGGTGACGGCCAGAGCGCTGTCGATGGCGAGTTTTTCAGCCAGGCGACTCTTGCCGGAGCGGGCGCCGCCGAGGATCAGTTGGAGCATGGTTACATCCTTTCAAATGGGCGGTGTGGCCACTTCAGTCTTCGCGAGCAGGCTCGCTCCCACATTTAAATGCGGTCAACTGCGGGAGCGAGCCTGCTCGCGATAGCGGTTTCAAAACCGCCTCAAATCCCACAGAGCTGCCGCAACAGCCCGGTATCCAGATGCTTCTCCACCAAATCCGCCAGCCGCTCGATATCGCGCTCGCGCAAGACGTGGTAATCCACGTCCTGCACCTCCTGCAAACCGGCCCAGCGTAGCAGCGCACTGCACACCGCCGGCGATTCGAACAGCCCGAAAGAGCCAAGCAGTGTGAGCAGACCAGTACTTCCAAGGTGTTACGGTGGTTTTTTGGCCAAGGGATTTTCCCTTACCCATCGACCACCCAACCCAATCGGGCAACCCCACACTGTCGAGTGGTTGGCAGGGGTGTCCCGGCGCAGGTGCTCCGGATTTTACGCAGTTTTTCCCATCTCCGCTGGACTCCAGATAGTGCCTGTCGCATTGGCCGCTGCATTCACTGCTGCAAGTCAGGTCTCCTGTGACAAATGGCTATAACCCTGGGTCGCCTTCAACCGAGCGGGTCCAAGCACCTTGAATACCTCATGGATTGAGCATCCTGAGTTCACTATGTTGCTCGCCATATTATCCATCGAGTGCAGTCAGGTAACGGTTGATGCTCGATTCAATTTCTTCCATTCGCCGATTCAGTTTGGCGCTGGTGAAATTTCGGTCGCGGTTGTTAACTGCTTTGAACTTGCTGCCATCGATGGCGACCAGATTTTCTCCGAACAGTCCCACCTGCTGACACAGCGCAACGAACTGGTGACAGACGCCTCTGATAGCATTGTTATTGTCTTTTCGTAAGTTGGCGATGATCTTGAAATCCAGCGTCAAGCACCCGGTCAACCACATCAGCTCGACGTCGCATTGAGGTTCTCGCTCCAAACGTCGGCTCGACTGGATGCGGCTGAGATAGCCGTAGATGTAGATCTTTAGCAAGATTGCGGGGGGAGGCAAGCAGGCCGATCAGATGCGGCCTATAGAGTTGTACACAAGCGTATCACCGACCGAATTATGGCCCAAATATTGCTTAAGTCATCCTGATCCGTCAAATAGTCAACATGAACTTCGGCAATCATCAAGTCGTATTTAACACTTAAAAGCCTGCAGCCGCATTAACACAACTTATATAACGAGACCCCCATAATGCACATGTTTATCGATATAGTTGGAGCGTGTAATTTAAGCTGCCCCTCATGCCCAATGGGGAACTCTGAAAACAATAATTTCAAAAAATCCATGCAGGTCGAGACGTTCAGAAAAATAGTAGAAAAAGCTAAGCTGGAGGGTGTCGATTCGATCCATCTTTACAACTGGACTGAGCCCTTAATTCATCCGCGCATTGGTGAGTTTATCCAACTAATAAACGCCGCGGGCATTGCCAGCGGCGTTAGCACTAACTTGAACATTGCCAAGAATATAGAACAAGCCCTAAGGGCTGAGCCTTCGTTTTTCCGTATTTCGCTGTCTGGCTTCCATCAAAACACCTACGCACTGGGACACGTGGGAGGCGACATCGAAGTTGTCAAGCAAAACATGATCAAGCTGCATGACATCAAACAACAATACAATCTTAATACATTAATCGAAGTCTACTACCATCGCTATTTAGACAACCTGGAAGAAGAAAGCTTGATGCGCGAGTTCAGTGAGCGCTTGGGCTTCAGTTTCACTACAGGTTATTCTGTGATGATGCCACTGGAAAAAACCCTTGCCATCATCGAACGTGATCCGTCCGTCACCGAAGCAGATCGTGAAACCCTTAATAGACTCGCACTACCGCCCTACGACGATCTGATCAACTTGGTCAAGCACTACCCGAAACAAGCGTGCACGCTGAAAGACCAAATGCTGGTACTCGACTGTAACGGCAACACTGTACTTTGCTGCTCTATCTTCAACCAATCCGAGTACCAAGTCGGAAAGTATCTAGAGCTACCCCTAGAGCAGCTGACAAGCCTTAAATCCACTCAAAAAAATTGCGTCGACATGTGCAATCGTTGCGCAAAAAATGGTTTGCACACGTACGCCATGTCTCCCAACCAAGGGCCTATGGAGCGCCACGCTGTCAGTCGCATCATTGATTTTCAACGTCGCAGCATTCTAGGGCTCCCGATTGATAATGAAGCACTTGGGAAGCAGGACGGCGAAGTCAGCGCAGAAAACTTTGATGAGCACCAATATCTGCAGTCGAACCATGATGTGAAGGCCGCAGTCTCCAACGGCACCTTCTCCAGTGGTTATCAGCACTACCTGTTCTATGGTCGTTATGAAGGCAGGACAGGGGCAGGCTCACCATTGGCACGCAAGGATTCAAACATGATTACAGACCAGTGCTGAAAACTGTTTCGCGTGATCAAACATCTGTGGGGGGACAGCGACTGATCTTCAGTGTGTTGCCGCCCACCGAAAACTGGCAGCTACGGGTCCAGGCTGTGTGAAAACGCCTGCGATTGTCTAACCTTCAGATCGCCGAGATCGTGGCGGGGACGATCATGAAGCGATACATTGAAGGCGAGGCTCGGACGCAAGTCACGTTGCTGCCGGAGTGTCTGGACGACTACGTAGCCGAAGAAAATCCAGTGCGCATAGTCGATGTTTTGGTCGATGAACTCGACCTAGGCGCACTTGGCTTTGAGGACGTCGATCCCGCCACAACGGGTCGTCCGACCTACTACCCAGCGGTGTTGCTGAAGATCAATATCTACAGCTACCTCAATCGAATTCAGTCCAGCCGCCGGCTGGAACGCGAGGCCGCGAGCATCGCCGAGTTGATATGGCTCACGGGGCGGCTGGCCCCAGACTTCAAACCATTGCCGACTTTCGCAAAGACAATGGCAAAACCATTCGCTGCGTATGCCGCCAGTTCGTAGTTCTTTGCCGCAACCTCACAGAGAGCAAAGTGAAGGCACGTATGCAGCAGATCGAGCAGAATATTGATCGATATCTGGCGACAATGGATTCGGCGGATCGGGCAGCACCCGAAGTCGTCGAAGCCAAAGCAGAGCGGCTGAAAGAAAAGATAGAAACACTAAAAAAGCAGATACAGAAACTCAAGGACATCGAGATTAGTTGACCACTACTCTGCCGAGAATTGGTTGGAGCATGGTGCCACCCTATAAACGTGCGATGGCGGCCTCTAACCCACCTCAGAACCCACAGAGCTGCCGCAACAGCCCGGTATCCAGATGCTTCTCCACCAGATCCGCCAGCCGCTCGATATCTCGCTCGCGCAAGGCGTGGTAATCCACGTCCTGCACCTCCTGCAAACCGGCCCAGCGCAACAGCGCACTGCACGCCGCAGGCGATTCGAACAGCCCGTGCAGATAGGTGCCAAGAATCTGCCCGTCCGCACTTTGCGCACCGTCGCAGCGGCCGTCCTCCAGGTGCACGGCGGCATTTTCCAGGGCCGGTCCGGTGGTCACGCCAGCATGGATTTCATAGCCTGATACCGGCGCATCTTCCAGCGCCAGGCGACCGCACACATTGCGCAGCTGTTTCTCTTGTTCGAGCCGGGTCTGGAACGCCAGCAACCCCAAACCGGCACTGGAACCCGGCGCGCCCTCGAGGCCCAGCGGGTCATGCACCTGCCCACCGAGCATCTGCAGGCCGCCACAGATCCCCAGCAGTTTTCCGCCGTAACGCAGATGCCGGGCAATCGCGGTTTCCCAGCCGTTGGCCCGTAGGTACGCGAGGTCGCCGCGGACACTTTTCGAACCAGGAAGAATGATCAGGTCGGCGGGCGGAATTGCCTGGCCGGGCCCGATGAATTGCAGGTCCACTTGCGGATGCAGGCGCAGCGGATCGAAATCGGTGTGATTGCTGATGCGCGGCAGCACCGGCACCACCACCTTCAGCACCTGTTCGGCTTTGTCGGTCTGGCGTTGATCGATGCCGTCCTCGGCCTCCAGATGCAGGTCCATCACGTACGGCAGCACGCCGACCACCGGTTTGCCGGTGCGTTCTTCAAGCCAGTCGAGACCGGGTTGCAGCAATGCGATGTCACCGCGAAAACGATTGATGATGAAGCCTTTGACCCGCGCCTGTTCGCTCGGTGACAGCAGTTCGAGGGTACCCACCAGATGGGCGAACACCCCGCCGCGATTGATATCGGCGATCAGCAACACCGGGCAATCCACCGCTTCGGCGAAGCCCATGTTGGCGATGTCGCCCGCGCGCAAATTGATTTCCGCCGGCGAGCCTGCGCCTTCGACCATCACCAGCGGATAGGCTGCGCTCAAGCGCTCGTGGGAGGCCAGCACCGCTTGCATGGCGATGCTTTTGTAGTCGTGATAGGCGACGGCGTTCATGGTCGTGACGGCGCGACCATGGATGATCACCTGGGCACCGGTGTCACTGTTGGGCTTGAGCAATACCGGATTCATGTCGGTATGCGGTTCGAGGTGCGCGGCCTGGGCCTGAACCGCCTGGGCACGGCCAATCTCGCCGCCGTCGGCGGTCACCGCACTGTTGAGTGCCATGTTCTGCGGCTTGAACGGCACTACCCTGACGCCCTGACGCGTGGCCCAACGGCACAACGCAGTCACCAGCGTGCTTTTACCGGCATCCGACGTGGTGCCCTGCACCATCAGCGTGGTCATTGGTTTTCCTTGGCGAAATCTTCGAATGCCTGCGCCAGGCGCACCCAGGCGGCTTCATCACCGGGCAGGCCGAATCGCAGGCTGCTGTTGTGCGTGAACAACCGCAGGAGAATGCCGCGCCGGGCCATGAACTCGTGCAGTGCTTCGGCGCGTTCGGTGATCAGCCATTGGAACAGCGCACAGCCGCCCTGGGGCTCGAAGCCGTGTTGCTGCAGCAACGACGCCAGGCGCTTGCTGGCCTCTTCGGTGCGCAGCCGTTGCCGCATTTGCCCCTCGGTATCGCGCAGGCAGGCCTGCCCCACTACCCGGGTTGCCCCGCTCACGGCCCAGGGCCCCACTTGTTCTGCCAGCAACTTGAGCAACTTGCGCTCGGCCAGCACAAACCCCAGGCGCACACCGGCCAGGCCGAAAAACTTGCCGAAGGAGCGCAAGACGATCAGCCCGACCTGATGGGCAAACGGCGCCAGGCTCAGTTGCGGCGTGTTGTCCATGAACGCTTCGTCCACCACCAGCCAGCCACCGCGCTGGGCCAGTCGTGTGTGCCAGTCGAGCAGCCGACTGGGGGTGAGGCTCAGGCCCGTGGGGTTATTCGGATTGACCACCACCAGCACGTCGAAACTGTCGATAAAGAAGTCGACTTCCTGCTCCAGCACTTCCCGCACGATGTAGCCGTTACGACGCCACGCTTCGGCGTGCTCGGCGTAGCACGGCGACAACACACCCACCTTGCCCGCCCGACGCAATCGCGGCAGCAGCTGGATCGCCATTTGCGAACCGGCCACCGGCAATGCCTGCAAGGTGCCGTAGTAATCACAGGCGGCCTGTTCCAGACCATCGTCCGCCTCCGGCAAACGGGCCCAGGCCCGCAGCGGAATATCCGGCACCGGGAACGGCCAGGGCGCAAGGCCCGTCGACAGGTCCAGCCAGTCGGCTTCATCTATGCCGTATTCGAGCGCTGCCTTGCGCAATCGTCCACCGTGCTCAAGCATAAAATTCAGCCCCCAGGCAGAGAATCAGCAGCCATAACCATACCCCGCGCTGGACCAGTTGCCAGCCTTGGTCGATGGAGTCGGCGTCCGCAGGCACACCTTCGCCCAATTGCGGACGCTGGTGCAGTTCGCCGTGATAAATCGCCGCCCCGCCCAATTCGACGCCGAGGGCACCCGCCCCTGCCGCCATCACCGGGCCGGCGTTCGGACTGTCCCAGGTCAGGCCCTGGGTGCGCCAGCATTTCAACGCCAGTCGGGTTTTGCCCAGCAGCGCATAAGTCAGTGCCACCAGACGCGCTGGAATGAAATTGAGCACGTCGTCGATCTTTGCCGCCGCCCAGCCGAACCGTTCGAAGCGCTCATTGCGATAGCCCCACATCGCATCCAGCGTATTGCTCAGGCGATAGAGCACCACCCCCGGCGCACCGGCCACGGCAAACCAGAACAACGCGGCGAACACCGCGTCACTGCCGTTTTCCAGCACCGACTCGGTGGCGGCACGGGCGACTTCGGTTTTATCCAGGTCACTGGTTTTACGGCTAACCAGATAACTCACACGTTTGCGTGCTTCATCCAGATCATCGCCGCGCAAGGCCTTGGCCACCGGCGTGACGTGTTCACCGAGACTGCGCATGCCGAGGGCGCAATAGAGCGCGAGAATCTCGACGATCCAGCCGACGTAAGGCGCCCAGGAGAATGCCGTGACCAACAGCACCAGCGGCAGCACGGCGATCACCCACGCGGTGACGCCATGGCTGCGCCAACCGCGACCGCCGCCGTTGAAACGTTGCTCGATGCGATCGGCAAAACGGCCGAACGCCACCAGCGGATGCCAGCGTTTGGGTTCACCCAGCAGCGCATCCAGCGCAACCGCGGCGACACTCAACAACGCCACACTCATTGACTCACTCCCCAATAGTTCTCGTACAGCAATTCATGCAGCGGACGCGCCTGCGCCCAGCCTTCGAGCACCAGCATCGGCGCCGGGTAGAACGCCTTTACCGGCCCCAGGCACAACACCGCCAGCGGTTTGGCTCCCGGCGGCAACCTCAGCAGGTCCGCCAGTGCCTGGGGTTCGAACAGCGACACCCAGCCCATCCCCAGCCCTTCGGCGCGGGACGCGAGCCACAGGTTCTGGATGGCACAGGACAGCGAGGCCATGTCCATTTCCGGCAAGGTGCGGCGGCCGAAGATATGCTGCTCGCGGCCGTCCATCAGTGCGGCGACCAATACCTCGGCGCAATCGTTGATGCCTTCCACCTTGAGCTTCATGAACTCGTCGCTGCGCTCGCCGAGGGCTTCGGCGGTGCGCACACGCTCCTCTTCCACGAGCCCCTGGATTTGCCCGCGCAAGGCGCGATCACTGATGCGGATGAAGCGCCAGGGTTGCATCAGGCCGACGCTGGGTGCCTGGTGCGCAGCCTCGAGCAGGCGCTGGAGCAACTCGGGCTCGACGCTGCCACCACTGAAGTGGCGCATGTCGCGGCGCTCGCCGATGGCGCGGTAGACCGCTGCGCGTTCGGCTTCGGTGAATGCGTTGTCGGTCATGGCCTGCTCGCGAAGGCGTTCCCACGGTCCGGCGCAAACAGCGCGGCAATTGCCGAGGGATTGGACGGAAAATAAAAGTGCACGTAAGAGGCAGTCATCCGCCCCTCACGATAAACCGCCTCCGCTCCGCGCCCGCCGTTAGGGCTTACGCCTCGAGCAATCGGCGCCAGTTCCGTGCTGGTCAGCGAATGGTGATAGGTGTGCCCGCGCAGCGAACCTTCCGGCAGCTCCACCGCTTGCAACGCCAGCGCCGCCAGACGCTTTTGCATGACCGCATCACCGGCCAGCAAGCCCGCCAGTTCGGCGCGAGTGCCCTCGACATCGGTCAGGGAGTCGAGCAGATACAGCATGCCGCCACACTCGGCGAGCAAGGGTTTGCCCGCCCGGTGGTGGGCGCGGATCGCCTCAAGCATCGCCGTATTTTGCGCCAGCGCGACATGGTGCAATTCCGGGTAACCGCCCGGCAGATACAGGCTGTCCGCCTCCGGCAATTGGCGGTCGCGGATCGGCGAGAAGAATGACAGTTCGGCGCCCATCGCCCGCAGTAAATCCAGGCTCGCACCGTAGGTGAATGCAAAGGCCTCATCACGGGCCACAGCAATGCGCACACCGGCCAGTAGCGGCTCGGCAGCAATGGCATCCGGTGCGGCGAACTCGACTGCCGGTGGCAGCGCGACCTCGCAACTGTTGGCCAGGGCATCGGCTGCCGCATCGAGGCGCAGGTCGAGATCGTTCAGTTCACTGGCTTGAACCAGCCCCAGGTGTCGGCTCGGCAGTTCAATCCCGGTTTCCCGGGACAGCGCGCCGTACCAGCGCAACCCTTCAGTCAGGCTGCCCTCGAGCAGTTGCGCGTGGCGCAGCGTGCCGACGCGGTTGGCCAGCACGCCGGCGAACGGCAAGTCCGGCTGATAACGCGCCAGCCCCAGGGCCAGTGCGCCGAAGGTCTGGGCCATGGCGGTGCCGTCGATCACACCCAGCACCGGCACACCGAAATGCCGCGCCAGATCGGCGCTCGACGGCGTACCGTCGAACAACCCCATGACGCCTTCGATCAGGATCAGGTCGGCTTCAGCGGCGGCTTCCCACAGCAACCGGCGACTCTCCTGCTCGCCGACCATCCACATGTCCAGTTGATACACCGGCGCACCGCTGGCACGTTCGAGGATCATCGGATCGAGAAAGTCGGGGCCGCACTTGAACACGCGGACCTTGCGCCCCTGATTGCGATGCAATCGGGCCAGCGCCGCGGTGACGGTGGTCTTGCCCTGGCCGGAGGCCGGCGCGGCAATCAGTACCGCCGGGCAATGACGAGGCTGGTTCACAGCTCGACGCCTTTCTGCGCTTTGATCCCGGCCTGAAAGGCGTGCTTGATCATGCCCATTTCGGTGACCGTGTCGGCCATCTCGATCATTTCCGGCTTGGCGGCACGCCCGGTGACCACCACGTGTTGCATCGGCGGCCGGGCCTGCAAGTCGCTGAGCACCTGATCGAGATCGAGGTAGCCGTGCTTGAGGGCGATGTTCAGCTCATCCAGTACCACCAGGCCGATGGACGGATCGCGCAGCAATTCCCGGGACACCGCCCACGCCGCTTCGGCGGCAGCGATGTCGCGCTGACGGTCCTGGGTTTCCCAGGTAAACCCTTCGCCCATCACATGAAAACGCACCTGCTCGGGAAAGCGCCGGAAGAACAGCTCTTCGCCGGTACTGTTGCGGCCCTTGATGAACTGCACCACACCGCATTGCATGCCGTGCCCCATGGCACGGGCGAGCATGCCGAAGGCCGAACTGCTCTTGCCCTTACCGTTGCCGGTCAGCACCAGCAACAGACCACACTCGTTCGGGGAGTTGGCGATGCGCTCGTCGATCACGGCTTTTTTGCGCTGCATGCGCGCGAAGTGGCGTTCGTCACGATCGGGGGTATCAGTCATGGGGGAGCTCTCCGTTGAGGCAGGAATAACGGCGGGCAGGCACAGCAATAGAAGGCAACAAGCCTGGCATCGCCCACCGTGATGCCGCTGGATGAATCAGGCCGGTCTCCGGGCTCATGAGTGGCTTGAAGCCAGACTGCGCGCCTTCCCGCATCGAATCGACACAGTGGCATCAGACACAGTTTTCACTCATTTACCGTTGCGGGGGCAGCGCCGGAATTGCGGGTCTTCGACCAACAGAAGAACTCGCTCACCGGCTTCCCTGTTTCACTCTGTCGACCCAAGTCACAGAGCACCTGAAACAAGCCGCGAAGGTTAGAGGGTTGGGGGTGGAGCGTCAATTAAAGCCGGGAGGCCAGCTGCCGAATAACTGTCGTCAATCAAAAAACTGACGTCAATCTTGTGCCTCGCTCTCAGCAGTGATATCAAAGAGCCACAACCTCACAACACAATAACAAGGGTGAGCCCATGCAAGGCATGATCATCAGCAATCCAAAGCTGGAATTCCTGCGCCCTGTGCTCGAGCGCTGGTTCGAATGCATCGACCGCTATAACGCCGTCCGCGGTGATGGCGACACCCCCTACTGGCACGACGAAAAAGCCAATCTCGGGCTGCTGTCGGCCGCCGCCTGGATGGCCGAGATGGTCACACTGCAACAGACACCCACCCGCAAGCAGACCGAAGAAGGCGAACGCAACGGCCGAGCCGACCTGTTCCTCGCCTCGCCCGAAACCCGCGCCTACATCCAGACCAGCCAGCGCTGGCCACGGGTCAACAGCCTCAATCTGAGCCAGGCGCTGCTCGACATCGCCAGCGATGCGAAACGCCTGAGCCACGCCAGCGACCTGAAACTCGGCTGCCTGTTCGTCGCCCCGCAAAAAGCCCAGCAAGGCGCAACACCGGAAGAACTCCAGGACATGGTCGACGACCTGCAAAAGGAACACACCTGCGCGGTCGCCTGGTATTTCCCGTATGCCTACCGCAAGTTGCGCAATGAAGCCGGCAACTATCACCCCGGCATTGCGGTGCTGTTCAAGGAAGCACGCGGCTAGGGGTTGAACCATTGGACGACGACGCGTCTCTATGATTAGAACAAGGCATTCATAGGGAACACCCGTATGCGCACGCCCCCGCTCGTTCTCGTTATCGCGATCTGCGGAGGGCTCGCCGGTTGTAGTGAGACCGCCGGCCTGCAAGTCCCCGACGGCACCGGCCCCTCTCCGCAACTGCCGCCCCCCAACAAAACCCTGCTCCCGACTGTGAACATCGCCCCGGCCATCGGCTGGCCACAGGGCGCGAAACCCGTCGCCGCCGCAGGCACTCAAGTGGCCGCTTTTGCCGAAGACCTGGATCACCCCCGCTGGCTTTATGTGCTGCCCAACGGCGACGTGCTGGTGGCGGAAACCAACGCGCCCCCCAAACCCGAAGACGGCAAAGGCATTCGCGGCTGGGTCATGAAACAAGTCATGGGACGCGCCGGAGCTCGCGTGCCCAGCGCGAACCGCATCACCTTGCTGCGCGACAAGGACCACGATGGCGTCGCGGAAACCCGCACGGTGTTTCTGCAAAACCTCAACTCGCCCTTCGGCATGACGCTGGTCGGCAATGACCTGTATGTGGCCGACACGGACAGCCTGCTGCGATTCCATTATGAAAACGGCGATACGTCGATCAAGTCGCCGCCGGTCAAAGTGGTCGACCTGCCGGGCGGCCCGCTGAACCACCACTGGACCAAAAACGTCATCGCCAGCAAGGACGGCCGCAAGCTCTACGTCACCGTGGGCTCCAACAGCAACGTCGCGGAAAACGGCATGGACAAGGAAGAAGGTCGCGCAGCGATCTGGGAAGTGGACCGTGCCACCGGCCAGCACCGGATCTTCGCCGCCGGCCTGCGCAACCCCAACGGCATGGCCTGGGAACCGCGCAGTGGCGCGCTGTGGACTGCGGTCAACGAGCGGGATGAAATCGGCAGCGACCTGGTCCCGGACTACATCACCTCGGTCAAGGACGGCGCGTTCTATGGCTGGCCGTACAGTTACTACGGCCAGCATGTCGATATTCGCGTCGAGCCGCAAAACCCCGACCTGGTGGCCAAGGCCATCGCTCCGGACTATGCCGTCGGCCCACACACGGCATCACTGGGCCTGACCTTCGCTGAAAACAGCAAGCTGCCGCCGCCCTTCACCCAAGGGGCCTTCATCGGGCAGCACGGCTCCTGGAACCGTAACCCCCACAGTGGCTACAAAGTGATTTTCGTGCCGTTCAGCGCAGGTAAACCTGCGGGACAACCGATTGAAGTGCTCAGCGGCTTTCTCAACGAAAAGGAAGAAGCCATGGGCCGCCCGGTGGGCGTGGTGATCGATCGGCAGGGCGATCTGCTGGTGGCCGATGATGTGGGGAACAAGGTGTGGCGGGTGTCGGCAGTGAAATAAATTCCAACTGCCAACATATTCCCCTGTGGGAGCGGGCTTGCTCGCGAATGCAGGCTGCCAGTCGACTGATGTTTTGACTGATACACCGCCTTCGCGAGCAAGCCCGCTCCCACAGGGTTCAGCGCTTGCGACAGAGTGTGAGCCCATCACCCAACGGCAACAGCGACAGATCCACCCGCACATCATCCTTCAACGCCTGGTTGAGCGCCTGGATCGCCCGGGTGTCCGCGCTCTCGGGGCTGGTCTCAAGCACGCGCCCGCTCCACAGGGTGTTGTCGAACACCGCCAGCCCACCGACCCGCAGCAAACGCAGGGCATGCTCCAGATAACTGGGATAGTTGGCCTTGTCGGCATCGATGAACACCAGGTCGAACTGCTCGCCCTGACCTTGCCGCTCAAGCTCGGCGAGGGTTTCCAGTGCAGGTGCCAAGCGCAGGTCGATCCGCCCGGCGAGTCCCGCTTCCTGCCAGTAGCGCCGTGCGATGGCGTTGTAGTCGCCGGGGATATCACAGCACATCAGCGAACCGTCAGCCGGTAATGCAGCCGCCATGCACAGTGCGCTGTATCCGGTGAAAGTACCGACTTCGAGCAAGCGTCTGGCGCCGGTCAGCTTCACCAGCAAGGCAAGAAACTGTCCCTGCTCCGGCGCCACCTGCCAGCGCGCCATCGGCAGCGCCTGGGTCTCATCGCGCAAGCGCTTGAGCAGTGGCGTTTCGCGCAGGGAAACATCGAGCAGGTATTGATAAAGGGCGTCGTCGAGATTCAGCGTGCGAGCAGTCATGAGCAGCAGCTCCAGACGTTACGGGTTGCGCGCCAGATGTTCAGGCTGCAGCACACGCTTGGCGCTCAGGTAGGCCTTCTGCCAATAGGCCTTGGACAAACTGTCGAGCTTAACGGTGCCGCCGGTGGCCGGCGCATGGACGAAACGCCCTTCTCCCACGTAGATCCCGGCATGACTGACCTGGGAACCGCCATTGGTGGCGAAGAAAAGCAGGTCGCCGGTTTGCAGGCCTTCCTTGCCGACATTCGCCGCTTGCATGGAGATCATCTCGCGCGTGGTGCGCGGCAAGGCAATACCGGCGACATCGCGATACACATAGGCGATCAGGCCGCTGCAATCAAATCCGGAATCCGGCGTGTTGCCACCCCAGCGATAAGGCGTGCCCACCAGGCCGAGCGCGCGAAACAGCACGTCTTCCGCTTCGGGCGAAAAAGCTTGTGGGGAACCAAATACGATGGGCGCGCGAACCACCGGTGCAGGAGGCGGTGTGCGGCTGGCGCAGGCACTGAGCAGGGCTGCGAAGAACATGATTGCGAGGCGGGCCGACGTCGTCATAAGCAGAGCATCCTGATCTGGCTGCGGCTTTTTCTGCCGGGAGTGCAGAAAAGAAAACCGCCTGCGCGGGACGCAGGCGGTTTGCCATCATTAATACATCAGGATTCTAGCTGCTATGGGGCAAACTTCAAGTAAGACTTTAAGTTCACCCTACAAACTGTGCACTTATTTGCGGGCAGTGACGATTGGAGACGCGTTAGGTGCCATCGCCAGGGCGCGCTTGGCCTCGATGAAGGTCTTGCTCCAGTAGCTGTCGCCCAGACTATCGATGCGTACACCACCGCTGCGGCGGCTGCTGGAGTGGATGAACTGGTTGTCACCCAGATAAATCCCGGCGTGACTGACGCGACCACGACGACCGTTGGTTGCGAAGAACAGCAGATCGCCCGGCTCAAGCTTGCTGCGCGAGACCAGCGGAGCGTCCACGTTGATCATTTCGCGGGTGGAGCGTGGCAGGTTCATGCCCGCTTCTTCGCGGAACAGGTAACCGATGAAACCACTGCAATCGAAGCCGGCTTCAGAAGTGCCGCCGAAACGGTAACGGGTACCGATCAGGGACATGCCGCGTTCGAGAATGCTGTCGGCCAGGACCGGAAGCTGGTAGGACTTGCCGCCAGCGAAGTCTGCGAGTTCTTTTTCGGTGGCCAGCTCTTCCTGAAAGAGAGCGGAAGACTGGGCAGTGGCCGAGTTTTGAACCTGCTGTTGCGGCGCTTGCTGGACCACTGGAGTGTGGGCAGCGCAACCGAACAACAGGGTGACGAGTGCGAGAGGCACGAGGGGTGCGAAGCGATTTAGCATGGGCACGACCGTGGCTGAAGTTGTAAAGAAGTCGAGACTATGCCCGCTATCGACCTCATTTGCAAATTCAATCAATCTTTTTGTGACTTATTGGTTTCTCGTTTACATCTAAGCGCTTAAGCCCATTTTAAACATGCACGCGGCCTGCAACCTTGCAGGAAAGCGGAATTTCTGGCGCCTGAAATATGCCGAAACGGCTAAAAGCCCCGGTTTGCGCGGGCTTACCAGCCGAGGGTTTCTTTCAAAAACGGGATTGTCAGCTTGCGCTGAGCCTGGAGGGAGGCCTGATCGAGACGCTCAAGCAGCTCGAACAGTGCACTCATGCTGCGGGTACCGCGAGTCAGGATGAAATGCCCGACCTCATCGGTCAGGTGCAGCCCGCGACGGGAGGCTCGCAATTGCAGGGCACGCAATTTGTCCTCGTCGGATAGTGGGCGCATCTGGAAGATCAAGGCCAGGGTCAGGCGCGACTTGAGGTCTGCCAGCTTCACCGGCAACTCGCGCGGGGATGTCGACGCGGCAATCAGCAGGCGCCGGCCACTGTCGCGCAGGCGATTGAACAGATGGAACAGCGCTTCTTCCCAGTCCGCCTTGCCGGCAACCGCCTGCAAGTCATCGAGACAGACCAGTTCGTACTGCTCAAGGTTATCGAGAATCTCGATTCCGCGATCGAGCAACTCGGCCAGCGGCAGATACACCGCAGGCTCTCCCAATTGCTCGAAGCGCAGGCAGGCAGCCTGCAACAGGTGCGTACGCCCTACCCCATCCTTGCCCCAAAGGTAGATCAGGCTTTCGGTCCAGCCGGCGTCGGCTTCGCATAGCCGCTCGACATAGCCGAGTGCAGCGGCATTGGCGCCTGGGTAGTAGTTGATAAAGGTGGCGTCGTCACGCAGACGCACACCTAGGGGCAACTGAATCGGTTTCATGCTGACTGAACAGTTCCAAAGGAACCGTTAGTGGCCTCTGTGTAAAGTTTGCGAAGTTTATACCCGTGAAGCGGGCCGCACAATGCGATAGACCACAAGCAAAATCAAAGGTTTGCGTTAACGCACCGGTTTTATGACAGTTTCTTTGGCGGTGCATGTGACAGTCGCGCTGTGTAATCAGGCGGACCCGGGGCAGCCCGCCATCGCCCATCGACACCTTTTACAGCTTCGGTTCGTCAACGCCCCCGTAGATATCGGAATCCTTATACAAATCTTGCACATGGCGCACCAGCACCATGATCACCGCGGCGACCGGCAATGCCAACAGCACACCGGTAAAGCCAAACAGTTCACCCCCGGCCAGGATCGAAAAAATCACCGCCACCGGGTGCAGGCCAATCCGGTCACCGACCAGCAACGGCGTCAGCACCATACCCTCCAGCGCCTGGCCGACCATGAACACCGCGACAATGCCGAGCATCGGGTAAAGATCACCACCGAACTGAAACAGCCCTGCAATCAGCGCCGCACCGATGCCGATGATAAATCCCATGTACGGCACGATCGCTGCCAGACCCGCAATCATGCCAATCAGCAAGCCCAGCTCCAGCCCGACCAGCATCAGGCCTGCCGCGTAGATCACCCCCAGGGCCACCATGACCAGCAACTGGCCACGAATGAACGCACCGAGTACTTCATGGCATTCACCCGCCAGCGACACCGCGCGCTCCTCACGATCACGGGGCAGCAGGTTGCGGACCCTGGCCATCATCAGGTCCCAATCGCGCAACAGATAGAAGCTCACCACCGGGATCAGCACCAGATTCGCCAACCAGCCAATCAACGCCAACCCCGAGGCCGTCGCATGACTCAGTACCACACCGACAACATCAGAAGTCTGACTCATGTGCTCGCCGATGGCGGCCTTGAGCCGGTCGAACTTCCAGAAGCCCTCCGACAGGCCGAATTTCGATTGCGCCCAGGGCAATGCCGTGTGCTGCAGCCAGTCGAGCATCTGCGGGGCCAGCTCATACAAACGAAACAGCTGCCGGGCGAGCAGCGGCACCAGGACCAACAGCAGCGCGGTGAGGATCAATGTAAACAGGGCAAACACCGCCACTACACCCCAGGTTCGAGACAGCCCCGCCTTCTCCAGTCGATCCACCAGCGGGTCGAACAGATAGGCCAACAGCAGGGCCACCAGGAACGGCGTCAGGATCGGATGCAACAACCAGACAAAAACACAAAGCAGGACCACCCCACCGAGCCAGAACCAACGCCGCGTATCGGCCATGAACCACTCCATTGCTTCTTATATAAAGAGAGAAAAACTACCAGCGAAACCGCAGTTGCGGTGTCGGGGCTGGCGCAGGTGCCGGGGCTGGCACCGCACCACCGGCGGCTGGCTGAACCGGCGCTGCCGGAGTCGGTGCCTGAGCCGCCGGCGCTTCCTGCAACCGTGCCAGCGACAGTTGCGCACGCAACTGCTCGGCGCTGCCATTGACCCGGTAGACGATCCGGTCGCCATCGACGCTTTGCACGCGCCCGCCAAATGGCTCCAGCAAGCGTCCAAGGGACGCGTAGTGCTCAAGATTCATGCCTTGCACTTCCAGCAATTGCGCGCTCGAAGCACCCGGCTTGGCGACAAACCGCGGCGCCAGGCGCTCATTGACCGCCAGCATCACCGCATCGGCCACGGCGGCCTGATCGGCGCCCTGCACGCTGCCTGCCTCTTTTTTATCCCCCAGCCACAATTGCCACTTGGCTTGCCACTGCCCGCCCTCCTCTTTGGCGTGTACCGCGAGCAGGGCGTCGGCGTTGTAGCGTTCCGATGCCGCAAGCAAAGGGCCGGAATCTGCGCCTTCCAGATTCGGAGCGGTCGCGACGATCTGTTCGTTCAGGTCCGCCAATGGCAAGCGCAATGGCAGGCCCCGGTGCTGGGCGGCCCGACGCAGCGGTGCCGCGCTGGCCTGGCCGTCACCCACCAGGCTTGAACCCTCGGTGGAATCGTTGAGCCACCAGCCGAGGATCGACGGCCGATTGGCCCCCCACATGGCCAGGCCTGCGCGGCGCAAGGCCTGCTCGGTGGTACCCGGGTCGAAATCGACTTTCAGGACTTCCGGCGGACCAGCTTCAAAGCCATATTGACTGATGATCTGTTGCGGATCTTTGCGAATGGCCGCCAGCCCCGGATTTTCAGCGGCCTTGGGGTCGCCGGTCAGGCGCAACACCAAAGTGTCCAATGCCCGTTGAGTCGCCTGGTCACGTTCCTCGGGCGACTGGCCATTCACCGGCTCGCGCACCTGATAAAGGCCTTTGACGGTTTCGGCATGACTGACCAGGCTGACCACTGACAAACAACTGACAAGCAAGAATTTACAAAAACGCATGGAAGATTCCTGACGACAAGAGCGGCTGGAACAGACCGCATGAAGACGATCGAGAAAGGCTGTGACCATTGCCCGACGCAAAACATTCACACGTCCCGGGTAAGTTTTCGCACTGTCATAACGATAGACGGTTAATCGCGACACCTTATACAGCCATGCAGGATGCCACCGACACCGCACATCAACGGTTTTTTTTAACGGATATGGCCCTGCTGTCGGCCTGAGGATGGCCGCTGCGGCTCAAGCCTGATAAAATCGCGCGCCTTCGCAGACCGGCAACAGCCGGGCACTTTCGAAATTCGCGTGAGGCAATCGCCTTCGTCGATTTCGGCGGCCCCGCTGGACTCGGTCGTTACCCCTGAATCCCCCCTAAAGGCCTGGATCATGAGCAAGCAACCCTCCCTGAGCTACAAGGACGCCGGTGTAGACATCGACGCCGGTGAAGCATTGGTCGAACGCATCAAGAGCGTCGCCAAGCGCACTGCGCGCCCGGAAGTCATGGGCGGCCTGGGCGGTTTCGGCGCCCTCTGCGAAATCCCGGCCGGCTACAAACAGCCTGTGCTGGTTTCCGGTACTGACGGCGTCGGCACCAAGCTGCGCCTGGCATTGAACCTGAACAAGCACGACAGCATCGGCATCGACCTGGTTGCCATGTGCGTCAACGACCTGGTGGTGTGCGGCGCCGAGCCACTGTTCTTCCTCGACTACTACGCCACCGGCAAACTGAACGTCGACACCGCTGCCCAGGTTGTTACCGGCATCGGCGCTGGCTGCGAACTGTCGGGCTGCTCGCTGGTGGGCGGTGAAACCGCTGAAATGCCGGGCATGTACGAAGGCGAAGATTACGACCTGGCCGGCTTCTGCGTCGGCGTCGTGGAAAAATCCGAAATCATCGACGGCTCCAAGGTTGCTGCCGGCGACGCCCTGCTCGCCCTGCCGTCTTCCGGCCCGCACTCCAACGGCTACTCGCTGATCCGCAAGATCATCGAAGTGTCCGGCGCCGACATCGAAAACACCCAGCTCGACGGCAAGCCGCTGACCGACCTGCTGATGGCCCCGACCCGCATCTACGTGAAGCCGTTGCTCAAGCTGATCAAGGAAACCGGTGCGGTCAAAGCCATGGCCCACATCACCGGTGGCGGCCTGCTGGACAACATCCCGCGCGTTCTGCCAAAAGGCGCACAGGCTGTGGTTGACGTAGCCAGCTGGAACCGTCCGGCCGTGTTCGACTGGCTGCAAGAGAAAGGCAACGTTGACGAGAACGAAATGCACCGCGTACTGAACTGCGGCGTGGGCATGGTTATCTGCGTGGCTCAGGAGCACGTTGAAGCCGCCCTGAACGTTCTGCGCGAAGCAGGCGAGCAGCCTTGGGTCATCGGCCAGATCTCCACCGCTGCCGAAGGCGCGGCTCAGGTAGAACTGAAGAACCTCAAGGCTCATTGATGTCTCAGACCTGTGATGTGGTGGTGCTGTTGTCCGGCACCGGCAGTAACTTGCAGGCCCTGATCGACAGCACGCGGACCGGCGACAGCCCGGTCCGCATCGCTGCGGTGATTTCCAACCGCGCCGACGCCTACGGCCTGCAACGCGCCAGGGACGCGGGAATCGACACCCGCACCCTGGATCACAAGGCTTTCGAAGGTCGCGAGGCCTTCGATGCCGCGCTGATCGAACTGATCGACGCCTTCAACCCCGAACTCGTGGTACTGGCCGGATTCATGCGCATTCTCAGCGCGGGTTTCGTACGCCACTATCAGGGTCGCCTGCTCAATATCCACCCCTCGCTGCTACCCAAATACAAAGGGTTACACACTCATCAGCGCGCGCTGGAGGCCGGCGACGCCGAGCACGGCTGCTCCGTGCACTTCGTCACCGAGGAACTCGATGGCGGACCACTGGTCGTACAGGCTGTAATACCGGTAGAGTTACAGGATTCGCCGCAGAGTCTGGCGCAGCGGGTCCATGCTCAGGAACACCTGATCTACCCGATGGCCGTACGCTGGTTTGCCGAAGGCCGTCTGGCCCTCGGCGAGCAAGGTGCTTTACTGGATGGACAGCTACTCGCGGCCAGCGGCCACTTGATTCGAAACTAGGAGATTTTATGCGTCGCGCCCTGCTCTTCGCTTGCGCTCTGCTCGCTATGCCCTTCGCTCAGGCGGCAGAACTTCAACCCTTCTCCGCCAGCTACACCGCCGACTGGAAACAGCTCCCCATGAGCGGCACTGCCGAGCGCAGCCTCGAAAAAACCAGCGACGGCAAATGGAAACTGAGTTTCAAGGCATCGATGATGATTGCCAGCATATCCGAGGAAAGCACCCTGACCCTGGACAAGGACACGCTTCTTCCCGAGTCGTACCACTTTGAACGTGGCGGCCTGGGCAAGGCCAAGAAATCGGACCTGGATTTCGACTGGAACACCAAGATGATCACCGGCACTGACCGCGGTGACGCCGTCAAGCTTCCACTCAACCGCGGCATGGTCGACAAGTCCACCTACCAGCTGGCACTGCAACATGATGTCGCTGCCGGCAAGAAGACCATGAGCTACCAAGTGGTCGATGGCGGCGAAGTCGACACCTATGACTTCCGCGTGCTGGGTTCGGAAAAAGTCGACACCAAGGCCGGCCAGATCGACGCGATCAAGGTTGAGCGCGTGCGCGACCCGACGCAGAGCAAACGCATCACCGTGATGTGGTTCGCCAAGGACTGGGATTACCTGCTTGTCCGCCTGCAACAGGTCGAAAACGACGGCAAGGAGTACAACATCATGCTCCTGGACGGCAAGGTCAACGGCAAGACTGTCAAAGGCAGCTGATCCGGATCGACACGAAAAGCCCCGCTATCGCGGGGCTTTTTTTAAGTCAAAAGATCGCGTAAAACTGTAGGAGCTGCCGAAGGCTGCGATCTTTTGATCTTCGATCAGACCGAAAACCGTGCCACCAGCGTATTCAGGTCCACCGCCAAGCGCGACAACTCCTGACTCGCCGCACTGGTCTGATTCGCTCCAGCCGAGCTCTGTTGCGCCAGGTCACGGATGTTCATCAAGTTGCGATCGACCTCCCGCGCCACCGCCGCCTGCTCCTCCGAGGCACTGGCAATCACGATATTGCGCTCATTGATCACCGTGAATGCCGAGGCGATGTCTTCCAGGGCAACGCCCGCCGCCTTTGCCGCCTCCAGCGTCGAGCGCGCCCGAGTGTTGCTCTGCTGCATCGAGCTGACAGCCAGTTCGGTACCCTGCTGGATACCGGTGATCATCTGCTCGATTTCCCGGGTCGATTGCTGGGTGCGATGCGCCAGTGCCCGCACCTCATCAGCCACTACCGCAAACCCGCGCCCGGCCTCCCCGGCTCGCGCGGCTTCGATCGCGGCGTTCAACGCCAGCAGATTGGTCTGTTCGGCAATCGCGCGAATCACGTCCAGCACGGTAGTGATGCCATATACCTTCTGCGCAAGCTCTTCGACCTGAGCGACGTTGGTCGTGACATCTTTGGCCAGAGACTCGATCGACAGCACCGTCTGGTGCACTTGTTCGCGGCCGTGTTGGGCAATGCGGTCGGACTCGCGCGAAGCCTGCGACGTTGCTGCGGCATTGCTCGCCACTTCCTCCACGGCAGCGGTCATCTGATTGACCGCCGTGGCCGCCTGCTCGATCTCCAGGCTCTGCTGATGCAGGCCTCGGGTAGCGTCTTCCGTGACGCAACTGAGCTCTTCCGAAGCAGAAGCCAATTGACTGGATGAATCGGATATACGCTGGATGGTTTCGCGCAAACTCTGCTGCATGCTCTTGAGCGCGTGCAGCAGCCGCGCGGGCTCATCCTTGCCGGAAATGCTGATGGCTGCAGTCAGGTCGCCGCCGGCGACCACCTCCGCCACTTTCAATGACTGTGACAACGGCAACACGATGCTGCGCGTCAACAGCAGTGCCAGGCCAATGGTGATCAACGCGGTCACACCGATCATTACCCCGACCCAGACCCGCGACTGGCTGAACACCAGGCGACCCGCTTCGGTTGCCAGATTGGCGTTGTGCCGATTGAGCTCGACCAGCTCCCTGAGCGTAACCGTGATTTCATCGGCCAGAGGATTCATCTCGCCATTGAGAATGGCCGCCGCCTGTTCCACCCGTCCCTGGGTAGCTTCGGCCATCACCTGACTCTGAAACTGCAGGTACTTGGCCTCGGCGGCCTTGAAGCGGTCGAACAACACGCGCTCTTCAGGCAGCACGATCAACTTGTCATAACGTTGCTGTGCACCATCGAGGACAGTTTTGAGATCGTTGATCTTGCTGACGTTCTGCGCCTGTGCCTGCGGGTCGCGATTGATCAGCAGACGCATGGTCAATGCTCGCAGCCGCAACATGTCCTGACTCATATCACCGACCGCCATGACACTGGGCAGCCAGTTGTCATCGACTTGATCGGACTGCGCCCGCATGTTCGACATCTGCAGCAGAGCGAAGGCGCCCAAGCCAAAAACCATCAACGCCAACAGGCCAAAACCGAGACTCGCACGCGGCGCAATATTGAGACTTCTGATGCTCATTCCCCTGGTTCCTTCCAAAAGCGCTGCGTCAGGCAGCGGGTTCTTTAGACGGTATCGGACTGTTGAAAATTTGCGTAAGACGAAAATGTGATATCAAAACAACACTACTGCGACGGTAACGATTCAGCGAAAAGCCCCACCTGTACAAGAAAACCGGAACGCATATCCGGCACCATGCTCTATACCTTCAAGGTCTTTTTGATCGAATAAATATCCTGTCGCCTGCGAGGTTTCCCATGACCGTTACCGTCAACACCGTTTCTGCCGAAGGCTTTCGCCACAGCGTACAAATCGATGAGCACGAACTCTTCGCCGACGTGCCCGTCACGGCGGGCGGAGAAGGCACCGCGCCGGAACCGCACGATTATTTCGATGCCGCGCTCGGCGCCTGCAAAGCCCTGACCCTCAAGCTCTATGCGAAGAAGAAGGACATCCCGCTGACCGGTGTCGGCGTCGAGGTCAAGCGCGACAACAGCCTGGAACAGAAAGGCCAATACACGCTGCACGTCAAACTGACCCTCAAGGGCGTACTCACTGACGCCCAGCGCGACGAGCTGCACCGCGTGGCCGATCGCTGCCCGATCCACAAGCTGATGACCACGTCTGAAGTCAGCATCGAAACGCATTTGTCCGAAGGCGCCTTCAGCCAATAGCGGCAAGGGCTGCGCAAGCGGGTTATGCTCGAACACATCACCCGCTCAGCCTGGAACGCACCATGACCACTCCGCTCGTGATCCGCCCCCGCACCGAAGACGTCGAAGGCCAGCCGATCCTGCGCCCACTGCCATCCGCCAAGTGCCGCAGCGTCGGGCCATTCGTGTTTTTCGATCACATGCTGGAAACCCGTTATCCGCCGGGTAAAGGCATGAATATCCGCCAGCATCCGCACATTGGCCTGTCCACCCTGACCTATTTGTTCCAAGGGCAAATCCGGCACAAGGACAGCCTGGGCTCCGATCAGGTTGTTGATACCGGCGATGTCAGCTGGATGACGGCCGGCAGCGCCATTGCCCACGTCGAACGCACGCCCGAGGCACTCAAGGAGAGCGGCTTCACGATGCACGGCTTGCAGATCTGGCTGGCATCGCCCAAGGACAAAGAACAGGGTCCGGGGCATTACAGCCACCATCCGGCGTCCACTTTGCCGGTCAGCGAAAACCTGGGGGTGAAGATCCGCATGATTGCCGGATCCGGCTTTTGCCTGGAGTCACCGGTGCCGGTGCTTTCTCCTACGTTGTACGCAGAATTGCACCTGCAAACGGCGACGACATTGCTGATTCCCACCGAGCATGAAGAACGTGCGCTGTATGTGTTGAGCGGCGAAGTGCAACTGGATGGCGAGCTGATAGAGCCGTATTCGCTAGTTGTGTTGCCGACCGGGGAAGAAATGACGCTTTTCGCTGAAAGCGACAGTCACGCCGTGCTGTTTGGCGGCGCGCCGCTGGACGGGCCACGGCGGATCAACTGGAATTTTGTCGCGAGCGATCCGGCGGCGATTGATGAAGCGCGCCGGCGATGGGCGGCCGGGGACTGGCCGACGGTGCCGGGGGAAGTTGACAGGATCGAGCTGCCCTGAAAGATCGCAGCCTTCGGCAGCTCCTACAGGGAAAGGCGTTCTCCTGCAGGAGCTGCCGCAGACTGCGATCTCTTGATCCTGGGGCAATCAGCCCTTGAACACTTCATCCAGCAGATCGTGCATCGAAGTGAAGGCCCGGGCAGCCACCTTGGCGTCATACATCATCATCCCCGGCACATTCGCATGCGGATCGGTGAAGGAGTGGAACGCCCCACCGTAGCTCAGCAACTGCCAGTCCACACCGGCCGCGTTCATTTCATCTTCGAACGCCGGCAACTGTTCCTTCGGCACCAGTGGATCGGAAGCACCGTGCAGGACCAGGACCTTACCCTTGATGTTTTTCGCGTCGGCCGGATTCGGGGTGTCCAGCGTGCCGTGGAAGGATACCGCGGCCTTCACCGGCGCACCGGTACGGGCAAACTCCAGGGCACAGCAGCCGCCGAAACAGAAACCGTAGGTCGCCAGCTTCGACGTATCGACGGCCGCCTCGCCCTGGCTCTGCAACTGTTCGAACGCTACCTGCATGCGCTTGCGCAGTAACCCACGGTCATTCTTCAACGGCATCATTGCCGCCCCGGCCTCGTCATTGTTCGACGGACGAACCGATTGCCCGTAAAGGTCGGCGATCAGCACCACGTAGCCCTTGGCCGCCACGGACCTGGCGATCTCCTCGGCACCGGCGCTGACGCCCATCCAGTTCGGCGCCATCAACAAACCCGGACGCGGGCCTTTATGGTCGGCATCGAAAGCCAGACGGCTTTCGTAGGCCTGGCCATCGATCTGATAGGCAACGGAACGTACAGTGATTTGGCTCATTTCTGACTCCTGATTGTTGAACACCAGAATGAAAAAACCCGCCGAAGCGGGTTTTTCTACAACACAGTCAAGCGGATAGCTCGACCAACAGTTTGTTCAAGCGGCGCACATAGGCCGCCGGATCTTTCAAGCTGTCGCCGGCCGCCAGGGCCGCCTGATCGAAGAGAATGTGCGACAGATCGCCAAAGCGCTCGTCACTCTGCTCATTGTCGAGCTTCTCGATCAGCGGGTGAGCCGGGTTGAATTCGAAGATCGGCTTCGAATCCGGAACCTTCTGCCCGCTGGCTTCGAGGATCTGGCGCATCTGCAGGCCCAGGTCCTGCTCGCCGATGGCCAGAATCGCCGGGGAATCGGTCAGACGATGGGAGACCCGCACTTCAGCAACGGAGTCGCCCAGTGCAGTCTTCAGACGCTCAACCAGGCCTTCTTTGGACTTGGCGACTTCTTCCGCAGCTTTCTTGTCTTCTTCCGAATCCAGGTTGCCGAGGTCCAGGTCACCGCGCGCCACGTCGACGAAGCTCTTGCCGTCGAAGTCGCTGAGGTAGCTCATCAGCCACTCGTCGATGCGGTCGGTCAACAGCAGCACTTCGATGCCTTTCTTGCGGAAGACTTCCAGGTGCGGGCTGTTCTTGACCTGTGCGTAGGTTTCGCCGGTCAGGTAGTAGATCTTGTCCTGACCTTCCTTGGCGCGCGCCAGGTACTCGGCCAGGCCGACAACCTGCTCGCCGTCGTCGCCATGGGTCGATGCGAAACGCAGCAGACCGGCGATTTTTTCCTTGTTGGCGAAATCTTCTGCCGGGCCTTCCTTCATGACCTGACCGAAGTTTTTCCAGAAGCCCTTGTATTGCTCAGGCTCGTTCTTCGCCAGTTTTTCCAGCATGTCCAGCACGCGCTTGGTCAGTGCCGACTTCATGGAGTCGATGATCGGGTCTTTCTGCAGGATTTCCCGCGACACGTTCAGCGACAGGTCGTTGGAGTCGACCACACCCTTGATGAAGCGCAGGTACAGCGGCAGGAAGGACTCGGCCTGATCCATGACGAACACGCGCTGCACGTACAACTTCAGGCCTTTTGGCGCTTCACGCTGGTACAGATCGAACGGAGCGCGGGTCGGCACGTACAGCAGCGAGCTGTATTCCAGCTTGCCTTCGACCTTGTTGTGGCTCCAGCTCAGCGGGTTTTCGAAATCGTGAGCGATGTGCTTGTAGAACTCCTGGTATTCCTCGTCCTTGATCTCGGTACGCGGACGGGTCCACAGAGCGCTGGCGCGGTTGACGGTTTCCCATTCAACGGCCGGTTTCTCTTCGCCTTCAACGGCCGCCACTTCTTTCGGCAACTCGATCGGCAAGGCGATGTGGTCGGAGTATTTCTTGATGATGTTGCGCAGGCGCCAGCCATCGGCGAACTCGTCTTCACCGGATTTCAGGTGCAGGACAATGCGAGTGCCGCGCTCGGCCTTGTCGATGGTCGCAACTTCGAAGTCACCTTCGCCCTTGGACGACCAGTGCACGCCTTCGCTGGCAGCGCTGCCGGCACGACGGCTGTACACATCGACTTTGTCGGCGACGATGAAGGCGGAGTAGAAACCGACACCGAACTGGCCGATCAGGTGCGAGTCTTTCTTCTGGTCGCCGGTCAGGTGCTTCATGAAATCGGCGGTGCCGGATTTGGCGATGGTCCCCAGGTGGGTGATCGCGTCTTCGCGGTTCATGCCGATACCGTTGTCTTCGAGGGTGACGGTTTTAGCGTCCTTGTCGAAGCTCACGCGGATTTTCAGTTCGGCGCCGCCTTCCAGCAGCTCTGGCTTGGCCAGGGCTTCGAAACGTAATTTGTCGACAGCGTCAGAGGCGTTCGAGATCAATTCGCGAAGGAAAATTTCCTTGTTGGAATACAGCGAATGGATCATGAGATGCAGCAGCTGCTTCACCTCGGTCTGGAAGCCCAGGGTTTCCTTTTGAGTTTCCACACTCATGGTCATCAAACTCCAATCAGATGGCATAAGCCGCGACCTTGAGGGTCGGCGGCGGGTTGTCATCTGAGTTTGGGGCTGAGTTCAGGATTTCAAGGGCTCCTCGAGTTTGAAATGTGCACGGGCCGTGGCAATGGGTTCGGCCTCGGTACTTTGCCAGGCGGTAATCGCCACGTTGGCAACCCGCCGTCCCTGGCGGCAAACCTGGCATCGGGCCCAGGTGTCGCGAAACTGCCCGGCCCGCAGGTAATCCAGGGAGAAGTCGATGATCTTCGGCACCCCGGATGATCCGGTAAACACCAGCAGATGCAGCGCCGCGGCCAATTCCATGAACCCGGCGATCACCCCGCCATGAATCGCCGGCAGCAAAGGGTTACCAATGTTGTCCTTGTTCGCCGGCAATTTGAACAGCAGCTCATCGCCCACCCGTGAACACTCGACGCCGATCAGCCGGGCATAGGGAATCAAACCCAGCAGCGAGGCGTAATCGCCCTGCTCATGGGCCTTTTGCAATTGATCCTTCAGCGACTCGCTCATTGCGCACCTCCGGCAACCGCGCCACCGAAGCCCTTGGTGCCTTTGATGCCCTTGCCCATGCGCATGAATGTGCCCATCACATGGGCAATGGGTTGTCCGGGGTCGTCCTGATAGGCAAAGCCACGGGCAAAAATCACGTCGGTGGTGACCCGGTAGCACTGGGCGAAGCCATAGACATCCTTGTACGGTTCAGCGGCGTGCATGTAGTCGATGCGCAGGTCGAGGGTCGGACAGACTTCGAACTCCGGGAGCACACAGAGCGTCGCCATGCCACAGGCCGTGTCCATCAGCGAGGTCAGTGCCCCGCCATGAATCACACCGGTTTCGGGATTGCCAACGATCTGCGGGCTGTATGGCAGCACAATCGTCAGCCCTTCGCTGCTGGCGCTGTGAACGCTTAGTCCGAGTACCTGACAATGTCGCAGCGCCGACAAAAAGCGCTTCGCTCGCTCAAAAACGGGGTTCTCAGCCATTTGATAAACACTCTTGTTTAGGTTCGTGCAATGCGGTGGCAGTCCGGGTAAAAGTTCCGCATTAGAACAAAACTTATATATCTGAAAGAATTAAGGAACTTAATCCTGATGTATGGGTTCTTAAGGCCAGTAGATGCTTTTCATCAGGAGAAACACCCCATGCGTAAGACTTTAGCTATTGCCTTGATGTTGACCGCTTCCCTCGGTCTCGCTGCCTGCGATAAAAAATCCGAGGACAAAGCTCAAGAAGCTAACAAACATGCTGAGCAAGCTCAGCAAGACATGAGCAAAGCTCAGGATAAAGTGAACGACGCGGCGAAAGAAAACGCCGAAGCTGCCAAAGCTCAGGCTGAATCGAACGCGGAAGCGGCAAAAGAGGCTGCTCCGGCTGCACCGGCCACTCCGGCCGCTCCAGAAGCGCCTAAAAACTAATCCGGTTTTTAGCGTGATAAAAGAAAACCCGCCAAGTGCGGGTTTTCTTTTGCCTACAAAAAAATGCCTAGAGCAAAATCGTTCGAAAAGTCGGACTAATCATCAGCAACAGCGAGCAGATTAATCCCACCAGCCAGACCAGACTGCGTTGCCAGGCCAGGTCCTTCCAGTAACACACCAGATAAATAACCCGAGTGATCACAAAGATGATCGCGAGCAAATCGATGAGCCAGCCCGCCGTCTGCGTTGTATGCGCCATCAACACACCCACCGCAAACAATATGAAGGCTTCAAAACTATTCTGATGTGCCGCCACCGCACGGGCACCAAAACCTGTGAGTTGGCCCTGCTGCTGGCGCGGCAGATGATTGTTGTAACCGCCCTGCTCTTTCATGGCCTTGGTCACGGGCATACGCGCCACGTAAATCAGCACGGCACTGATAAACACGCACCAGAACGGAATACTCATCAAGCAGCCTCTTTGATCACCTCGGGCAATGGCGCCTCTGTAGGGGTATAGACCATCACATCGAGAACGTCAGAGTGAAACTCGCGGCGGTACAACACGAATACCACGCCGGCACTCATCAACATGAACAACCAGGGGCTGACAAACCAGGCCAGCATGGTCATGCCGAAATAGTAGGAACGCAGCCCGAAGTTGAACTGGTTGGCGGCCATGGAGATGACACGGGCCGCGCGGGAAGCAAACGCCTTGCGCTCTTGCTCCGACACAAGACGCTCGCCGACCATTGGCGCCGAACCCACCAGTACCGCCGCAAAGTTGTACTGGCGCATGCACCAGCTGAACGTGAAGAACGCATAGACAAACACCAGCGCCAGGCACAGCAACTTGATTTCCGACATGCCCTGGGACGCCTGCTGCACCATCGGGATATCCGCCAGCAACGATACCGCCCTTTCCGAAGCCCCCAGCACCGTGAGAATACCGGCCAGGATAATCAACGTACTGGAGGCGAAGAACGAAGCGTTGCGTTCCAGGTTTCCGATCACGCTGGCATCGGCGATACGGTTGTCGCGCAGCAGCATGCGACGCATCCAGTCTTCACGATAGAGGTGCAGCACACTGGCCAGGCACGCGGTGTCACGGCCTTTCCAGGTGGCATAACGGGTGTACCCGCCCCAGCAGATGACGAACCAGATGGCGGCAAGGATGTGGATCAGGTTGGCTTGGATGAACGACATGCAGGTCCTTGTTTGATTCTGACTTTGGAGAACACTGTGACAGCGGTTAATTCATTGGCCGGATCTTTCCACGCAGCCACAGGTACAGCTTCGACGTGAGCAAAAGGAAAAAGGCACGCTGCAACGCCACTGTGGCAAAGATGCGCTGGATGCCAACAACATCGATACAGGGAGACTATAAGAAAAAAGCCATCAATAGCTGTCATTTCTAACAGCTATTAATGCCATCCAACGCTGAGTAACTTGAGCGATCATCCCGCATGAATGTGTGTGTCGGGATTTACTCCATTTACGCAGCGAGTCCAATCATGTCCCACAACAAAATTGTTTCCGTCGAACAGGGCCTTGACCCCGCTTTCGCCAATCGCGGCATGTTCTACGAATTTGCTCCTGGCAGTTCGCCCATGCAAATCCTGGGAGTCCGTACCGACGGAAAAATCCTGCTCGCGGGGTCCGCAAAAGGAGTTCCCACGGAGCCGACGCGACTGCAATTTCAACTTGCTCAACTACTGGAAAATGGTACCCCAGACCCGGATTTCGGAAACAATGGCATCGTTACAGGAGGCTTCAAGGATAATATCGACGCTGAGACAAATGGCGCCTGTTTACTCGAGAACGGCAAGACTCTGCTCATCGGCACACACTATGGTGAACGGGCTCAATTGGCCTTTGCCAGATTTCTTAAAGATGGGTCACTGGACAATACGTTTGGAACTGGGGGCATTTACATTCCTCCTATTCCAAGTACCTCAAAGCGCCCCAAAACCCCGGCATCCCCCAAGAATAAGCGCAATGCCCTTCGTCTCGCCATGGCGATAGGATCGAATGGTGAAATCATAACGGCAACCGGAAACAAGGTAAGGCGATATCTGAACAATGGACATGAAGCTTCCGAGTTCATTGTGCAACTCCTCAATACCCACGCAGTAGGGGTTACAGCAGATGGAAAAATTACCGTCGCCGGCATAAACCGAGCAAGAAAGGGAACGATTGCTCGCTTCAATGCCAATGGCGGTCCAGACCTTGGTTTTGGAGACAACGGCTATGTAGTTTTCAGTATTGCCGAAGGCAGCGAGGCAGCGACACTCGTTTACAGCTTGCTTCTACGCGATGACGGTAGTTTGTTTGTCACCGGCCTGATGGACGCCGACATTTTTGATGAGACGGGATCCAAACAACGAGGAATGCTCGCCGCGTTCAATAGCAACGGCACCCCAAATCTGGTCTTCAACGGTGGTAAACCGGTTGTCACCGAACTCCCTTCCGGTCAAGCCTGTCGTTGGAGGGCAATCACCGCAGCCTCGGCAGACCGACTCGTTGTCGTAGGTTCAACAGGCTTAAAAGGCAGCGAAAGCAGTCTGATTGCACGCTATAAAACAACCGGGGAGCCTGATACCTCATTTGGCGACGGCGGATTCCGGGTAACCGATATCGGATCCGGTCGCGAAGAATGGCTATCAGTGAGGGTTCAGCCCGACCAAAAAATATTGGCGTCCGGCGACGGCACACCCAAAACAGATCCTGCAACGCTGGTCCGCTATCGCGAAACATAAGCGCACTCGCCATAAAAAAATGCCCCGCATCGATTGATACGGGGCATTTCTGTTGTGTTCACTGGCCCGCTTGTGACGGGCCGGTAATCTTAAGCCAGCGCTTCTTCGCGCTTGCCCAGCAGACGGTCGCAGACAACGGCAACCACCAGTGTCATCACCGAAGGCACCAGCCAGGCCAGGCCCTGCTCGCTCAGCGGCAGGTGGGCCATTTGCGTCGGCATCCAGTCCGCCAGGCCTGCGCCCTTGAGGGCGTCGATCAGGCCGAAGATGAACGACACCAGCATGACCGGGCCGAGGATACGACCCTGCTCATGCCAGAAGTCCTTGCAGAAGCTCAACGCCACCAGAACGATGCACGGAGGGTAGATCGCGGTGAGCACCGGGATCGAGAACGCAATCAGCTTGGTCAGGCCCAGGTTGGACACCAGCAGCGAGAACGCCGCGAGGATGATCACCAGTGTCTTGTAGGACAGCGGCACCACTCGGCTGAAATACTCGGCGCAGGCACAGGTCAGGCCGACCGCGGTCACCAGGCACGCCAGGGAAATCAGCACGGCCAGGAAACCGCTGCCCAGCGAACCGAAGGTGTGCTGCACGTAAGCGTGCAATACCGCCGCGCCATTGGTAGCGCCAGCGGCCACTTCATGGCTGCCCGAACCGAGACGGAACAGGCTGACGTAAACCAGCGCCAGGCCGACGCCGGCGATCAGGCCGGCGATGATCGCATAACGGGTGATCAGTGCCGGCGACTCGACGCCGCGGGAGCGGATGGCGTTGACGATGACGATGCCGAACACCAGGGCGCCCAGGGTATCCATGGTCAGGTAACCATTGATGAAGCCTTGGGAAAACGGTGCCGCCACATATTCAGGCGTAGCTTGGCCAATGTCTCCGGCCGGCAGGGCGAATGCTGCAATGCCCAGAACGGCCAGGGCGATGATCTTCAGCGGAGCGAGAAAGCGCCCTACGGTATCCAGCAAACGGCCTGGGTACAGCGAGATGAAGAACACCAGCAGGAAGTAAACCGAGCTGTACAGGAACAATGCCAGCGGGCTCTCGCCGGTCAGCGGCGCCAGGCCCACTTCGAAGGATACCGTCGCGGTACGTGGCGTCGCGAACAGCGGGCCAACAGCGAGGTAGCAGGCCGCTGCCAACAGGCCACCGGCGACTTTACCGATCGGGCTGCTCAAGGCATCCATTGCGCCGCCGACCTTGGCCAGCGCCACAACGGTGATCACCGGCAAACCAACAGCCGTGACCAGGAAACCCAACGCCGCCATCCAGACATTGGGCCCGGACTGCAAACCGACGATAGGCGGGAAGATGATGTTGCCAGCCCCGACGAACAGGGCAAACGTCATAAAACCAAGTGCCAGGATGTCCTGGCCTTTCAACACTTTCATTAAGGAAATACCACACTACTGAATCGGAATTTAGAGAGGGATTTCCCTATGGGTGAGGGAAATGCTGTCAGTCCGTATAAGACCGACCCTTTTAGCGCGTTGGTGCCTTGTGGGCCGCGGACGCAAAAATGGCGCGTAGCCTAACGAATTTGGACCAGAAACGCACTGTTAGAGGGCGAACTATCCGATATGCGACATTTCCGTGTCGCGTTTACGTATTAAAAGATCAAAAGATCGCAGCCTTCGGCAGCTCCTACAGGGGAATGCGCAGGCTGCGATCTTTTGATTTTCAAGAATGACAAAGGCCACCCGAAGGTGGCCTTTGCCTGGTGAAGCGTCAGTCAAGCACGAGGCTTACTTGACAGCCCAACCAGTCAGCTCGGCCAGGGCCTTGCCGATGTCTGCCAGCGAACGCACCGTTTTAACGCCTGCGTCTTGCAGGGCAGCGAATTTCTCGTCTGCAGTGCCTTTGCCGCCAGAGATGATTGCGCCAGCATGGCCCATGCGCTTGCCCGGAGGAGCAGTCACACCAGCGATGTAGGAAACAACCGGCTTGGTCACGTGTGCCTTGATGTAGGCAGCCGCTTCTTCTTCAGCCGAACCGCCGATCTCACCGATCATCACGATCGCTTCGGTCTTCGGGTCTTCCTGGAACAGCTTCAGGATGTCGATGAAGTTCGAACCCGGGATCGGGTCACCACCGATGCCGACGCAAGTCGACTGACCGAAACCGGCGTCAGTAGTCTGCTTCACCGCTTCGTAGGTCAGGGTGCCGGAACGGGAAACGATACCGACCTTGCCTGGCAAGTGAATGTGACCTGGCATGATGCCGATCTTGCATTCGCCTGGAGTGATCACGCCTGGGCAGTTAGGGCCGATCAGGGTAACACCCAGCTCGTCGCACTTAACTTTAGCGTCCAGCATGTCCAGGGTAGGGATGCCTTCGGTGATGCAAACGATCAGCTTGATGCCGCCGAAAGCAGCTTCCAGGATCGAGTCCTTGCAGAAAGGAGCCGGAACGTAGATCACGCTGGCGGTGGCGCCAGTGGCCGCTACGGCGTCTTTCACGGTGTTGAACACGGGCAGGCCCAGGTGCTCGGTGCCGCCTTTGCCTGGAGTTACACCACCAACCATCTTGGTGCCGTACTCGATGGCTTGCTGGGTGTGGAAACTACCTTGCGAACCGGTAATACCCTGGCAGATAACTTTGGTGTCTTTATTGATCAGGACGCTCATTATTTGCCCTCCGCAGCTTTGACAACTTGTTGAGCAGCGTCGGTCAGGCTGGTAGCAGCGATGATGTTCAAACCGCTTTCTGCCAGTACTTTAGCGCCCAGCTCAGCGTTGTTGCCTTCAAGGCGAACAACAACCGGGATTTTCACGCCGACTTCCTTCACCGCGCCGATGATGCCTTCGGCAATCATGTCGCAACGAACGATGCCGCCGAAGATGTTGACCAGTACTGCAGCGACGTTAGTGTCGGACAGGATGATCTTGAACGCTTCGGTAACGCGTTCCTTGGTAGCACCGCCGCCCACGTCGAGGAAGTTGGCTGGCTTGCCGCCATGCAGGTTGACGATGTCCATGGTACCCATGGCCAGGCCAGCACCGTTGACCATGCAACCGATGTTGCCTTCCAGCGCTACGTAGTTCAGTTCGAACTTGGCAGCGTGCGCTTCGCGCGGATCGTCCTGCGACGGATCGTGGAAAGTCTTCAGCTTAGGCTGACGGTACATGGCGTTGGCGTCGATGTTGATCTTGGCGTCCAGGCAGTGCAGATCGCCGTCAGCCTTGATCACCAGCGGGTTCACTTCCAGCAGGGCCAGATCGTGATCCTGGAACAGTTTGGCCAGACCTACGAAGATCTTGGCGAACTGGGCAACTTGCTTGCCTTCCAGACCCAGCTGGAAAGCCAGTTCGCGACCCTGGAATGGCTGAGCGCCAACCAGTGGATCGATAGTGGCCTTCAGAATTTTTTCTGGAGTGTCGTGAGCGATTTTCTCGATGTCCACGCCACCTTCGGTGGAAGCCATGAACACGATGCGACGGCTCGAACGGTCAACGACAGCGCCCAGGTACAGCTCTTTAGCGATATCAGTGCACGATTCAACCAGGATCTTGGTGACTGGCTGACCATTGGCGTCAGTCTGGTAAGTCACCAGACGCTTGCCCAGCCACTGCTGTGCGAAGGCTTTGGCGTCTTCTTTGTTGCGAACCAGCTTGACGCCGCCCGCTTTACCGCGACCACCGGCGTGGACCTGGGCTTTGACAACCCACTCGCTGCCGCCGATTTTGTCGCAAGCTTCTGCTGCTGCTTCCGGGGTGTCTACCGCGTAACCGGTGGATACTGGCAGGCCGTACTCAGCGAACAGCTGCTTACCCTGATACTCGTGAAGATTCATGCTTATTACCGTCTTCGTTAGGTACTGCGCATTCGGTGCTGCACTCGTTCAAGTGCCGCACCACCTGTGACTGCTGCTTGCATAGCTGAGCTATGCAAGACTGCGTCCAGCGGATATTCCGCGGTGAGTCTTGCGTGCAAGGCTCACGACGGGCCAAACCGCCGTGGTTTCTTATTATGTCTTAACGCTTCTTGCGGTTGGCGATGTGGATGGCGCCGCCATTCACTGCCAAAGCAGCTTCGTGCAAGGCTTCAGACAGGGTCGGATGGGAGAAAACCATCATGCCCAGGTCTTCAGCGCTGGTGCCGAATTCCATACCGATCGCGCCCTGCTGAACCAGTTCGGCAGCGCTTGGGCCAATCACGTGGACGCCCAGTACGCGGTCCGTCTTGGCATCTGCGATGACCTTGACGAAACCACCGGTGTCGTTGGCAGCCATGGCACGGCCGGAGGCTGCGAACGGGAAGGTGCCGACGTTAACTTCAACGCCTTCGGCTTTCAAGGCCTGTTCGGTTTTACCAACCCACGCGATTTCCGGGTGAGTATAAATAACCGAAGGGATCAAATCATAGTTCATCTGGGCCTTGTGGCCCTTGATGCGCTCGACAACCATGATGCCTTCTTCGGACGCTTTGTGCGCCAGCATCATGCCGCGAACCACGTCGCCGATGGCGTAAACGCCCGGCACGGTGGTGGCGCAGTGATCGTCAACGTGCACGAAACCGCGCTCGTCCAGGGTCACGCCGCAGTCGGCAGCCAACAGATCAGTGGTCACCGGACGGCGACCAACGGCTACGATCAGCTTGTCGAAAGTGATGTTCTGTTCGCCGTTGGCATCGGTGTAGTTCACCACGACTTCGTCGCCGTTCACTTTGGAACCGGTGACGCGAGCGCCCAGCTTGATGTCCAGACCTTGCTTGGTCAGGGTTTTCAGCGCTTCCTTGGAAACAGCGGTGTCGGCTGCCATCAGGAAGGTGTCCAGGGCTTCCAGGACAGTCACTTCTGCACCCAGACGCGACCAGACCGAGCCCAGTTCCAGACCGATCACGCCAGCGCCGATCACGCCCAGACGTTTTGGAACGGATTGGAATTCCAGGGCGCCGGTGGAGTCGACGATCACATTCTGGTCAACGGGAGCTGGCGGAATGTCGATCGGACGCGAACCTGGTGCCAGGATGACGTTTTCGGCTTCGATGATTTCTACCGAGCCATCAGGCTTGGTGACTTCGACTTTCTTGCCGGCCAGCAGCTTGCCGTGACCCTGGATGGAGGTCACACCGTTGGCTTTGAACAGGGTCGCAACGCCGGAGGTCAGGCCTTTGACGATGTTGGCTTTACGGCCGACCATCGCTGGCACGTCCATGGTCACGCCAGCGTGATTGATACCGTGGATCGCGAAACCGTCCTGGGCTTCGTGGAATTTCCACGAGCTGTCCAGCAGGGCCTTGGATGGAATGCAGCCGACGTTCAGGCAAGTACCGCCCAGAGCCAGTTTGCCTTCCTTGTCGGTGTACTTCTCGATGCAGGCAGTGGAGAGACCCAACTGCGCGGCCTTGATGGCAGCGACGTAACCGCCAGGGCCCGCACCGATCACTACTACGTCAAATTTCTGCGACATTCAAAAAATCCTCTTTAGCGAAAAGCTTCAAGCCGCGAGCGGCAAGCCAGGCTGCGGGTTTTCCGACAGCACGGGCTTGCAGCTCATGGCTGCTTCTATCAGATATCCAGCAACAGACGAGCCGGATCTTCCAGCAGGTTCTTGATGGTCACCAGGAAGGTCACAGCTTCTTTGCCATCGATCAGACGGTGATCGTAGGACAGTGCCAGGTACATCATCGGACGGATAACGACCTGACCATTGATGGCCATAGGACGCTGGATGATGTTGTGCATGCCCAGGATGGCGGCTTGTGGCGGGTTGACGATCGGGGTCGACATCATCGAACCGAAAGTACCGCCGTTGGTGATGGTGAACGTACCACCGGTCATTTCGTCCATCGACAGTTTGCCGTCGCGGGCTTTCTTGCCGAAGGTGGCGATGCCGCCTTCGATTTCAGCCAGGCTCATCAGTTCGGCGTTACGCAGAACCGGTACAACCAGGCCGCGATCGCTGGAAACTGCAACGCCGACGTCAGCGTAGCCGTGGTAAACGATGTCACCGCCGTCGATCGAGGCGTTGACAGCCGGGAAGCGCTTCAGTGCTTCGGTAGCCGCTTTCACGAAGAAGGACATGAAGCCCAGGCGCACGCCGTTGTGGGACTTCTCGAACAGGTCCTTGTACTTCGAACGCAGCGCCATGACTTCGGTCATGTCGACTTCGTTGAAAGTGGTCAGCATCGCCATGTTCGACTGGGCTTCAACCAGACGCTTGGCCACGGTGGCACGAACGCGGGTCATCGGCACGCGCTTCTCGATGCGGTCGCCAGCGGCGAACACAGGAGCAGCGGCAGCCGGAGCAGCAGCCTTGGCAGGTGCGGCAGCAGGAGCAGCTTTCTTGGCTTCGACAGCGGCAACCACGTCTTCCTTGGTGACACGGCCATCTTTGCCGGTGCCTTTGACGGACGCCAGGTTGATGCCGTTTTCTTCGGCCAGCTTGCGAGCGGCTGGAGCGGCGATAGCGTCTTCGTCAGCGCCTGCAGCCGGAGCGGCGGCAGCAGCGGCCGGAGCAGCAGCGGCAGCCGGAGCGGCAGCAGCAGCGCCGCCTTCAACGATGGAGCCCAGGACTTCGTCGGACAGAACGGTGTCGCCTTCGTTCTTGACGATAGCGCCCAGCACGCCGTCAGCGGTAGCCAGCACTTCCAGCACGACTTTGTCGGTTTCGATGTCGACGATCAGTTCGTCGCGCTTGACCGCATCGCCCGGTTGTTTGTGCCAGGTGGCAACGGTGCCATCGGCAACCGATTCCGGGAAAGTGGGGGCTTTGATCTCGATAGCCATTGTCTGTGGTTCCTTAAATTCGGTTTCAGGTGCGCGAAGGCGTTAAACAGTAAAGGCGTCTTGCAGCAGTTTTTCCTGCTGTTCGGCGTGCATCGATGCGTAACCGCATGCCGGTGCAGCAGAAGCCTCACGGCCCGCGTACTCGAGTACGAGAGACTTGTTGAGGTTGCTGATGCTGCGACGCATGTGGTGTTGGCTGCAGTACCAGGCACCCTGGTTCATCGGCTCTTCCTGACACCAGACGGCATGTTTGACGTTGGTATAAGGAGCCAGGACTTCTTTCAAGTCGTCCTCAGGGAATGGGTACAGCTGCTCGATACGCACGATGGCGATGTCGTCACGACCTTCGGCACGGCGTTTTTCCAGCAGGTCGTAGTAGACCTTGCCGCTACACAGAACAACACGCTCGACCTTTTTCGGGTCTTGGGCATCGATTTCCGGGATGACGGTCTGGAACGAACCTTCGGCCAGATCTTCCAGCGTCGAGATGGCCAGCTTGTGGCGCAGCAGCGACTTCGGAGTCAGGACTACCAGTGGCTTGCGCAGCGGGCGAATCACCTGACGGCGCAGCAAGTGGTAGATCTGAGCCGGCGTCGTCGGCATGCACACCTGAATGTTGTGCTCGGCGCACAGCTGCAGGTAACGCTCCAGACGAGCCGAGGAGTGCTCCGGACCCTGACCTTCATAACCGTGCGGCAGCAGCATGGTCAGACCGCACAGACGGCCCCACTTGTGCTCGCCACTGGTGATGAACTGGTCGATTACAACCTGGGCGCCGTTGGCGAAGTCGCCGAACTGGGCTTCCCAGATAACCAGGGCATTCGGCGTGGTAGTCGAGTAACCGTACTCGAACGCCAATACCGCTTCTTCGGACAGGAACGAGTCGTACAGGTCAAAACGCGGCTGACCGTCGTACAGGTTCTGCAGCGGGATGTAGGTGCCCGCGTCTTTCTGGTTGTGCAGGACAGCGTGACGGTGCGAGAACGTACCGCGGCCGATGTCCTGGCCAGTCATGCGAATCGGGTGACCTTCGAACGCCAGGGTCGCGTACGCCATGGTTTCGGCGTAGCCCCAGTTGATCGGCAGGCCACCGGCTTGCATCTTCTGGCGGTCTTCGTAGATCTTGGCAACCTGGCGCTGAACCACGAAGCCTTCCGGGATTTCTAGCAGCTTGGCGGACAGTTCCTGCAAGGTCTTCAGATCGAAACGAGTGTCGTGACGCGCGGTCCAGGTGTGACCCAGGTACGGACGCCAGTCCACGAACAGTTCCTTGTTCGGCTCCTTGACCAGGCTTTTCACAACGTGCAGACCGTTGTCCAGCGCGTTGCGGTATTCGTCGACTTTCGCCTGAACACGCTCTGCATCCAGCACACCGGCCTGAGTCAGACGATCGGCATACAGCTCACGGGTGGTGCGCTGCTTGGTGATCTGCTGATACATCAGAGGCTGGGTGCCGCTTGGCTCGTCGGCCTCGTTGTGGCCGCGACGACGGTAGCAGACCAGGTCGATCACCACGTCACGCTTGAACTGCATGCGGTAGTCGATGGCCAGCTGGGTCACGAACAATACGGCTTCCGGATCATCACCATTCACATGGAGGATCGGCGCCTGGATCATTTTCGCAACGTCGGTCGCGTACTCGGTGGAACGCGAGTCCAGCGGGTTGCTGATGGTGAAACCGACCTGGTTGTTGATCACGATGTGCACGGTACCGCCGGTCTTGAAACCGCGGGTCTGCGACATCTGGAAGGTTTCCATGACCACGCCCTGACCTGCGAACGCAGCGTCACCGTGGATGGAGATCGGCAGAACCTTCTCGCCGGTCGGGTCGTTGCGACGATCCTGACGGGCGCGAACCGAACCTTCGACCACCGGGGAAACGATTTCCAGGTGGGACGGGTTGAACGCCATCGCCAGGTGAACTTCACCGCCGGTGGTCATCACGTTGGACGAGAAGCCCTGGTGGTATTTCACGTCACCGGAACCGAGCTCGACCTTCTTCTTGCCTTCGAACTCGTCGAACAGCTCGCGCGGGTTCTTGCCGAAGGTATTGACCAGCACGTTCAGACGGCCACGGTGGGCCATGCCGATGACGATTTCCTTGGTCCCGTAGGAACCGGAACGCTGGATCAGCTCGTCGAGCATCGGAATCAGGCTTTCGCCGCCTTCCAGACCGAAACGCTTGGTACCCGGGTATTTGGTGCCCAGGTATTTTTCCAGGCCTTCACCGGCGGTCACGCGCTCGAGCAGGTGGCTCTTGATGTCGGCGGAGTACGTCGGACGGCCGCGCACGCTTTCCAGACGCTGCTGGAACCACTGGCGCTGCTCGGAATCGGTGATGTGCGTGAATTCAGCGCCGATGGTGCGGCAATATGTCTGCTGCAACGCTTCGTGAATTTCGCGTAGGCTCGCTTCCTCTTTGCCGATGAACAGGTCGCCGGCACGGAAGGTCGTATCAAGATCGGCATTGGTCAAGCCGTAATGATTGATCGACAGGTCCGCAGGTGCAGGACGCTGCCACAGTCCCAGCGGGTCAAGCTGGGCTGCCTGGTGGCCACGCATACGGTAGGCCTGGATCAATCGCAGCACTTCAACTTGCTTCTTCTCGTGCTCACTGCTCACGCTGCCGGCAGAAACCGGTTGGGCGCGGCGCTGGTTCTTTGCCAGCAAGACGAAATGATCGCGAATTGTGGAGTGCGAAACATCGGTGGCAGAGTTGCCGTCAGCAGGCAACTTCTGGAAGTAGGTGCGCCACTCTTCTGGCACAGCGTTAGGGTCGTGCAGGTAGAGCTCATAAAGCTCTTCCACATAGGCAGCGTTACTACCGGATAGGTAGGCACTGTTCCACATGCGCTGCATCACGCTTTCTTGCATGCTTGGTCACCCTCGGTTAGGGGAACACCACCGGTGTCGACACCGAGCAAACTTGCAGAAGTCCGAATGCAGCGACCAAAACAAGCCACTAGGATCACACTGATAGTCCGGGTACCAGCCCGGATGCCCCTGCTTGTCTCATTTCTTCAAAATAAGAGCCGCAGCCTTTTAAGCTGCTGCTCAGGTTAAAACTACGGCGCCGGTTGAAGCCTGCGCCGCAGCATCTACGGGTACAGCGGGTACAGCAGCTGAATCACACGCCGCTCGAGAGCAACATGTTACGGATGTGACCGATGGCCTTAGTCGGGTTCAGGCCTTTCGGACATACGTTGACGCAGTTCATGATCCCGCGGCAGCGGAATACGCTGAACGGGTCATCCAGCGAAGCCAGACGCTCGGACGTCTTGGTGTCACGGCTGTCTGCCAGGAAGCGGTACGCTTGCAGCAGGGCGGCCGGGCCCAGGAACTTGTCCGGGTTCCACCAGAAGGACGGGCAGGAAGTCGAGCAGCAAGCGCACAGGATGCACTCGTACAGGCCGTCCAGCTTTTCACGTTCTTCAGGGGACTGCAGACGCTCGATGGCCGGAGCCGGCGTGTCGTTCTGCAGGTATGGCTTAACCTTCTCGTATTGCTTGTAGAAGATGCTCATATCGACGACCAGGTCACGGATAACCGGCAAACCTGGCAGAGGACGAACGATCAACTTGTTACCTTTTACGACAGCAGACAGTGGCGTGATGCACGCCAGGCCGTTTTTGCCGTTGATGTTCATGCCGTCGGAACCGCAAACACCTTCACGGCAAGAGCGACGATAGGAGAAACCTTCGTCCTGCTCTTTGATCAGGGCCAGCACGTCCAGCACCATCAGGTCTTTACCACCGGTATCGACCTGGAATTCCTGCATGAACGGCGCAGCGTCCTGATCAGGGTTGTAACGATATACACTGACTTGCAACATGGCGGTCACCCTTAATAAGTCCGGACTTTAGGTTCGAAAGTCGGAACAGTCTTCGGCGAGAAGTTCACGGCACGCTTGGTGACGCGCTTGTCACCCGGGAAGTACAGGGTGTGGCACAGCCAGTTTTCGTCGTCACGGTCTTCGAAGTCTTCACGGGCGTGTGCGCCGCGGGACTCTTTACGTACTTCGGCAGCGATGGCGGTAGCTTCGGCCACTTCCAGCAGGTTTTGCAGTTCCAGCGCTTCGATACGGGCAGTGTTGAACGCCTGCGACTTGTCGTTGATCTTCACGTTGGCAATGCGGGTACGCAGCTCAGCCAGCTGAGCGATACCTTTCTGCATGTATTCGCCGGTACGGAATACACCGAAGTAGTTCTGCATGCAGCTTTGCAGCTCGCGACGCAGGGTAGCCACGTCTTCGCCATCAGTACGGTTGTTCAGTGCGTTCAGGCGCGACAGGGCAGCTTCGATGTCGGCTTCGGTAGCGTCGTCGTATTCGATACCATCGGTCAGCGCCTTTTCCAGGTGCAGGCCGGCAGCACGGCCGAATACCACCAGGTCGAGCAGCGAGTTGCCGCCCAGACGGTTGGCACCGTGAACCGATACGCAAGCCACTTCACCCACAGCGAACAGACCCGGGATGATCTGGTCGACGCCTTCGGCGTTCTGGGTGATCGCCTGACCATGAATGTTGGTGGCAACGCCGCCCATCATGTAGTGGCAGGTCGGAACAACCGGAACCGGAGCAACCACCGGGTCAACGTGTGCGAAAGTCTTCGACAGTTCGCAGATGCCTGGCAGACGGCTGTGCAGCACTTCCTCGCCCAGGTGGTCGAGTTTAAGCATCACGTGGTCGCCATTCGGACCGCAACCGTTGCCGGCGATGATCTCTTTAACCATCGAACGGGCAACAACGTCACGACCGGCAAGGTCCTTGGCGTTCGGAGCATAACGCTCCATGAAACGCTCGCCGTGCTTGTTGATCAGGTATCCACCTTCACCACGGCAGCCTTCTGTAACCAGTACACCGGCGCCGGCGATACCGGTCGGGTGGAACTGCCACATTTCAATGTCTTGTACCGGTACGCCGGCACGCAGCGCCATGCCAACGCCGTCACCGGTGTTGATCAGGGCGTTGGTGGTCGACGCGTAGATACGGCCTGCACCGCCGGTCGCCAGCACGGTGGCTTTCGCGCGGATGTAGGTGGTTTCACCGGTTTCGATGCAAATCGCGATCACACCGACGAACTCGCCTTCGCCGTTCTTCACCAGATCGACAGCGTAGTACTCGTTCAGGAACGTGGTACCGGCTTTCAGGTTGCCCTGATAGAGGGTGTGCAACAGTGCGTGACCGGTACGGTCGGAGGCAGCGCAAGTACGCGCAGCCTGGCCGCCCTTGCCGTAGTCCTTGGACTGGCCACCGAACGGACGCTGATAGATACGGCCTTGTTCGGTACGCGAGAACGGCAGACCCATGTGGTCCAGCTCGAAAACGGCGGCCGGGCCTTCCTGACACATGTATTCGATAGCGTCCTGGTCACCGATGTAGTCGGAACCCTTGACGGTATCGTACATGTGCCAGCGCCAGTCATCGTTCGGGTCAGCAGACGCGATCGCGCAGGTGATGCCGCCCTGGGCGGATACAGTATGCGAACGGGTCGGGAACACCTTGGTGATCACGGCAGTCTTGTGACCACCTTGCGCCAGTTGCAGCGCTGCGCGCATGCCGGCACCGCCACCACCAATAATGATGGCGTCGAAAGAAATCGTTGGAATGTTAGCCATGAATCAGATACCCCAGAGAATCTGCACACCCCAGACGAAGTAAGCGAACATCGCAACGCCGCATACCGCCTGGAAAAGGAAACGTACTGCAGTCGCGGACTTGCCCAGCGCCATTGGCGTCAGGTAGTCGGTCGCGATGGTCCACATGCCGACCCAGGCGTGAGCACCCAGGGCAACGAGGGCCAGCAGACTGAAGATACGCATCCCGTTGTGGGCGAACAGGCCGTGCCATTGGTCGTAGCCAATGCCCGGGTTCGCTGCGAGGTATCCGATCAGGAAGATGAAATAAGCCGCGAGAACGACCGCAGACACACGTTGCGCCATCCAGTCATAAAGACCGGAACGCGAAAGGTTCGTAACGCTGGTTACCATATCCAAACTCCTGCCAGAACGATCAACACCACGGAAACGGCGATGATAATTTTCGAGCCCAGGCGGCCGCCTTCCAGCGTCTCACCGATGCCCATATCCATGATCAAGTGGCGCACACCGGCTACCAGGTGATACAGAAGAGCGGACAGGAGGCCCCATGCTACGAACTTGGCCAGCGGGCTGGTCAAGCATGCCTTCACCTCGGCAAAACCTTCCTCGGAACCCAGGGATTTGCCCAATGCATAAAGCATGAAGCCGAGGCCCAGGAAGAGGATGATGCCGGAAACACGGTGAAGAAACGACGTAACGCCGGTGATGGGGAGTTTGATGGTCCTTAGGTCTAGGTTTACAGGTCGTTGGCTTTTCACGGCTTTTTTTTCACACTGAAGAGCCCCTAACAATCAGGGCAAAGTTGTTGGGGAGTGCACTGGTCAGGTAACCACCACCCAGGGATGCGACCCCCAATAAAGCAGGCCCAAAAGCCCCTGGCGGTCGGTGGCCGAGTATAGACAGTTAGGCTACTAATGACAACGCAAAGACCTAACCCAAACAGCTGATTGCGCAACGGACATAAAAGGCGTAAATGGCAGCCAATTTCGAGAAAAAAGTCCGGTTAAAGCCTTCTGGAGCAAGACTTTAGGCAAATTGACATTCGAATTTATCTCACTATAGTGGTGCGGGCCCTGCGTGGGGGGTCTGTCTGATGATTTCAAGCATAAATAGGAGGCCACATGGCTGACAAAAAAGCGCAGTTGATCATCGAGGGCGCAGCCCCCGTCGAGCTGCCCATTTTAACCGGCACCGTTGGTCCCGATGTTATCGATGTTCGGGGCCTGACGGCCACGGGCCGTTTCACCTTTGACCCAGGCTTCATGTCGACCGCTTCGTGCGAGTCGAAGATCACCTATATCGACGGCGACAACGGCATCCTGCTGCACCGCGGCTACCCGATCGAACAGCTGGCTGAAAAGTCGGACTACCTGGAAACCTGCTATCTGCTGCTCAACGGCGAACTGCCGACCGCAGAACAGAAGGCCCAGTTCGTCAGCACCGTGAAGAACCACACCATGGTTCACGAGCAGTTGAAGACCTTCTTCAACGGCTTCCGTCGCGACGCCCACCCGATGGCCGTCATGTGCGGCGTAGTCGGCGCCCTCTCGGCCTTCTACCACGACTCCCTGGACATCAATAACCCGCAGCATCGCGAAATCTCCGCGATCCGTCTGGTTGCCAAGATGCCGACCCTGGCAGCGATGGTTTACAAGTACTCCATGGGCCAACCCATGATGTACCCGCGCAACGACCTGTCGTACGCGGAAAACTTCCTGCACATGATGTTCAACACCCCGTGCGAGATCAAACCGATCAGCCCGGTACTCGCCAAGGCCATGGACCGGATCTTCATCCTCCATGCCGACCACGAGCAGAACGCCTCGACGTCCACCGTGCGCCTGGCGGGCTCCTCGGGCGCCAACCCGTTCGCCTGTATCGCTGCCGGCATCGCTGCACTGTGGGGCCCTGCCCACGGCGGTGCAAACGAAGCCGTACTGACCATGCTCGATGAAATCGGCGATGTTTCGAACATCGACAAGTTCATCGCCAAGGCCAAGGACAAGAACGATCCGTTCAAACTGATGGGCTTCGGTCACCGCGTTTACAAAAACCGCGACCCACGCGCCACCGTCATGAAGCAGACCTGCGATGAAGTGTTGAAGGAACTGGGCATCCAGAACGATCCGCAACTCGAACTGGCCATGCGCCTGGAAGAGATCGCCCTGACCGACCCATACTTCATCGAACGCTCGCTGTACCCGAACGTCGACTTCTACTCGGGGATCATCCTCAAGGCGATCGGCATTCCAACCAGCATGTTCACCGTGATCTTCGCCCTGGCACGGACCGTCGGCTGGATCTCCCACTGGAAGGAAATGCTCTCCAGCCCGTACAAGATCGGCCGTCCGCGCCAGCTGTACACCGGCTACGAGTCGCGTGACATCACCAAGCTGGAAGACCGCAAGTAAGCGCTGTCTTGCTGTAGCGAGTTGAGTTGTACCGGGAACGGCCTCTGCTTTTTATATAAAGAGCAGGAGGCCGTTTTTGTTTGTGCGGCTTTTTGATGGTGTACATATCCGTTTCTGCGGTTACGGCCGCTATTGGTTCCGCCCTTACGGCGGGTCACTTGGAAAAGCGCCAAGTAACCAAGCGCTTTTGCCCCTTACATTCGGTGCCTCGCCGTGGCTCGGCATGCCCTCGCTCCGGTCCTGCTCCGTGGGCCCGCCGCCATCGGCCATCCATGGCCGGGGGCGGCTAACCCGGCATCCATGCCGGGTTGCCCACTGCGCAGAACCTGCGCTCGGCCTCACGAGGGGGCGTACACCGCAACAGCGTCCGAGGCGGCCTACCGGCCGGCCTGATTCTGATGCGTGCGTGTTTCCGTGTAGGAGCTGCCGCAGGCTGCGATCTTTTGATTCTGGTTTTTGACAATGTCGAAGAGGCGGAAGATCAAGATCAAAAGATCGCAGCCTGCGGCAGCTCCTACAGGCCGAGCGTTAGCTCGCCTGCCGCTCTTGATCTTGATCCACCCGCCCCCTCGGAAGGCTGAGTGGAGGTGTTCATCCGGGGATGGGCGCGCAGCGCCGTTCGACGCAGTCGAACTCATTGCATGTAGGTCGAAGCGAAGCCGACCGGAGGGCAATGCCCCCGGATGAATACCGCAGCGAAGGAACCCCGAGCCTCAGCGAGGGGCCGTACGTTCGGGGCGAGCGTTTTTTGCTTCCTTTTTTAGGCGCTTGTAAAAAAGGGAGTCGCCGTAAGGGCGAAACCATAAGCCGCCGTTACCGCAGGAATGGATATGTACACGATCAGCAAAAGACAGGTCGGCTGACAGACCGCCATCGCAAGCAAGCTCGCCCACAGCAAATCGGTACATCCGCAAAATTCAGTTCGATTAACGCACACTAAAAAAGTGCCCCGATCTTTCGACCGGAGCACTTCATAAAACATCGCCAGCTATATCAAAGCATCAAGACTTAGTGCGATACCGCCCCGCTCGCCCCAAGGCCAGTCTGCGAACGAACAAACTGCGGGAAGAACAGCGCCCGCTCATTGTCAGCCGCAGTCGACTTGTCAGTGACCGAGAAGAACCAGATCCCGACAAAGGCAATCATCATAGAGAACAACGCCGGGTACTCATACGGGAAGATAGCCTTCTCGTGATGCAGGATCTGCACCCAGATGGTCGGGCCTAGGATCATCAGACCTACTGCACTGATCAGGCCCATCCAGCCGCCGATCATCGCACCGCGAGTTGTCAGCTTTTTCCAGTACATGGAAAGCAGCAGCACCGGGAAGTTACAGCTCGCCGCGATGGAGAACGCCAGGCCCACCATGAACGCGATGTTCTGGCTTTCGAACAGAATGCCCAGAACGATGGCCAACACAGCCAAGGCAATGGTGGTGATCTTCGAGATACGAATCTCATCCTTCTCGTTGGCCTTGCCCTTCTTGATCACGCTGGCATACAGGTCGTGGGACACCGCCGAAGCACCCGCCAGGGTCAGGCCGGCCACTACCGCCAGAATGGTCGCGAACGCCACGGCCGAGATGAAGCCCAGGAAGATACTGCCACCGACCGCATTGGCCAGGTGCACCGCCGCCATGTTGTTACCGCCGAGCAACGCGCCGGCCGCGTCTTTGAAGGCCGGGTTGGTGCTGACCAGCAGGATCGCGCCGAAACCGATGATGAAGGTCAGGATGTAGAAGTAGCCAATGAAACCGGTTGCGTACAGCACACTCTTGCGAGCTTCCTTTGCATCACTCACGGTGAAGAAGCGCATCAGGATGTGCGGCAGACCCGCAGTACCGAACATCAGTGCCAGGCCGAGGGAGAACGCCGAGACCGGATCTTTCACCAGACCGCCCGGGCTCATGATCGCCTCACCTTTAGGGTGAACCTTGATCGCCTCGGAAAACAGCATGTTGAAGTCGAAGTTGACGTGTTTCATTACCATCAGCGCCATGAAAGAAGCGCCGGACAGCAGCAGAACGGCCTTGATGATTTGCACCCAGGTAGTCGCCAGCATGCCGCCGAACAACACATAAAGGCACATCAGCACGCCCACCAGAATCACCGCGACGTGGTAGTCGAGGCCGAACAGCAACTGGATCAGCTTGCCCGCACCGACCATCTGGGCGATCAGGTAGAACGCCACCACCACCAGCGAACCGCAGGCAGACAGCGTACGGATCTGGGTTTGCCCCAGGCGGTAGGACGCCACGTCGGCAAAGGTGTACTTGCCCAGGTTACGCAGGCGCTCGGCGATCAGGAACAGGATGATCGGCCAGCCCACCAGGAAGCCGATCGAATAGATCAGCCCGTCGTAGCCTGAAGCGAACACCAGCGCGGAAATCCCCAGGAAAGACGCCGCCGACATGTAGTCACCGGCAATCGCCAGACCGTTCTGGAAACCGGTGATCTTGCCGCCCGCCGCGTAGTAGTCGGCAGCCGACTTGTTACGCTTGGAGGCCCAGTAAGTGATGCACAGGGTTGCCCCTACGAATACCACGAACATCAGGATCGCGGAGACGTTAAGCGGTTGCTTCTGCACGGCACCGGTCAGGGCGTCAGCCGCCCAGGCGCCCGGTGCAAAAGCTGCGATGCTCAATAGAGCCAGTAGACGCCGGATCATTGCTGAGCCTCCTTGAGAATCGCATTGTTCAGGTCGTCAAACTCGCCATTGGCACGGCGTACGTAGATGCCGGTCAGGACGAAGGCCGAGACAATCAGCCCGACACCAATCGGTATGCCCCAGGTAATCGAGGACTCAGGGTTGATTTTTGCCCCCAGCACCTGCGGCCCATAGGCAATCAGAAGAATGAATCCGGAGTAAAGCCCTAGCATGATCGCCGAAAGAATCCAGGCGAATCGCTCCCTCTTGCTGACCAGCTCCTTGAAACGCGGGCTGTTTTGAATCGAGAGGTAAATGCTGTCGTTCATTGTTTTTATCCTCGCAGCACAGATTGAAGTGGAACGGTATCCACTCTATGCGGCTGCGGGGCAGGTTCCAGACGACCTTAGTCTTAGAACCACATGACAGATTCGCCAATTATCAGCACACCATAAATCAATGTGGGAGCGGGCTTGCTCGCGAAGAGGTCGTATCAGTCACTATCAAAGTTGACTGTCAGACCGCTTTCGCGAGCAAGCCCGCTCCCACAATTTAAAGCGAGGTGCCTGTTACTTGGTCCAGTCAGCCACGCGCTCAGGATGTTTGGCGACCCAGTCCTTCGCTGCGGCTTCAGGTTTGGCACCGTCCTGAATCGCCAGCATCACCTGGCCGATTTCATCCTTGGATTCCCACTGGAAGTTCTTCAGGAACTTGGCCACTTCCGGCGCCTTGGCCTCAAGCCCTTTGCTGCCGATGTTGTTCACGGTTTCTGCCGCGCCATACACGCCTTTCGGATCTTCGAGGAAGCGCAGTTTCCACTTGGCGAACATCCAGTGCGGTACCCAGCCGGTGACGGCGATGGATTCGTTTTTCTTCTCGGCACGGGTCAGCTCGGCAATCATGCCGGCGCCGGAACTGGCCTTGAGTTGATAACCGGTCAGGTCGTAGTCCTTGATGGCCTGGTCGGTCTTGAGCATCACGCCTGAACCGGCGTCGATGCCGACGATGCGATTCTTGAAGGTGTCGTCGGTTTTCAGGTCCTCGATCGACTTGGCTTTGACGTACTCCGGCACGATCAATCCGATTTTTGCGTCCTTGAAGTTCGGGCCGTAATCGACGACCTGATCCTTGTTCTTCGTCCAGTATTCGCCGTGGGTCACCGGTAGCCAGGCCGACAGCATGGCGTCAAGTTTACCGGTCGCCACGCCCTGCCACATGATCCCGGTGGCAACGGCTTGCAGCTTCACGTCATAACCGAGTTTCTGCCTGATCACTTCGGCGGCCACGTTGGTCGTGGCAACGCTGTCCGACCAGCCATCGACGTAACCGATAGTCACTTCCTTCCCGGCGGCACTGGCCACGGTAGAGCTGATCGCCAGCACCAAAGCGGCACCTGCGCCCAAGAGTCGTCGCATCTTCATCGTTACTTCCCCGAAAGTGCTGCGCTCGACGGATGCCGAGTCGCTTAAACGTATTGTTATGGTGCACAGCGCCCCCATCACGCCTCACAGCAAACTCGTCCCGACATCAGCGGAGTACTGACGCCTCGATAATCAACCTGACGCTCATCGCGACCTGCTCTGCCAGCGACCTCAAGGCATCGAGAAACGACATCAGAAAGCCATTAATCCTGACCACGGCAAACGTACCTGCCAAACCGCCCGAACTTTGCATGTCAAAATCATGCAGGCCACCAAGCGCGCGGTAAATGCAGGTAACATGCGCCGCTTTGCTCCCACACGGCCTGACCATGTCCGCGACATCCCGCTTCCCCTTTGCTGCTTATCTATTCGCTTGCCTGCTCGGGCTGTTTGCCCTTGGCGGCTTCTGGTACGGCCTCGGCAAACCGGTGATCCTGCCGGACGCGGCCAGCGCCACGCACAAGCTGCAATGCGCGTCCTATACGCCGTTCGACAAGGACCAATCGCCGTTCGACGTGCCATTCAACTTGCGCCCCGAACGTATGGATGCCGACCTCGCACTGCTGTCAAAAAGCTTCGAATGCATCCGCACCTATTCCATGACCGGCCTTGAAGCCCTGCCGGACCTTGCACGCAAGCACGGTTTGAAGTTGATGATCGGCGCCTGGGTCAACAGCAACCCGGTGGACACGGAAAAAGAAGTCGACCTGCTGATCGCTTCGGCCAACGCCAACCCGGATGTGGTCAGCGCAGTGATCGTAGGCAACGAAACCCTGCTGCGCAAGGAAGTCACCGGTGCGCAATTGGCGAGGCTGATCAACAAGGTCAAAAGCCAGGTCAAACAGCCCGTCACCTATGCCGACGTCTGGGAGTTCTGGCTCAAGCACCCTGAAATTGCCCCTGCCGTGGACTTCCTGACCATCCATTTGCTGCCGTACTGGGAGGACGATCCATCGAACATCGACGCCGCCCTGCAACATGTGGCGGAAGTGCGTCAGGTGTTCGGCAACAAATTCGCGCCCAAGGACATACTGATCGGCGAAACCGGCTGGCCCAGCGAAGGCCGCCAGCGCGAAACCGCCCTGCCGAGCCGGGTCAATGAAGCCAAATTCATTCGTGGTTTTGTCGCCATGGCCGAGCAGCAAGGCTGGCATTACAACCTGATCGAAGCCTTCGACCAGCCATGGAAGCGCGCCAGTGAAGGCGCGGTCGGCGGCTACTGGGGACTGTTCGATGCCGATCGCCGGGACAAGGGCGTGCTGGCCGGGCCAGTGACAAACGTCCCGTACTGGTCGCAATGGCTGGCGGTGGGCGGCCTGATCTTTATCGGCACCCTGCTGCTTGGCGGCCGGGTTCGCACGACGCGCGCGGCGCTGATGCTGCCACTGCTCGGCGCATTGGCCGCTTGCTCCATTGGCGCCTGGGGCGACCTGGCACGCGTCACCACCCGCTTCACCAGTGAATGGCTGTGGGTCGGGTTGCTGACCGTACTGAATCTGCTGGTGCTGGCCCATGCAGCACTGACGCTGAGTCCGCGTGTCGGGTGGCGCGGACGGGCTTTCGATTTACTGGAGCGCCGTGCTGGCTGGCTCGTTGCAACGGCAGGTTTCGCGGCGGCAGTGATGATGCTGGAACTGGTATTCGACCCGCGTTATCGCAGCTTCCCGAGCGTGGCGTTCATCGTACCGGCGCTGGTCTACCTGTGTCGCCCGGTGAGCGCGCCGCGCCGGGAAATCGCCCTGCTGACCTTCATCATTGGCGCCGGCATCGCACCGCAACTGCTTCGTGAAGGTTTACTGAACCAGCAGGCCTGGGGCTGGGCGCTGGTGAGTGTGTTGATGGTGGTTGCGTTGTGGCGTTGTTTGCGGGTTCGCAAGGGTTAGATCAAAAGATCGCAGCCTGCGGCAGCTCCTACAGGGAAACACGAATTCCTGTGTAGGAGCTGCCGCAGGCTGCGATCTTTTTATCAGCCGCCCCGAACCAGCCGCAACCCGGCAATCACCACCGCAAACACCGCCAACGTCGTGTTGTACAAGGCCAACGCCGGAAAACCGAGCACAAGCGCCAGCACTGCCAGCCACCACCCCGTACGTCCGGACAACACAAAGCCGATCACGGCAGCAGCCAAGGCGCCCCAGCCCAGAACCCCGAAGTGAATCATCAGGCCCAGGTTCGAACGCGCCTGGCATTCCCAACGGCTTGCCTCATCCACGCAAATGCCGACCCACTGCGCATCCTCCATGAAGCCATAACGCGCGCCATAACTGGCGGCCAGCCATACAGGCAGCAAAACAAGCAGCAGGATCACGGGCAGGCGGCGAGACATGAAACACTCCAATTGGCGAAAAACGGCGGCCAGCTTAATCTCCCTTGAATGTTTCGCAAGCTATAACAACTGTTAACTGGGCATTCAATCGCTGCAAAGTGTATCGTCCAGCTACTATAACTTCGAAATCAGGCCTGTTTGGTGCCGAGGGTTGGCACTTTGGCGCGTATCCGGTGGTCATAGCCTGCGAATTTCATTTGACACCTTCTTCTAAGGGATTTAGTCATGCTCCGCTCCTTGCGCTTCGCCGCCCTGTTTGGCGGCCTTATATTGAGTGCGTCCGCACTGGCGGTCGACGTTGACGCCGCCAGTTATGGCTACCCCCTGACCAACCCGTTCGAGGCGACCATTGCGACCACGCCGCCGGACCTGCGTCCGGAGCTCCCCCTGGACGATGACATCGATCAGACCGTACGCAGCGTCACCTTGCGTCCGGAACGGGCGTTCGAATTGCCGGACAATTTCTGGGCGGTCAAGAAACTCGACTACCGCATTGCCACGCAGGATCACGCCGCGCCGCTGATTTTCCTGATCGCCGGCACCGGTGCGCGCTATGACAGCAGCCTGAACGAATACCTGAAGAAGCTCTATTACAAAGCCGGCTACCACGTGGTGCAGTTGTCATCGCCCACCAGCTATGACTTCATGAGCGCCGCCTCGCGCTTCGCCACGCCGGGCGTTTCCAAGGAAGATGCCGAAGATCTGTACCGGGTGATGCAGGCCGTGCGGGCACAGAACCCGAAAGTGCCCGTCACCGATTACTACCTGACCGGGTATAGCCTGGGGGCACTGGATGCCGCTTTCGTCGCGCACCTGGACGAAACCCGCCGCAGCTTCAACTTCAAGAAAGTCCTGCTGCTCAACCCGCCAGTCAACCTCTACACCTCGATCACCAACCTCGACAAGCTGGTCCAGACTGAGGTCAAGGGCATCAACAACAGCACCACGTTCTATGAACTGGTGCTGAACAAACTGACCCGCTACTTCCAGCAGAAGGGCTACATCGACCTCAACGATGCCCTGCTCTACGACTTCCAGCAGTCCAAGCAGCACCTGACCAACGAACAGATGGCCATGTTGATCGGCACCTCGTTCCGCTTCTCGGCGGCCGACATTGCCTTTACCTCGGACCTGATCAACCGTCGCGGCCTGATCACCCCGCCCAAGTTCCCGATCACCGAAGGCACCAGCCTCACGCCATTCCTCAAGCGCGCGCTGCAATGCGACTTCGACTGCTACATCACCGAACAAGTGATCCCGATGTGGCGCGCCCGAACTGACGGCGGCAGCCTGCTGCAATTGATTGACCAAGTGAGCCTGTACGCGCTGAAGGACTATCTGCACGAAAGCCCGAAAATCGCCGTCATGCACAACGCCGACGACGTGATCCTCGGACCTGGCGACCTGGGCTTCCTGCGCAAGACCTTCGGTGATCGCCTGACCGTTTACCCGCACGGGGGCCACTGCGGCAACATTAACTACCGCGTCAACAGCGACGCCATGCTGGAGTTCTTCCGTGGCTAAATACCTCCTGCTTTTCGCAGCGTTACTCTGTGCAGGCGTCGCGCAAGCCGACAACAGCAAGGCCAACGCTCCCGTGGTCGTCGACAGTGACGGCTTCAAGGAACCGTTGAGCAAACTCAAGTTCAACCCGGGCCTGGACCAGCGCGAATTCGAGCGTTCGACGCTCAGCGCACTGGCCGTCTACGATCCGCTGGAAGAGTGGAACCGGCGCGTCTATCACTTCAACTACCGCTTTGACCAATGGGTATTCCTGCCAGTGGTCAATGGTTACCGCTACGTCACCCCGAGCTTCCTGCGCACCGGCGTCAGCAACTTCTTCAACAACCTCGGCGATGTGCCGAACCTGTTGAACAGCCTGCTGCAACTCAAGGGCCAGCGCTCACTGGAAACCACCGGGCGACTGCTGCTCAACACCACCATCGGCATCGCCGGCCTGTGGGATCCGGCCACCGCCATGGGCCTGCCACGCCAAAGCGAAGACTTCGGCCAGACCCTGGGCTTCTATGGTGTTCCGGGAGGCGCTTACTTCGTCCTGCCGATCCTCGGTCCGTCGAACCTGCGTGATACCGGCGGCCTGCTGGTGGATTACACGGCCGAGAATGCGATCAACTTCCTCAACGTGGCCGAAGTCAGCTCCAACCATCCGGAAGTCTGGATCCTGCGTGGCATCGACAAGCGCAACCAGACCAGCTTCCGTTATGGCCAGCTGAACTCACCGTTCGAGTACGAGAAAGTGCGTTACGTGTATACCGAAGCGCGCAAGTTGCAGATCGCCGAGTAACTCATCGGCAACAAAAAAGGCCATTCGATGTGAATCGAATGGCCTTTTTATTTCACATGCAACACTATACTCAAGACACTTCAAATACCTTTAAAGCAATTCCGTTGGTAACATAAACGCGAGCACCATCGCGTGCAACAACTACATGCCTTGGATCCCCACCAATCGAAACGTCTTCGATTTTTTTGACCTCACCATCCACGTCATATACAGCCATATTTGCGCCAACATGCGAAATGACAAACGCCATTGAACCTGACGGAGTCAATGCAACGCCTTGAACAAAGTCATCTCCGGGGATTGAGCCAAGAGAATCACCACTTTCGAGATTGAGTATCTCTACTATTTTCTTCCTGTTTAGCCCCACAAATGCACGTCCTCTTCCCGGATCAATCTCTACGAAATGGCCGCCTTCAATCGTTTGTTCACGTTTCTTGCCCCAACTCTGAACATCAAAAACGATAAATTTTTCAAGCGTAACCAGACAAAGAAGATTGCCTGATTTTAATGCGGAACTGTTCATGAGCTCCGGATACGGGAAACTCCTGACAATCTCAAGCCGGGCCACGTCAAGTTCATCGATGCCCCTGGGCGAGACAGCGTATACATGACCGCCATCATTACCAGCTACTATTTTCGTCCATATTTCAGTCCAACTAATACGCTTGCTTTCACTCCAGTCGGAAGTAAAAAATTCCACGATAGCGTGGCGATCAATAACGACATAGAGAAACATGCCATTGCGACTGAACTCCACTCCGGTGGGTTGCCTGGGAAAAAAGATAGTCTTCAATATTTCACCCGAACGGGTGTCAATAATTGAGATTTTCCCCGAGCTGGTCTGGCAGACAACAGCGAACTCACCACTGGGACTGATAGCGAAAGCACCCGCATCAGGAAGAGGAATTTCAGGTAAAGATTGCAATTTAGTCGTCGACATAACGATTACCTTCCGAAGAGCCTAATTTAACGATCAAAGCTACGTTTGATCATCATATTCTCTCTCCCTGCAAGTCACCCACTGTCAGAAATACCAGTTAAGACCAACGGTCCTGATTCATTTAAAAATATGATTTGTTCGACTCATGATGAAGCGTAAATCGCGCATCGCCGAGGACCATTGGCAACAACATTCGATTCAGATCGCATGGCCTTTTTTATGCGCACTATTTCAAACACTACAACTCAACTGCGTGCGAGCCTGTTCGCGAAAGAGGGTGCATCAGTCAACATTAATGTTAAATGCTGCGGCCTCTTCGCGAGCAGGCTCGCTCCCACATTTAAAGAGCGCACGACCTCAGCTTCTAATCGCCTTGAAGATCTTGCTGATAACCATCACCCCCGCCAACACCACCGCCCCCGCCACAATCCCCGCCACGCCATTGAGCAACACCGGCACGATAAATCCGCCGCCACCCGCCGCCGCACCGACACTTTCGATCCAGTGATGCACCACCGGCACACCGTGCGTAAGGATCCCGCCGCCCACCAGGAACATCGCCGCCGTGCCGATCACCGACAGGCTCTTCATCATGTAGGGTGCCGCACGCAGAATCCCGCCGCCGATGCTTTTCGCCATCTGCCCGGTTTTTTGGGTCAACCACAGTCCAAGGTCGTCGAGCTTGACGATACCCGCCACCAGTCCGTACACACCGACCGTCATGACAATGGCAATGCCTGAAAGCACGATGATCTGCTGGGTCAACGGAGCACCGGCCACGGTGCCGAGGGTGATGGCGATGATTTCCGCCGAAAGAATGAAGTCGGTGCGGATCGCGCCTTTGATCTTGTCTTTCTCGAACGCCACCAGGTCAGTGGCAGGATCGGCCACCGCCTCGACCAGCTGCGCATGCTCGACGGCGTCTTCAGCCTTGCTGTGCAGGAACTTGTGGGCGAGTTTTTCAAAGCCTTCGAAGCACAGATAGGCGCCGCCGACCATCAACAGCGGTGTGACCAGCCACGGAATGAACGCACTGATCGCCAATGCCGACGGCACCAGGATCAGTTTATTGATGAACGACCCCTTGGCGACCGCCCAGACCACCGGGATTTCCCGCTCGGCCCGCACGCCGCTGACTTGCTGGGCATTGAGAGCCAGGTCGTCACCGAGTACGCCGGCCGTTTTCTTGGCGGCCATTTGGGTCATCAGTGAGACGTCATCCAGCACGGCCGCGATGTCGTCGATCAGTACCAGCAAACTGCTTCCTGCCATGAATCGGGTTTCCTTCTGCAATGAATGCGCAGCAGCATAGCGCGGCATCACCGGCTGCGGTGCATTCTTGAGCGCCGCGCGAGGCCGGTGATACCATGCGCAACCGCCAGAACAGGCAAGGAATCACCGGGTTTATGAGCACTATCCGCGAGCGCAACAAACAATTGATCCTGCGTGCCGCCAGTGAGGAGTTCGCCGACAAAGGCTTCGCTGCGACCAAAACCAGCGACATCGCAGCCAAGGCGGGATTGCCCAAGCCCAACGTCTACTACTACTTCAAATCCAAGGAAAACCTCTACCGCGAGGTCCTGGAAAGCATCATCGAGCCGATCCTGCAGGCTTCGACACCGTTCAATCCGGACGGCGAACCCGGCGAAGTGCTCAGCGGCTACATTCGCTCGAAAATCCGCATCTCCCGCGACCTGCCTTTCGCCTCCAAGGTGTTCGCCAGCGAAATCATGCACGGCGCGCCCCACCTGAGCACCGACCTGGTCGAACAGCTCAATGGCCAGGCCAAACACAACATCGAGTGCATCCAGACCTGGATCGACCGCGGACAAATCGCCCCCATCGACCCCAACCACCTTATGTTCAGCATCTGGGCCGCCACCCAGACCTACGCCGACTTCGACTGGCAGATCACCGCCATCACCGGCAAGGCCAGGCTGGATGAGGAAGATTACGAAGCGGCAGCGCAGACGATTATCCGGTTGGTGCTCAAGGGGTGTGAGCCGGAGCGGTGACCGAGTCGCGGCCTTCGCGAGCAAGCCCGCTCCCACAGGGGATTTGCAACACCATAGATCCAATGTGGGAGCGGGCTTGCTCGCGAATGGCGGCAACCCGGTGTTGGATCAAACCCAGATCGCATCCCACAACGGATAGTCACCCAGCTTCCCGACCAGCCCTGCCCGCAATGGGTTAGCCACGACATATCGAGCCAGCTTCACCAGGTCTTCCTCTTTTCGCAGCGCATGATCATGAAAGCCTTGCTGCCAAAGGCTACCTGCTCTACCGAGCGCCGAATTGACTGCACGAGTGCTCAGGGATTTCGCCTGACACATCAATTGCGCCAGCGTCCCCTTTTGCAACTGAATCAACCAATGGAAATGATCCGGCATGACAACCCATGCCAGTGTGTCGGCAAAGCCGTCATCCTGTGCTTGCCGGAACTGGTGAACAACCAGTCTGCCAAGGGTGTAATCCCTGAAAACAGGCTCTCGTTTCAGGGTATTGGCAGTCAGTAGGTAAATGCGGTTTTGCTCGGTGTAGCGGCCAATGCGCAGGCGGTGTGATGCTGACAGCTCAGGCATTCCTTGCCCTCTCTCATGTTGAAGTCATGAAAAGGCTAGTTCAGCGGCTACGGACCAATGGGGGTAGAGCTTTAGCTGGATGTGTCTGGTAGATCGCCTTCGCGAGCAAGCCCGCTCCCACACTTGATCGCTGACGTTCACAAAATTTGTGTACGCAAAAAATCCAATGTGGGAGCGGGCTTGCTCGCGAAGGCGATTGATCAGGCGCTACAGATCAAGCCGCCACCCCCGCATCCGCCACCAACCCCAACGCCTCGATGGCATTGATCGCGCACTGCTCGTCAACATCCGACAGATCGCCGCTGATCCCCACCGCCCCCAGCACATTCCCATCCTGATCCCGCACCAGCACACCACCCGGTGCCGGCACGACACTGCCCTGCCCCAGGCTGTTCAACGCGGCGATAAACGCCGGGCGTTGCTGGGCGTCCAGCGCCAGCAGGCGTGACCCCTTACCCAGCGCAATGGCGCCCCAGGCCTTGCCGATGGCGACGTGCGGGCGCAGCAGGCTGGCGCCGTCTTCGCGTTGCAGGGTGATCAGATGCCCACCGGCATCCAGGACCGCGATGGTCAAGGGTGCCGCAGAGATTGCACGCCCTGCGTTGATGGCCTCGTTGACCAGGTTGACTGCGACTTTCAAGGTTAAAGCGCTCATGGTGCCGTCCTCATTTTGTTATAGGGAAAGTCGTGGGGCTGCGCTTTTGTGCCGCAGCCCGATGCATCAAATAGAACACAATGAATTATTTTTTTGTATACAATAATTCTCGAAAGGCGCCACATGCGACGAAAAGCCACAGTAGAACTGGCTTCCGACGAATGAAACAAGCGCTTGAGAAAATGGATTGACCTGCGCCGTCCGCCGTGAATACACTCTGCGCAAAGCCACTTGTATACAATTACAAAACGTAAAGAGGCACAAAACCATGAGCAAAATGAGAGCAATCGAAGCCGCCGTTCTGGTGATGCGCCGTGAAGGGGTCGATACCGCTTTTGGCATCCCGGGTGCCGCCATCAACCCGCTGTACTCCGCCCTGCAAAAGGTCGGCGGCATCGATCACGTACTCGCTCGCCACGTTGAAGGCGCCTCGCACATGGCCGAGGGCTACACCCGCACCAAGGCCGGCAACATCGGCGTGTGCATCGGCACTTCCGGCCCTGCCGGCACCGACATGGTCACCGGGCTCTACAGCGCATCGGCCGACTCGATTCCAATCCTCTGCATCACAGGGCAGGCACCCCGCGCCCGTATGCACAAGGAAGACTTCCAGGCTGTCGACATCACCAGCATCGTCAAGCCAGTCACCAAGTGGGCAACCACCGTTCTGGAACCGGGCCAGGTGCCTTACGCGTTCCAGAAAGCCTTCTATGAAATGCGCTCCGGCCGTCCAGGCCCGGTGCTGATCGACCTGCCGTTCGACGTTCAAATGGCGGAAATCGAATTCGACATCGACGCTTACCAGCCACTGCCGCTGGCCAAGCCGACCGCCAGCCGGGTTCAGGTCGAGAAGGCCCTGGCCTTGCTAGATCAGGCCGAGCGTCCATTGCTGGTGGCCGGTGGCGGCATCATCAACGCCGACGCCAGCGACCTGCTGGTGGAGTTCGCCGAGCTGACCGGTATTCCGGTTGTCCCGACCTTGATGGGCTGGGGCACCATCCCGGACGACCACCCACTGATGGTGGGCATGGTTGGCTTGCAGACCTCGCACCGCTACGGCAACGCGACCATGCTCAAGTCGGACGTGGTACTGGGCATCGGTAACCGTTGGGCCAACCGTCACACCGGTTCGGTTGACGTCTACACCGAAGGCCGCAAGTTCATCCACGTCGACATCGAAGGCACTCAGATCGGCCGCGTGTTCACCCCGGACCTGGGCATCGTGTCCGACGCCGCTGCCGCGCTGACCGTGTTCATCGAAGTCGCTCGCGAATGGCAAGCCGCCGGCAAGCTCAAGAACCGCAGCGCCTGGTTGCAGGACTGCCAGCAGCGTAAAGCCAGCCTGCAGCGCAAGACTCACTTCGACAACGTCCCGGTCAAGCCGCAGCGCGTTTACGAAGAAATGAACCAGGTGTTCGGCAAAGACACCTGCTACGTCAGCACCATCGGTCTGTCGCAGATTGCCGGCGCGCAGTTCCTGCACGTCTACAAGCCGCGCCACTGGATCAACTGCGGTCAGGCAGGCCCTCTGGGCTGGACCATTCCGGCAGCGCTGGGCGTGGTCAAGGCTGATCCGAACCGTAAAGTCGTGGCCCTGTCGGGTGACTATGACTTCCAGTTCATGATCGAGGAATTGGCGGTGGGCGCGCAGTTCAAGCTGCCGTACATCCACGTCGTGGTGAACAACTCGTACCTGGGCCTGATCCGCCAGGCGCAGCGCGGTTTCGACATGGACTACTGCGTACAGCTGTCCTTCGACAACCTGAACGCGCCGGAACTCAACGGCTACGGTGTCGACCACGTCGCGGTGGCCGAAGGCCTGGGCTGCAAGGCACTGCGTGTGTTCGAACCGGCTCAGATCCAGCCTGCCCTGCGCAAGGCTCAGGAACTGATCGAGGAGTTCAAGGTTCCGGTGATCGTCGAGATCATCCTGGAGCGCGTGACCAACATTTCCATGGGCACGGAGATCAACGCCGTCAACGAATTCGAAGACCTGGCGCTGGTCGGCGACGACGCACCGACTGCGATTTCGCTGCTGGACTAACTGCTGACCGCTCCCCCTGTGGGAGCGGGCTTGCTCGCGAAAGCGGTCTGACATTCACCCTTGATGTCGACTGACACTCCGCCTTCGCGAGCAAGCCCGCTCCCACAAGGGACCTCATACATATACGGGAGACCACCATGCCGCGTTTCGCAGCCAACCTGTCCATGCTGTTCACCGAACAGGACTTTCTTGCCCGTTTCGAAGCGGCCGCCAAAGCCGGCTTCAGTGGTGTCGAGTACCTGTTCCCGTACGACTTCAGCTCCGCCGAAATCAAGGCCAAGCTCGACGCCAACGGTCTGACCCAAGTGCTGTTCAATCTGCCGGCCGGCGACTGGGCCAAGGGCGAGCGCGGTATCGCGTGCCTTCCGGACCGGGTTGAAGAGTTCCGTGCCGGTGTCGATCTGGCCATCGCCTACGCGCAAGTGCTGGGCAACACCCAGGTCAACTGCCTGGCCGGTATCCGGCCGCAGGGCTTTGACGATGCCACCGTGGAGAAAACCTTCGTCGCCAACCTCAAGTACGCGGCCGACAAGCTGCAAGCGGCAGGGATCAAGCTGGTGATGGAAGCGATCAACACCCGTGACATTCCAGGTTTCTATCTGAACAACACGGCGCAAGCCCTGTCGATTCGCGAGCAGGTCGGCAGTGCCAACCTGTTCCTGCAATACGACATCTACCACATGCAAATCATGGAAGGCGACCTGGCCCGCACCCTGCAATCGCACCTGGGCGAGATCAACCATGTGCAGCTCGCGGACAACCCGGGGCGCAACGAACCAGGCACCGGTGAAATCAACTACCGCTTCCTGTTCGAACACCTGGACCGCATCGGTTACCAGGGCTGGGTCGGCTGCGAATACAAGCCGCTGACCACCACCGAAGCAGGCCTGGGCTGGCTGAAAACCCATAACGCGATCTGAGATTGAAGATGTGCCCTTGTGGCGAGGGGGCTTGCCCCCGTTCGGCTGCGAAGCAGTCGTAAAAGCGCTACACAGGTTTCTTCTACTGAATCGCGATAACCATTTTGGGGCCGCTTCGCGACCCAACGGGGGCAAGCCCCCTCGCCACAAAAGCTCATCGGCCCATAGCCGGGAGCAAGACAAAACAAGAGGATTTTCTCATGGCTAAAATCGGATTTATCGGCACCGGCATCATGGGCCACCCAATGGCGTTGAACCTGCAGAAAGCCGGTCACAGCCTGTTCCTGTCGGCGCACCACGACGCCGCCCCTGCCGACCTGGTCGCCGCAGGCGCCGTTGCTCTGGCGAACCCGAAAGAAGTCGCCCAGGAAGCCGAGTTCATCATCGTCATGGTGCCGGATACCCCGCAGGTCGACGACGTGCTGTTCCGTGCCGACGGTATCGCTGCTGGCGTGGGCAAAGGCAAAGTGGTGATCGACATGAGCTCGATCTCGCCGACCGCCACCAAGGCTTTCGCCGCGAAGATCAACGAAAAAGGCGCGCAATACCTCGACGCCCCGGTGTCCGGTGGTGAAGTCGGCGCCAAGGCGGCGACCCTGAGCATCATGGTCGGCGGCGATGCCGACGCCTTCGAACGCGCCCTGCCGCTGTTCCAGGCCATGGGCAAGAACATCACTCTGGTCGGTGGCAACGGCGACGGTCAAACCGCCAAGGTAGCCAACCAGATCATCGTGGCCCTGAACATCCAGGCGGTGGCCGAAGCCCTGCTGTTCGCTTCGAAAAACGGCGCCGACCCAGCCAAGGTGCGTGAAGCGCTGATGGGCGGTTTCGCGTCCTCGAAGATCCTCGAAGTGCACGGCGAGCGCATGATCAAGGGCACCTTCGATCCAGGCTTCCGCATCAGCCTGCACCAGAAGGACCTGAACCTGGCCCTGCAAGGCGCCAAGGAGCTGAACATCAACCTGCCGAACACCGCCAACACCCAGCAAGTGTTCAGCACCTGCGCGGCCATCGGTGGCAGCAACTGGGATCACTCGGCGCTGATCAAGGGTCTGGAACACATGGCGAACTTCTCGATTCGCGACAAGAAGTAAGTCCTGCCCCATCCCCATGTGGGAGCGGGCCTGTGGCGAGGGGGCTTGCCCCCGTTGGGCTGCGAAGCAGCCCCAAAATCTCTGATGAACCGAAGATCTTGTGAGTGCTACGCACTCAAACGGGGGCAAGCCCCCTCGCCACAGGGCTCGCTCCCACAGGGATCCGAGTTGCCCTTCAAATAACAAGAATTCCGGGAGCCCGCCATGTCGGTCGATCCGCAACAATTGCTGCGCGAGCTGTTTGCCACAGCCATCGACGCGGCGCATCCGCAACAAGTCCTCGAAGCCCATCTGCCTGCCGACCGCAGCGGTCGTGTCATCGTCATCGGCGCCGGCAAAGCCGCAGCCGCCATGGCCCAGGTGGTCGAGCGTTGCTGGCAGGGCGAAGTGTCCGGCCTGGTGGTGACCCGTTACGGTCACGGCGCCCCTTGCGAAAAAATCGAAGTGGTCGAAGCCGCGCATCCGGTACCGGACGCCGCCGGCCTGGCTGTGGCCAAGCGTGTGCTGGAACTGGTCAGCGACCTCAACGAATCCGACCGCGTGATCTTCCTGCTCTCCGGCGGCGGCTCTGCCCTGCTGGCGCTGCCGGCCGAAGGTATCACCCTGGCCGACAAGCAGTCGATCAACAAAGCCCTGCTCAAGTCGGGCGCGACCATCGGCGAGATGAACTGCGTGCGCAAGCATCTCTCGGCGATCAAGGGCGGCCGCCTGGGCAAAGCCTGTTGGCCGGCCACTGTCTACACCTATGCGATTTCCGATGTACCGGGCGATCTGGCCACGGTCATCGCCTCCGGCCCTACCGTGGCCGACCCGAGCACCTCGGCCGAAGCCCTGGCGATCCTCAAGCGTTATGCCATCGAGGTTCCGGCCTCGGTGCGCACCTGGCTGCAAAGCCCCGAGTCGGAAACCGTCAAACCCGGCGATCCGAGCCTGGCACGCAGTCATTTCCAATTGATCGCCCGTCCTCAGCAATCCCTGGAAGCGGCAGCGGTGAAATGCCGTCAGGCCGGGTTCAGCCCGCTGATCCTCGGCGACCTCGAAGGCGAATCCCGCGAAGTGGCGAAGGTCCACGCCGGCATCGCGCGCCAGATCGTCCTGCACGGTCAGCCACTGGCGGCGCCTTGCGTGATTCTCTCGGGCGGTGAAACCACCGTCACCGTGCGCGGCAATGGTCGCGGCGGGCGCAACGCGGAGTTCCTGCTGAGCCTGACCGACAGCCTCAAAGGCCTGCCCGGCGTCTACGCACTGGCCGGTGACACCGACGGCATCGACGGCTCGGAAGACAACGCCGGCGCAATCATGACCCCGGACAGCTACGCCCGCGCCGCCGCAAAGGGCCTGAGCGCCAGCGACGAGTTGGACAACAACAATGGCTATGGCTATTTCGAGGCGCTCGACGCCCTGATCGTCACCGAGCCGACCCGAACCAACGTCAACGACTTCCGCGCCATTCTGATCCTTGAGAGCACTAAACATGACGCCTGACAAAAAGGTCAAAATCCTCGCTACGCTCGGCCCGGCCATCGACGGCATCGACGACATCCGTGAGCTGGTGCTGGCCGGGGTCAATATCTTCCGCCTGAACTTCAGCCATGGCGATCACGCCGACCATGCCCAGCGTTTCCAGTGGATTCGTGAAGTCGAGCGCCAACTGAATTATCCATTGGGCATCCTGATGGACCTGCAAGGCCCGAAACTGCGGGTCGGTAAGTTCGCCGAAGGCAAGGTGCAACTGGTACGCGGCCAGGCCTTGCGCCTGGACCTCGACGCCACGCCGGGCGATGAGCGCCGGGTCAACCTGCCCCACCCGGAAATCATCGCCGCGCTCGAGCCGGGCATGGACCTGCTGCTGGACGACGGCAAGTTGCGCCTGCGGGTCGTGACCAAGTATGCCGACGCCATCGACACCACCGTGATCAATGGCGGTGAACTGTCGGACCGCAAAGGCGTGAACGTGCCGCAAGCGGTGCTCGACCTGAGCCCGCTGACCGCCAAGGATCGCCGCGACTTGACCTTCGGTCTGGAGCTGGGCGTGGACTGGGTGGCGCTGTCGTTCGTGCAACGTCCCGACGACATCCGCGAAGCCCGCAGCCTGATCGGCGACAAGGCCTTCCTGATGGCCAAGATCGAGAAGCCTTCGGCTGTCGAACAACTGCGCGAGATCGCCGAATTGAGCGATGCGATCATGGTCGCCCGGGGTGACCTGGGCGTGGAAGTGCCGGCCGAAAGCGTGCCGCAGATCCAGAAGAACATCATCAGCACCTGCCGCCAGCTCGGCAAACCGGTGGTGGTGGCCACGCAGATGTTGGAGTCGATGCGCTTCTCGCCGGCGCCCACCCGCGCCGAAGTCACAGACGTCGCCAACGCCGTGGCCGAAGGGGCGGACGCGGTGATGCTGTCGGCGGAAACCGCGTCCGGCGAATACCCGCTCGAAGCCGTGCAGATGATGAGCAAGATCATCCGCCAGGTGGAAAACGGTCCGGACTACCAGACTCAACTCGACGTCAGCCGACCGAAAGCCGAGGCCACCGTTTCCGACGCGATCAGCTGCGCCATTCGCCGTATCAGCAACGTGCTGCCAGTGGCGGTGCTGGTCAATTACAGCGAGTCCGGCGCGTCGAGCCTACGTGCGGCGCGGGAGCGGCCGACCGTGCCGATCCTCAACCTGACGCCGAACCTGCAGACCGCCCGTCGCCTGAGCGTGGCCTGGGGTGTGCATTCGGTGGTCAACGATCGCCTGCGCCAGGTCGATGAAGTCTGCTCCACAGCGCTGGAGATCGCCCAGGCCCAAGGTATGGCGCAGCGTGGCGACACCTTATTGATCACCGCCGGTGTGCCCTTTGGGCAGCCGGGATCGACTAACTCTCTGCGTATCGAGACATTGATCTAGCGAACGCTTTTTTGTGGCGAGGGAGCTTGCTCCCGTTCGACTGCGTAGCAGTCGTCGCTTCGGCATGACGGTTTCCACAGAGAAACCGCATTCACCGAGCTTGGGGCTGCTTTGCAGCCCAGCGGGAGCAAGCTCCCTCGCCACAGAGTTTGTGCAAAACATTGGTTTTTCCTACTGCCCCCAGACTCCATCATGCCTGCCAACCACTTCAACACCCACTGCCCCGACTGGGCCGAAGCCTTGCTCAACGGCTTCAGCCAGATCTTTCTCCAGCGTAATCCGTTGTGCGGCCTGCTGTGCCTCCTGGCAATCCTGTTCACTGCGCCCGCCTTGCTGGGCGGCGCCTTGCTCGGCGGTGTCGCCGGGTTGTTCACCGCGCAACGTCGCAACTACGCCAAGGCTGACCGTCAGGCCGGGTTGTTCAGCTACAACGGCGTTCTGCTCGGTCTGTTGCTGAGCCTGTACTTCCCTTGGTCGGCGATGATGCCGCCGCTGATTCTGGCCGCCGGTGGCCTGAGCGCGATGTTCACCCAACAGTGGCTCAAGCGCGTCCGGTTCGGCCAATACCTCCCCGCCTACACCACGCCATTCGTGGTGCTGAGCTGGGTGCTGCTGTGCTTCGCCACGCCCTCGACAGAGGCGCATTTGATCGAGGTCAGCACCCTGAACATGCTCGCCGCCCCTTTCAAAGGCATCGGCCAGGTGATGTTCCTCGGTCATCCGCTGGCCGGTGCAATGATTGCCGCTGGTTTGCTGATCGCTGATCGCCGCGCCTTCTGCTGGGCGTTGTTGGCGTCTGGTGCGGGCATGGGCTGGAGCCTGCTGCAGCACGACTTCTACACCGCCCTGCTCGGCCTCGGCGGCTACAACGCCGTACTCGCCGCCCTCGCCTTCAGCTCCCAGCGTCGCCAACCGTGGCTGCCGCTGGTCGGCATCGGCCTGGCGCTGTTGCTGACGCCGGTGTTTGCCGCCATCGGCCTGCCCACGCTGACCGCGCCGTTCATTCTCGCCTGCTGGCTGATCCGCACGGTTGTTCAGATGCTCGGCAAAGCCACAGTCGAAAGCGCGCCTTGCGCTACCGGGGAGAATCAACCTAGGCTGCGCTGATCATCGAGTCAGGCGTTATCCATGGACAGCAACAAACACTGGCGTGAAGACCTTTACGTCATGATTTTCCAGACCGACACCCAGGCGGGTCGGCGCTTCGACGGCATCCTGCTGTTGATCATCCTCGCCAGCCTGGTGATCGTGATGCTCGACAGCATCGACAGCATTCACCGTAACTACGCCGATGTACTCGCCTATATCGAGTGGGGCTTCACGGTGATCTTCCTCGGCGAATACATCCTGCGCCTGTACTGCTCGCCCAAACCCCTGCGCTACGCCTTCAGCTTTTACGGACTGGTGGACCTGCTGGCCATCGTGCCCGGCATCCTCGCGCTGTATTACGCCGATGCGCAGTATCTGCTGATTATCCGGATCATCCGCATGCTGCGGATCTTCCGCGTGCTCAAGCTCAGCCCTTATCTCAAGCAAGCCAACTACCTGATGTCGGCGCTACGCGGCAGCAAACAGAAAATCGTGGTGTTCCTGGTTAGCGTCTGCACGCTGGTGACGGTTTTCGGCACGCTGATGTATGTGATCGAAGGCCCGGAACATGGCTTCACCAGCATTCCCAAAGGCATCTATTGGGCTATCGTGACGCTGACCACCGTGGGCTTCGGCGACATCGTGCCGAAGACGCCGCTGGGCCAGGTGATTTCGTCGCTGGTGATGATCACCGGTTATTCGATCATCGCCGTGCCAACCGGGATTTTCACCGCTGAACTGGCCAACGCCATGCGCGGCGATCAACTTCAACACGACTGCCCGGTGTGCAAGAAAAACAGCCATGAACACGGTGCTGCATTCTGCTCCCGTTGCGGCAACGCACTGTTTAAAAAACTGGAATAAGCAAAGAGCTTTTTAATCTTTAAAGGACTAAACGAGCCCGGCTATAGTCGGGTGCTTTGAAACCAACAAATAACCTATAGGAGCTGCCGCAGGCTGCGATCTTTTGATCTTGCTTTTAAAAACAGAAGATCAAAAGATCGCAGCCTTCGGCAGCTCCTACAAATAGAACAAGGAATTCGCAGTGAAAAAACTCTTTGGCGCCTCGCTTCTCGCCGCTGGCCTGGCCCTGGGCAACATCGCCCAGGCGGCACCGACCCTGCTCAACGTTTCCTACGACGTGATGCGCGACTTCTACAAGGACTACAACACTGCGTTCCAGAAACACTGGCAAGCCGAGCACAACGAAAACATCACCCTGCAGATGTCCTTCGGCGGCTCCAGCAAACAGGCACGCTCGGTGATCGACGGCCTGCCGGCGGATGTCATCACCATGAACATGGCCACCGACATCAATGCCCTGGCGGACAACGGCAAACTGGTCCCGGAAAACTGGGTCACGCGCCTGCCGAACAACAGCGCGCCGTTCACCTCGGCCACCGTGTTCATCGTGCGCAAAGGCAACCCGAAAGCCCTGAAAGACTGGCCGGACCTGCTCAAGGATGGCGTGCAAGTCATCGTGCCGAACCCGAAGACTTCGGGGAACGGTCGCTACACCTACCTCTCGGCCTGGGGCTACGTGCTGAAAAATGGCGGTGACGAGAACAAGGCCAAAGACTTCGTCGGCAAGCTGTTCAAGCAGGCGCCGGTTCTCGATACCGGTGGCCGCGCCGCCACCACCACCTTCATGACCAACCAGATCGGCGACGTGCTGGTGACCTTCGAGAACGAAGCGGAAATGATCGCCCGCGAGTTCGGCCGTGATCAGTTCGAAGTGATCTACCCAAGCGTTTCCGCCGAAGCCGAGCCACCGGTGTCGGTGGTCGACAAAACCGTCGACAAGAAAGGCACCCGCGCCGCCGCCGAGGAATACCTGAAGTACCTGTGGTCGCCGCAAGGCCAGGAGATCGCTGCCGCCAATTACCTGCGCCCGCGTGACCCGGCCGTGCTGGCCAAGTACACCGACCGTTTCCCGAAAGTGGACTTCCTGTCCGTCGAGAAGACCTTCGGCGACTGGCGCACCGTGCAGAAGACCCACTTCAACGATGGCGGGATTTTCGACCAGATCTACAGCGGCAAGTGATCGCTGAGCGGCAATGAAAAAGGCGACCTGCACAGGTCGCCTTTTTTGTGAACACCCAAACGACTGTAGGAGCTGCCGCAGGCTGCGTTCTTTTGATCTTGGTCCTGTTTTCTAACATCAAGATCAGCGGCAGCTCCTACAGGGGTGCATTTTTAGCTCAAATTGCCGCAGAAAATGGCCTGATGACCATCGACCGGGCTTTGACGCACCACCAGGGCGTAGCCGCCGGCTCGAAGGGTCTCGACGGCGACCGGCGCGCTTTTCCAGAAGCGCTGGTTCGACGCTTGCGAATAGAACCGGGCATTTGGACCGTCATTCATGTCATAGGCGGGTTTCGAACCCAGGTTCCCACAGCTTCCCGGATAGATGTAGGCCGTCAACCGACCTGGCAATGTGCTGCCTATGCCCTCGCCGCTGACCTCAACCCAGAACGTTGTTGCGTTATCACCGGGCATCATGATCAACCGGGCAATATTCCCGGGATTATCGGATGTAGCATTCAGGGGAACGCTGGTGACCTGACTGTCAGGCACTGTCGAGCACCCAGAGATCCAACCGACCGCTACCACTAACGCCAGCGAAGATACGATTTTCATCGTGATACTCCCGCTTGTAAGGACACATTGAAGTGATCCCCCCAGTAGATTCTAGCTGCCGGGGCCGTGCGGGCTTTTCTTCAGATGGCCGGTTGCCATGCGTCGGCTACATCGGCGGCGTCACGCCATCCTTGCCCGCCGAGATGGATTGAGCGGTGAGCGTGCCGTCAGCGCCCTGCGTGACAAAAGTCACGATCTTCACGCCCACCTTCAACAGGCTGCGATCGGCCGGCATCAGGTTGACGATGGGAACGTCTTCGGGCACCAAGATCTTCTGTTGGCCACCCTTGTAGTTGACGGTCAGCACCCGGCCATTGCTCACCACCAGGTCGCCGACGCTGCCGTTGGTCATGCTGCTGCCCTTGACCAGATCGAAGGGCCGATGACCGTCGCCACTGCCGGCCAGTTCCGGCGGGAACACATGGACCTCCAGGGCCTTGAGCGTGCCATCCTCCTGGGGAATGGCTGCGGAGCCAATGTAGCTGCCGGGCTTGATGTCTTCGATGTTGGCCAGGGTCACGGCGCGGACCTTGGTGTCCTGGGTCAGGTTGATCACCAGGTTGTCGCCGCTGTTGGCGTGGACCTTCACAACGTCCGGACTGACACCGGTGATTTCGCCGCGTACACCGATGCGCGTGCCCGGCGCATCTTCGGCCTGCACCAGGCCAGCGCTGAATACGCTGATCAAGGTGACGACTGAAACCCGGCGAATCAGCTGACGAAACTTCACATTCATGGAGCGGCCCTCGGGTCATGAGACGTGGAGAGAGAACATAAGCACGCTATCGAACAAGATGTAAGTGAATGTATCATTGACCTTCGATCTTCTGACGCAAGGCCATCAGGCGGACGACACACGCGTCCGTTAGTCATTCCGCAATGGAATGATAGCTATCACTCCAATCCCGCTTCCGCCGTTTCAGTCATCCCGTTAGCCTGCGCGCATTCCTTTCCGTACAGCGAGACCCGTTATGAACCCAGCGACCCAGGTGCCCCACGGCACCGCGACAATGACTCGAGGCATGGTGCTGCTGTTCGCCTTTTGCTGCGGCGCCATTGTCGCCAACATCTACTACGCCCAGCCGATCATCGGCCTGATCGCCCCGGACATCGGCCTGAGCAACACCATGGCCAGCCTCATCGTTTCCCTGACCCAGATCGGCTATGCGCTGGGGCTGTTTTTCCTCGTGCCGCTGGGGGATCTGCTGGAGAACCGCCGGTTGATGATCATCACCACCCTGGTGGCGATTGCCAGCCTGCTGGGTGCTGCGCTCACCGATCAGCCGAACGTGTTCCTGCTGATTTCGCTGTTGGTGGGGTTCAGCTCGGTTTCGGTGCAGATCCTGATTCCACTGGCCGCACACCTGGCGCCGGAAGAAACCCGTGGCCGTGTGGTGGGCGGAATCATGGGCGGTTTGCTGCTCGGCATTCTGCTGGCCCGGCCAGTGTCCAGCGTGGTGGCCGACCACTTCGGCTGGCGCGCGATGTTTGTGATTGCCGCCGTGCTGATGGCGGCCATCAGCATCGTGCTGGCCGTGACCATTCCCAAGCGTGAGCCTGATCACAGCGCCTCCTATGGCCAGTTGCTGGGCTCGCTGTGGACGCTGTTGTGCAAACAACCGGTGCTGCGTCAGCGTGCGTTTTACCAGGGCTGCATGTTTGCCACGTTCAGCCTGTTCTGGACCGCCGTGCCGCTGGAGCTGGCGCGCAATCACGGTTTGTCGCAAAGCGAGATCGCGATTTTCGCGTTGGTAGGTGCCATCGGCGCCATCGCCGCCCCGATCGCCGGACGCCTGGCCGATGCCGGCCACACCCGTATCGCATCGTTGCTGGCCCTGCTGTTCGCCAGCCTGAGTTTTATGCCGGCGTTCATCCATCCGGCCTACAGTGTCATCGGCCTGGCCGTGACCGGCGTGGTGCTGGACTTCTGCGTGCAGATGAACATGGTCCTTGGCCAACGCGCGGTGTACGCCCTCGACGGCAAAAGCCGCAGCCGCCTGAATGCGCTATACATGACCAGCATCTTCATCGGCGGCGCCTTCGGTTCTTCGGTGGCCAGCGCCGTGTACGAACAGGGCGGCTGGCTGTGGATCGTGATCGTCGGCAGCGCGTTTCCGCTGCTGGCGTTGTTGCGGTTCTTGAGTGTTTCGCCGAAGGCATCATTGGCGACGGCTTAACACCGTTGACTTGCGACATCCTCAAGATTTTGCACAAGGACCCTCAATGGACCGCCTCGGCGCAATGGAAACCTTCGTCTACGTGGTGGAAACCGGCTCGTTTTCCGCCGCGGCACGACGCCTGAGCATCGGCCAACCGGCCGTGTCGAAAACCATCGCGCAACTCGAATCACGTCTGGCGGTGCGGTTGTTGCTGCGCTCTACCCGCGGCCTGACGCCTACCGAGGCCGGGATGGCCTTTTTCGAACGGGCCAAGCGTGCCATCGAAGAAGCCGACGAGGCCGACAACGCCGCACGCGGTTCCGCCAGTGGGCTGAGTGGCAACCTGCGTATCTGCGCGCCGGTCACCTTCGGTCGGCTGCACATCGTTCCGCACCTGGGCCCCTTCCTGGCGCAACACCCGGAGCTGAACATCGACCTGATGCTCGACGATCGCAACGTTAATCTGGTGGAAGAAGGCGTCGATATCGCCCTGCGCATGGGCGTGTTGAGCGACTCGGGTCTGACCGCGCGCAAGATCGCCGAATGTCGGCGCATGGTACTGGGTACGCCAGCGTACTTCGAAAAACACGGCGACCCCACCTGCCCCGCCGACCTGTCCAAGCATCAGGCAATCGTCTACACCCTCGGTGACGGCGCCAATTGGCAATTCAACAAGGCCGGCGAGAAGCAATCGGTGATCGTCAACGGCCGGATCCGTGTCAACGCCGCCGAAGGCCTGCGTGAAGCCGTGCTGGCCCATCAAGGACTGACCATGGCCTCGCAATGGATGTTCGCGCCGGAACTGGCCGACGGTTCGGTCCGGGAAGTGATGAAGGACTGGACAGTGCCGAACCAGGACCTGTGGGCTGTGTTCCCCACCGGGAGAATGGCCAGCGCCAAGGCTCGGGCATTTGTGGAGTATGTGCATGGGTTGTTGAAGAACGAGGTTTGAAGCCATAGGTTTCGTTTATTGCGATTTTCGATTAATTCGAATAGCCTGCTGAAATCGATTATTCAGAAATTGGAAGCCGTCATGTCGACCGTCATTCATCCGCCAATCAATTTGCCTGCGAAACACGAAATACAGGCCGCAATCGAGGGGCAACGCACCCTGGCTGCCTATCTCGCCACCCAGTTCGAAACTCAGCACATCCAGATATTCGATGAGCAGAACGAAGCACATAACATCGAACTGCCCACCTCGGCGCTCCGTTTGCTAGTCGATATTCTGGCGGAACTCGCAGCAGGTAACGCTGTGAAAGTAGTCCCGGTTCACGCTGAACTGACTACGCAAGAAGCGGCAGACCTGCTCAATGTCTCACGTCCACACCTGATCAAACTGCTCGAATCCGGCGAACTGTCCTACCACAAAACCGGCAAGCACCGACGTGTGCGTTTTGCCGATTTGATGGACTATAAAAACCGGCGCGACACCGCCAGCGAGCAGGCAATGCTGCTTCTCGCCGAGCAGGCACAGGCGTTAAGGACAGGATACGAGTGAGGCACTCTTCATTTACCGCTGTATATGACGCTTGCGTGCTTTACCCCGCGCCCTTGAGAGACTTTCTGATGTGGCTAGCGCTCTCCGGGCTTTTCAGGGCGAAATGGTCAGTGGCAATACACGATGAATGGAAACGCAATCTGCTGAAAAACCGCCCGGATCTCAACGCCACGCAATTGAATCGCACCTGCGAGCTAATGGATCTGGCGATTCCCGACGCCTGCGTGTCGGGATACGAAGCTTTGATACAGGGACTGACGCTGCCCGATGCGGATGACCGACATGTCCTGGCGGCTGCCATTCGTAGCAACGCCAGCGTCATTGTCACCTTCAACCAGAAAGACTTCCCCCGCACCGCGCTGCAACCTTATGGCATCGAGGCCCAGCACCCCGACGAGTTCGTCAATGACCTTTTCGACCTGGATCCGGCAGCAGTGGTCGCCGCGGCACAACGACAGCGCAAGCAACTGAAGGCCCCACCGATGAACACTGACACTTATCTCGATCTATTGTTACGTCAAGGCTTGGTTCAGTCGGTCAAGGCATTGAACAGTTTCCGGGCAATGCTTTGAAAATCACCACGATGCTCTATCAACCACGCATCCAGGGAGTGCCCGACATGGGTCAACACCGGCGACTTCGGCTGCAACTCGACGATGCACTGCAACGTCAGGCACAGCGGGATTGCTCGTCAATACAGGCCAGCAAGCATTCGACCGTGGACTCCAGCGGCCCGGAGTTGTCGAGCACGTGCGCGGTCGGGTCGTCGGCCAAAAGCCGTTCGTTGAATCGCGCATTGCGCGCCAGGCGCTGATCGATCTCGATCAACGATTCTCGCCCGCGCTCCAGCAAGCGATGGCGCAGTACCGCTTGATCCACAGTCAGCAACAGCACCAATACGTCTGGATAGCGCTGGCGCGTGTTCTGCAAATGCCCCCGAGAGCCATTGACCAGCACGTCCTCGCCGGCAGCCAACCAATCGTCGATTTCCCGCGGGATGCCATAGGACAACCCATTGGCGTGCCAGCTCAGGGCAAACGCGCCTTGAGCTTCCATATCGGCGAATTGCTGCGCACTGACACCCAGCGCCGCCTCGCCCACGGCTTCAGCCGAGCGGGTAATGACCCGGCGCACGATACGGCAGCCGCGTTCGGCCAACCGCTTTCGCGCGGCATCCAGCAGGCTGTCCTTGCCCGAACCTGAAGGCCCGATGAGATAGATCAACCTGCCCGCCATCAAAACACCCTCTTCATTTGTCGCCACACTTGCTGGAGCACCGGCAAACCATCCTGACTGCGCTTGCACCCTATCAGCCCGCTGGCCCGGCGAATGATCCATCACCTGCACCCGTTGCACCAGCAGGTTTTCCACCCGATCACGGTATAGGCTCAGGGTGTTCGACCAGTGCCGGTTAAAAACTGTTACCTATGTGCTTGAACTGTTTTGTTACCTATGTGGGTGAGTCATACCCTGCGATCTTTTTATTTTGATTTTTGACCATGTCGAAGAGGCGGAAGATCAAGATCAAAAGATCGCAGCCTGCGGCAACTCCTACAGGGGGGAATGCGTACCACCCCACCACTCAACAGGCCGAGCGTTAGCTCGCCTGCCGCTTTTGATCTTGATCCACCCGCCCCCTCGGCAGGCTGAGCGGAGGTGTTCATCCGGGGATGGGCGCGCAGCGCCGTTCGACGCAGTCGAACTCATTGCATGTAGGTCGAAGCGAAGCCGACCGGAGGGCAATGCCCCCGGATGAATACCGCAGCGAAGGAACCCCGAGCCTCAGCGAGGGGCCGTACGTTCGGGGCGAGCGTTTTTTGCTTCTTTTTTTACTGGGCCGGCACTCCGGGCGCTTGTAAAAAAGGGAGTCGCCGTAAGGGCGAAACCATAAGCCGCCGTTACCCAAAAAACGGATATGTGCACAGTCAACAAAAGACAGGTCGGCTGTCAGGCCGCCTTCGTCGGATCGCCGCCCGGACCAAGCCCGCTCCCACAGGGGTTCAACATTGGCCCGGCAATCACATTTCAGCAGGCACAAAAAGCGACCCGAAGGTCGCCTTAGTGCGTTACTGCCCGAATTGCCGTCCCAGCCCACCCGGTACACCGTGAATATCAGTCTCCTCCCACGGCCCCTTCGGACTGATCGACCGGCTCCAGCCGTTATCCCAGCGGTAATAGGTACGCTGGCGATAAAAGGTATTGGGCTGATCATCAAGCACATAAACCCCAAGCTTCGGATCCCAATGGCTATTGCCCCCCGGTGGTGGCGCAAAGCTGGCAGACGTGCGTGGCAGCGGCTTGGAGGGCTTTACCGGAACAGACGGCTTGCTCGGTACCGGCGACGTCGATGGCGTAGGACTGGGCTGCGACCGCGGAATCGGCGGCGGAGCTGTTTGCTCCGGTGGTCGCTGGACCGCACAAGCGCTTAACCCCAAAACGACGCTGAGCAGGGCAATACGAGCGATGGCGGTCATGGTAGCGTTTTCCTGTTATTTGTCCGGGCTGTCGATGGTCAGTGTTTGCGGCGCCGTGGTGCTGCTGGCCAAAGGCTGGCTGCGACCGATCCACTCGCCGGCGGTCGGTTTGCCGGCACGGGAAATGCGCGCAACCAGTTGGACTTCAGGGAAGTTCGACAGTTTCAATTGCGGCATCATCGCGTCGGCATCGCTCAGCTCGACGGTCACCGGCAGGTCGGCCACGGTCATGCGCTTGACCGCCAGCGGGGCCGGCGGACCGGAGACCGCACGGGCGAAGATGAACACGCTGTCGCCAGGCTGAACCTTGGTTTTGAGCTCCGCCGCCAGATCGACGCTGACCTTGAGCAACGCCGTGGACTTGGCCGCCGATGCTTGCGCAACCTTGCCACCACTGGCCACCAGTTTCTCCGTGGCTCGGGTGATCCCGCCTTGCAGCGCCTCCCGGGACGGGTCGTCCGGCGGCAACTGCGCCAACAGGCGATTCCAGTAATCGATGGCGTCCTGATAACGCTCGCCTTCAAACGCGGCAATGCCGAGCAGGCCGAGGCTGGTGACTTCTTTCGGATCGGCCTTGAGCGCTTCGTCGGTCAGGGCCTGGACCTTGTCCGACCACTTCTTGCCATCGGCGAAGTACTGCGCCTGGGCCCATTGACCGAGCAGTTCGGGTTGACGACCGGCCAGGTTCACCGTGCGCTCGAACATCTTCGCCGCGTCCGCCGGGCGATCCTGAGCCATGTAGGTGCGACCGAGGAAGTACATGCCTTCGGCGGAGTCCGGTTGAGCGGCGACCACACGCTCCAGGCGCTGGGTCATTTCTTCCATCGACTTGGGTGCCAGGGAGAATTCGCGGGTCAACTCGACCTTATCGCTGGCGCCGTAATGCATGTACAGCCCCAGGCCCAGCACCGGCACCAGAACGGCCGCCAGCAACGGCAGGGGTTTGCCCAGTCGCGACACCCGCGGCGCTTCGACGCCTTCGGTGTCCGCCAGCAACTCACGGGCGGCTTCGGCGCGACCGGCGTCCATTTGTGCCGCGTCGAGCACGCCCTCTTCCTGCTGAGTCTGCAACTCAGCCACGCGCTCCTGATAAAGCGCGACGTTCAAGGCGGTACGATCCTCTTCACGCTGGGCACGACGGCTGCGCAAAACCGGGATCAACAGAAAACTCAGGGCAACCAGAAGCAGCAGACCTGCAGCGAGCCAGAAATCAATCATTCTTGGTTTTATCCAACAGGTGGTCGAGGCGCGAGCGCTCCTCGGCAGACAGCGAGCCCGGGGTGCCGGCGCGTTGCACGCGACGACGGCGGACGATCACCGCGATGATCACGCCCCCCCCCAGCAGCAAGCCGGCGGGGCCGAACCAGAGCAAGGCAGTCTTGGCGTTCAACGCAGGTTTGTAGCGGACGAAATCACCGTAGCGGTCGACCATGAAGTCGATGATCTGCTGATTGTCCTTGCCCTCGCCGAGCATGCGGAAAATCTCTTTGCGCAGGTCGGCGGCAATCGGTGCGTTGGAATCGGCAATGTCCTGGTTCTGGCACTTGGGGCAACGCAGCTCCTTGGTCAGTTCACGAAAACGCTCGCGGTCACCTTCCTTGGCAAACTCATAGGTGTCGATGGCCGCGTGGGCTACACCGGCCATACTCAAGCCCAGGACAGCGGTAGCAATCCAGCGCTTCATGGCTTGGCCTCATCGACCAGCGCCTGGTACTTGCCCGCCAGTTTTTCGCGCCAGACCTGCTCGTCGATCACCCCGACGAACTTGTCACGGATGATACCCTTGGCGTCGATGAAGAAGGTCTCCGGCGCGCCGTACACACCGAGATTCAGGCCCAGCGAGCCTTGGTCGTCACGGATGTCCAGTACATACGGGTTGTGGAAGTCCGTCAGCCACTTCAAGGCATCGGCGTTGACGTCCTTGTAGTTGATGCCATAGATCACCACACCCTGCTGGGCCAGCTTGTTCAGCACCGGGTGCTCGACCCGGCAGGAAATGCACCAGGTGCCCCAGACGTTGACCAGCGCCGGCTTGCCCAGAATGTCGGCGCGGGTCAGGGTCTTGTCGCCCTGCACCGCCGGCAGGGAAAACTCCGGGAACGGCTTGCCGATCATGGCCGAAGGCAACTCGGCCGGATCCAGGTACAACCCACGGTAGAGAAACACGGCAACCACCAGAAAAATCGCCAGTGGCAACAACATCAACCAACGCTTCATGCAGTGGCTCCCGACAGGCCCAGTGCTTCGCGCACGCGGCTTTTTACCTTGACCCGATAACGCCGATCCAGCGCCGCCAGCAAACCACCGAAGCCGGTCAGCAAACCACCGAACCAGATCCAGCGCACGAAGGGTTTGACGTGTACGCGCACAGCCCAGGCGCCGTTACCCAGCGGTTCACCGAGGGCGACATAGAGGTCGCGGGTGAAACCGGCGTCGATGCCCGCTTCGGTCATCACCGAGTTCTGCACGGTGTACAGGCGTTTTTCCGGGTGCAGCACGCTGATTTCCTTGCCGTTGCGGATCACCCGGACGGTGCCCTTGTCGGACGTGAAGTTCGGGCCTTCGAAGTGCTTGGCGCCTTCAAAGATGAAGTGATAACCGGCCAGGTCCATGGACTCGCCCGGCGCCAGGCGCAGGTCACGCTCGGCACTGTTCTGGCTCGACAGCACGACACCCAGCGCACACACGGCAATGCCCAGGTGAGCGATCTGCATGCCCCAGTAGCTGCGGGTCAGGGTTGGCAGGCCTTTGATCAGGCCTTTGTGGCGGGTCTTGTCGACAATGTCACGTGCACCGGCCAACAGCACCCAGGCGGCGAGCATGAAGGTCGCGAGCACTGCCCAGTTGAAGTCGCCGTAGGCTACGCCAGCCACCACGGCCATGGTCGCACTGCCGAGCAATACCGGCGTCAGCATGCTCAGCAGCCATTTCACCGGGGTGTCTTTCCAGCGCACGATCACGCCGACCGCCATCACCACCATCAACAACGCCATCAACGGAATGAACAGCGCGTTGAAGTACGGCGGGCCGACCGACAGCTTGGCGCCGGTCATGGCATCGAGAATCAGTGGATACAAGGTGCCCAGCAGGATCATCGAGGCGGCCACCACCAGCACCAGGTTGTTGCCCAGCAGCAGGGTTTCCCGGGACCAGAGGTTGAAGCCGACCTGGCTCTTGACCACCGGCGCGCGCAGGGCGAACAGCGTCAATGAACCGCCGACCACGAACAGCAGGAAAATCAGGATGAACACGCCGCGTTCCGGATCGGAGGCAAAGGCGTGCACCGAGGTCAACACGCCGGAACGCACGAGGAAGGTGCCCAGCAGGCTCAACGAGAACGCAGCGATGGCCAGCAACACTGTCCAGCTTTTGAACACGCCACGTTTTTCCGTGACCGCCAGCGAGTGAATCAGCGCGGTACCCACCAGCCATGGCATGAACGAGGCGTTTTCCACCGGGTCCCAGAACCACCAGCCGCCCCAGCCGAGTTCGTAGTACGCCCACCACGAACCGAGGGTGATGCCGATGCCGAGGAACGCCCAGGCCACGATGGTCCACGGACGCGACCAGCGCGCCCACGCGGCATCCAGGCGACCGCCCATCAGCGCGGCGATGGCGAAGGCGAAGGCCACCGAGAAACCGACGTAGCCCATGTACAGCATCGGCGGGTGCACGATCAGGCCGATGTCTTGCAGCAAGGGGTTGAGGTCGGCACCGTCGCTGGGCATTTGCGGCAGGATGCGCTTGAACGGGTTGGAGGTCATGATCAGGAACAGCAGGAAACCGGTGCTGATCATGCCCATCACCGCCAGCACGCGGGCCAGCATGACCTGTGGCAACTGCCGGGAGAACACCGACACCGCGAAGGTCCAGCCACCGAGAATCAAAGCCCACAACAGCAGGGAACCCTCGTGGGCACCCCACACCGCGCTGAATTTGTAGTACCACGGCAAGGCGCTGTTGGAGTTGTTGGCCACATAGGCCACGGAGAAGTCATCGACCATGAAGGCGTAGGTCAGGCAACCGAAGGCAAACAGCAGAAAGCTGAACTGCCCCCAGGCGGCCGGCTGGGCCAGGCTCATCCACAGGCGGTCACCGCGCCAGGCACCGAACAGCGGGACCACGGCCTGGGCCAGGGCGAAGCACAGGGCCAGGATCATCGCCAGATGACCCAGTTCGGGAATAAAGATGCCGGATGTCATGGATCAACCCTCCTTCGCGGGCGTTGGAGCCGATTGACCGCTGTCTTTCAACGCCTTGGTCACTTCCGGCGGCATGTACTTCTCGTCGTGCTTGGCCAGCACTTCATCGGCCACCACCACGCCATCGGCATTGAGCTTGCCCAGGGCGACGATGCCCTGCCCTTCGCGGAACAGGTCCGGAAGGATGCCGCGATAGGTGATGGTCACGGATTTATTAAAGTCGGTGACGACGAATTTCACATCCAGGGAATCGCTGGAACGCTCCAGCGAGCCCTTCTCTACCATGCCACCGGCGCGAATGCGCGTGTCATGCGGGGCTTCGCCGTTGGCGATCTGGGTCGGTGTGTAAAACAGGTTGATGTTCTGCTGCAGGGCGCTCAGGGCCAGGCCGACGGCAGCGCCGACCCCGACCAGGATCGCGAGAATGATGATAAGACGCTTTTTGCGCAGCGGATTCACTTGCCGTTCTCCCGGCGCAGACGACGCGCCTCTTGTTGCAGATACCGCTTGCGGGCCAGGATCGGCGCCGCCACGTTGAGGGCCAATACCGCCAGGCAGATGCCATAGGCTGACCAGACATACAGGCCATGATGACCCATGGCGATGAAGTCGCCGAATGAAGCAAAACTCATCGAGCGACCTCCAGGCTGTTTTCCACTTCGGCCTTGACCCAACTGGCCCGGGCTTCACGCTTGAGCACTTCAAGTCGCATGCGCAGCAACAGCACCGCACCGAAGAAACAGTAGAAACCCAGCGCCGTCAGCAGCAATGGCAGCCACATCTCGGCAGGCATTGCCGGTTTTTCGGTTAGGGTGAAAGTCGCGCCCTGGTGCAGAGTGTTCCACCACTCCACCGAGTACTTGATGATCGGGATGTTGATCACGCCGACAATCGCCAGCACCGCACAGGCCTTGGCCGCACTGTCACGATTGCTGATCGCGTTGCCCAGCGCAATGAGACCGAAGTACAGGAACAGCAGGATAAGCATGGACGTCAGGCGTGCATCCCAGACCCACCACGAGCCCCAGGTCGGTTTGCCCCAGATCGCGCCGGTGACCAGCGCTACGGCAGTCATCCACGCACCGATGGGCGCCGCGCATTGCAGGGCGACGTCTGCCAGTTTCATCTTCCACACCAGCCCGACGATGCCGCACACCGCCAGCATCACGTAGATGGACTGCGCCAGCATGGCGGCCGGAACGTGGATATAGATGATGCGGAAGCTGTTGCCCTGCTGGTAGTCCGGCGGCGCAAAGGCCAGGCCCCAGACCACGCCAACGCTGATCAGCAGCAACGCCGCGACGCTCAGCCAGGGCAGCATTTTGCCGCTGATGCCGTAAAACCATTTGGGCGAGCCGAGCTTGTGAAACCACGTCCAGTTCATACTGTTTCCATCACGGTTGCTCTTTACTGTGAAGAGCCAGGGTCTTTACTGGTCAAAAATTAACCAGACCTCATTATTCGCCGACGCTGATCTTCAGGCCAGCAGCTATTGCAAAGGGTGTCAGGGTTATCGCCAGGGCGGTCAGGCTACCAAGCCACAGGAGATAACCGGTCGCCGGCATTCCCTGCAAGGCTGCCTGCAAGGCGCCACTGCCAAGGATCAATACCGGGATGTACAACGGCAGAATCAGCAGGGCCAGCAACAGGCCACCGCGCTTCAAACCGACCGTCAGCGCCGCACCCACTGCACCGAGCAGGCTCAGTACCGGTGTACCGAGCAGCAACGAAAGCAGCAACACCGGCAGACAGGCGGCAGGCAAACCGAGCATCAGCGCCAGCAAGGGTGCCAGCAAAACCAGTGCCAGGCCGGAAAAAGCCCAGTGTGCCAGCACTTTGGCCAAAACCAGAAGAGCCAGGGGGTGCGGCGAAAGGACCCACTGCTCAAGGGATCCATCCTCGAAATCACTGCGGAAAAGCCCGTCCAGCGAGAGCAGAACCGATAAAAGTGCCGCCACCCAGACCAACCCCGGAGACAAGGTTTGCAACAATTGAGACTCAGGTCCGACGGCCAGCGGGAACAGCGAAACGACGATGGCAAAGAACACCAGCGGGTTAGCCAGCTCCGCCGGACGGCGGAACAGCAGACGCGCCTCGCGGGCGACCAACAGGCCGAACACACTCATACGGCCCAGCTCCCAAGATCGATGTCGCGATAACCGGCCGGCATCCGGCTCAGCGTGTGATGAGTGGTCAACACCACCATGCCGCCGCGTTCGCAGTGGCCGGCCAGGTGCTCTTCGAGTTGCGCCACGCCCTGTTTGTCTAGGGCGGTAAAGGGTTCATCGAGGATCCACAGCGGCGGGCTATCCAGATACAGACGCGCCAGCGCGACGCGGCGTTGTTGACCGGCAGACAGGGTGTGACAAGGCACATCCTCGAATCCGCGCAGCCCGACCGCAGCCAGCGCCTGCCAGATCGCCTCATGGCTCGCCGGATGATGCAAGGCACACAGCCAGCTCAGGTTCTCTTCCGGTGTCAGCAAATCCTTGATCCCGGCCGCGTGGCCGATCCACAGCAGGTTGCGCGCCAGTTCGCCGCGTTGCTCGTTCAGCGGCTGACCGTTGAGCAGCACCTGACCGGCGGTCGGCTGCATCAGCCCAGAGAGCAGGCGTAACAGGCTGGTCTTGCCACTGCCGTTGGGGCCACTGATTTGCATCATTTCGCCACTGGCCAGTCTCAAATCGAGATTTTCGAAGAGCAGCCGAAGGTCTCGCTCACAAGCAAGGGCAACGGTTTGCAGGACAGGACTGGTCAAGGGTTCACGGGCCTTATACGGTTCAAGTCGGCACTGGCGCGGCCGTTAAAGAGATGCAGCATAGATGCAACGACGTCTTGTTCTAGAGAGCTGCGTCAAACAATTGCAAAGTTTTCGCCATTTTTGGATACAACGGCGCGGCATTATACATGCCAGGCCCTACTCTAAAGAGTGCATTTTCCTCAGGTTGTGACCGCGTATGACAGGCGAAATGAACATCCTCCCGCTGCCGCAGGCCCTCCCGGCGACCTCACGCCCGCAGGTGCTCAGCGGTGAACTGCTCAAGTTGCTGACGCCGGTGGAGGGGCTGATCAGCGTCGGTCAAACCGCACAGGCCGAAGTGTTGTCGCTCAAGCAGGCGGACCAGACTTTCCAGATGCTGCTCAAGGTCACCCTCGACAGCGGCCGCCAGACCACGGTCCAGACCACCAGCAATCAACCGCTGGCCCAGGGCACCACGCTGCTCGTCACCCAGCCCTCGGCCGGCAACCTGGCCGTGACGGTGCAACAGGCCATCGCCTCCAGCGTCGCCACCCTCACCCGCCTCGACACCGCGCGACTGCCCATTGGCACCCTGCTGCAGGGCAAGGTGCTGACCTCGCAAGTGCTGCCGCAGGTCCCCGGCCAGCCCATGGTGTTTCGCTCGATGGTGAGCCTGCTCAACACCGCGTTGAGCGGCAGCACCCTGAGCATCGACAGTCCGCAGCCCTTGCGCATCGGCACCTTGTTGAGCGCGCAGGTGCAAGACAGCCAGACATTGAAATTCGTGCCGCTGAGCAGCCGCCAGGAACAACTGGCGGTCACCCGGCAACTGGTCAACCAGCAAAGCCGCCAGGGCTCGCTGGATGGCTTGCTCAAGCTCCTGCAGAACCTTCCGGCCTCGGACCAGACCTCTGCCGAATTGCGCAGCGCCGCTGCCCGATTGCTCTCCGGCCTGCCGGATGTCCAGCAACTGAGCACCCCCAAGGGCCTGGCCCTGGCGCTGGCCAGCAGTGGTGCGTTCCTCGAAAGCAAACTGCTGAACGGGCAAAACCCGACACTCGCGCCGGACATGAAAGGCGACCTGCTCAAACTGGTTGCGCAGTTGAGCCAGGGCTTGCCCGCCCACACCAACCTCGGCGCGATCATCGCCGCCAACACCCTGGCCCAGGCCATGCCGAATTTTGTCCGCAATGCCCTGGGCATGCTCGGTCAGGTCAGTGCCAAACCGTCGCCGAGCGGTTTCCCGCTGCCCGAACGCCTGCTGCAAAGCGCCGAGGGTGAAAACGACCTCGAACACTTGCTACGCCTGGCCGCCGCTGCAGTTTCACGTCTGCAAAGCCATCAGTTGTCGAGCCTGGAACAAACCGGCGTCACCGCCGACGGACGGCTGATGAGCACCTGGCAACTGGAAATCCCGATGCGCAACCTGCAGGACATCGTGCCCTTGCAGGTCAAGTTCCAGCGCGAGGACGCCCCCGAGAAAGAACAGCCAAAGGAGCGTCGCGAAGAACGCGAACCCAAGCAACAGCTGTGGCGAGTCGAACTGGCCTTCGCCATGGAGCCTTTGGGCCCCCTGCAAATCCAGGCGCAACTGATCAAGGGCAGCCTGTGCGGCCAGCTCTGGGCCGAACGGCCGTACACCGCCAGCCTGATCGAAAACAACCTGGCCGGGCTGCGTGACCGCCTGGTGTCCGCCGGCCTGAACGTCGGCGACCTGGACTGCCACCTCGGCAGACCACCCCAAGGCCCCCAAACCCGCCTCGAACAACGCTGGGTCGACGAAACCGCATGAAAAACCCCAACGCCCCACGCCAGGCCATCGCCCTCAAGTACGACGGCACCCACGCCCCCACCCTCACCGCCAAGGGCGATGAAGAACTGGCGGAAGAAATCCTGCGGATCGCCCGCGACTGCGAAGTGCCAATCTACGAAAATGCCGAGTTGGTGAGGCTGCTGGCGCGTATGGAACTGGGGGACAGCATTCCGCAGGAGCTGTATCTGACGATTGCCGAGATCATTGCGTTTGCGTGGAATCTGAAGGGGAAATTTCCGGTGGGGATGGGTCCGGATGCGTTGATGGTGGAGAAGGACATCACCGAGCGCGGGGATGATTATTGAGCTTACGAACCCGTTATGGAGCCGGCTTGCCGGCGAATGCGAACTTGAATATTACACCGATCATTTAGCCGCCTTCGCTGACAAGCCGGCACCTACGAAACGCAATAGCTTGAAACTGCGACCAACAATCAAACCATTGATTAGCCCTGCCCCCAGCGCCGCCCCTGCAACCGCCGACATTTCATTGGCCAGCTCCGGGTACATGGCCGCCTGGTAACCTTCGTAATAACGCCAGGCAAAAAAGCCCCAATACACAATCAGTACCTTGATCGTACCGGGTAGAACCAGATGTTGCCCCTCGCACTGCACATTGTTGTACGAGAAAAAACGCAGTGCCAGCAACCACCCCGCAAGCAATCCCAATGCATAGACTGAAAGCTGGATTGCAATTTCCTGGGAGGGATTGAGCGATGCGAGGGACAAAGCCACGAATATCACGGGTGATATCTGCAATGACCTTTTCGATACGTGGCTCCTGAAACAGGCGATGACGCCGTAGTAACTCAGAATAAAAAACACCGCATAAACCCACAGCGGTGTACCACGCAAAATGTCGATCATAAGCCTTCCTGGCATTGTGTATGTTTGAGCAGATCAAACTACTGATCGCTGGTCGCGATCACAAGACGGTGGAATCTGAGAATGTTATAGGCAGGAGACTACGACAGCGTAATCCCTGTCTGAGGATAGAGAGGAATGAGTCGGATCGCGGGGAAGATTGCTGCGCATTCGAGGACGCCTTCGCGAGCAAGCCCGCTCCCACATTTGGTCTTCTGTGAACACAAATTTTGTGTACGACATTGATCCAGTGTGGGAGCGGGCTTGCCCGCGAAGGGGATCTCAGGCCAATCGCAAGAATCAGTTCTTGTGCACCTTGCTCATCAACTCCGCCTCAGCCTGGGTCAAGCCGCAGGACTGGGTGAGTTCGTCGACGCTGGCGCCCATCCCGACCAATCGCGCAGCCTGGGCAAACGACAGGCTGGTCGGGTCGCGCTGTTCCAGCTGCGCCAGTTTGTCCGGCAACGGCGCAACGATCGCCCGCAGTTCATGCAGGTCTTCGCCCATGCGCACGTTGCCGTTCTGGTAGTTGTCAACGCGTTTGCCCAGGTCCTTGATGCGCTGGTCGCGCTGCGCATCGCCCAGGGCCTGTTGTGCGGCGATCTGCTTCTGGGCGCGAATGTAGGCCAGGAACATCGCCAGCGTGCCTGCCCAGAACAGGAACAGGACAATGACCGCAACCTCAAGAATCAATCAGATACTCTCCAGTTCTGACCATTCTTCTTCGCTCATCATCTTGTCCAGTTCGACCAGGATGAGCAATTCGTTGTTCTTGTTGCACACGCCTTGAATGAACTTGGCGGACTCTTCGTTACCCACGTTCGGCGCGGTTTCGATTTCCGACTGACGCAGGTAAACCACTTCGGCCACGCTGTCGACCATGATCCCGACAACCTGCTTGTCGGCTTCGATGATGACGATACGGGTGTTGTCGCTGATCTCGGCATTCATCAGGCCGAAGCGCTGACGGGTGTCGATCACGGTGACGACGTTGCCGCGCAGGTTGATGATGCCCAGCACGTAGCTCGGGGCACCCGGGACCGGGGCGATTTCGGTGTAGCGCAGGACTTCCTGGACGCGCATCACGTTGATGCCGTAGGTCTCGTTGTCCAGCTTGAAGGTGACCCATTGCAGGATCGGATCTTCGGAACCTTTTGCCGCCGTTGCCTTGTCATTCATACCCTGACCCCTCAAGAAACCGCCCTGGCGGTGTGTGTTCCGTGCGACGCCATCGAGTGACGTCGCCTGTTGTTTATTTGATGTTTGTCGGTTTGTGGTTCGGCTTGCTGCCGGACATGTGCTTTGCCCCGCCACTGGCGATCAACTCCGCCAGGGAGGCGACGTCGAGCAAGGCGCACATGTGTTCAATCACCGTGCCGGCGAGCCATGGCCGCTGACCCCGGTGACTTCTCCATTTGATTTCATTCGGGTCCAGTCGCAACGAGCGACTGACCTGATGCACCGCCAGGCCCCATTCGTAGCCCTGGACCGAAATCACGTATTGCAGGCCCTGCTTGAAATCGTCGCGGTAACGGTCGGGCATGACCCAACGCGCGGTATCGAGCACCTTGAGGTTGCCGGCCTGGCTCGGCAGGATGCCCAGGAACCATTCCGGCTGGCCGAACAAGGGCGTCAGCTCGTGACCGGCCAGGGAATAGATCGATCCCAGGCACACCAACGGCACCGCCAGGGTCAAGCCGGCGACATCGAACAGCAGGCATTCGAAAGGCTCGGCGGCCCAGGACGGACGACCCTCGGTGTCCATCGGTGGCGGCGTATTGCTCGGTGGCAGATGCACTTCGACGACGGGCGATACCAGGGTTTGCGGCACTTCGACAGCGGCTGGCCGCGCTTCAACAGGCGGCGGTACCAAGGCTTGCAGCAGCGGAGCGATGGTCGAAACGGACGCCAAGACCGGCGCCGGGGCTTCGATCACCGGCGCCTTGAACACTGGCGCTACGGATGCCGGCACCGGCGCGGCCGCCGCGGCATCACGGGCCTGCTCTTCGAGCACCGCTGCCTGGAACTCGTCCAGCACTGCTTCGGTGGCGATCTCCTCGGCCTCTGCCTCTATCGGCAGCGTCAATTCTTCGGTCACGTCCTGCAGCAAGCTGTCCAGGTAGGACTGCAATGCCAGTTGCGGGCGCGAAGTGGTCTTCAATGGCCGGTTCATGAACGCTCACCTGTAGGGGCGACGGTGCGACGATTCGACTTGCTCGCGATGAACCTGAGAGCGCCACGGGGTGCCAGGTTTCCCGCGTCATCGTTGACGACTATCGCGAGCAGGCTCGCTCCTACAGGGATCGAGGTCATGTCAGGCCACCTGCGCAACAAGTTGCGCCGCCAGCAGATGCTTGAGCAACGCACGGTAGGCGAGAACGCCACGGCTCTTGCCGTCGAACTGCGAAGGCGTCAGCCCGGCACGACTGGCATCGCGCAGGCGCGTGTCCACCGGGATATAGCCTTGCCAGATTTCGTCGGGGAATTTGTCGCGCAGCACGCGCAAGGTTCCGAGGGACGCCTGGGTGCGACGGTCAAACAGGGTCGGCACGATGGTGAAAGGCAGTGCCTGTTTGCGCGAGCGGTTGATCATCGCCAGGGTGTTGACCATGCGCTCCAGACCCTTGACCGCCAGGTGTTCGGTCTGCACCGGGATCACCAGTTGCTGACTCGCCGCCAAGGCATTGACCATCAGCACGCCGAGCAAGGGCGGGCTGTCGATCACGGCGTAATCGAAGTCCTGCCACAGTTGCGCCAGGCTCTTGGCAATCACCAGGCCCAAACCACTCTGCCCCGGCGACTGGCGCTCGAGGGTGGCCAGCGCGGTGCTGGACGGCAACAGGGAAATGCGTTCGTCACTGGTCGACAGCAACAGTTGACCCGGCAGGCCTTGTGGCACGTTGCCCTTGTGCAGGAACAGATCGTAGTTGCTGTGTTCCAGGCTGTCGGGATCGTAGCCGAAGTAGCTGGTCATGGAGCCGTGGGGGTCGAGATCGACCACGACCACCCGCTTGCCCGCCTCGGCCAGCAACCCGGCTAAAGCGATGGAGGAAGTGGTTTTACCGACACCACCTTTTTGATTGGCGACTGCCCAGACTCTCATTCGGATTGTTCCTCCCGACCGAACGGATCGGCCGAGAAATAGCTCAACGTGTTAATGCGGGTGACGGAGAATTGACGGCGTTCTCTCGTACCGGCGACTTGACCGGGGTCGGTGCAGTTTGTGTGCCAGCACGCTTCAATGCGGCATCCGGTTGCGCGTGGGCGGTTCCGGTACCGGTCAGGCTGCGGCGAACATCGAGGTTGCGCGACACCACCAGCACCACGCGACGGTTGCGTGCGCGGCCTTCGGCGGTGGCGTTGTTGGCCACCGGCTGAAACTCGCCGTAGCCCACCGACGCCAGGCGACCGGGATTCACCCCTTGCATCGCCAGCATGCGCACGATGCTGGCCGAGCGGGCCGAGGACAGCTCCCAGTTGGTCGGATACTGCGCAGTGCGGATCGGTTGATCGTCGGTGAAACCTTCGACATGGATCGGGTTGTCGAACGGCTTCAGGATCGCCGCGACCTTGTCGATGATGTTGAACGCGATATCGCTGGGCATGGCATCGCCGCTGCCGAACAACAGGCTGGAATTGAGCTCGATCTCGACCCACAGTTCATTGCCGCGCACGGTCATCTGGTTGGAGCTGATCAGGTCACCGAACGCCGCGCTGATGTCGTCGGCGATGCTCTTGAGCGGATCGCTGGCGCCGGAGACACCGGCATCGACCTGATCACTGTCCTTGACCAGCGGCTTGGCCGGGGTCACGGTCTTCGGCCGCTCGTCACCGATGGGGATCGGCTTGAGCGCGCGATCGGAATCGGTGAAGACCCCGATCAGGGCTTCGGAAATGACCTTGTACTTGCCTTCGTTGATCGACGAGATGGAGTACATCACCACGAAAAAGGCGAACAGCAAGGTGATGAAGTCCGCGTAGGACACCAGCCAGCGTTCGTGGTTGACGTGTTCTTCATGCTGGCGACGGCGAGCCATAGTCAGGGTCTGCTCACAGTAAATGATGCAGCGCGTTGGCGCTGTGATTGCGCCAGGCAAGGCGCGTGACGCCGAGAATGGTTGCGCCCCTTCTCAAGTCGCGCAACGCAGCCTGGCACAATCACAGCGCCAACCCGGAGGGCAGCGCCCTGCGAGCCGCAATACGTCGTTACTCGTCGTTCATTTGAAGCAACCAAACCTCTCTCCTCGCGCCTAGTCTTGCGGCTCGCAGGGCGCTGCGCGCTCCATCATTTACTGTGAGCAGACCCTGTATTCCCTTAATCCATGAAGCCCTGAAGCTTCAACTCAATGGAGCGAGGGTTTTCACCTTCGGCGATCGACAGCAGTCCTTCCAGCAACATTTCGCGATAACGCGACTGGCGCAGCGCGATGGCTTTGAGTTTGGCGGCAATCGGCAGCAGCACCAGGTTGGCACTGGCCACGCCGTAGATGGTGGCGACGAAGGCCACGGCAATGCCGTTACCCAGTTGCGACGGATCACCCAGGTTACCCATGACGTGAATCAGGCCCATCACCGCACCGATGATGCCGATGGTCGGCGCATAACCGCCCATGCTTTCGAACACCTTGGCCGCTTCGATATCGCGGCTTTCCTGAGTGTAAAAATCCACTTCCAGAATGCTGCGGATCGCTTCCGGCTCGGCGCCGTCGACCAGTAGTTGCAGGCCTTTGCGGGCGTAATTGTCAGGTTCGGCGTCGGCGATACCTTCAAGACCCAGCAGGCCTTCCTTGCGGGCGGTCAGGCTCCAGTTCACCACGCGATCGATGCCACCGGCCAGGTCGACGCGAGGTGGGAACAGGATCCAGGCGAGAATCTGCATGGCGCGCTTGAAGGCGCTCATCGGTGATTGCAGCAGCGCCGCGCCAATGGTGCCGCCAAGCACGATCAACGCTGCCGGGCCGTTGGCCAGGGCGCCCAGATGACCGCCTTCAAGGTAATTGCCGCCGATGATGGCGACAAAGGCCATGATGATGCCGATCAGGCTTAGAACATCCATCAGATGCACGCCTCGACCAAGTGCTTGCCGATGTCGTCGAGGCTGTACACCGCGTCGGCGAGTTCAGCTTTGACGATGGCCATCGGCATGCCGTAGATCACGCAACTGGCTTCGTCCTGCGCCCAGATCGAACTGCCGCCCTGCTTGAGCAGGCGAGCGCCTTCACGACCATCAGCACCCATGCCGGTCAGGACGACCGCCAGAACTTTGTCACCGTAGGACTTGGCTGCCGAACCGAAGGTGATGTCCACGCACGGCTTGTAGTTCAGGCGCTCGTCACCCGGGAGGATTTTCACCGCGCCGCGACCGTCGATCATCATCTGCTTGCCACCCGGCGCCAGCAGCGCCAGGCCTGGACGCAGGATATCGCCATCCTCGGCTTCCTTGACGCTGATGCGGCAGAGCTTGTCCAGACGCTCGGCGAAGGCCTTGGTGAAGGCGGCCGGCATGTGTTGAACCAGCACGATCGGGGCCGGGAAATTGGCTGGCAGTTGGGTCAAGACCCGCTGCAGGGCGACCGGGCCGCCGGTGGACGTACCGATGGCCACCAGTTTGTAGGCCTTGCGTTTTGGCGCGGGCGACGACGCAGCGGGGGCATGCGTACGCACCGGGATCGGTGCCGGTGCCGGACGCGCGGGCGCGCTGCTGGTAAAACTGCCCACGCTGGAAGGCGCAGGCGTCGGGGCTGGTGCAGCGACAGGCGCCGGAGCGCTGTAGTGACTGACACGACGATTACTGCGCGAGATGCTGAGAATCTTCTCGCACAGCAGTTGCTTGACCTTCTCGGGGTTGCGCGAGATGTCTTCGAAATTCTTCGGCAGGAAGTCCACCGCACCGGCATCCAGCGCGTCGAGGGTGACCCGGGCGCCTTCATGGGTCAGCGAGGAGAACATCAGGACCGGGGTCGGGCAGCGTTGCATGATGTGCCGCACGGCGGTGATGCCGTCCATCATCGGCATCTCGTAGTCCATGGTGATCACGTCTGGCTTGAGGGCCAGCGCCTGATCGATCGCCTCTTTGCCGTTGGTCGCCGTGCCGACGACCTGGATATTCGAATCCGCTGAAAGAATTTCCGAGACGCGGCGGCGGAAAAACCCCGAATCGTCCACCACCAGGACTTTGACTGCCATAAACACTCCATTAGATGGAGCGAGGCCAGGCGCCCCGCTCCACCAGAATCAAATACGCCGTGTGGCGTAACGCTTGAGCATGCTCGGAACATCGAGAATCAGCGCGATGCGGCCGTCACCGGTGATGGTGGCGCCGGACATGCCCGGAGTTCCCTGGAGCATTTTGCCCAATGGCTTGATGACCACTTCTTCCTGGCCCACCAGTTGATCGACGACAAAGCCGATCCGCTGCGTGCCCACCGAAAGGATCACCACATGGCCCTCGCGCTGCTCTTCGTGAGCGGCGGAGCTGACCAGCCAGCGTTTGAGGTAGAACAATGGCAGCGCCTTGTCCCGCACGATCACCACTTCCTGGCCGTCCACGACGTTGGTGGTCGACAGGTCGAGGTGGAAAATTTCGTTGACGTTCACCAGCGGGAACGCGAACGCCTGGTTGCCGAGCATGACCATCAGCGTCGGCATGATCGCCAGGGTCAGCGGCACCTTGATGACGATCTTCGATCCCTGGCCCTTGGTCGAGTAGATGTTGATCGAACCGTTGAGCTGGGAAATCTTGGTTTTCACCACGTCCATGCCCACGCCGCGACCCGACACGTCGGAGATCTCGGTCTTGGTCGAGAAACCCGGGGCGAAGATCAGGTTGTAGCACTCGGTGTCGCTCAGTCGATCGGCCGCGTCCTTGTCCATCACGCCGCGTTTGACCGCGATGGAGCGCAGGACATTCGGGTCCATGCCTTTACCGTCATCGGAGATCGACAGCAGGATGTGATCGCCTTCCTGTTCGGCCGCCAGGATGACCTTGCCGCCACGGGCCTTGCCCGAGGCTTCGCGCTCTTCCGGCGACTCGATGCCGTGGTCGACGGCGTTGCGCACCAAGTGGACCAGCGGGTCGGCCAGGGCCTCGACGAGGTTCTTGTCGAGGTCGGTTTCTTCGCCGACCAGTTCCAGGTTGATCTCTTTCTTGAGCTGGCGAGCCAGGTCGCGAACCAGGCGCGGGAAGCGCCCGAAGACTTTCTTGATCGGTTGCATCCGGGTCTTCATGACCGCGGTTTGCAGGTCGGCGGTGACCACATCGAGGTTCGATACGGCCTTGGACATGGCTTCGTCGCCGCTGTTGAGGCCCAGGCGGACCAGGCGGTTACGCACCAGCACCAGCTCGCCGACCATGTTCATGATCTCGTCCAGGCGCGCGGTATCGACCCGTACGGTGGTTTCGGCTTCGCTCACCGGTTTTTCCGCCGGTGGCGCGGCCGGGGCGCGGGCAGCAGCCAGTGCAGCAGCTGCCGGGGCTTCGGCTTTTGGCTCGGGGGCCTTGGCCACAGGTTTCGGCGCCGCCTTGGCTGCCGGTGCCGGTGCCGCAACAGCAGCGTTCGAACCGTGGGCCGCCGTCGCGGTGCCGACTTCGCTGAACTTGCCTTTGCCGTGCAATTCGTCGAGCAGCGCTTCGAACTCGTGATCGGAAATCAGATCGCTGCCAGCCGCCGCCGCGCTTGGGGCAGCAGGGGCAGGCACCGAAGCAATGGCCGACTCCAGGGCCTCGACCGCAAAGTTGCCCTTGCCATGCAACTGGTCGAGCAGTGCTTCAAATTCGTCGTCAGTAATATCGGAACTGTCGCCCGGCGCTTTCGGTGCTTCTGGCGCGGCCGGAGCCTGCGCAATCGCATCAACGGCAAACTGGCCTTTACCGTGCAACTGATCGAGCAACGATTCGAACTCGGCATCGGTGATTTCGTCGCTGGCAACCGCATCGCTTGCAGGTGCCTCAAATGCAGGTGTTTGGGCAACCGCCGGCGCCTCAGCCTGTGCCTTGACGGCATTGAGTGAGTCCAGCAATTGCTCGAATTCGTTATCGGTAATATCGCCTGAATCGGCTTCAGCCACCGGTGCTTCAACCACGACGGCAACAGGCGCAGCAACCACTTCGTCAGCCGATTGCGGCTCGGCCAGACGGGCCAGTGCCGCGAGCAATTCAGGTGTCGCAGCCGTGATCGGGCTGCGCTCGCGGACTTCGCTGAACATGCTGTTCACCGCGTCCAGCGCTTCGAGAACCACGTCCATCAATTCCGAGTCGACGCGCCGCTCACCCTTGCGCAGGATGTCGAACACGTTCTCGGCGATGTGGCAGCACTCCACCAGCTCGTTGAGCTGGAGGAAGCCGGCGCCCCCTTTTACAGTGTGAAAACCGCGAAAAATTGCATTGAGCAAATCCGCATCATCCGGACGGCTTTCCAGCTCGACCAGTTGCTCGGACAGTTGCTCTAGAATCTCGCCGGCCTCAACCAGGAAATCCTGAAGGATCTCTTCATCGGCGCCGAAGCTCATCAGGGGGGTGCTCCTAAAGGTCTAAAAACCCAAAAAACCTGAAACTCTAAAATCCCAGGCTGGATAGCAAATCGTCCACATCGTCCTGACCGGACACAACGTCTTCTCTTTTATCGGCATGAATCTGCGGACCTTCACCCTGAGAGAGATGTTTTTGTGGATCTTTTTCAGCAAGCATCGCTTCACGGTCATGTTCGATGCCCGCAAAGCGGTCCACCTGACTGGCCATCAGCACGAGCTTGAGGAGGTTGCTTTCAACTTCGGTGACCAGTTGGGTCACACGCTTGATCACTTGCCCCGTGAGGTCCTGGTAATCCTGGGCGAGCAGGATGTCGTTCAGGTTGCCCGACACCGCGCGATTGTCCGTGCCGCTGCGCACCAGGAAGCCGTCGACCCGCCGGGCCAGTTCACGAAACTCTTCGGCACCGACTTCACGACGCATGAAGCGCCCCCAGTCCGTGCTCAAGGCCTGAGCTTCCTCCGCCAGGCTGTTGACCAGCGGCGTGGCATTTTCCACCAGATCCATGGTGCGGTTGGCCGCGGCCTCGGTCAGCTTGACCACATAACCCAGGCGCTCGGTGGCGTCGGTGATCTGCGACACTTCTTCGGCTTGCGGCATGTGCGGGTCAATCTGGAAATTGACGATCGCGCTATGCAGTTCGCGAGTGAGCTTGCCCACTTCCTGATACAGGCCGCGGTCACGGGTCTGGTTGAGCTCATGGATCAATTGCACCGCGTCGCCGAACTTGCCTTTTTCAAGGCTCTCGACCAATTCGACGGCGTGTTTTTTCAGGGTCGACTCAAAATCGCCCAATGAAGTTTCGTTATTGCCCATAGCTCCCCCGTGGCGCACTCATCAACCGATGCGTTCGAAAATCTTCTCGATTTTTTCTTTCAACGCCTGGGCCGTGAAGGGCTTGACCACATAGCCGTTAACGCCGGCCTGGGCCGCTTCGATGATCTGCTCACGCTTGGCTTCAGCGGTCACCATCAGCACCGGCAGGTGCTTGAGCTTTTCATCGGCACGCACGTGACGCAGCAGATCGATGCCGGTCATGCCCGGCATGTTCCAGTCCGTTACCAGAAAGTCGATGCTTCCGCTGTTGAGCACCGGAATGGCGGTAGTGCCATCGTCGGCCTCTACGGTGTTGGTGAACCCAAGGTCACGCAGCAGGTTCTTGATGATCCGCCGCATCGTTGAGAAGTCATCAACGATGAGGATTTTCATGTTCTTGTCCAATTCGACCTCCAAGCAGTCTTAAACGCGCCCAGCACCTGGACGCGCCATTTCAATCAATCCGGCAAAGCACTCAATGACTGTCTGGAGCACAACAGATCGGGACCGGCGCAGTTCAACACCACACCAGTCTCTTTCGCAGTGTCCCCACACTGCCTTCAGCGCGCTCGCCACTCCCCCAAACGCCCCCGCAAGCGGGCCGCGCACTGGCTGTGTAACTGGCTGACCCGAGATTCGCTGACCCCCAGGACCTCACCGATTTCCTTGAGGTTCAACTCTTCGTCGTAGTACAGCGCCAACACCAGTCGCTCACGCTCCGGCAAATTGGCAATCGCATCCGCCAGCGCAGCCTGGAAGCGTTCATCTTCCAGATCGCGTGACGGCTCGAGATGAGCACTCGCGCCATCCTCGTGCAGCCCTTCGTGTTCGCCGTCCTGCAACAGATCGTCGAAACTGAATAACCGGCTGCCCAGGGTGTCGTTCAAAATTCCGTAGTAATCGTCGAGACTCAATTGGAGTTCGGCCGCAACTTCGTGATCTTTAGCGTCACGGCCGGTTTTCGCTTCAATCGAGCGAATGGCGTCGCTGACCATGCGCGTATTACGGTGAACCGAACGTGGCGCCCAGTCCCCCTTGCGCACTTCATCGAGCATGGCGCCGCGGATTCGAATGCCCGCGTACGTCTCGAAACTGGCGCCTTTGCTGGCGTCATATTTGGTCGACACCTCAAGCAGGCCGATCATCCCGGCCTGGATCAGGTCTTCGACCTGGACACTGGCCGGCAAACGCGCCAGCAAGTGGTAAGCAATGCGTTTAACCAGCGGCGCGTAACGCTCGATCAGCTCGTACTGCGCATCACGCGCCGATTTTTTGTAGAGGTTGTAGCCGCTGGCCGTCATAGAACAGGTCCTGCTGTTTGCTGCACAAGCCGCTCGACGAAAAACTCCAGGTGCCCGCGCGGGTTGGCAGGCAGCGGCCAGGTATCGACCTTCTGCGCGATGGCCTTGAACGCCAGCGAGCACTTGGAACGCGGGAAGGCCTCGTAGACGGCGCGCTGCTTCTGCACAGCCTTGCGCACGCTTTCGTCGTAGGGCACCGCGCCGACGTATTGCAGGGCGACGTCGAGGAAGCGATCCGTGACCTTGGTCAACTTGGCGAACAGGTTGCGCCCTTCCTGCGGGCTCTGGGCCATGTTGGCCAGGACGCGGAAGCGGTTCATGCCGTAGTCGCGATTGAGCAACTTGATCAAGGCGTAGGCATCGGTAATCGAGGTCGGCTCGTCGCACACCACCAGCAGCACTTCCTGGGCTGCACGAACGAAGCTGACGACCGACTCACCAATGCCCGCAGCGGTGTCGATCACCAATACGTCGAGGTTGTCGCCGATATCACTGAAGGCCTGGATCAGGCCGGCGTGTTGCGCGGGGCTCAGATGCACCATGCTCTGAGTGCCGGATGCGGCCGGAACGATACGGATGCCGCCGGGTCCCTGCAGCAATACATCGCGCAGTTCGCAGCGGCCTTCGATCACGTCGGCCAGGGTACGTTTGGGTGTCAGGCCCAGCAGAACGTCAACGTTCGCCAGTCCCAGGTCGGCGTCCAGCAGCATGACGCGCCGGCCAAGCTCAGCCAAAGCCAGGGACAAGTTCACTGACACATTAGTTTTCCCGACGCCACCTTTGCCGCCGGTCACCGCGATCACCTGTACGGGATGCATGCTGCCCATGTTATTTCTTTACCTTGTCTTGCATAGACGGAGGCCACATTACTGGCTGCGCGTTCACAAACGGAACAATGCATGGCAGACCATCGATGTAGGTACAAAAACTGTTCATTAATACCTCAGCCAACCTGCTTGGTCGGGCTGTGGTAGATGTCAGCGAACATGTCAGCCATGGCTTCTTCGCTGGGTTCTTCCTGCATTTGCACGCTGACGGCGCGACTGACCAACTGATGACGGCGCGGCAGATGGAGATCATCCGGAATCCGCGGGCCATCGGTCAGGTACGCCACTGGCAGCTCATGACTGATGGCCAGGCTCAACACCTCGCCCAGGCTTGCCGTTTCATCCAGTTTAGTCAGGATGCAGCCGGCAAGCCCGCAACGCTTGTAACTGTGATAAGCGGCAGTTAGAACCTGTTTCTGGCTGGTGGTTGCCAGGACCAGATAATTTTTTGAGCGGATGCCACGACCGGCCAGGCTTTCGAGCTGCATGCGCAGGGCCGGATCGCTGGCCTGCAGGCCGGCGGTATCGATCAGCACTACGCGCTTGCGCAGCAAGGGCTCCAGCGCCTGCACCAGGGACTGGCCAGGATCGACGTGGGTCACCGGCACATTGAGAATGCGTCCCAGGGTCTTGAGCTGCTCCTGGGCACCGATGCGGAAGCTGTCCATGCTCACCAGTGCAATGTTCTGCGCGCCGTACTTGAGTACGTAACGGGCAGCCAGCTTGGCCAGGGTCGTGGTCTTGCCCATGCCGGCAGGGCCGACCATGGCGATGACTCCGCCCTCTTCCAGCGGCTCGACGTCCGGGGTAACGATCATGCGCGCCAGGTGCGCCAGCAACATGCGCCAGGCCTGACGGGGTTCTTCGATTTCAGTAATCAGCGCCAGCAGATCGCGCGACAGCGGGCCAGACAGGCCAATGCGTTGCAGACGACGCCAGAGGTTGGCCTGGTCCGGACGGCTGCCCTGCAGCTGGTTCCAGGCCAGGGACCCGAGTTGTACTTCCATGAGCTCGCGCAGGCTGTTGAGTTCGAAGCGCATCGAGTCGAACGCACGCGGGTCCACGCCACCGGACGCTGGTACAGCAGCCGATGCGGGGCGACGGGGTTCTTCGTATGTCGGCTCGATCAGCGGCTCGGCGGCGGTCAACGGCAAGCCGGCGAACAACTGGCGATTGGTTGCATTGTCGCTCTCGCCATCGCTACGCAGGCTCAGTTCGGCCTGGGCGGTGACGATCCGCGACTGAGTCTTGCGCAGCTCGTCTTCTAGTTCCATGTTCGGAACCCGAGGTGCCAGCGCCGACAACTTGTAATCCAGCGCAGCCGTCAGCTCGACACCACCGGCGATTCGGCGGTTGCCAATGATGGCGGCATCAGCGCCCAGCTCATCACGAACCAGCTTCATGGCCTGACGCATATCGGCGGCGAAAAAACGCTTAACTTGCATAAACCACTACCTCAGCCGTTGGGCCCTACTGTCGCAACGATGGTCACTTGCTTGTTGTCAGGAATTTCCTGATAAGCCAACACGTGCAAACCCGGGACTGCGAGCCGGCCGAATCGCGAGAGCATCGCGCGAACCGGGCCGGCCACCAGCAGAATCACCGGCTGACCTTGCATCTCCTGGCGCTGCGCCGCGTCAATCAGCGAGCGTTGCAGTTTCTCTGCCATGCTTGGCTCCAGCAGAACGCCCTCTTCCGAGCCTTGTCCTGCCTTTTGCAGACTATTGAGCAATATCTGTTCCAACCTTGGCTCGAGCGTGATAACTGGCAGCTCCGACTCAGTACCTACAATGCTTTGGACGATTGCGCGAGAGACGCCAACCCGCACGGCAGCCACCAGCGCGGCGGTATCTTGACTCTTGGCGGCATTGTTGGCGATGGCCTCGGCAATGCTGCGGATATCGCGAACCGGCACTTGCTCGGCCAACAGCGCTTGCAGCACCTTGAGCAACTGCGACAGTGAAACCACGCCCGGCACCAGCTCTTCCGCCAGTTTCGGCGAGCTTTTGGCCAGCAATTGCATGAGTTGCTGCACTTCTTCGTGACCGATCAGTTCACTGGAATGCTTGTAGAGTATCTGGTTCAAGTGGGTGGCCACCACTGTACTGGCATCGACCACCGTGTAACCGAGGGACTGCGCCTGGGCACGCTGGCTGATTTCGATCCAGACCGCCTCCAGGCCGAAAGCCGGATCTTTGGCGGTAATACCGTTGAGCGTGCCGTAGACCTGCCCCGGGTTGATCGCCAGCTCCCGATCCGGGTAAATCTCCGCTTCCGCCAGGATCACCCCCATCAGGGTCAGGCGATAGGCACTCGGCGCCAGGTCGAGGTTGTCGCGGATATGCACGGTCGGCATGAGGAAGCCCAGATCCTGGGACAGCTTCTTGCGCACACCCTTGATCCTCGCCAGCAACTGGCCGCCCTGGTTGCGGTCCACCAGCGGAATCAGGCGATAGCCCACCTCCAGGCCGATCATATCGATGGGCGTCACGTCATCCCAGCCAAGCTCCTTGGTTTCCTGGGCGCGGGCCGGCGACGGCAGTAGCTCCTGCTGGCGCTTGACCTCTTGCAGGGCCTGAACCTTGGCGACGTTCTGCTTTTTCCAGAACAGGTAGGCGCCACCGGCCGCCAGGGCCGCCATGCTCAGGAACGAGAAGTGCGGCATGCCGGGCACCAGGCCCATGACCGCCATCAAGCCTGCCGCCACCGCCAGCGCCTTGGGCGAAGCGAACATCTGGCGATTGATTTGCTTGCCCATGTCTTCCGAACCGGAAGCACGGGTCACCATGATCGCGGCAGCTGTCGATAACAACAGTGATGGCAATTGCGCCACCAAACCGTCACCGATGGTCAACAGCGCATACACCTTGCCGGCGTCGGCGAAATTCATGTTGTGCTGGAAGATACCGACCGCCATGCCGCCGATCAGGTTGATGAACAGGATCAAGAGGCCGGCAATGGCGTCACCCCGGACGAATTTGCTGGCACCATCCATGGAGCCGTAGAACTCGGCTTCCTGGGCGACTTCCGAACGGCGGGCCTTGGCCTGGGCCTGATCGATCAGGCCGGCGTTGAGGTCGGCGTCGATCGCCATTTGCTTGCCGGGCATCGCATCGAGGGTGAAACGCGCGCTCACCTCGGAAATCCGCCCCGCACCCTTGGTCACCACGACGAAGTTGATGATCATCAAAATCGCGAAAACCACGATACCGACCACGTAGTTACCGCCGATCACCACCTCACCGAATGCCTGGATCACCTTGCCGGCGGCCGCGTGACCGTCCTGGCCGTGGAGCATCACCACCCGCGTGGAGGCCACGTTCAATGCCAGGCGCAACAGCGTCGCCACCAGCAGAATGGTCGGGAACACCGCGAAATCCAGCGGGCGCAAGGCGTAGACGCACACCAGCAGCACGACGATAGACAGGGCAATGTTGAAGGTGAAGAACACGTCGAGCAGGAACGGCGGCACCGGCAACATCATCATCGCCAGCATGACCAGCAGCAACAGCGGCACGCCCAGATTGCCTCGACTGAGGTCTGCCATGTTCGTGCGGGCACTGTTGATTAACTGAGAGCGATCCACCGGTATTCCCCGTTCCTTTGAAGCAAACTTTTGACGCCTGAAGCGGGCGCAGGGCGGCTACTGCAAGAAGCTTTCCAACTTTTGCAAAGGCTTGAAATAGAGGTTTTCGCGGGTAAAAAAGATCGCAGCCTTCGGCAGCTCCTACAGGTTCACGCCGATCTCATGCAGGAGCTGCCGAAGGCTCGGGCCGCGTTCGGACGATCTTTTGATTTTCAGATCAGGAATCGCGGCGCAAATCCGGCGGAATCGGCAAGTCATCCTTGAGCGGATCAGGCCGCTTGCCCTTGCCCGCCCGGTACTGTCGAATCTGATAGACGTAGGCAAGTACCTGCGCAACCGCCAGATAGAGCCCGCCGGGGATTTCCTGCTCCAGCTCGGTGGAGTAGTAAATCGAGCGCGCCAGCGCCGGTGACTCCAGCAACAGGATCTCGTTGGCCGCGGCGATCTCGCGGATCTTCAAGGCCAGGAAGTCGGTGCCCTTGGCCAGCAATACCGGCGCACTACCCTTTTCCGGGTCGTACTTGAGCGCCACGGCGTAGTGCGTCGGGTTGGTGATGACCACGTCGGCTTCGGGAATGGCGGCCATCATCCGCCGCTGAGACATCTCTCGCTGCAGCTGTCGAATCCGCTGCTTGACCTCCGGCCGGCCCTCCGTATCTTTGTGCTCATCGCGCACTTCCTGCTTGGTCATCAGCAGTTTCTTGTGGCTTTCCCAGAGTTGCACCGGCACGTCCACCGCAGCGATCAGGATCAGCCCGCACGCCATCCACAACGTACTCCAGCCCACCACTTGCAGACTGTGAATGATCGCCATGTCCACGGGCTCATGGGCGATGCGCAGCAGGTCATCGATGTCCGACGACAGTACCGCCAGCGCCACGAACAGGATGATGATGAACTTGGCCAGGGCCTTGAGCAGCTCGACCAAGGACTTGGTCGAGAACATGCGCTTGAGGCCGGGACCAGGGTTCAAGCGGCTGAACTTGGGCGCCATGGAACCCGCCGCGAACAGCCAACCACCCAGGGAAATCGGACCGATGATGGCGGCCAGCACCAACGCAATCATCACCGGCTGGATCGACCACAGGGCAATTTGCCCCGAGCGCATCAGGTAGGTGGCCATGGAGCGCTGATCCAGGATCACTTCCCGCGGCAGCGAGAAGTTGATGCGCATCAGCTCCATCATGTCCTGTGCCATGGCGCCGCCAAAAATCAGCAGCGCCGAGGCACCGACCAGCATGATCGCCAGGGTATTGAGTTCCTTGGACCGCGCTATCTCACCCTTTTCACGGGAGTCCCGCTTGCGCTTCTCCGTGGGGTCTTCTGTCTTGTCCTGACCGCTTTCGCTCTCGGCCATGGCTCAGCTCGCCCGTGCCAGTTCGCGTAACAACTGCAAGGCCTCGGTGGCCAACGGCTGATACTGGTTGAGAATGTCCGCCAGCCCGACCCAGACAATGAAAAGCCCAAGCAGCAGGATCAGCGGGAAGCCCACAGAGAAAATATTGAGTTGCGGTGCCGCCCGGGTCATCACGCCAAACGCGATGTTGACCACCAGCAACGCGGTGATCGCCGGCAGCACCAGCAACAACGCCGAGCCGAGTACCCAGCCGAGCTTTCCGGCAAGCTCCCAGTAATGGTTAACCATCAGGCCGCCCCCCACCGGCAACGTAGTGAAACTCTCGGTGAGGATCTCGAACACCACCAGATGGCCGTTCATGGACAGGAACAGCAGCGTCACCAACATGGTGAAAAACTGCCCGATCACCGCCGTCGATACACCGTTGGTCGGGTCGACCATGGAGGCGAAGCCCATCCCCATCTGGATGGCGACGATTTGTCCGGCCACCACAAAGGCCTGGAAGAACAGCTGCAAGGAAAACCCCATCACCGCGCCGATGAGGATTTGCTCGGCGATCAGCAACAGCCCGCTCAAATCCAGGGCATTGACCGGCGGCATCGGTGGCAGGCCCGGCGCGATAACCACGGTAATGGCCAAGGCGAAATACAAGCGGATGCGCCGAGGCAGCAGGGTCGTGCCAAACACCGGCATGACCATCAGCAGTGAGCCGACACGAAACAGCGGCAACATGAATGTCGCCACCCAAGTACTGATCTGCGTATCGGTCAGCGCTAGCAGTGACATGGTTTAGCCGATGACCTGAGGAATACTGCCGTACAGTTGCAGGATGTAATCCATGAAGGTCTGCACCAGCCACGGACCGGCCACGATCAGCGTCACCAGCATCACGAGCAGGCGCGGCAGGAAGCTCAGGGTCTGTTCGTTGATCTGGGTGGCGGCCTGAAACATCGCCACCAGCAGGCCGATCAGCAGACTCGGAATCACCAGCACCGCCACCATCATGGTGGTCAACCAAAGCGCTTCGCGAAAGATGTCGACCGCTACTTCCGGCGTCATGGCGAGACACCGCCGAAGCTGCTGGCCAAGGTGCCAATGATCAAGGCCCAGCCATCCACCAAGACGAACAACATGATCTTGAACGGTAGGGAAATGATCAGCGGGGAGAGCATCATCATACCCATGGCCATCAGCACACTGGCCACGACCAGGTCGATGATCAGGAACGGAATGAAGATCATGAAGCCGATCTGGAACGCCGTTTTCAGCTCGGAAGTCACGAAGGCCGGTACCAGGATGGTCAACGGCGCCTGATCCGGTGTGGCGATGTCAGTGCGCTTGGACAGGCGCATGAACAGCTCCAGGTCGCTGGTGCGGGTCTGGGCGAGCATGAAGTCCTTGATCGGCACCTGCGCCTTGGCGACCGCATCCTGAGCCGTCAGCTTTTCCGCCAGATAGGGTTGCAAGGCGTCCTGGTTCACCCGGTCGAACACCGGCGCCATGATGAACAGGGTCAGGAACAGCGCCATGCCGGTGAGGATCTGGTTCGACGGCGTCTGCTGCAGGCCCAGGGCCTGGCGCAGGATCGAGAAGACAATGATGATCCGGGTGAAGCTGGTCATCAGCATGACAAACGCCGGGATAAAACTCAGCGCGGTCATGATCAACAGGATTTGCAGGCTGACCGAGTATTCCTGCGCACCCTGCGCATTGGTGCCCAGGGTGATGGCCGGGATCGACAGCGGATCGGCGGCGAATGCCAGCGGTGCGGCCAGCATCAGGGCCAGCGTCAAGATGATGCGTAGCGCACCCATTACTTCTTATCCTTCTGATCTTTACCCAGCATCTCCAGCAGGCGCTGTGCAAACTCCGGCGTCGGCTTCTCGGTGCTCGGCACCTGCACCGGCTCCTTGAGGACGTGCAGCGCAGTGATGCTGCCAGGGCTCAGGCCAAGCAGAATCTGCTCGTTGCCAACCTGCACCAGCATCAGGCGGTCGCGAGGCCCCAGCGCGCGGGAGCCGACGATCTCGATCACCTGCCCCTTGCCGGCCGGACCGGCCTGCTGGACCCGACGCAACAACCAGGCGAGGAGAAAGATCAGCCCGAGCACCAGCAGCAGGCCGAATACCAGTTGCGTCAGTTGGCCACCCACCCCGCTGCTCACCGCCGGCGCGGCAGCCGCGGCCGCCGTTGCAACCGGTTCGGCCGCCAGCACGCTGAACGACATGGCCAGCGCGCCCCCGACCACAGCCCCGAGAAACTTTTTCACTCAGCGCAGCTTCTTGATGCGTTCGCTTGGGCTGATCACGTCCGTCAGGCGGATGCCGAACTTCTCGTTGACCACCACCACTTCGCCGTGGGCGATGAGCGTGCCGTTGACCAGCACGTCCAGCGGCTCGCCGGCCAGGCGATCCAGTTCGATCACCGAGCCCTGGTTCAGTTGCAGCAGGTTGCGGATGTTGATGTCGGTGCTGCCCACTTCCATGGAAATCGACACCGGGATATCGAGGATCACGTCCAGGTTCGGGCCTTCGAGGCTCACCGGATCGTTGTTTTTCGGCACGCTGCCGAACTCTTCCATTGGCAGGCGGTTGGACGCCGAATTGCCGGAATCGGCGGCAAGCAATGCGTCGATGTCGGCCTGACCGGCATCACCGGTTTCTTCCAGGGCTGCGGCCCACTCATCGGCCAGGGCCTGGTCGTCTTGCGTGTTCATATTGTCAGTGTCCTCGGCGAGCAAAAGTTCAGAATTCGGTTAATCACAAATGAGTAGGAGCGGCGGTCAACGGCGCTCGATCGGCTCGATCACTTGCAACGCCAGGTTGCCCTTGTGCGAACCCATCTTGACCTTGAAGGCCGGCACACCGTTGGCGCGCATGATCATTTCTTCCGGCATGTCGACCGGGATCACATCCCCCGGCTGCATGTGCAGGATGTCGCGCAGGCGCAACTGACGACGGGCCACCGTCGCACCGATCGGCACGTCGACGTCCAGCACGTCCTGGCGCAGGGCGTTGACCCAGCGCTCGTCCTGGTCGTCGAGGTCCGACTGGAAGCCAGCGTCGAGCATCTCGCGCACCGGCTCGATCATCGAGTACGGCATGGTCACGTGCAGGTCGCCGCCACCGCCATCGAGTTCGATGTGGAAGGTCGACACCACAATGGCCTCGCTCGGGCCGACGATGTTGGCCATGGCCGGGTTCACTTCGGAGTTGATGTACTCGAAGTTGACTTCCATGATCGCCTGCCAGGCTTCCTTCAGATCGACGAACGCTTGCTCCAGCACCATGCGCACCACACGCAGTTCGGTCGGGGTGAATTCACGCCCTTCGATCTTGGCGTGCCGGCCGTCGCCACCGAAGAAGTTGTCCACCAGCTTGAACACCAGCTTGGCGTCGAGGATGAACAGCGCGGTGCCGCGCAGGGGTTTGATCTTGACCAGGTTGAGACTGGTCGGCACGTACAGCGAGTGCACGTATTCGCCGAACTTCATCACCTGCACGCCACCCACCGCTACGTCCGCCGAACGACGCAGCATGTTGAACATGCTGATGCGGGTATAACGAGCGAAACGCTCGTTGATCATTTCCAGGGTCGGCATGCGTCCACGGACGATGCGATCCTGGCTGGTCAGGTCGTAGCTTTTGACGCTGCCGGGTTCGGCAGCGTTTTCGGTCTGTACCAGACCATCGTCGACGCCATGCAACAGCGCGTCGATCTCATCCTGGGACAGCAGGTCCTGCACGGCCATGTCGTGTTCCTACTGCAGTACGAAATTAGTGAAAAGCAACTGTTCGATCACCACTTTGCCGAGCTCTTTCTGCGCCACTTCCTGGACGCTGGCGGTGGCCTTCTGCCGCAGCATTTCCTGGCCGACCGGCGACGCGAGGGTCGCAAAGTCCTGCCCGGAGAACAGCATCACAAGGTTGTTTCGGATCACCGGCATGTGGACCTTGAGCGCTTCCAGATCCACCTGGTTGCGCGCGAGCATGGTGATGCTCACTTGCATGTAGCGCTGGCGGCCGTTCTGGTTGAAGTTGGCCACGAAAGCCGGCGCCATCGACTCGAAAATCGCTGGCTGCTTGCCGGCGGGAGCGGTTTCCACCACCGCAACGGCAGGTTTGTTCTGAGCGCTGTGCATGAAGTACCAGGTCGCGCCCACGGACACACCGATCGCCAGCAGCAGGGCCACCACGATCAGGATGATCAGCTTGAGTTTGCCTTTGGTTGCGGGGTCTTTTACTGCTGCGTCGCTCTTCGCCATGCCAATAATCCGTCACTATTCGGGTTTTCACAGTCGCACGGCAAGGCAAGAGCAAGTGTTATGCCAGAACGGCTGGAGGGGAAATGGGCTGCGGCTGGTTGAAGCCGGAAATCAAAAGATCGCAGCCTTCAGCAGCTCCTACAGGATGTACACATTCCAATGTAGGAGCTGCCGAAGGCTGCGATCTTTCAGAGGGCGCCACGAATGATCAGGCGTAATAATCGACTGCGCTTGAACCAATAACGCTGGTCACGCTGGCCGCCACTTCTGCGACCGATGGCGCATGCTCATCATCCATTGAGTCGATACGGCCGCCGCTGGCGCTGGACCGTCCGGTCTGGCTTTGCCGGGCTTGGTCTTGCCCTTGTTGGGAACCACGGGACTGGTCCGAAACGTTGACATCGACCTGACCCATGCCCTGCTGCGCAAACATATCGCGCAAGCGATGGACCTGGCTGTCCAGCGCCTCACGGACACCCGGATGCGCACTCATGAACGTGACTTGGGTCTGCTGATCGGGAACCATGTTCACCCGAATGTCCAGACGCCCCAGTTCAGCGGGTTGCAACTGGATGTCCGCGGCCTTGAGGTTGGCGCTGGACAGGTACATGACCCGGTTCACCACTTCTTCGGTCCAGCCGCTCTGGTGCATGGCGATCGGCTGGTTCATCGGCAAGGCATTGGCTGTCTTAGGTGTGGCCGCCTGGGTCAGCGCGGTCAGACGGTTGGCGAAATCATCGACACGGGTGTCGCTGCTGGCAGATTTGAGATCCTTCAGACCGTCGTCGATCAAGCCGCTGAAGGCCTTGTCGTCACCTTTCCCGGCACCGTCCTTGTCGGCCTGAATATCCAGCATGGTCGCCATGCCGGCGGCAAAGTTTTGCGCCGACGTCAGCTCACCGTCAGCCTGGGCTTGCGCCTGTGTCGGTGCGGCCTTTTGCTGCGCCTGACTGGAAGCCGACACGTGACCGCTCTGCTCCATCGCCAGGCGTAACGCCGGCAGGGCGTCGAGTGGATCGGCCTCGGGATCGAAGTCGCCGTCAGCGCTGGTCGGCGTCGGAACGCTTGTAGCCGCGATCGCCGCAGCAACCGGCACTTCAACCGTTGGCGTCACCGCATCGGCTACTGCAGGCGCTGCTGGCGCTGACACCACGGGCTGTATGGCTTGCTGCAATGCAGGATCAAGCGCCGGATCAACCGGCGCGGCATCGACGAACTGAGCCGGGTCGGCCTCTGACGCATCTTCGCCGGCGGTCTTGTCGTCAATCTGCACCGATTGGTCGGCAGGCAGGGATTTGCCGCCATCGGCAACCACCGGTTCCTCGGCGGCAGACTTGTCGTCGCTTGCGTCCTTCTTTGCGCCGACACCGGAGGCTTTGTCACGATCAGGCTTGAGCGGAGCATCCGCCAACGCATTGGACTTGTTTTGGGCCTGATTGGCGTAGACATGAGCGAAGCTTGCGGCCTTGTCCCCGGGCTCTGCGGCCACTGCCGGGGGATTGGCGGAGGCAGCCTGAGTCTTGGCCTGTCTGGTGGCCTGAAGCAGAATATTGGGGGTAACGGGCATGAAACGATCTCCGCTGCACAGGGCTCGTAAGTACAGTTGGGTTAGATAACTGCAAAGGTCGAGCCAGTTTCACTCGATAGAGACCAAAAGCAGCGCTTGCTCAGATTTTCGCCGGGCAACGCTGTCGCTCAGCTTCATACAGAGGGCGGATACCGGCGAATTCGCGGTCGATTTTGCCGACCAGTTCCAGAACGGCCGCGCACGGCAAACTGGTGGCCTGCTGCTCAAGCTGGCGGCAGAGCTCGGTCAGCCTGAGGGCGCCCATGTTACTACTGCTACCCTTGAAGCTATGGGCGGTTTCAACGAGCAGTGCGGCACTGTCAGCCGCTCTCAAGACTTTCAGGCGCTCTTCGGAGTCCGCAAGAAAGATATCCAGCAGATCCGGATAACCCTCTTCCATCACTTCCCGCAATGCACTCAGCACGTTGCGATCCACATGTGTGTCGTCGTCCACTTGCTCACTCCTTGATCAAGAATGCGCGGATTATGCCAGAGCCTCCCAGATAAACTCCACGCGTGCACTTCGACCATTGTCGGTCCAGCGGGCATTACGCCCCAACTGTCGGATCAGACTGATCCCTCGTCCCGACAGGCGGATGGCGTCCAAAGGCCTTTCCATCACCCGCTCGACATCGAACCCTTCGCCGCTGTCTTCGACCTGAATTGTCAGGCAACCGCCGTCGTCTGTCGGTGTCACCTGCAAATGGACCCGCACGTAGCCTTCCTGCAGCTCCCCGAGTCGGGCATTGCGCTCTTGATAATATCGCGCAAAACCCGAGGCATTGCGCTTGAGGCTCGAATCCAGTCCCAGCACGCCGTGTTCCAGCGCGTTGGAATAAAGCTCCGCCAATACACTGTAGAGCGCACCGCTCTGAGCCCGCAGGCCATGCACCTCAAGCAGCAACTGCAGCAGATAGGGCAAGGGATTGAATCGCTTGAGCGTGGCGGCGCGGAACTCGAAGCTTACCGACCAGTCCAGCGGGCAGGACTGGCCGCTGTCGGAGTAGACCAACGCCGGCGGCGTGATCTGCTCCGGCTCCAGCAGGCTGATTTCGACCATGCTGACATCGTCGCGTGCCTCACCACCGAAATCGCGCAGCGCCTGCTCGATCTCTTCGAACAGCGCATCCGGCTGACGATTGGCGGCGAACAACTGCTGCAATCGCTGCACGCCAAACAACTGTTCATTGGCGCCGCAGGTGTCGATCACCCCATCGGACAAGAGGAACACCCGATCCCCGCGCGCCATGGGAAACACTTCGGTGCGCTCATCGAAGGATTCCGGGCTCAGCACCCCCAAAGGCAGGTGCCGCGCCGGCAGAGGCGTACGCTCGCCACTGGCAATGCGATGCAGGTAACCGTCGGGCATTCCACCGTTCCAGACCTCCACCGAACGACGCTGAAAACTCAGGCACAGCATCGTGGCACAGCAGAACATGTCCACCGGCAGGATGCGCTTGAGCTTGGCATTCATTTCGCGCAGGGTTTCCGCCAGGCCATAGCCCTTGGCGGTCATCCCGTAAAAGACTTCGGCCAGGGGCATGGCGCCCACGGCTGCCGGCAGACCGTGGCCGGTGAAGTCGCCCAGCAATACGTGCATGTCGCCGGCCGGTGTGAACGCGGCCAGCAACAGGTCGCCGTTGAACAGCGCATAGGGTGATTGCAGATAACGGATATTCGGAGCGGCGTTCAGGCAACCGGCGTGCGCCACCTTGTCGAAAACCGCCTTGGCCACGCGCTGCTCGTTGAGCAGGTAGTCGTGGTGCCTGGCGATCTGGTCACGCTGTTGCAGAACGGTGTCCTGCAAGCGCCGCAAGCGATCCATCGCCTTGATCTTGGCCGCGAGAATCACCTGGTTATAGGGTTTCGCCAGAAAGTCGTCACCGCCGACCTCCAGACAACGGGCCAGCGCCTCGCTTTCGGACAAGGACGTGAGGAAGATGATCGGCACCAGGGTTTCCCCGGCCAGGGCCTTGATTTGCCGGGCCGCCTCGAAGCCGTCCATGACCGGCATCATCGCATCCATCAACACCAGGTGCGGTTGTTGCTCGCGAAACGCGTCGACCGCTTCGGCACCGTTGGCCGCCGTCAGCACTTGGTGCCCCTGGCGGCGCAGGATGCTCGCCAACAGCAGGCGATCGGCGGCGCTGTCCTCGGCAATCAGGATCGTCAGCGGCTCCAGTGGCTGCATGGCAATCAACTGATGTCGAACAGTTTGTCGAAGTTGGAGATGGCGAGGATTTTGCGCACGTCGGTACTGCTGTTGACCACGCGGATGTCGGAGTCATCGCCACCGGCGTGATCGCGCAGCAAAAGCAGCATGCCCAGGGCCGAGCTGTCGAGGTAAGTGGCGTCTTTCAGGTCGACCACCACCGCCGATAGCTCCTTATCTTCGTAGGACTCACGAAATTCCTGATGTTTGGCGAAATCGAAACGCCCCTTGACCGAGATCGTCAGCTTTTGCCCATCGGGGGAGACTTCTGTAACAACTGGCATGTCATGGCTTCCTTGTCATTTGTAAACCTGCTTGTACAAGGTTTAGCAGTTGGTAGAGGTTGGGGCAAGGCTGGAAGCGGCGCGAATCCTGTGGGAGCGTGGCCTGCCCGCGATGAACGATAACGCGGTCCACCCGATTCAATACTGATCCTGCCGTGGCAAGCGCTGGGACAGTTCATCGAGCAATTTCTGTTCGCGCCGGTCTTCGAGCGCCCGCGCCTCATCGGCATAGCGCTGAACCAGCTTGCGCAGGCCTTCGACCCGGGCAAATGCCTGCTGCCAGGTTTCCCGGGCCTTGTTCAGGTTGTTTTGATGCCAGGCCAGGCTTTGCCGCTGCTGGTCGATGGCCGTGCCCAGTTGCGCCAGGAAGCCCTGATAACCCAGCAACCATTGGCCCGAGACGCCGCCGCTGCCGCGTACGATCCATTGCTCCTGATAGTCGAGGCGGAAGGCTTCGAGATCGGCGAGCTTGCTTTCCGCCAGGCGAACCTGCCCTTGAAAGTGCCCCAGGCGCTGGACCGCGGTTTTCTCGGCCTTTTCGGCCATTTCCACCACCGGCGCCAGCCTGCCTGCCCGACTCTGGGCCATGACCGCTTACCCGCCCGCCGCGGGCGCGAAGATCGAGGCGAGATACGCTTCGCTTTCACCCAGGCTGATGCTGTCGTTGAGGCCCTGGCGCAGGTATTTGACCAGTTGCGGTTGCAGGGAAATCGCCAGGTCGGTCTCGCGATCGCCGCCGGCGACATAGGCACCGACGCTGATCAGGTCACGACTCTGCTGATAACGCGACCACAGCTGCTTGAAGTATTGCGCACGGGTCATGTGCTCCGGCGACACCACCGCCGGCATGACCCGGCTGATGGACGCTTCGATATCGATGGCCGGGTAATGCCCTTCCTCTGCCAGGCGCCGGGACAACACGATGTGCCCGTCGAGCACACCCCTTGCCGAGTCGGCAATCGGGTCCTGCTGGTCGTCGCCTTCAGACAGCACGGTGTAGAACGCGGTGATCGAACCGCCGCCCTTCTCCGCGTTACCGGCACGCTCCACCAGTTTCGGCAGTTTGGCAAACACCGATGGCGGATAGCCCTTGGTCGCCGGTGGTTCGCCGATGGCCAGGGCGATTTCCCGCTGGGCCTGGGCAAAACGGGTCAGGGAGTCCATCAGCAACAGGACATTCTTGCCCTTGTCGCGAAAATATTCGGCGATGCGCGTGCAGTACATGGCGGCGCGCAATCGCATCAGCGGCGCATCGTCCGCCGGGGACGCCACGACCACTGAACGCTTGAGTCCTTCTTCACCAAGGATGTGCTCGATGAACTCCTTGACTTCACGACCCCGCTCACCGATGAGACCGACGACGATAATGTCGGCCTCGGTAAAGCGCGTCATCATCCCCAGCAACACCGATTTACCGACACCGGTACCGGCAAACAGGCCGAGTCGCTGGCCGCGGCCGACCGTCAACATGCCGTTGATGCAACGGATGCCCACGTCCAGCGGTTCGCTGATCGGCTCGCGCTTGAGCGGGTTGATGGTCGGGCCGTCCATCGGCACCCAGTCTTCGGCCTTCATCCCGCCCTTGCCGTCCAGTGCGCGACCGGCACCGTCGAGCACCCGTCCGAGCATGCTCATGCCCATGGGCAGGCGACCGGTATCGGCCAGGGGTACCACTCGGGCGCCGGGTGCGATACCGGCGACACTGCCGACCGGCATCAGAAAGACTTTGCTGCCAGAGAAGCCCATGACCTCGGCTTCCACCTGCACCGGGTGATAGCTGTCGTCATTGATGACCATGCAGCGGCTGCCCATGGCGGCGCGCAGGCCTTCGGCTTCGAGGGTCAGGCCGACCATGCGCAGCAGGCGGCCTTCGAGGATCGGTGCGCCCTCCAGTCCCGTGGCCTCGGCGTAGCTGCCCAGGCGTTTGGCGAAACTGGTGCGTTCAAGGCGCATCAGATGCATCCGGTTCTGGCGCGGCAGCAGGCTTGCTGTCGATCGGCAGTTCCAGGCTCAAGTCCGGCGCAGCCGGGTGCAAGGCCTGCTCGTGCAACTGGTCGAACAGCTTGTCCATCACCCGCGCGACGCGGGTTTCCACCGTGGCGTCGATACGGCTGTGTTCTGTCTCGACCCGGCAACCGCCCGGCAACAACGACTCGTCTTCGACGATGCGCCAGGTTTCTTCATGGCGTTCGCGCAGGGCTTTGACCTGTTCGAAATCCTGCGGGTTGATGTACAGCCGCACATTGCCCACGCCCAACGGCAAGAGCTTCAGCGCCTCGCGCATGACGTGTTCGATCTGCGTCGAGTCGATGGCCAGTTCGCGCTGGATCACCTGCCTGGTGATGTGCTGCACGAGGTCGACCAGGGACTTTTCGATCTGGGTGTCCTGTTCGGCGATGGGCTCGAACAGATGGCTCATCAATTGCTCCAGCGCCGCGACCTTGGCGGTCAGGGCCACTTCGGCTTCCTGGCGGACCTTGAGCGTGGTGCTGTGGAAACCTTCTTTCTCACCCACCGCGAAACCTTCGTTGTAGGCTTCCTGGCGAATGCTTTCGAGTTCTTCGAGGGTCAGCGGCTGGACTTCCTCCAGCGGCACTTCCTCCATTTCCGGCGGCTCGGGTTCCGGCTCGGGCTCGGGCTCGGGTGCAGGCGGGTCGAAACTGGGCAGCGCCCAGGTATCGAAGCCACTGACATCCCTGGCCCGGATCAGGTCAGTGGGTGCATCATCATTCTTGACCATGGTGTTAGATCATTTCCTCGCCGCCCTTGCCGCCGAGAACGATTTCTCCGGCTTCGGCCATACGGCGGGCGATGGTGAGGATTTCCTTCTGCGCGGTTTCCACATCGCTGACGCGCACCGGGCCCTTGGCTTCCAGGTCGTCGCGCAACAGTTCGGCGGCACGTTTGGACATGTTCTTGAAGATCTTCTCCTTGACGCCTTCGTCCGAACCCTTGAGGGCCAGCACCAGCACATCGGAGGACACCTCGCGGAGCAGCGCCTGGATGCCGCGGTCGTCGACATCGGCCAGGTTGTTGAACACGAACATGAGGTCTTCGATCTGACCGGACAGGTCTTCGTCGACTTCGCGGATCGAATCCATGAGCTGGCCTTCGATCGAGCTGTCGAGGAAGTTCATGATATCCGCCGCCCGCTTGATGCCACCCAGGGTGGTGCGCGAGGCATTCGAGTTGCCGGAGAACTGCTTCTCGAGAATCTGGTTGAGTTCTTTCAGGGCCGCCGGTTGCACGGTGTTCAGCGAGGACACGCGCAGGATGATGTCCAGTCGCACCTTGTGGTCGAAGTTGCCGAGTACTTCACCGGCCTGGTCCGGATCGAGGTAGGCCACCACGATCGCCTGGATCTGCGGGTGCTCATAACGGATCACGTCGGCGACGGCGCGCGGCTCCATCCATTTCAGGCTGTCGAGGCCGCTGGTGTTGCCACCGAGCAGGATGCGGTCGATCAGGCCGTTGGCCTTGTCTTCGCCCAGGGCCTGGGTGAGCATTTTGCGCACATAGTCGTCGGAGCCGACGCCCAGGCTGGTCTGGTCGCCGACGATATCGACGAACTCGCTCATCACCTGCTCGACCTGCTCGCGGTGCACATTACCCATCTGGGCCATGGCCACGCCCACGCGCTGAACCTCTTTGGGGCCCATGTGGCGCAGCACCTGGGCCGCGTCGGTGGAGCCCAGGGACAGCAACAGGATTGCGGCTTTGTCGACCTTGGACAGTTTGGCGGCAACGGCTCGGTTATCACTCATCTGCGTTAATCCACTCTTTCACGACCTGGGCCACACGACCCGGGTCTTCGGCCACCAGACTCTTGATTGCGTTCAACTGAGCGTCATAACCCTCGCTCGGGCTCGGCAGCAGAATGCTGGTCGGACCACCGAGACTGACACGGTCGTTGGCCAGCTCACCATCCAGACCGCCCATGCCACCCAACTCGACGTCGCTGCCGATACCGACCAGCTGCTTGCCTTTGCCACCACCGGTGATGTTGTTGAGCACCGGACGCAGCACACCGAACACCAGCACCAGAATGAACAGCACACCCAGCACTTGCTTGACGATGTCCCAGAACCACGGCTGGGAGTAGAACGGAATATCGGCAATCACCTCACCGCGCTCGGCGGAGAACGGCATGTTGATCACACTGACGCTGTCGCCACGGCTGGCGTCGAAACCGACGGCGTCCTGCACCAGGCGTGTGAAGCGCGCCAATTCATCGGCGGTCCACGGCGCACGGGTGGTTTCCCCGTTGGCCGGGTTGATCTTGACCTGATCATCGACCACCACCGACACCGACAGGCGATTCAACCGGCCCTGCTGCTGCTTGGTGTGACTGATGGAACGGTCGAGTTCGAAGTTCTTGGTCGATTGTTGACGCTTGTCCGCAGGGTACGGAGCAAGCATCGGCTGGCCGGTGGCCGGGTCCATGATTTGCTGGCCATTGGCATCAACCAGTGGTTGACCTGGCTGCACCATGCCAGCTGCACCCGGCGTGCCGCCCGTGGTTTGCGGCGCGGAGGCCGGCGATGGCGGCTGGTTGCTCAAGGCACCCGGCACGCCTTGCGGACCGTTGCTGGCGGTACGTTGTTCGTTGACCGACTGCTCGCTACGCAACGCCGGTTGATCCGGATTGAACTGCTCGGAAGTCGACTCGACCGCACTGAAGTCCACATCGGCGGACACTTCGGCTTTGTAGCGATCGTTGCCCAGCACTGGCTGCAGGATGTTGTGCACGCGCTGGGTGAGCATGCTTTCCATGCGACGGCTGTAGTCGAACTGCTTGCCGGCCATGGTCAGTTCGGAGTTCTCCGCCTGATCCGAGAGCAGGTTGCCCTTCTGGTCGACGACGGTGATCTGCGACTTGCTGAGTTCGGGAACGCTGGTCGCCACCAGGTTGATGATCGCCACGACCTGGCCTGGCTCGAGGGAGCGACCGGAATAGAGTTCGACCAACACCGAAGCGCTCGGCTTGCGCTCGTCGCGCACGAACACCGAACTCTTCGGGATCGCCAGGTGCACGCGGGCACCCTTGACGTTGTTCAGGCTGGAAATGGTGCGGGCCAGTTCGCCTTCGAGGCCGCGACGATAGCGGGTCGCTTCCATGAACTGGCTGGTACCGAGCCCCTGTTCCTTGTCGAGGATTTCAAATCCGATGTTGCCGTCGCTGGGAGTGACACCAGCGCCCGCGAGCTTGAGCCGCGCACGGGACAGGTCATCGGCCTTGACCAGCAAGGCACCGGAGTTGGGTTCGACGGTGTACGGAATATCGGCGGAGGCCAGGGTATCCATGACCTGCTTGGCGTCCATGCCGGCAAGGCTGCCGTACAGAGGCCGGTAGTCCGGCTGTTGAGACCACAACACCACGGCAAAACCAATCGCCACGCTCGCCGCCAGACCGACCAACAGGCCCACCTGACGCAACATGGTCATCTCGGAGAGGTTCTCCAGGAAGGACAACCCGAACAGCGGCGGTTTGCCGTCTATTGGAGTGGCCTTGGCCGGAACATTATCGGCGACTGCTTCTGCCATGACTCAATCTCGTCCTTTAAACCGGCATCTGCATGATGTCTTGGTAGGCCTGAACCAGCTTGTTGCGCACCTGGGTCAACGCCTGGAATGACACACTGGCCTTCTGCGAGGAAATCATCACGTCTGTCAGGTCGACGCCGCTTTTGCCGATTTCGAAGGCGCTGGCCAACTGAGTGGAAGCCTGTTGGGTGTCGTTCACTTTATTGACGGCCTGGCCGAGCATGTCGGAAAAGCTGCTGCCCGACACTTCAGGGACGGCAGTCGCTTTCGGCGCAGACATGGCATCCATTTGCATGGCGCGCATATCCAGCATCAACCGATTGAATTCAATACCTTGGCTCATGGTCTCTCTCTTTGACGACCCGCAATTTTTTGACACTCACTCGGCGGGTTATGAGGTGTTAGCAACAAGGGTGCCAGCTCCGTGGCCACGCTGAACAAAACGCCTTCATCAGCTCGCAATCTTCTGTAGGAACGAGCTCGCTCGCGATGGCCCCAAGAACGACGTGTTTATCCTGAAACCCCGCGTTATCGTTAACGACCATCGCGAGCAGGCTCGCTCCTACAGGGCTCAGGCGCAGGCTAGCGGTCAGGTGGCGAACAGATAGGCTTCCACATCCATGCCGGCATCGCGCATCTGCGCCAGCTTGTAGCGCAGGGTTCGCGGGCTGATCCCCAGGCGCTCGGCCGCCTCTTTGCGCCGACCGCGCTCGGCGCGCAGGGTATCGATGATCATCTGGAACTCACGGCGACGCAGGTCATCCCCCAGCGCACCGGCCGACTCGGACTCGGCCTCCATAGACCGCAGCGGCGCCGCAACCGACACAGGCAACGGAGCGCAGGCCACCGGCCCGGCCAGACAGAAGTCCTGCGGCTGGATCAGACCGCCCTGTTGCAGAATCAGCGCGCGCTGAATCGCGTTATCCAGTTCACGCACGTTACCTGGCCACGGATAACCGATCAGGCACGCCTGAGCCTCGGGCGACAATCTGGCAGCCGAATGCTTCATTTTATTGACGTGCTTGGCCAACAGACGCTCGGCCAACGGCAGAATGTCAGCGGTGCGCTCGCGCAGCGGACGCCAGGCCAGCGGAAACACCGACAGGCGATAGTAGAGATCTTCGCGAAAGCGCCCCGCCGCCACTTCACCCGCCAGGTCGCGGTTGGTGGTTGCGACCACGCGAATATCCAGCGCGATCGGTTTACGCGCCCCCACCCTCTCGACCTCGCGCTCCTGCAGCACGCGCAGCAATTTGGCCTGGAGTCCCAGGGGCATCTCGGAAATTTCGTCGAGCAGCAGGGTGCCGCCGTCGGCCTGCTCGAACTTGCCGGCTTGCGCGGCAATGGCGCCGGTAAAGGAACCCTTCTCGTGACCGAACAACGTCGCTTCGAGCATGTTGTCCGGGATCGCGGCGCAGTTGATCGCAATGAACGGCTGACTGGCCCGATGAGAATGCTGATGGATGTAACGCGCCAGCACCTCCTTGCCCGTGCCCGATTCACCCGAGATCAACACCGTGGAATCACTGCGCGCAACCCGCGCCGCCAGCTCGAGCAACTGCGCGCTCGCAGGCTCGAACGCTACCGGCCCCTCACCTTCGGCCAGGCCAAGACTGCCCAGTGCATGGCGCGCTACCAGATCGAGCAACGCCTTGGGTTCGAATGGCTTGACCAGGTAGTCCGCCGCCCCTTGGCGCATTGCATCGACCGCACGCTCGACCGCACCGTGAGCCGTCATCAGCAACACCGGCAACTGTGGCTGTCGCGCCCGCAGCATGCCCAGCAACTGGTGGCCATCCATGCCTGGCATGTTAACGTCGCTGATCACCAGGCTGAAGGCCTCGCCACCGACAACCGCCAGTGCCTCTTGCGCCGAACCCACCGCCTTGTAATCATGCCCCGCGAGCAACAGCGTATCAGCCAGCGCCTCGCGCAACGCACGGTCGTCCTCGACCAACAGAACCTTGATGCCCATCTCTGTCACTCCACTCCCTGAGCGTTGCTGAACAGCGGCAGGATCACCTGCGCGCAAGTGCCGCGACCAAGCCGCGAACGCAGCTGCAATTCTCCCTGATGCGCACGGGCCACCGCCTTGACCACGGTCAGGCCAAGACCTGTTCCGGTGGTTTTGGTGGTAAAAAAAGGTTCGCCCATTCGCGCCAGAACCGCGGCATCGATACCCGAGCCACTGTCACTGACACACAGGCGCAGGGTGTCGCCGCGGCTGTAGAGGTGAACCTTCAGGCGCAATTGACCGGCTCCGGCCTGAATGGCGTTCTCGATCAGGTTGAGGATCGCGCCGACCAGGGTGTCGCGATTGCACAGCAACTCCCCCGAGTGACTGTCGCACTGCCAGCGGATCGGCAGATCCTGCACGTGGGTCAGTGCGGCCGCCTGCAGCGATTGCATCAGTTGGCCAGGGGTTACGCGGTCAGTCAGCGGCAACTCACCCCGAGCAAACACCAGCATGTCGCGCACCTGGTGCTCGAGCTCGTGCAGGCGCTCCTTGAGACGCCCGGCAAAACGCTGCTGGGTAGCGACCGGCAGCGCTTGCTCGGTCAAATGACTGGCGTACAGCAACGCGGCGGACAACGGCGTGCGTATCTGATGAGCCAAGGAAGCGACCATGCGCCCCAGCGACGACAGGCGCTCATGACGAGCCAATTGATCCTGCAGATGGCGGGTTTCCGTGAGGTCATTGAGCAACACCAACTGGCCAGGCTCGGCGTCCAGCGAGCGCGTGGCGATCGACAGACGCCGCCCATCCTTGAGGGAGACCTCATGACCATCGTCTTCACGCGGCGCAAAACAGCGGGCAATGACGTGGCGCCACAATTCACCTTCCAGCGGCAGGCCCAACAACTCGCACGCCGCCGGATTGGCTTCGCGCACGATGCCCTGGGCGTCGATGACGATGACACCGCCAGGCAATAGATCAAGGAGATTTTGCAGGCGGTTGGCCAGGCGTTCTTTTTCCGCCAGTTCCTGCATGCGCTGGGCGCTGACCACCGCCAGTTCACCCTTGAGCTCGGTGACCCGGGCTTCAAGCATGCTGTAGGAATCGGTCAACTGACTGGACATCTGGTTGAACAGCGCGAAGGCCTGTTCAAGGCCCAGACGGCTCGCCTGCTCTACGGACGACGGCTGCCGCGAAGCATCCCCAAAAGCATCTGAGGCAGGAGATATCTGGGCGGATAGGGGCATGGTGCTCTCTCGCTTGGCTGACCGTCAGTGAAACGGAACGTTGCGAGGGACAAAGCAATACCCATGCCTAAAAAAAACTTCTTATAAATGAATGAGTTGAAAAACAGGCGTCAATCCTCCGCCTGTTCATCTCCATCACGACGGCTCATGCCGTACTTGCGCATTTTTTCCACCAGTGTGGTACGACGAATACGCAGGCGCTCAGCCGCGCGCGCCACGATGCCGTTGGCATCATCCAGCGCCTGCTGAATCAACCCTTGCTCCAGGCCACCGAGGTAGTCCTTCAGGTCCAGGCCCTCCGGCGGCAACATGGCGTTGGCCGTGAAGTCCTGCGTATGACCGTTGATGGCCACGCGCTCTTCCAGATCGGTGCGCAGGCTGTCGACCATTTGCTCGTCTTCATCGTCGACGTAGCGGAATTTCTTCGGCAGCTCGACCACGCCGATCACGCCGTATGGATGCATGATCGCCATGCGCTCCACCAGGTTGGCCAGTTCGCGGACGTTGCCCGGCCAGCCATGCCGGCACAGCGACATGATCGCCGCCGAGTTGAAACGGATCGAACCGCGCTTCTCGTGCTCCATGCGCGAGATCAGCTCGTTCATCAGCAGCGGAATGTCCTCGACGCGCTCTCGCAGCGGCGCCATCTCGATCGGGAACACATTCAGGCGGTAGTACAGGTCTTCGCGGAAAGTGCCGATCTCGATCATGCTTTCGAGATTCTTGTGGGTCGCGGCAATGATGCGCACGTCGACGCTCTGGGTCTTGTTGCTACCCACGCGCTCGAAGGTGCGCTCCTGCAATACGCGCAGAAGCTTGACCTGCATCGGCAGCGGCATGTCGCCGATTTCATCGAGGAACAAGGTGCCGCCATTGGCCAGCTCGAATCGACCGGCACGGCTGGTGATTGCCCCGGTGAAGGCGCCCTTCTCATGACCGAACAATTCGCTTTCCAGCAACTCGGCCGGGATCGCCCCGCAGTTGACCGGCACGAACGGCGCTTCGCGGCGCTTGGAATGGTAATGCAAGTTGCGCGCAACCACTTCCTTGCCGGTGCCGGACTCGCCGAGGATCAGCACGCTGGCATCGGTATCGGCAACTTGCTGCATCATCTGGCGGACGTGCTGGATCGCCCGACTGGTGCCGACAAGACTGCGGAAAAGGTTGGGTTCGCGATGACGACCGCGCTCGCGGGCCTGGTCGTACATCTCGCGATAGACCTGGGCACGGTGCAGCGAATCGAGCAGCTTGCTGTAGCTGGGCGGCATTTCGAGGGTCGAAAGCACCCGGCGACGCTGGTCTTCCGGCAGGTCAATGGAAGAATTATCGCCCATTAACAAAACCGGAAGGAACTCATCCCAGGTCGAGAGTGTCTTTAGCAAGCCCAGAAGTGCCCCAGGAGCATTGACCGTCCCGATCAGGACACAGATTACTTCACGACTTGACGACAAAGAGCCGACAGCCTGCTGCCAGTCATGGCTACCGCAGGGTAAATTTTCTTCACCGAGAAAATTTAAAATCACCGCCAGGTCGCGGCGGCGGACGCTATCGTCATCAATCAGCAGAATTTTGGTTTCACGCCACATGCAATAGCAACTTCCCTAGTCAACTCAATGCCCAAAATGCTGGGGCAAGCTAAACGCTTGCAGGCCTGATATGCCTGAAGACGACTGAATTCTGGAACCAGCCACTAGTTAAGTCAAAAAACCGTGCACAGTCAAATTTATGGCGCACATATCTGGATTAACTTGGGGTTAATTAACCAAACAGATGGTAAACCTTTGCCGCGTTCCGCGCTTGCTGGATCTGAGACATTTCGTCGACTATCGCCTGTCTTTCCCCCATCGCCACCTCAAGCAGCTGCTTGTAGACATACAGCAGCTCCTCAAGATTGCTGCGCAGAACCTCCTCGTCCAGCGAAGCCTCGCTCAAGACGTCTTCCATGCAGGAACGGCAATCGAGGTCCAATTGACCGATAGCTTCCCAGTCGCGCTCGGCCAGGGCACCGACCAGCGCTTCACGAGTTTGTTCTATTCGCTGCAATACAAGACTCATGGCGATCTCCTTAGAACTGCGGACCTGGCTCAGCAATACCGTCCCAGCCTTCTTTCACCGTTCGAAGCAAGCCAGCGACCTCATCGAGGATCTTCGGATCGCTCTTGATGTTTGCCTCGACCAAGCGCTTCATCATGTAGATGTAAAGGCGGTCGAGCTCGCCCACGGCATCTGCGCTGCTTTCAAGATCCAGACCTTCGCGCAAGCCACCGATGATTCCAATGGCCTTGCTGATCGACACGCACTTGCCAGGAATGTCCTTGCGCTCCAGGGCGCCTTTGGCCTGAGCAATACGGTCCAGCCCACCTTCCATCAGCATTTGCACCAAGCGGTGCGGACTCGCTTCGGAGGTCTGGGCGTGCGCACCCACTTTCTGATATTGCCGAAGGGCTAACATTGGATTCATGTTCTACCTCATTGCCACAAAGACTCGTATACCCAGTGTATCGTCAGCGAGTCAAAAAACTTTAGATCAGAAGACAAAAACCCGGCGCACGCCAAAAAACGTAGCCGGGTTTTTGTCATTCATTCATGACTAGTTATTGGACTTCTGCGCGTTCAATGTCGCGAAGAAGCCGGTAATGTTGCTGGCCGTAGCCTTCATTTGCCCCACCAGCAAGTCCATCGCGTTGTACTTGGCGGTCAACGTTGCGGTCAGGTTGGTGACACGCAGATCCAGCGCCGCTTGCTGCGTCGAAATATTCTTGGCTACAGATTGCAGGTTGGTATTGCGCTGATCGAGCAAGCCACCTGTCTTGACATACGGATCCACCGCATTACTCATACGAGTCAGCAGACCGTTACTTGCGTCGGTACCAGTGAACAACTGCTGTACCTGACCACTCATGCCGTTGGTTGCCATGGCGTTGGTGAAGGCAGTCGTGTCGAACGCCAGGTCACCCGTAAGTCCATTCGTCATCACCCCCAACTGCGACAGCACCGACAATTGCCCGCCCGCGCCCGGAGCAGTCAGCACGCCACGCATGTCTGAAATCAGCGATCGCGGCAACGAGTCGCCGGTGAATGCGGCGGAAACAGTCAGGTTACCATCTGCATCCGCTGTCGCCTTTGACAGGGAGTCGATGGTTTTTTTCAGGGTGTTATAGGCATCAACGAACGACTTGATCGATGTCTGCAAACCTGTGGTGTTCGTCCCGACGGTGACGACAGTGGCAGTCTGGCTCCCGACTGCCCCAGGACTCACGGATGTCAGGTTGAGTGTCAAGCCGCTGATCGCACCGGAAACCGTATTGCTTTTACTGGTGACCGACAAACCGTCGATGGACAGAGTTGCATCCAGGGCGACGCCGTTCACAGCACCCGAATCAGTACGAGATGGATTGGTCCCCATCGGCAAAGTACCGTCGATTTTCAGCTCGGGGATACCGTCGACCTTCAAGTCGGAACCCGAGCCAGTCTTGTTCGAGCTGATAACCAGGCGCGAGTAACCGTCACTGTCGGTCACGATGTTGGCCGAAATACCATTGCTCGCTTGCGCGGAGTTGATGGCATCCCGAGTAGTCTGCAAGGTTGCATTCGCTGGAATTACCACATTGTAAGGCGTGCCATTCTGAGTGATTGTCAGAGTACCAGCCGAAATGGCACTGGCAGCACCGTCTTTAAAAGCTGCACTGGCTACTTTCGAGCTTGTGGCCAGGTTTTGCACAATAACGCTGTAGGAACCCGAGACCGCAGTGTTATCGGAGGCAGCAGACAGAATCGAGGTATTGCTCGAAGTCGCTGTATAGCCTGAAAACGCAGGACTCGTTGTGCTGTTAAGATTTTTTAGAGAGGCTTGGAATGCCGCCAGAGCGCTTTTCAAGGAACCGACACCGGAGATTTTCAGCGTGTTGGCTTTAGTCTGGGTATCAATTTGCGTCTGTTTGGCCGACTTGTCGGAGTTAACCAGCGCGGTCACGATCGCACCGATGTCTAGACCGGATCCTAGTCCCGACCCTGGTAAAATTGGACTTGCCATGTGCCTCTCCCTCTTTGTGTGTCGCCGGTCATTTGACTACTAGACACAATCAATGATCATGCAAACACGTTTCATGCCAGTGTCAGGCTTTGGTATCGAACAAAACGCTGCGGGCGTTGTGCAGGCTTTCAGCCAACTTCAAAGCTTCCGCGGACGGAATCTGCCGAACCACTTCACCAGACTCGCTGGCAATCACCTTGACGACGACCTGACCAGATGTTTCGTCGATGGAAAACTCAAGATTACGCTTGACCGACTGAACGAACTTTTCGATTTCCTGAACAGCCACTTTCAATTTGTCCGAACTGTCCGAACTGTCCGAATCCGAACTACTACTTCCAGCGACAGCCTGGATGGCGTCGGCGCGAGGTTTGTCAGCCGGTTTATCGGTCACACTGGCTGCCGGTTTCGCGGCCGGATAAGACAAATTCAGCTTTACGCTCATGTCCATGACCATCACCTCTTAGAAAGTAAAAAGCGAGAGAGCACGCAAGCGCACTCCCCCGCCAAAACCCGCTCCGATATTACTGAAGCAGTTTCAGTACAGCGGATGGCAGCTGGTTAGCCTGGGCCAGAACAGCGGTGGAAGCCTGTTGCAGAGTTTGCTGCTTGGTCAGGTTCGCAGTTTCTGCAGCGAAGTCGGTATCTTGTACGCGACCCTGTGCAGCAGTGGTGTTTTCGTTGATGTTTTGCAGGTTGGAGATGGTGCTGGTCAGACGGTTTTGCGAAGCACCCAGGTCAGCACGGGTGGAGTTGATGGTCGCAATTGCCGCGTCGATTGCGGTGATTGCGTTGTCGATGTTGACAGCTGCGCCGCTTGTAGTTGCGCCGGTCAGAGCAACAGCACCGCTGTTTACAGACAGGCTGGTGGCGTCGAACTTGCCAGTCAGGGTCAAGTCGATGTGGTTAGCCGAACCAGTGTTTGCACCCACTTGCAGAGTCACAACACCAGCCGAACCGTCCAGCAGGTTTTTGCCGTTCAGGTTGGTGGAAGCAGCGATACGGGTCAATTCGTCAGACATCTGAGCGAATTCGGAGTTGGTAGCGGTCTGGTCATTAGTACCGTTGGTGCCGTTACGTGCTTTAACAGCCAGTTCACGCATACGCTGCAGAATGTCGGTCGAAGCTTGCAGCGCGCCTTCAGCGGTCTGAGCTACGGAGATACCGTCGTTGGCGTTCTGAATGGCCTGGGTACCACCACGGATCTGCGATGTCATGCGAGTTGCGATCTGCAGGCCAGCGGCGTCGTCTTTGGCGCTGTTGATTTTCAGGCCGGAAGACAGACGCTGCATCGAAGTCGACAGTGCGTCAGAAGCACGGTTCAGGTTTTTCTGAACGTTCAGCGACGTGGTGTTGGTGTTTACTGTTAAAGCCATGACGAATTCCTCGTTGGTTGGGTACTGCGGCTTCCGGCCCTGGCAACCGCCGGGTATGGCCTAGAGAACCTTCGTAATAGTTATCGTCGGGTTGGCAGGTTGCTTGAGGGCTTTTTTAAAAAAAATTGCCATCACCCTGCCACCCCCGAGAAAACAAAGGCTTAGCGCCCCTCAACCACTAAAAAATGACGTCATAAAACCGTTCACGGCGCAAACCCGCAGGCCAGTGCGTTCGATCGATGTTAAACCGCAACGCTTTCCAGCAGCGGATGTGTATAAACAACCGCTCAAGCCTGGGCAGCCCCAGAAGGATCAACGGCAGCCCCCCCAAGCCCCGTGCCATAGACATGCAGTTGGCGGGCGTCGAGCGACAGGCTGGCTTGCATTCATCCAAAGCAAAAAAAAGCGCTCAAGGCCAAGCCTTGAACGCTTTGTTTGTACCGGCCTTTTTATGAAAAGAACTTCATTCAGGTCGATAGATAATTGCCGAGCCCCAGGACAGTCCAACGCCGAAACCACTGAGCGCAACGCGCCTCCAGTTGGAGTCCAGCATGTGTTTTTCTAGTAATAATGGAATGCTCGACGACACGGTGTTACCGGTTTCGACCATATCCTTGATGAACTTCTCCGGGCACTCCTCAAAGCGCCGCGCCACTGCATCGACAATCGCCGCACTGCCTTGGTGAATGCAGAATGCATCGATATCGTCAGCCTTCAGGTCCGACTCTCCCAGCAACTCATGCAAATGCGCCGGCACTTTGAGCAGAGCGAAGTTGAACACCTGGCGACCGTTCATGAAGAACACACCGTCGGTGACTTTCAGGTGAGGAGCGCCGGAACCATCGGTGCCGAATTTGGCCTTGCCCAGTGCCCAGGTCGGATCTTCACCCAACCACGTGGCAGTGGCGGCATCGCCAAACAGCATCGTGGTATTGCGATCTTCCGGATCGACGATCTTCGAATACGGGTCGGCCGTGATCAACAGGCCATTTTTCAGTCCGGCAGCCTCCATGAAACCCTTGATTGCGTAGATACCGTAAACGTAGCCGGAACAGCCCAGAGAAATATCGAACGCTGCGACATTGGTCGACAGGCCGAGCTTGTCCTGCACGATGGCCGCCGTGTGTGGAAGTCCTTCCTCATCACCGTTCTGGGTGACGACGATCAGCGCATCGATGGATTCACGTTTCAGATCAGGGTTGCCGGCAAACAGCGCATTGGCCGCCTCAACGCACAGATCGGAAGTTTCCTGTTCGATGCCTTTGCGTGGCAGAAACGCCGAACCGATCTTGCCCAGGATGAATTCTTCATCCTTTTCGAATTTTGCACCTTGTGCGTAATTGTCCACGCCGGCTACAGGAACGTAGCTCGCAATGCTTTTTATGCCAATCATTACGGCTTCCCAATAATAAACAGCCCAATACCACCACCCGCAAGGAATCGAGGGGCGCCGACAAACCAAGATTGTCTATCGCCTAGAGGGCGACAGCGGGAAGCGTAAAGGGCTATCACCGGACCTGATAAAGACCCAGGCGCCGTCTTCCCGGTTAATACAATACAGTGAAGATGCGCGTTCTGACTCTCAGGTCACGCTATTTTGCCGATTCACCCCGGTTATGGGTTATCAGGCCAACGACCAATCCATCGGCGTTCCACGCTTGATAGCCTGACGGGCGCGTCGTCCCAGAAGGCTTGAAGCATGTTTGGGGGACAACCCAAGTCCCGGACGAATGGCACGTAGATTGGTGCTTTTAAAGGGCTCGCCGGCGACTCTATCCTCGGCGACACACAACGAACGGCGGTATACCAAGGCGTTGCGCTCGACATCGGCCACCCCGTAATTCACCTGCCCCTGGGCCTGCCAGGCGCGCTCGGTCTTGATAACCAGACTCGCCATTTCCTCCGTTTCCAGTGAGAAACCGGCGTCCACGCCACCCGCCGCGGCTGGTATTGCTCCAGCAAGCGGCGGATGAAATAACGCCAGAACGACCCCGTGCCGCCTGAAATAAAAATCGATGGGGCGTTGAACCTGCCTTGGACCTTTATACCCGTGAGCCAGGTTTAAACGAGCAGTTGTGCCCAGTTAATCGACGTACCTTCACCCAGGGCAAAACCTTTGCCAGTCAATGCCAGGTTGGCGTTGTAGGCCGGGTCCTGAGCGAAGTGGGAGGACCATTTTTCACGCAATGCAGCAAGGGCTTGTGGCGCCTGTGCAACCTTGCCCGAGTGGAACACACGAACCAGCGGCGTCCAGACAGTGAGGTAACCGGCCTGACCAGCCTTGAGACACAGGTCAACGTCGCTGAAACCGTCGGCGAAGCTCTCACTGTCCAGGCCACCCAAGACATCGAACAGCTCTTTGCGCACCATCAGGCAGGCCTTCGATACGGCAGAGTAATTCTGCTCAAGCGCCAACCGATGCAGGTAGCCCTCGGCGTCATGTTGCTCACCGACAAACGCCGAACCGACACCACCGTTGAGCCCCAGAATCAACCCGGCCTGGGAGATCTTGCCGTTACGATCGATCAATTTGGCACCAACGACACCCACCTCCGGACGCTGTGCGTGGTTGAGCAAGGTCTCGATCCAGTTCGAATTGACGATCTCACCCTCAACGTCCAGCAGCACCAAGTACTTGCCCTGTGCCTGCTGGCTGGCGGTGTTGTACAGCGCCACTTCGCTCATCGGACGATCAGCCCGCAGGATATGCACTTTCGGACGCTGATAGGCACCGAGCCAGTCATTGACCTCGGCCGACTGATTTGAATTGACCGCGATCAACACTTCGTACTGGAGGTAGCGGGTACGCAGCAGCAGCCCTTCCAGGCAGCGTTGCAGTGCAGGCAAATCGTCACCCGCCGCCAGAATGATCGACACCAGCGGGCGCTCTGTGTGGCGATAATCCACTTGATACGTGCCCGGCAACGCCGAGGTGATTTTAGCCTTGTAACCGCGATTGCCCAGATGGCGCAGCAGTGCCTGACGCTCGTCGGCGTTCTCTTCCAGCACTGGCGCCTGGGTGATCAGCAACGGTTCGTCGAGATGAGCCAGGCCGCCAAGGCCACCCTGCTCGATAACGCGCAGCAGCAAGTCGAATTCCAGAGCGTTGCTGAAATCGGCCTGGTAGCCACCCGCCTCGATCAAGACCTCACGACGAATCAGCCAATGACGCGCCATCAGCGCTGGCAGGCTTTGCAGCAGATCCAGATTGAACCCGGGACGGAACACGTCCACCAGTGCACCATCGTCCTTGCGCTGGATTTCATCGGTGGCGACCGCGCGAACGTCAGCGGCAGACATCAGTTCCAGACTGGCACGCAACAGGCCGCCGGCAGTGAACTCGTCGCCCGCTTGCGCCAGCAGCAGCCAGTCGCATGGCGACTGTTCGGCGCTCAGGTTCAGCTTGTCGACGTAGTTGTTTTGGGTGACACGGACAAAGTGCAGGGTGTTTTGTGCCGTGGTGGCCACCGGTGGTTCGCCCGTGGTGAAGACCACCACCTTGAATGCTTTGCTGTGCCCCTCAAGCAGGCTATCGAGCGTGACTTGCACCTTGTTGATGTCGTTGTCCAGGTCCAGCAAGAAAACGCCGAACTGCGGGCCGCCGTCGTTTGCTGCCAGATGCTGGGCAATCGACTCGATTAACAGGGCATCGGGCTGACGGGAGGCCAGCCACTTGAGCAGCAGACCAGACCGCATTTTGTCAAACGTCGAGTGGTGATCGTCGAGCGAGTCCTGCTCAAGCCGTGCAATCCACTCGCGCATGACTTGGGCTTCTTCGTCTTCGCCAAGCAGCTCCAGTTGAGCCGCCAAACGGTTACTTACTGTGCGGTTGAAAGCATTGATATCGTGGGCCAGCAACAAACGTTCAATCACACTTTCTGCAGTGTCGTTGTTACGCGGAGCCAGCAGGTAGGCCTGTCGCGCCCACACCCCTTCAAGTTCCTGCAACTGCATACGGCCTGCTGGCTGGTTGTGCAGCAAAAACTCAAACTGGGTCAAGAGATCGAAAAATGCCTGGTTATAGAAAGGCATTTCCACGTACTGCAACGGCCCGAAACGACGCTCAGGAACCTTGAGGGTGTTGTTCCAGGCAGATTGGAAAATCAATTCCACCGTCAATGACCGGCCGCTGCGCAAGGCGTCGGTCATGACGTCGAAACTTTCCAGGGCAAATGCCTTGGTCTGCTGCGGATCGAGGTCGTTGATACCGGTCGGCAACGAGGCCAGAAAGCCGGCGAAGGCTTCACGTTCAGCCACCGACTTGGCATCGGTGTAAGTCAGCGAGTGAAACACCTCGGTGCTGTGCTCGGAGCCCCCATAGTTTAATTCGCGTACCACATAAGCCGTCGGTAGAACCCGCGCCTTGGCGCTTGCCAACAGGAAGTAAGTGTGGCCGATTTCCTGCCATTCAAAGCTGGTTCCCGCCGGCAATGCCGAGTGCCAGGTTTTCATCAGGTCGGTACGCGTCACCGCATAAAACGGTGGCAAGTATTGATGCATGTAATCCTGCACTCGATCCTGAGCCCGCTCGGACGAATAGTCTTCGCAGACTTTCTTGTCCCGACGGTAATAACTGACACTTCCGGCAAGGGCCAGGTACATCAGGCAATAGCCGTGGCACATCCCGTAGTCCGGGTTCGCTTGCAGGAAACCAACCGACTCGAACAGTGCGTCGTGCAAGATGAAGTCATCATCAGCCGCCAGAACCATGTACGGGGTTGTCAGTTGTTCGACGCCGTAGGCCAGTTTGGCCTGCAGGCCTTGGTAGGCAAATTGCGGGACATGTTGATAGTCGACTGCAGAAAAGTCGCCTTCCGGACGCTCGGGGGTAGAGTCCAGCACCATGACTTTGCAAGGCAAAGCGCTGTAGTGCTTCAACGCCCGACGCAAAAACGCCGGACGATTGTGGGTGATCAGCACCACCGTCAACAGCTCGTTGAGTGGCAACGTGTGTTCAGAACTGTAAATACCTTGCATAACCTCTCCCACAACCGGCGAACCGCAAAATTAACGCTTTGATGATGGTGCGACTTAACGAACCCGACGCAGGTAACCGTCCGGTGCAACCGTGATCAGCAGCTTGTTTTGCATCTGCTGGTCAATTTCGAAATCCTTGTTTTCTTCCAGGTATTTCCACACGGCGGTTTTCGGGTTATCGCCCGGCCCCCATGGACGGTCCGGGAAGAAATCGGCCGGCATGTCTTCAACCACCGTGTCCATCACCACGCAGTAGCTGTCCACCGACACCAGTGGCGCATAAAGGCGCAACTCTTCCAGTACGTGGTCGTGGGTGTGGTTGGAATCGAGTACCAGAATGACTTTCTTGCCTTCGGCGGCGGCGCGCACCTGGGCGGCGATGGCCGGGTCGATGCTCGAACCTTCGATCATTTTGATGCGTTTGCTCATCGGGTGGCTTTCGATGGCTTCGCGGTTGTGCGCACGGATGTCCAGGTCGATGCCCAGCACTTCGCCGTGCCCTTGCAGCTCCAGCAGGGAGGCGTAGTAGATGATCGAACCGCCGTGGGCGATACCGCACTCGATGACCAGGTCTGGCTTGACCTGCCAGATGATCTCTTGCATCGCCATCATGTCTTGCGGCAACTGGATGATCGGACGGCCCATCCACGAGAAGTGGTAGCTGTACTTGTGCTTGGCCGATTCGTTGAAGAAATCACGGGCCAGGCCTGTCAGTTTCTGGTCGTCGCCTTGAGCGGCGATCTGTTCCTGGCACTCGGCTTCGAAGGCTTTATTGATGCTGTTGTCGGTCATTGTAAAATCTCAATAGTCACTGGAACGAAGCGCTGTCGACGGCGTGATAAACGTAGCGTCCATCGGTCATCCGCTTGATTTCTTCGAGGTAATTGGAGTTCATCACAAACAGGTTGGCGCCTTCGGGCAAGGCATCCATCGCCTCTTGCGGCGACGACACCCGCACACCGCTCAGGGGCAAGTAACGACCCTGCTTGGCCGGGTTGATATCCACCACGCGGTCCACCGCCACTCCGGCCCGTTGCAAGAACAGCGAATAGATCACACCTTTGGATGACGCGCCCCAGATCGCCGAACCCTGCCCGGGTGCGGCCTGAATGATCTGCACCGCCCGCGTCAGGCTGTGGGTGAAGCCGTCGGGCAATGTCAGGCGTGGTACTGGTTGTTCCGGGGTCAGGCGCAACGTGGCCAGGTCGGCAACGATGTACAGGTACTGGCCACCGAACAGGTGACCGGCCTCGTGCACGGTGCCGAACATCCGGCGCAGGTCATCGAGACGGAAATAATTGACGTGCTCGTAGAACAGGTCGAACCAGGCGCGGTGCTCCAGGATCCAGTCAAAGCAGGGCACTTCGATGTAGATCTGTCCGCCCTGATTGGCCTCGGCCATCTCAGCCAGAAAGCTCACCGGGTCCTGGATGTGCTCCAACACATGGCGCAGCACGATGGCGTCCGCCGCCAGGCCAAGGCCACGGGTGAATGGAGCCTTGATCACGTCGGCGTTGTCGCCTTCGTAGGCCGGATCGATGCCGGTGATGGCATAGCCCAGGCCCTTGAGCAACTCCAGGAAATAGCCTTTGCCGCAGCCGACTTCGATCAGTTCCCGACCTCTGAAATGGCGGGCAATGATGCCTTCGACATCGCTCAGGTGTTTCTGGAACTGGCCCGAGTGCGCCTGTTCGTTCTGATAGTCGGCGTCGTAGCTGAGCTTGTCGGCGTCGAAGGCTTGATTGAAGATCAACCCGCTCTTCTCGTCCTGCACCAACACCATGTCGGCGCAGGCCGAGGCCCGGGCGGACTGCGCGTCGACAAAGGTACGGTTTTGCAACACCGGCAGGTCGGCGACCCGATACAACTCATGCTTCATGCTTTGCTCCCAGTAGCTGCTGCAAGCGCTCTGCCACACCCCAGAACGCCATCGGTTCGTGGGTCGGGTATGGGTAGTGCCCCAGGTTCAAACGAATCGATGCGCCGCGCTCATGCACTCGCTGTTCCACAAGTGCCCGGACCGAGATCGGCTGGCCGCTGGCACAGTTGATCACACCATTGAAGTCGCGCTGTTGCAGGATCGACGCTAGGTAACCAGTGGCTGTTTCGATGGCCAGGTAATCGCGTAACTGCTCACCGGCCGACATGTTGAAACTGGCATCCCCGGCATCGATGGCCCGGTCCAGTGCCGCCAACAGGCTGTTGGGGTTCTGCCCTTCGCCGTGCAGGTAAAACAGACGTGCCCATTGCAGGGTGAACGGCTGAATCCGTTGCAAGTTTTCCAGGAACAGGCGCAGGGTATTTTTCGCCAGGCCATAGGAATTGGCAGGCTTCGGTACGACGAGCTCATCGAGCGGCCCGCTCTGCATGCCATACTCAAAACAGGTGCCCGTCACCAGTATCTGCGCCACACCGGCTTCGACAGCGCCCTTGATGAACCGGTAATCGGCCATCAGGTTATGCTCGAAATGAAACAGCGCCTGATAGCTCGGCAACCCCGGCCACGCCAGATGCACCAGGGCATCGACGCCCTCGGTCAACGCCGCAATGTCCAGGCTGTCGGCGTGAACATCCGCGACAATGAACTCCACGGCATTGATCCACGGCATGCTCGAAGCCGTCTCGGCATTACGCGCCACGGCGCGAACGGTGCAGCCACGCTCAAGCAGCTCTGCAACCAGATGCCGGCCGACAAACCCGGTGGCCCCGGTGACCAGCACGTTCACAAAACGATCAACTCAGGCACGGCAATCACGAAACGTCCATCCCACTGCCGCACCTGGGCGAGTTGCTGGCTGACTTCGTGCAGCAGGTTCCACGGCAGGACCAACACATAGTCCGGTTTTTCAATATCGATTTGCGCCGGTGACACGATCGGTATGCGACTGCCCGGCAAAAACTTGCCCTGCTTGTGCGGGTTGGCATCGGCGACCCAGGCCAGCAGATCCGGTTTGACGCCGGCGTAGTTGAGCAAGGTGTTGCCCTTGGCCGCAGCGCCATAACCAACCACACGCTTGCCGTCGGCCTTGGCCTGCAACAAAAAGCGCAGCAGGCCATGCTTGATGCGCTCGGCAGCCGGGGCCAGGGTCGTGTAGTACTCAGGGGTTTTCACCCCGGTGGCGAGTTCGGCCTGCAACTGCTGTTGCACCGCCGGTTGCACCTCGCGACGCTCGCCCTCCATGCGCTGCACGAACACCCGCAGCGACCCGCCGTGGGTCGGTAACAGGGTGACGTCGAACACCTCAAGGCCGTTGCGCTCACACAGGGTTTGCACGGCGGTCAGCGACAGATAGGAATAGTGCTCGTGATACAGCGTGTCGAACTGCTGGCCGGCCATCAGCGTCAGCAGCTGTGGAAACTCGAAAGTTGCCACGCCGGTCGGCTTGAGCAGGCTCGCAAAACCAGCGAGAAAATCGTTGATATCCGGCACATGGGCCAGCACGTTGTTGGCGGCCATCAGGTCGGCGCCCCAGCCTTCACTGTTCAACTGCGCGGCGGTGTCGCGGCCGAAAAACAACTCGCGAATCTCCAGGCCTTTTTCCCGCGCCGCTTGCGCGGTGCTGCGGGTTGGCTCGACGCCCAGGCACGGGATGCCGCGCTTGGCCACATACTGCAACAGGTAGCCATCGTTGGCCGCCACTTCCACCACTCGGCTATCGGCGGTCAGGCCGAAGCGCTCGACCATCTCGGCCACATAACGCTCGGCATGGGCCAGCCAGGTACTGGAGAACGAACTGAAATAGGCGTACTCGGCATCGAACAGACTGTCGGCACGAGTGTAATCCTCGGTTTGCACCAGCCAGCACTGCTGGCATACGGCAACCTTCAACGGCACCCATTGCTCGGCTTGTTCCAGTTGATCGGCACGCACATAGGCGTTGGACGGTGGCGAGGTGCCCAGGTCGATCAGCGGCAGGGTCAGCGCAGTCGCGCAACCACGGCAGTTCATAGACGCACTCCGGCGAAATGTTCATCGAGCAAGGGATGGCTGGAGTCTCGTGCCGACAGATTATTGACAGACAGCGGCCAGGCGATTGCCAGCCGTGGATCGTGCACCGACAACCCGCCCTCATGCTCGGGGGTGTAATCGTGACTGTGCAGGTAAAGCAGTTCAGCATCGGCTGTCAGGGTCTGGAAGCCATGGGCGAACCCCGCCGAGATCAACAGGCTGCGACCGTCACCGGCCCGCAGATGCTCAGCGTGCCAGTGCAGGAAGGTTTCGGAGTCGGGACGCAGGTCCACCGCCACATCCCAGACTTCACCGCGCAGGCAGGTGATCAATTTGGCTTCCGGCGCGCTGGCATTCTGGTAATGCAGGCCACGCACGCTGCCGCGTTCGCGGGTGCAGGAGTGATTGATCTGGCGAATGTGAAACGTCTCGCCAAACGCACTCAGGCTGCCCTCGCAAAACAAGCGTGCAAAGTGACCGCGCTCATCCTCGAAGCGCTTGTGCTGCACGCTGAACAATCCACTCAGTGGCAGCGAATTCAACAGAAATTCACTCACAGCGCGCCTCGGTACAGGTTCAACTGGCCCAGCGTAAATGCGCGCATGTCATCGCCGTTCTGCCACGCCAGATGCCAATCCAGGGTCTGGGTCAGGCATTGTTGCAACGACCACCGTGGTTGCCAGCCCAGCAATTGCCGTGCGCGGCTGCTGTCCAGGCGCAACAGACCGGCCTCGTGCAACTCACTGGGTTCGATACGCAGCCCGCGCGATTGTGGCCAGCGACTGGCGAGTAGCTCGACCACTTCGCCAACGCTGCACATGTCCGCTTCACTGGGGCCAAAGTTCCAGGCGCCAGCGAATGTCGGACCCTGTTTGTACAAGCCGGTCGCCAATTGCAGATAACCGGCCAGTGGTTCCAGCGCGTGCTGCCACGGGCGAACAGCTTGTGGATAGCGCAAGGTCACCGGTTCGTCCGCCGACCAGGCCCTGAGCACATCAGGGATCAACCGCTCTGGAGCGAAGTCGCCACCGCCGAGCACGTTGCCAGCGCGGGCTGTGGCCAGGGCTAGACCATGCTCTGAATGTTTTTCCGCCGGGAAGAAAGACGCCGCATAAGACTGCGCCAGCAGCTCGCAGCAAGCCTTACTGCTGCTATAAGGATCGTGGCCACCTAACGGCTCGTTTTCACGGTATGGCCACAGCCACTCCTGATTGGCGTAGACCTTGTCGGTGGTCACCAGCACGCACGCGCGCACACCGCCGACCTGGCGGATCGCTTCGAGCAGGTTGAGGGTGCCCATGACGTTGCTGGAGTAAGTGCCCAACGGGTCGCGATAGCCTTCGCGCACCAGCGGCTGGGCCGCCAGGTGCAGGACAATTTCCGGCTGCGTTTCAGCGATCAGTTCCAGCAATGCGGCGAGGTCACGCAAGTCGCCGCGCTGGTCGTTGATGCCTTCGTGAACACGCGCCAATTCGAACAGACTCGGCTCGGTGGACGGATCAAGGGAAAACCCGCTGACCTCAGCTCCAAGACTTTGCAGCCACAACGTCAGCCAACTGCCCTTGAACCCGGTGTGGCCGGTGACCAGAACCCGCTTGCCACACCAGAATTGCGGACTCAGTCCCACTGCTTCCATGGGGCCTCCCCGCTCTGCCACAAGGACTCCAGGTGATTCTTGTCACGCAGGGTGTCCATCGGATGCCAGAAACCATCGTGCTGGAACGCGTGAAGTTGTTGCTCGCTGGCCAGTTTCGCCAAAGGTTCGGCTTCCCAAGAGGTGTGATCGTCTGCGATGTACGGCAGCACCTTGGGCGACAGAACAAAGAAGCCTCCGTTAATCCAGCCGCCATCGCCGCGAGGCTTCTCGGTGAAACCCAAAACCGTATCGCCACTGCGCTCCAGAGCACCGTAACGTCCTGGTGGCTGCACCGCGGTTACCGTGGCCAACTTGCCGTGGCTCAGGTGGAAATCAACCAGGGCACCGATGTTGAGATCCGAGACGCCATCACCGTAGGTAAAGCAAAATGCCTGTTCGCCTTCCAGATAGCGGGATGCCCGGCGCAGGCGGCCACCGGTCATGGTTTCTTCACCAGTGTCGATCAGCGTGACGCGCCATGGCTCGCTGTAGTTCTGGTGTACGTCCATGCGGTTGTTGCACATGTCGAAGGTGACGTCAGAGGTATGCAGGAAGTAGTTGGCAAAGAAGTCCTTGATGGCGTAGCCCTTGTAGCCTAGGCAAATCACAAAGTCGTGGATGCCGTGGGCGGAGTACTGCTTCATGATGTGCCAGAGAATTGGCTTGCCGCCGATCTCGATCATCGGCTTGGGCTTGAGGTGTGATTCCTCACTGATGCGCGTGCCCAGGCCACCCGCCAAAATAACTGCCTTCATCCCCTTCCCCTCTTGTTCGTCAGAGGTCCAAACCCAGCTATATCAAGCTTTTGTGGGCCATCTGGATAAAACGCTCAACGCCGCTGCGAGCCCTGTCGACCAGGCCGCCAATGCTCGTTTTATGGCGATATAAAGGGGACCTGCAGGAAACGCGCCAGCTCTTTGCGGCGCGCGATGGGTGCGATCCTAGTGATGCAGAGGCCATCGCGATAACACAAAAAAAAACAGGCGACTCAAGAGTCGCCTGTTTTTTAGGGATCACGCATAACGCTATCAGTCACTCAACCAGCCATCTTCCCAATACCGTAAGTTGTCGCCACGCAATACGTAGTCGCGCAACACAACCTCACGCAATTCATCGCCCATACGGTAGCTGGCATCCGGATCGGACAGGTGCATGCGAATCGCTTGCAGCCACTCATCGGTGGTGTTGGTCTTGATCCGGGTGCACGGTAAATAACCGCTATAGGCCTTGGTGTCGGAGCAGATCACCGGAAAACCGCAGGCGCCATACTCGAGCAAACGCAGGTTGCTCTTGCAGTCGTTGAAAATGTGAAATTCCAGCGGCGCCAATGCCAGGTCGAGGTTCAGACTGGCCAGCTTCGCCGGGTAGACATCCAGCCCGATCACACCGTGGAATTCATGCATATACGGACGCAAATCATCCGGGCACATGCCGAAGAACACCCAGTCGACTTCATTGGCCAATTCGCGAACCACATCGGCAATCACCGCCAGATCGCCGTGGTGACTGGTACCGCCACCCCAACCGACCCGCGGCTTTTTCGTGGTCCGACGCTGGCTGCGCATATCGCTCCACAGATGCTTGGCCAGCATGTTCGGGACGACACGAATATCGTTATGCATGCTCGATAGCGCGTCACCCAGTGACTCGGTAGACACCACGACCCGATCGCACATGCCGACCCCACGCCGGACCAGCTTCTCCATGTCCTCCTTGCCCGGCAGGTTGCGCTTGTGCGCATTGCGATGGGGAACATTGATAACATAGTCATCCAGCTCATAGATACGTCGCGCATGGGTATAGGTACGCAGAAGCGGAATTTCTTCGATAAGCCCTTCAGCGTATCGCCCCTGGATGATGACAACGTCAGGCGACTGGCGCTCGATCTCAATGATGGATGGCATGCGATAGTGAATTTTTCCCTGGACTCTACCGGCTGCTTCAAGCTCGATTAACGGCTGAGTCACGCGATAGTGTCCGACGGCGGTAGCATTAGCCGGCAAGGCAAGGATGTTGGGCAATTGCGCTGTAGAAAACGGGGTCCATCCATCAATCAGGCCAGGTTCAAGAATAAAACTGGCCTTGCCCAATCCGTTCAGTGACAAGTTGGCGCTGTACGCCGGGTCACGAGCGACGATCGGCAGCCAACGCTGATAGAACAATTCCTGTTCCTGACTACGCAAAGTCGCATCGGCTTCCTGCACGGGTTGAGCCCCTAACGCCAGTCGAGCATGCGGTGTCCAGACCACCAGGTAGTTGGCCTGTCCGACGCGCAAGCAAAGGTCCACCTCACTCAGGGACTGCGCCAAGCCCTGCTCATCCAGACCACCAACCAAATCAAAAACCGCTTTGCGCACCATCAGGCAATCACCGCCGACAGCGCTCAAATCGTGAGCGACCTGCAATCGGTTCATGTAGCCGGCCGCCTGCAAAGACTCGCCATAAAACGGCGACCCGGCGGGCCCATGCAGACCGAGAATCAGGCCCGCATGCGCCACTCGTCCATCCGGGTCGAACAGCTTGGCGCCGACCACCCCGACTTCCGGGCGTTGTGCATGATTGAGCAGTTCTGCCAACCAGTCATCCTGGGTGACCACCGTGTAAGGATTGAGCATCAGGACATATTCGCCCCGGGCGTGCCTGGCAGCGAAATTGCGTACCGCGGCATCATTGCCCTGCTGCGGATACGCAAGAACGCGGATCCGCTCGGAACCAAGTTGCGCCATACCTTCAAGCCAGAATCGGGCTTCGACGCTCTCGTTGCCGTTATCGACGAGAAGCAACTCGTATTCGCCGTAAGCGGTCTTTTCCAGCAAGCTTTCGACGCAGCGCTGCATGGCGACAGCCTGGTCTTTGCTGACAATGATGATCGACACCAGCGGTCGATTCTCATGCTGGTAATCGACTCGATTGAGCAGAGCAGAGCTGTCGCTGCGAATCTCATGGGCAATGCCCAAACGTTGCAGGTGCGCTTTGAGTAACAGCGGGTTGCCTTCCAGCACCGCAGGCAAGGACAACCACTTGCCGAAGTCGAATGCCGACTCCATCAACACTTCCGCAATGTGACCGACGGCTTGAACACCGTCGCTCTCGACCATGCGCCATAACACGTCGTGAGGCGCCAGCTCCCCGTGCGAGGAGTCCAAACCGCCGAGCGCCAGAAAACGTTGACGCTCAAATGCCAGTGCCCTGCCGACATAGGGATAACCACGCATCAAATCCAGGTTGAAGTCCGGCTTGAACACCGGTTCGGCGGACTCTCCCCGACGCAGTCCACCCTCATCACCATAGAGGCAAGTCATCGTTGGCGAAGCAACAATCCGTTCGGCCATCATGAGCAACGCGGGCGCCACCAGACGATCGCCGGCACGCAGCAAGTAGAACCAGTCAGCACCGGTCAACTGCGCGGACAACTGATTGATTTGCTGCTGCCAATCTGCCTGTAGCGGCAGGCGAAAAACCCGCTCATCCAACACTGCTTCTGTACAGGATGCCGACAAGACCAGCGTCAATTCCGGTGCATAGTCCTGGGAAGCGAGCGCGTTGAGTGTGAGCTCCAGCGCTGAACGACTATCCTGCTCGTCGATGATAATCGGCACGATTTTAGGTGTATGCGACCAGCCCGCCAGCGCCTCCGACAATAATTGCCGTTGACCTTCACTGATGGTCCGGCATGCCAACCACTGCGCATAGAGTTCTGCAAAGTTCTCGCTGAAAATACCCACCTGATGGATCTGTGTCGTCTGCCTGTTGCCCAGGGTCTGACTCAAAGCCAACTCTTCCCAGACCCGTGGCGACTCATCAACGCGGGTCAGCGGCAGATAACGAACCCATCCCGGTGCAGGCGCTTTCTCGCCGCTGCGAGCCTTGAGCATTTGAAACAGCCATTGACGCTCAACCTCAATAGCATCCCTCATCGGTTGCTGATTGCTCAGACGATCCGGATGCAAGCGCTCGACACTGAGTACTTGATTGGACATCGCCAGGTTGCCGCGTCGCAACAGGCACACGTACAACGCGAAATCGAGACTGGCGACAAAACAATGACCCTCTTGGGTCAACGCGGGCAAAAGCTCCAGCACGTCACTACGGCGGAACAGCGCATTACTGAAACCACCGAGAATATTGGCCGGAAACCGGTCGAATATCCCCAGCATGTCATCTCCATGGAACAGGCTGCTCATAGGGGACAGCGGCGTGTTTATCAGGCGCGATGGCAGCAGCGTGTCGTTGGCATCCCAAAGCATGCGTTGAGCCAGCGCCAGGCTCACATCCTCGTTATCGATCAGCAACTGAGCCTGGAATTCTATGCACGAGGCAAACAACTGATCATCGTCACACAGGAACTTGATGAACTCGCCCTGCGCCTCTTCCAGACACCGATGCAGGTTCCCCACCAACCCGAGCGTGCGCGGGTTGCGCACATAACGCACCGCTACCCCCGACTGTTCAACCTGTGCCGCGACAATGCTCTCAATTTCGTTGCCGCGACTGTCGTCACACACAATGATCTCGAGATTGGCGTACCCCTGACTCACGGCACAGTGCAGCGCACGTTCGAAAAAGCGTGAATTGAAGGCGGGAATGACCAGGCTGACAAGCGGGAGTGAATTCACGGTGGGCTCACAGGCGGTGCGAGCCCGCCCAGAAAAGCGAGCCCTTCGAAACCGCAAAAAAGACAATAAATACTGAAGGAACAAGACCATCGGGCGCGAGTACGCCCGACGACTGTCAGATCTTGTTGAACAGGCCCAACTGGGAAATCTTGCTGAACGCCAGCTGTGCGGCCTGCAACATGGTCTGCTGCAAGGTAAGGCGCGTCATGACTTCTGCCGGGTCAGAGTCGCGAATCGACGACTGACTGGTGGTATTGGCCAGAGTCAGGCTCTCGTTGGTCGCGGTTTGATTATCCAGCGACTGGCCTCGAGCACCGATCGAACTGACGGCAGTACCAATCTGATTCACGGCACTGTTCAGGTTGTTCAGGCCCGAATCCATGGCGGCATGAAACTGCTGTTTGATCACCGGATCGGAGTCGACCGGCGAATTCAACGCGGTAATCATCTGCCCCAGGGTATCGAGTACGTTCTGGGTCTGGTGATTGTTACCCTGAATCACAAACTGATCACCGGCAGCCGGTGTGCCACCGATGGCGAAGGTCACGCCAGCGGCCGTTGCATTGCCCGCGGTCATGGTGCCCGACGACACGGGCCTGCTGTCAGCAGTAATCGGTGCAGCGTACAGATCGTAGGCCGTGGCGCTGGTGAATTTGAGGATCGCCCCACCCGCCGGGAAGGCATTGGTGTAGCTTGACGAGTTGGTCACGTTGGAGCCGGTGATTACCGCTGTCGAGGTGTTACCCGGGCTGCGCGAAGTATTGAAAGAATCCGGTTTGGCCGACAACTGGAAGCTATGGCCGGCGATCACGGTGTCCGGTACATCACCCGATTTGAGGTTGATGTTCAGCTTCAAGTCGACACCGCGGAAGTTCACCACCTGGTTGGCACCGCTGGTATTGCTGACCACACCGTTTTGGCTGGCTTCGGCAGTGACGTCGTTGCCCGCCGCATCGGTAATTTTCAGCTGGGTACTGCTGAGGAAGGTGACCTGATAAGGCTGGCCGCTTGCGAACTTGTTGTTGTAAGTCGTGCTCGAGGTGACCTCGCCGCCGGACAATACCACCCGACCATCATCCACTGCCGGAGCGGTCATGGTGGTCTGGGTGCGGCTGGTGTTGATGGTCTGCTGGAAAGCGTCCCAACCGGTGGTATTGGTGGCAATCGACATGCCATCGCCAATGCCCAGGTTGATGCTGCTCTGGTCACCGTTGTAGTTGAAGGTGCCGTCAGCGTTCTGCGAGTACGGTGGCGTATCGGTTTTCGAACCGGAGAACAGGTAGTTGCCCGCCGAGTCCCGGGAGTTCATCAAGCCGAGGACCTGTTGCTGAATCTGCACAAGCTCTGACGCATAAGCTTTGCGATCCGCGTCGGTAGCGATGCCGTTGTTGGCAGCAAGACCGAGTTCCTTGGCGCGCTGCAAGGCGATACCGATGGAGTTGAGCGTCGTTTCCTGCAGGCTCAATGCACTCTTGGTACTTTCGATGTTGGTACCGTACTGATCAAGCATCGCGCTCTGCTGGCCCAGTTGCAGCAACCGACCGGCGCCGATCGGATCATCGGCGGCGGTATTGATGCGGGTCAGGCTGCTGGCTTCATTGCTGGTCGCGATGGCCTTGTTGAAGTTGCGCTGGTAATTGGCAGCGGTGATTTCGTAATACTGGGCGGTGGAAATGCGCATGAATTACGACTCCTTAAAGGCTGTTGATCAGCGTGGTGAAAATTTCCTGCGCAGCCTTGATGATCTGCGAAGACGCGGTGTAGTACTGCTGGTACTTGACCAGGTTGCCGGTTTCTTCGTCCAGGTCTACCCCGGAATTCGAATCCCGCGCCCCTTTTGCATTGGCCAGGATCGCCGTGGTGGCTTCGCTGTCGGACTTGCCCTGGGCTGCCTTGGCGCCGACGTTGGTCACCAGCTTGTTGTAGGCATCGGTCAGGCTGATGCCCTTGCTCGCCGTGCCGGTGTCTACCGTCTGTTTGGTTTGCAATCCGACCAGCGCCTGGGCGTTGCGGTTGTCCGAAGACGCCGCGCCGGTCAGGTTGATGGTGAAGCTTTCACCGCTGGCCGGCGTGGCACCGACCGTGGTCTGCACGGTGAAGGTCTTCTGCACGGCCGGCGTGACACTGGTGTCCATGACCGGAGCACCACTGGCATCGACCATGCCCACTTTCAGGTTCAAGGTGTTGCTCTGGCCGGGAACGATGGTGCCGGTGCCGATCGAGTTACCCTTGGCATCGACCATGTTGTAGGTCTGGCTACCGCCGCTGGCCGCCCCGAACACCAGCTTGACCGGTGTCGAGTACTTGAGCGCGGTCTGCATTTCTGCCTGGGCCGCCGGGTTGTAGATATCGAGGGTGCTGGTCAGCGTCGGCTGGGTGTAGGTGCCGGTGTTGTTGGCACTGGACACGCCGGTCAGGGGTGCTGCGGCCGCGATTTTTTTCGGGTCGGTGAGCACGGTCTGGATACCGGCCGCCGCGCCGCGGGTCGGAGTCACCTTGAACGAGTCGCCGGCGCTCAGCGCACCGCCGTTCAGGTTCAGGCTGAAGCCGTCGATCACCGGAGCCGGGGTCGTGGTGGTGCTGAACGCACCCAGGTCGGTGCCGTCCGAGCGCTTGACGGTGTAGTTGGTCGCGCTGGTGAACGTCACCTGATAGTCGCTGGTGGTCAGCTTGCCAGTGTCCTTGATGGTGACATCCAGGTTGCCGGAGCCGGCACTGTTGCCCGCCGCCGCAATGCTGCGCTGACTGACCAGCGCGGCACTGTTGATGTTGCTGAAGATCGCCGCGCCGAAATCACCGTTCTTGTCGATGCCCTGCGCCTGCTGGCTGTTGATCTGGTCCGCCACCACCAGTGCAACGCGCCCCAGCTCATTGAGCGACGGGTCGAGCACTTCCTTGCGGTAGGTCAGCAGGCCACCGATTTCACCGCCGCTGACCACCGAGGTCACGTCGATGGTGCTGGAGCCACGGTTGAGCTGCAGCGCCATGCGCGATGGGTCATCCTTGCCCGGCACGGTTTGCAGAGTGTTGGTGGTGTTGCCGACCACCAGTGGCTGACCGCTGCCGATGTAGACGTCGTAGCTGTTGCCACGCTCGACCACCTGGGTACCGACCAGCTCGGACAGTTGACGCACGGCTTCGTTGCGCGAGTCCAGCAAGTCGTTGGGCTGGTTAGTGCCGGTGGAGAGTTCGGAAATTTTCTGGTTGAGCGTGGCAATCTTGGTGGACAGCTTGTTCACCTGGTCCGCCATTTCGCCCAGGCTGCCGTTCAGGTTGGTGTTCTGGTCGTTCAACTGCTTGGCAATCGAATTGAAGCGGGCGGACAAGGCCTGCGCACCGGTCAGCACCGACTGGCGGGACGTGTCGTCGGTGGCCGAGGTCGAAACGCCCTGCATCGAGGTGAAGAACTTTTGCAGTACACCGGTCAGCCCGGTGTTGGTATCGGAAAGCGTGGCGTCCAGCGGAGTGGCCTGAGCGTTGTACGACGCCGCTTCACTGTCGAGCGAGGTGGCGGTACGCAGTTGTGAATCGAGATAGGAGTTGTACACGCGGCGCACATCGGCCAGCGTCGTGCCGGTGCCGATGAACACGTTGCCGTACTGAATCGAGCCTTTGGTGCCCTGCACAGTTTGCTGGCGCGAGTACCCGGCGGTGTCGACGTTGGCAATGTTGTTGCCGGTCGTCACCAACGAGTTATGGCCAGCACTCAGCCCCGACATCCCGATATTGAGCAAACTCATGTTTCAGACCTTATACCTTGTGCCTATAAAGGCGTGGTGGAAACGCCCGCCGCAGCGTAGTTCTGGTAACTCGTCATCTGCTTGGCTATCTGCGAAATCTTGCTCGCGTAGTCCGGGTCGGTTGCGTAACCGGCCTTCTGCAACTCGCGTACAAACTGTTCCGGGTTATCGGCCGACTTCACGACATCTTGATAGCGATTATTGGTCTGCAGCAAAGTCACAAGGTCATGAAAACTGTCCTTGTAGGAGTCGTAGGAACGGAACTCGGCCGTCTCCTTGACCATCTGCCCGTTCCGGAATTCGCTGGTGATCGCCCGCGCCGAATTTCCCTGCCAACTGTTGCCGGCCTTGATGCCGAACAGGTTGTGACTGCTGCTGCCGTCCTGAGCACGCATGACCGATTTACCCCAACCGGTTTCCAGGGCCGCCTGGGCCACCAGATAACGCGGATCGACACCAATCCGCGCCGCCGCCTCCTTGGCCATCGGCAACATGGTGTTGACGAACTGATCGGCGGAACTGAAGGCTTTCTTCGGGGGCGCCAACGGAATCTGCGCCATGGCGCGACCGTAGATCTGCATGCCGCCCGAGGAGGATTGCTGCGCAGTCGCCAGCCAGTCGCCGTTGTACAGCGGTCCCGTGCCGGTGCTTGTCGCGCGCTCAGGCAACGGTGTCTTGTTGATCGTCGTGGCAGCGGGCGTCGCCGAAGGCACCAGCCCGGCCAACAGACGATCAGCCAGCTTCGGCGGCAATGCCAGGCGTCGCTGATTGATCAGCGCCATGTCATTGCGATGACCACCCTCACTCGCCTCTTGCGGCGCATGGACCGAGCGCGAAGCCCACAACGGACGCTGGCCATTGACCCGCGACAGCGGTCCTTTGATTGCCACCGTGCCGGCCGCCACCGGCGTTTGCACGGCTGCTTTCGCGGCTTCTTGTTTGGCCAGAGACGCTGCGGCGGCTTCACCCGGCGCCAGCGGTTTGTTCTTCGACATCTGGCGCATCAGCACGTCAGCCAGGCCGATACCACCGCCCTCGCGGGACATGGAAACAGCCAGTTGCTGGTCGTACATTTCCTGATATTGCTTGGCCGCCGGGGTGTTCATCGGATTGTCCTGGCCCAGCGCTTCGGTGGCCGAACGCATGGACTTGAGCATTTCCCCGAGGAACAGCGACTCGAACTCCTGCGCCACCTTGCGCAGGTTGCCGTCGCTGTTCTTGTCGCCGACCTTGAGCTGATTCAGACGATTGAGGTCCGAGTAGGAACCCGAATCGCTGCTGCTGACCAGACCGCTCTTGCGCATATCCACGATGGCCGTCCTCAGATCACGATCAGGTCGGCTTGCAGGGCGCCGGCCTGCTTCAACGCTTCGAGGATGGCCATCAGGTCACCCGGTGCCGCGCCGACCTGATTCACCGCCCGCACGATCTCGTCGAGGGTGGTGCCAGGGCCGAACTTGAACATCGGCTTGGCTTCCTGCTGGGCATTGACCTTCGAACGCGGCACCACCGCCGTCGTGCCATTGGACAGGGGGCCGGGCTGGCTGACGATCGGGTCTTCGGTGATGGTCACGGTCAGGCTGCCGTGGGTCACGGCGGCCGGAGAAACCTTGACGTTCTGGCCGATCACGATGGTGCCGGTGCGGGAGTTGATGATGACTTTCGCCACCGCCTGGCCCGGATCGATCTCGAGGTTTTCCAGGATCGACAGGTAGTCGACCCGCTGACTTGGATCGAGCGGCGCGGTGACGCGAACCGAACCGCCGTCGATGGCCTGGGCCACGCCAGGGCCAAGCATGTTGTTGATCTTGTCGACGATGCGCTTGGCCGTGGTGAAGTCGGAACGGTTGAGGTTCAGCGTCAGGCTGTTGCCCTGGTTGAAACCGCTCGGCACCGCGCGCTCCACCGATGCACCACCGGGGATGCGGCCGGCCGACGGAACGTTGACGGTGATCTTCGAGCCGTCGCGCCCTTCCGCATCGAAACCGCCGACCACCAGGTTGCCCTGGGCCACCGCATAGACGTTGCCGTCGATTCCCTTGAGCGGCGTCAGCAGCAAGGTGCCGCCGCGCAAGCTCTTGGAGTTGCCGATAGACGAAACGGTGATGTCGACCTGCTGCCCCGGCTTGGCGAACGCAGGCAGGTCTGCACTGATCGACACGGCCGCCACGTTCTTCAACTGCACGTTGCCCGAACCCGGCGGCACCTTGATGCCGAACTGCGAGAGCATGTTGTTGAAGGTCTGCAGGGTGAACGGGGTCTGCGTCGTCTGGTCGCCGGTGCCGTTAAGCCCGACCACCAGGCCGTAGCCGATCAACTGGTTGGAACGCACGCCGGAAATGCTGGCGATGTCCTTCAGGCGCTCGGCTTGAGCATTGAAGGCTGCCGACAGCATCAGGGCGGCCACCATAAGGTGTTTGAAGTTCAACATGCTCAACTGGAAAGCCACCTAGAAAGGGAACAGCGGGCTGAGGAAGAAACGGTCGAACCAGCCTGGCTGACTCGCATCGGCAAACGAGCCGGTGCCCGAATAGGTGATGCGCGCATCGGCGACACGGGTCGACGACACGGTGTTGTCGGTCGAGATGTCATCGGCGCGAACCAGGCCGGCGATCCGCACCAGCTCATCGCCGGTGTTGAGCGTCATCCACTTCTCGCCGCGCACCGCGATGATGCCGTTGGGCAACACATCGGCAACGGTCACGGTGATCGAACCGGTCAGGGTGTTGCCCTGCGCCGCCTTGCTGTCGCCCTTGGTCGCGCGGTCACCTTCGTAGCTGGCACTCAGGCTCAGGTCGCCATCGCCGAACGGGTTGTTGGTGGTGGCGCTGCTGCCGAACAGCGAACTCAGGCCGATGTTGGCCTTGCTGTTCTTGCCGATTTGCGAGTTGGCGTTTTTGCTGGCCTGGGTCTTTTCGTTCAGGGTGATGGTGATGATGTCACCGACCCGGAAGGCTTTGCGGTCGCTGTAGAGGTTCTGTTCGAAACCGGCCTGATAGATCGAGCCGTTGTTCGCGGCCGCCGGCAACGGCGTACGCGGCAACACCGGAGCGTAGTAAGGGTCATTGGGCTTGGGCGTCGAAGGCACGCAGCCTGCGAGCGCGGTGATCCCACTCAGTGCCAGAACAGATACATAGCGATTCATGACCCTACCTCACGGTGTTGCAGGCAGCCTCATGGCCGCCCCATAGACTTGATTACAGATTCTGCGTTACGAACGAGAGCATCTGGTCGGCGGTGGAGATCACCTTGGAGTTCATCTCGTAGGCACGCTGGGTGGTGATCATGTTGACCATCTCCTCAACGGTGCTGACGTTGGACGTTTCCAGGGTGTTCTGCAGCGTGGTGCCGAAACCGTTCAGGCCCGGAGTGCCGACTTGCGGCGCGCCACTGGCGGCGGTTTCCAGGAACAGGTTGTTGCCCACTGCCTGCAGGCCGGCCGGGTTGATGAAGTCGGCGGTCTGCAGGTTGCCGATCACCTGGGCAGCCGGATTGCCGGCAACGGTGATGGATACGGTGCCGTCGCGGCCGACGGTGAAGGTCTGCGCGTCGTTCGGAATGACAATCGCCGGCTCCAGGGCAAAGCCGCTGGCGTTGACGATCTGGCCGTTGGAGTCCAGGTGGAAGGTACCGTCACGGGTGTAGGACGTGGTGCCGTCCGGTTGCAGGATCTGGAAGAAACCGCGACCGTCGATGGCCATGTCCAGTGGCTGCTCGGTGGTTTGCAGGCTGCCGGCGGTGAAGTTCTTCTGGGTGCCGACGATGCGCACACCGGTACCCAGTTGCAGACCCGACGGCAGTTCGCTGTCCTGGGTCGACTGGGCGCCAGGCTGACGCTTGATCTGGTAGAGCAGGTCCTGGAACTCGGCGCGGTCACGTTTGAAACCCGTGGTCGACACGTTCGCCAGGTTGTTGGAAATGGTGGTCAGGTTGGTGTCCTGGGCGGACAGACCTGTTTTGGCAACCCATAGAGCCGGAAGCATTCGATTCTCCTCGTGCGCCTGTTTTACGGCGCGACGTTCTGGTGATTAGCTGATCTGCAAGACCCGAGCCATGGCCTGGTCATCGTCTTTGGCGGTGTTCATCATCTTGATGTGCAGCTCGAACTGCTTGGACAAGGCCAGTACCGAGGTCATCTCTTCCACGGCATTGACGTTGCTCGACTCGAGGAACCCGGACACCAGCTTGACGTCGGCATCGGCCTGCGCCGGCTTGCCGTCCTTGGTGTGGATCGAACCATCCAGGCCCTTGGTCATGTTCTTCAGGTCCGGGTTGACCAGCTTTATGCGGTCGACTTCAGCCATCACCCGAGGCCCCTCGCCCATTGCGCGGATGCTGATGGTGCCGTCCTCGCCGACTTCGATCTGCTGTTCCGGCGGCACGGCTATCGGCCCGCCATTGCCCATGACCGGCATGCCGTTGCCGGCACGCAGCACGCCCAGGGCGTCAACGTTCAAGCTGCCGGTGCGCACGTAGCTTTCACCGCCATCGGGATTCTGTACGGCAATCCAGCCGCCGCCTTGCACGGCAACGTCGAGGTCGCGGCCGGTTTCCACCAGTGAGCCAGGGGAGAAATCCGTGGCCGGGCGTTCGGACATGGCAAACGCACGCGCCGGAAAGCTGTCACCGAACACCGGCATCGAACGGGCCTGCTCCAGGTCTTTCTGGAAGCCGTTGGTGGAGATGTTCGCGAGGTTGTTGGCATGCGCCTTTTGCGCCAGTGCATTCTGGCTGGCGCCGGTCATTGCCACATAAAGGTACTTGTCCACACTCTTTCCTCTGCCTGCCGGACGTTTGCCGCCGACTGCTGTGTTGCGCAGGCTGTAGCAATTTGCAGACCAACTTGTGCGCAGCAGCTCCAACCCCCATGAAACCGGGGGCCGGAGGCCAATCAGAAGGGAAACGAACACTGTATCGGAGACGAAAAACCGGCGCGGTTATGCCGCTTGGAGGCAACGCCGTGAAAGCCGGCTACCAGCCTTTCACGCCGCTCATGTCGGGCAATTTGTGGGCAATGCCTTTATGGCAGTCGATGCAGGTTGCCTGTCCGCTGGCCAATGAGGTGGAGTGCATGTTGGCGGCGCGCTTGCCCTGCCGCGTGAAGTCCATGAACTCGAAGTTGTGGCAGTTGCGACACTCCCGGGAATCGTTGGCCTTGAGCCGTGCCCACTCGTGTTCGGCCAGCTCCCGACGCATGCCCAGAAACTTGTCCCGGGTACTGATAGTGCCGAACAGCTTGCCCCAGACCTCCTTGGAGGCCTGCATCTTGCGGGCGATCTTGTGCGTCCACTCGTGGGGGACGTGGCAGTCCGGGCACGTGGCGCGCACGCCCGAGCGATTGGTGTAGTGAATGGTTTCCTGCAACTCGACAAAAACGTTGTCGCGCATTTCATGGCAGGACGTGCAGAACTTCTCGGTGTTGGTCGCTTCCAGCGCGGTGTTGAACCCACCCCAGAAAATCACCCCGGCGATAAATCCGCCGAGGGTCAGGAAGCCCAGGCTATAATGCACGCTGGGCCGACGCAGTACACTCCAATAATCCTTGAGCAAGGCAAGCAAAGATTTCATGGCCTCTCCTCAAGGTTTCGGCTGGCGGTTGATTTCGTCTTGCAGCACCTGGTCGATGTTCTTGAAGCTGTTGTTCACCAGTGGCTTCACATCTTTTTGCGGTACGTGACACTGATTGCAGAAGTACCGGCGCGGCGACACGGCCGCCAATGCCTGGCCGTCACGGTCCATGTAGTGCGTGATGCTGATCATCGGCGCCTGGGTGCGCGCACTGTTGGCGCGACTGTGGCACGTCAGGCACTTGTTGCTGTTCATGTCGATGCCATACCCGCGAATGCTGTGGGGAATGGTGGGCGGTTGCTCGGGATAATTACGTTCACGCTTGAGGTCCTTGTTTTCGTCTTCCGCGATGGGCGGTGCCGGCAGCTCCTGAGTCAAGGTCCCGCCGACACGCCGCCCATCTGGTGCCGGTGCATCCAGTGGGTACCCGGGTTCGGCCGCAAATGCCATGGGCAGCCACACCAGCAGAACGGCAAGCAGGGACAGCACACGATAATTCATGAAAGCGCTCCTTATGCCGTCTTGATCAACTCAATCCTGATCGCGCATTTTTTGTAATCGGTCTGCTTGGAGATGGGGTCCGTCGCATCAAGCGTGACTTTATTGATCAGCCTGTTGGCATCGAAAAACGGCACGAACACCAGGCCTTGAGGCGGCTTGTTGCGCCCTCGGGTTTCAATCCGCGCACGCATCTCGCCGCGTCGACTGATCAGCTTCACTTCACTGCCACGTCGGGCATTCAGGGCCTTGGCGTCGGCCGGGTGCATGTAGACCAACGCATCGGGGACTGCTTTATAGAGTTCTTCGACGCGCTGGGTCATGGTCCCTGTGTGCCAATGTTCAAGCACCCGTCCGGTGCTCAACCAGAACGGAAAGTCCGCGTCCGGGGCTTCCGCAGGCGGCTCGTAAGGCAACGCGAAGATGATCGCTTTCTTGTCGGGGTAGCCGTAGAACTGCACACCACTGCCCTTCTCGACATAGGGGTCGTAACCTTCGCGGAAGCGCCACAGCGTTTCCTTGCCTTCGACGACGGGCCAGCGCAACCCGCGCTCGGAGTGATAACGATCAAAGGGCGCCAGGTCATGACCATGTCCACGGCCGAACTGGGCATATTCTTCGAACAGGCCTTTTTGCAGGTAGAAACCGAAATCCCGGGCCTCGTCGTTCTGATAGCCCTCAGCCAGTTGCTCAGCGGGGAATTGATCGACCTGGCCATTCTTGAACAGCACCTCATACAGGGTCTTGCCCTTGTACTGCGGTGAACTCTCCAATAGTTCTGCCGGCCAGACTTCGTCGGTTGTAAAGCGCTTGGAAAATTCGACCAATTGCCAGAGGTCCGACTTGGCGTCACCCGGTGCCGAGACCAATTGATGCCAGAACTGCGTACGCCGCTCCGCATTGCCGTAAGCCCCCTCTTTTTCGACCCACATGGCCGTGGGCAAGATCAGATCCGCTGCCTGCGCCGAAACGGTGGGATACACATCCGACACCACCACGAAGTTCTCGGGATTACGCCACCCCGGCAACACTTCCTGCATGATATTGGGCCCGGCCTGCATATTGTTGCTGGCCATCGTCCAATACACATTGAGCACGCCATCCTTGAGCATGCGGCTCTGCTGCACGGCGTGGAACCCGACTTTTTCTTTGATGGTGCCCGCTGGCAATTTCCAGATTTTTTCCGCCGTGGCGCGGTGCGCTGGATTGGTCACCACCAGGTCGGCCGGCAAGCGATGGGAGAACGTACCCACTTCTCGCGCCGTGCCGCAGGCCGAAGGCTGGCCCGTCAGGGAGAAAGGACTGTTGCCCGGCTCGCTGATTTTCCCGGTCAGCAGGTGGATGTTGTAGATCAGGTTGTTCGCCCACACACCCCGGGTGTGCTGGTTGAAGCCCATGGTCCAGAACGAAACCACCTTGCGCTTGGGGTCGGCGTACAGTTCAGCCAATGCCTTGAGTCGCTCGGCCGGCACCCCGGTTTCCTTTGCGGTGCGTTCCAGGGTGTAGGGTTTGACGAAAGCGGCGAATTGCTCGAAGTCGATGTCGGTCCAGGTGTTTGCCTTGTCGGCATTCTTGGCCTTCATCTCCAGCGGATTATCGGGACGCAAACCGTAGCCGATGTCATCGGTGCCTTTGGCGAATCGGGTGTGTTTGCTGACGAAGTCTTTGTTGACCGAACCGCTTTCAATGATGTGGTTGGCGATGTAGTTGAGAATGAGCAAGTCAGTCTGCGGCTTGAACACCATCGGAATGTCGGCCAGTTCAAAACTGCGATGTTCAAAAGTGGAAAGTACGGCCACCTTCACATTCGGCTGACTTAAACGGCGATCAGTGACCCGACTCCAAAGAATCGGGTGCATTTCCGCCATGTTTGAACCCCACAGGACGAATGCATCGGTGACTTCGATATCGTCGTAACAGCCCATCGGCTCATCAATACCAAAAGTGCGCATGAACCCCATGACCGCCGAAGCCATGCAATGGCGCGCATTGGGGTCGATGTTGTTCGAACGGAACCCTGCCTTCATCAATTTGTTGGCCGCGTACCCTTCCCAGATCGTCCACTGCCCGGAGCCGAACATGGCGACAGATTCCCCGCCCTTGTTCTTCAGCGCTTCCTTGTACTTCAACTCCATCACATCGAACGCCTGTTTCCAGGACACCGGCTGAAACTCGCCTTGTTTGTCATATTGCCCGTTGGTCATGCGCAACAGCGGCTGCGTCAGGCGATCAACGCCGTACATGATCTTGGATAAAAAGTAGCCTTTGACACAGTTCAACCCGCGATTGACCTCGGCTTTCACATCGCCGTGAGTGGCAACAACCCTGTTGTCCTTGGTCGCCACCATGACGCTGCAACCGGTACCGCAAAAACGACAGGGCGCCTTGTTCCAGTTCAGGGAAACCATGTCTTGTTCGGTAATCAGGTTGCTGGCCGAGGTAAACACCGGGAGCCCCGCAGCCGCAGCCGCGATACCGGCTGCCTGGGCTTTGACAAACTCTCGCCGAGTCATAGGCATGTGCTTTCTCCCGTTACATCGAGAATCTCGTGATAAACCAAAGCGGCATTGAGCACGCCCGGCAAGCGATTGATCTGATCGATTCGCTGAAGAATCTGGCTTTCGTGATCGGTTTCCAGCACAACCACTAACTTGCCGGCGGGGCTTTCCTGATGAAGCTCAACGCCCGTAAGCAAACGCAGGTTGGCTTTGACCGCCTCGAACAAGGCAGGACGGGCATGAACCACCAGACTGGCAATGTGCAGCGTCTTTTCCACGACCCGTACTCCCTGCTGAGTTAGAGATGGATGTCGATCAGTTGGGGGGGCCTGGCGGACCGAGGAGCATTTGCAGAAACCAGACAAAAAAACCGTAACCACCGACTATCGCCACCGATAACAGTGGAAACAGAACAATGATCAGGAAATAGAACAGGCGAGTTTCTTTGCGAACTCGCCGGGTAGAATCATCCACTGATGGCATGGTCATCGCTCCTGCCAAACGTTGAGAAGAGCCTAGATGGCTTGTTCGGCAACTTCCATGATTTAGATCAATGGCAGGGGAATTTAGCGCTTTAAACAGGAACAATAAGCACTGGATAATCATTAACACTTAGAAAATAAAAAGCCCTCAACGTTCAAGTTTGCCTATTTCATATTCACGCAACTTGTTGGCAATCGTTGTGTGAGAGACACCCAGCCGCTTGCCGAGCAATCGGCTGCTGGCATGTTCCGAATAAAGCCGTTCCAGCACCGCTTTTTCAAAGCGCCCGACAATTTCATCCAGCCCGCCTTCGAGCGAAAAGTCGCCCAATGGCTGGCGCACGCCGTAATCCGGCAGACGAATATGCTCTGCCTTGACCGTGCCTCCGTCGCACAGGGAAACCGCCTGGAACAGCACGTTCTCCAGTTGCCGCACGTTGCCCGGCCAGTGGTAGTGGCTGAGTCGCTCCATGGCCGCCGGGGCGAGCTTGGGCAATGGGCAACCGATCTGCCGACTGGCCTGATCTAGGAAGTGCTCCACCAGCGGCGTCAAACCGTCGAGGCATTCGCGCAGTGGAGGGATGTGCAGCGACAACACATTCAAGCGGTGATAGAGGTCCTGGCGGAACTCGCCGCGCGCGCACAATTCGGACAGGTCGACCTGGGTCGCGCAGATCACTCGTACGTCGAGGTAGACCTCCTCGTCGCTGCCCACACGACGGAAGCAGCCATCCTGCAGAAAGCGCAGCAATTTCACCTGCAAGCGCGGGCTCATTTCCCCGACGCCATCAAGAAACAGCGTACCGCCCGCCGTCAGTTCCAACAGCCCGAGCTTGCCTTCGGCCCGCGCCCCTTCAAAGGCACCGGGGCCATAACCGAACAATTCCGTCTCGGCCATGGACTCCGGCAGCCCCGCGCAATTGAGCGCCATCAACGGCGACTGCCCTCGAGGGCTGGCCAAGTGGCAGGCCCGCGCCAGCAACTCTTTGCCGGTGCCGGTTTCGCCCTCTATCAATAGCGGCGCATCCAGCGGCGCCATGCGTCGCGCTTCGCGCACCACCGCGGCCATCACCTTCGAGCTCTGGAAGATGCTGTCAAAGCCACGCAATTCCTGCTTGCGCACGTTGTAGATGCGTTCACCCACCCGGTCGGCGCGGTGCAGCGTCAGCACAGCACCGGCCATGGCCTCGCTGTCGTCGTGCTCAGACTGCAAGGGCGCGATGTCGGCCAGGAACACGTCACCCTTGACCTTGACCCGCAGCCCGTTGATTCGCGATTTGTTGGCGCGCACCAGTTCCGGCAAATCGAAATCTTCGGCGTACCGCGACAGGGGAATACCCGGCACCTCGTCGACCCGCACCCCCAGCAACTGCGCCGCTGCCCGGTTGGCCGCGACGATGGAACCACCCATATCGATCGACAGCACCGGAAACTCCAGCGCACCGAGCAGGGCATTGAGTTCCATGTGCCGACGCTCGCTGGGCATCAGCCCTACACGCTTGACGCCGAAGACCCCGGCAATCGCTTCGAATTTCGGACGCAAGGCCTGGAACTGGATGTTGATCAGGTTCGGGCAATGCAGGTAGATGGCGTTGCCATGCTCCCCCCCCACTTCACCGCGGGCCACGTTGATCCCGTACTCCACCAGCAGGTTGAGAATGTCGCGCAGGATGCCGATGCGGTTCTGGCAGTGGACTTTGATACGCATGAAAAAGGCCTGAAATGCAATGCGGTGAATAAAGTTGGTATCAACGCAATCCCTGTGGGAGCGAGCTTGCTCGCGATAGCAGATTCACATTCAACATCTATGTTGGCTGGTCTACCGCTATCGCGAGCAAGCCCGCTCCCACAGGGGTACAGCGGTGCGCGCTCGATCGCATTTTTCTTTCGAGGCGCTCAGATAGTCGTCAAGATTATGTGACAGACAAAGGGTTTTTCAAACCGGTAAATCTCAATAGCTGCGCGACCACGCACCATTCGTAACGAAAACTTTACGAATATCGGGGGATTTTCCTACGCTTGACGCCGATCACCTGCTGCAACAGTGCAATCCTTGGGGTATTTCTAGGTCCATAGCAGTACATAACAAGAACGAAATCCCCTAGCAGGAGAGCAGTATGAAGCAGACGCAATACGTGGCTCGCGAGCCCGATGCGCAAGGTTTTATCGACTACCCCGCCGAAGAACACGCGGTGTGGAACACGCTGATCACTCGCCAACTCAAAGTGATCGAAGGGCGTGCGTGCCAGGAGTACCTGGACGGTATCGAAAAACTCGGTCTGCCCCACGACCGCATTCCTCAACTCGGCGAAATCAACAAGGTCCTCGGTGAAACCACCGGCTGGCAGGTTGCCCGGGTTCCCGCATTGATTCCCTTCCAGACCTTTTTCGAATTGCTGGCCAGCAAGCAGTTTCCGGTGGCGACCTTTATTCGTACCCGCGAAGAACTGGACTACCTGCAAGAGCCGGACATTTTCCACGAGATCTTTGGTCACTGCCCGCTGCTGACCAACCCCTGGTTCGCCGAATTCACCCACACCTACGGCAAACTTGGCCTCAAGGCTTCCAAGGAAGAACGCGTGTACCTGGCGCGCCTGTACTGGATGACCATCGAGTTCGGCCTGGTCGACACCCCGCAAGGCCAGCGCATCTACGGCGGCGGCATTCTGTCTTCACCGAAGGAAACCGTTTACTGCCTGTCGAACGAGCCTGAACATCAAGCCTTCGACCCGCTGGAATGCATGCGCACGCCGTACCGCATCGATATCCTGCAACCCCTGTATTTCGCGCTGCCGAACCTAAAGCGCCTGTTCGACCTGGCCCACGAAGACATCATGGGCATGGTCAAGCAAGCGATGCAGATGGGTCTGCACACTCCGAAATTTCCGCCAAAACCAAAAGCTGCGTGAACCGCGATTTTTGCTGACAAGTGAGTCTGTCAGTCACCGTCGCTTTGGTTTAGCGTGACGGTACTGTCGACCGATATAAAAACACTCGATTACAGGAAACACACCATGTCCACTTTGAACCAAGCCCATTGCGAAGCCTGCCGCGCCGACGCCCCACAAGTCAGCGACGAAGAACTGCCGATCCTGATCAAGCAGATCCCGGACTGGAACATCGAAGTACGCGACAGCATCATGCAGCTGGAAAAGGTCTTCCTGTTCAAGAACTTCAAACATGCACTGGCCTTCACCAACGCCGTCGGTGAGATCTCCGAGGCTGAAGGCCATCACCCTGGACTGCTGACCGAGTGGGGCAAAGTGACTGTGACCTGGTGGAGCCACTCGATCAAGGGCCTGCACCGCAACGACTTCATCATGGCCGCGCGCACTGACGAAGTGGCCAAGGACGCCGAGGGGCGCAAGTAATGCACTTCGACGCCATCGGCCGAGTGCCCGGCGACCCGATTCTGGGTCTGATGGAGGCCTACGCGCAGGACCCGAACCCGCGCAAGTTCGATCTGGGCGTGGGCGTCTACAAAGACGCCCAGGGCGTGACGCCGATTCTCGAGTCGGTGAAACTTGCCGAGCAGCGCCTGGTGGACGGTCAGTCCACCAAGACTTACATCGGTGGTCACGGCGAACCGGCGTTCGGCAAGGCGATCAATGAGCTGGTGCTGGGCGCCGACTCGAAGCTGATCAGCGCACAACGCGCCGGCGCCACCCAGACTCCGGGCGGCACCGGGGCGTTGCGCCTGAGCGCTGACTTCATCGCCCAGTGCCTGCCGGGGCGCGGCGTCTGGTTGAGCAATCCGACCTGGCCGATCCACGAAAGCATTTTCGCGGCCGCCAAGGTCAAGGTCAGCCATTACCCCTACGTCGGCAGCGACAACCGTCTGGACGTCGACGGCATGCTGGCAGTGCTCAATGAAGCGCCCAAGGGTGACGTGGTGTTGCTGCACGCCTGCTGCCACAACCCGACCGGTTTCGATCTGTCCCACGACGACTGGCACCGGGTGCTGGAGGTAGTACGCAAGCGCGAATTGCTGCCACTGATCGACTTTGCGTATCAAGGATTCGGCGATGGCCTGGAGCAGGATGCCTGGTCGACCCGGCTGTTCGCCGCCGAGTTGCCGGAACTGCTGATCACCAGCTCTTGCTCGAAGAATTTCGGCCTGTACCGCGACCGCACCGGCGCGCTGATTGTCTGTGCGAAAAGCACCGACAAGCTCACCGATATCCGCAGCCAGCTGGCCAACATCGCCCGCAACCTGTGGTCGACACCGCCGGATCACGGTGCGGCCGTGGTCGCGACCATCCTCGGCGACCCAGAGTTGAAAAACCTCTGGGCTGACGAAGTGGAAGGCATGCGCTTGCGTATCGCCCAACTGCGCAGCGGTCTGGTGGAAGCACTGGAGCCTCACGGTTTGCGCGAGCGGTTTGCGCACATTGGCGTGCAACGCGGGATGTTTTCCTACACAGGCCTGTCGCCAGAGCAAGTGAAAAACCTGCGGGATCACCACAGCGTGTACATGGTCAACTCCGGCCGCGCCAACGTGGCAGGGATTGATGCCACGCGCCTTGATCTGCTGGCCGAGGCGATTGCCAAAGTCTGCAAGTAACCCCCCCCGTGGGAGCGGGCTTGCTCGCGAATGCGGTGTGTCAGACGATGCAAATGTCGACTGACACACCGCATTCGCGAGCAAACCCGCTCCCACATTTGCAGTGTGTTGCCCCCTCTAGACCTGTCTTTACAATCCCATCCGTCGAAACAAATGGATATAAAAGTCCGTTTGTCATTTTCAGTGCTGTATCCTGCCCAGGCTTTTTTAAAGCGCGGATCTACCAGATCTATCAACAGACTTAGCGAGGAGCGCGACCATGCACGAGATTCCTAATCTCCCCTTCCCAAGCCTGCACGAACCTGAGCAGACGACCACGCAACAAGCCGGTGCCCAACAGCCCGAGCCGAAAGAAGCCACTGACCGCCGCCAGGCTGACAGCGAAGACTGAAACACCCGCCGTACAGACCGTGTGGAAAGCGCTACCATGCGCTTTCCACACTGCCTGAAACGCGAGCCCGCACCATGACCGATGAACTCAGCGAAACCTTTGATGAAAAGCAGGCCAGCGTCCTGATCGGCACCGCCGAGAAAATGATCGAGATCTGGAATCGCCTCACTCCCGAGAAACAAGCCGCCCTGCTCGCCCGCTTCGGCACCCAGGAAAATGCGCTGGCCGCCCTGGTCACTACGCAACTGGTTGCTCCCGTCAAAGCTGAATGACTCCGCCCGGCAAATAGTTTTACTTTTTCACAACCAACGACCGTCCACACCGCTATCATAAGCAGCCTATCTATCCTGCTTTACCGTGGACCCTTTACCCATGCCTGAAAACCAGCGCCCCTTGGCGGTCACGCTGCAAGTCGTTTCCATCGTCCTTTTCACCTTCATCGGCTACCTGAACATCGGCATCCCCCTGGCCGTATTGCCTGGTTACGTCCACAGCGACCTGGGCTTCGGCGCGGTGGTCGCGGGCCTGGTGATCAGCGTGCAATACCTGGCCACCCTGCTCAGCCGCCCCTATGCCGGGAAGATCATCGACAACAAGGGCAGCAAACTGGCGGTGATGTATGGCCTGGCCGGTTGCGGCCTGAGCGGCGTGTTCATGTTGATCTCGGCCTGGACCCAGAGCCTGCCGACCTTGAGCCTGATCAGCCTGTTGATCGGCCGTCTGGTTCTCGGCAGCGCGGAAAGCCTGGTGGGCTCGGGTTCGATTGGCTGGGGCATCGGCCGGGTCGGCGCGGCGAACACGGCCAAGGTCATTTCCTGGAACGGGATCGCCAGCTACGGCGCACTGGCCGTCGGCGCGCCCTTGGGTGTGTTGATCGTCCATCAACTGGGTTTGTGGAGCATGGGCGTGAGCATTGTGCTGCTGGCCGTGCTCGGCCTGCTGCTGGCCTGGCCGAAAACCGCCGCGCCGATCGTTGCCGGCGAGCGCCTGCCGTTCATGCATGTGCTCGGACGTGTCTTTCCCCACGGCTGCGGCCTGGCTCTGGGCTCCATCGGCTTTGGAACCATCGCCACCTTCATCACCCTGTATTACGCCACGCAACACTGGGACAACGCGGTGCTGTGCCTGAGCCTGTTCGGCGCCAGCTTCATCGGCGCGCGCCTGCTGTTCGGCAACCTGATCAACCGTCTCGGCGGCTTTCGCGTCGCCATTGCCTGCCTGTCGGTGGAAACCCTGGGCTTGCTGTTGCTGTGGCTGGCACCGGATGCACATTGGGCATTGGCGGGTGCGGCGCTGAGCGGCTTCGGCTTTTCGCTGGTGTTTCCGGCGCTCGGCGTGGAAGCGGTCAACCTGGTGCCCGCCTCCAGCCGTGGCGCAGCCGTCGGCGCCTATTCGCTGTTCATCGATTTGTCGCTGGGGATCACCGGGCCGCTGGCCGGGGCGATTGCAGCGGGCTTTGGTTTCGCTTCGATCTTCCTGTTCGCCGCCCTCGCCGCATTGAGCGGATTGATACTCAGCCTTTACTTGTACCGGCAGGCACCGAAGCAACGCGAAGCGCGGGACGCCCGCTAGAAGTCGACCTTGCCGCGCCCGGCCTTGATGTTGCCGCGCTTGCTCTTGGATTCGAGGCGACGGGTTTTCGAGCCGAGGGTCGGCTTGGTCGGACGGCGCTTTTTCTCGACCTTGGTGGCACTCTGGATCAACTCGGTCAGGCGCAACAGCGCATCGGCGCGGTTCTGCTCCTGCGTCCGATATTGCTGGGCCTTGATGATCAACACACCGTCGCTGGTGATGCGGCTGTCGCGCAGCGCCAGCAACCGCTCCTTGTAGAACTCGGGCAAGGACGACGCCGGAATGTCGAAGCGCAGGTGCACCGCGCTCGACACCTTGTTGACGTTCTGCCCGCCCGCGCCCTGGGCGCGAATGGCCGTCAACTCGATCTCGGCATCCGGCAGATGCACGTTGTTGGAAATCACCAGCATGGAAAAGCGTCCGTATTCAGAGCGTGCAGGATACCGCGAATGACGGACTGACTGCCGGTCGAACCCTGTAGGAGCTGCCGAAGGCTGCGATTTTTTGATCCTGATCTTTAAAAGGCAAGATCAAAAGATCGCAGCCTTCGGCAGCTCCTACACAGGGCGGATGCGTAAAAACAACAAACCCGGCACATGGCCGGGTTTGTTGTTTTCGCGCGGAGTTACTTCACTGCCGCCTGCAACGCATGTTGTGCACTGCGCTTGTTCTTGATGCCGTAGCAGACCCACATGAACACGAGCCATACCGGAATCGCGTACACCGATGTCTGGATCCCCGGAATCAACAGCATCACACCGAGAATGAACAACACGAACGCCAGGCAGATGTAGTTGCCGTACGGATACCACAGGGCCTTGAACAGCGGCGTCTGTTTGGTTTTGTTCATGTGCTGGCGGAACTTGAAGTGCGAGTAGCTGATCATCGCCCAGTTGATCACCAGGGTGGCAACGACCAGCGACATCAGCAATTCCAGCGCGTTTTGCGGTATCAGGTAGTTCAGCAGCACCGCGATCAGGGTCACGGCGGCCGAGGCCAGGATCGAACGCACCGGCACGCCGCGCTTGTCGATCTTCGCCAGGCCTTTCGGCGCATCACCCTGTTCGGCCATGCCCAGCAGCATGCGGCTGTTGCAGTAGGTGCCGCTGTTGTACACCGACAACGCCGCAGTCAGGACCACGAAGTTGAGGATGTGTGCCGCGGTGTTGCTGCCCAGCATCGAGAACACTTGCACGAACGGGCTGCCGCTATAGGAATCACCGGAGGCGTTCAGGGTGGTCAGCAAGCTGTCCCAAGGGGTCAACGACAGCAGGATCACCAGGGCACCGATGTAGAAAATCAGGATCCGGTAGATCACCTGGTTGATCGCTTTCGGGATCACGGTTTTCGGCTTGTCGGCTTCGGCGGCGGTGAAACCGAGCATTTCCAGGCCACCGAAGGAAAACATGATGAAAGCCATGGCCATCACCAGACCGCTGATGCCGTTCGGGAAGAAGCCACCGTGGGACCACAGGTTGCTCACCGCCGCTTGCGGGCCGCCATTGCCGCTGACCAGCAGGTAGCTGCCCAGGGCAATCATGCCGACGATCGCCACGACCTTGATGATCGCGAACCAGAACTCGGCCTCGCCAAACACTTTGACGTTGGCCAGGTTGATGGCGTTGATCAGCACGAAGAAGCCCGCTGCGGAGACCCAGGTCGGGATGTCCGGGGCCCAGTAGTGGATGTACTTGCCGACCGCGGTCAGCTCCGACATGCCCACCAGGATGTACAGAATCCAGCAGTTCCAGCCCGACAGGAAACCGGCAAAGCCGCCCCAGTACTTGTGGGCGAAGTGGCTGAAGGAGCCGGCCACCGGATCTTCGACGATCATTTCGCCCAGTTGGCGCATGATCATGAAAGCAATGAAGCCGCAGATGGCGTAGCCGAGGATCATCGACGGGCCGGCGGACTTGAGTACCCCGGCCGAGCCGAGGAACAGACCGGTACCGATCGCGCCACCTAAGGCAATCAATTGAATGTGGCGATTTTTCAGGCCGCGTTTCAGCTCGCCTGATTGCGGGTTTTGTCCACTCATGAAAAGGGTCTCACGCAAGGTTTGATGATGTTCAGTAGACGTTGCTGCTCAAGAAAGGCGTTAAGCGGCACCGATCAAACCCCAGCGCAGGCACCAGGAGTTCAGCGTATTTACAACGGTCATGCGTCACCTGTTTGTTTTTATCTGTGACGAAATCGAACCCGACACGCTCGTGACGCGGCGGAGTGAACAAGGCGGATAGCCTTGAGGGTTGCGCAGATGCGCAGGAGGTCACAGGTAAAACGCGGCGCATTGTACACCTGTAACCCCCTGCTGCCAGACCCGCTGGACAAGCGTGTCTATGGCCGGGATTGCCTGTGTCCGCCCCGAGAGGCTCGGGCGGCTGCAAAAAATGGGTCAGATCCTTGCGGATCATCGACGGGAAAGGCAGGAAAACCGCCTCTCACAGAGAGATGGAGATGGAATACGGCGTTCATTGCGCCTCCTTTTTGTTATGCACCTGCACGATAGGCATGGCGCGCATAACACCCTGCATGGAGCGGTGAAACAAGCAGGCTAGAGCGCGGGGAGAAGGACACAAGGCATTGGCGCGTAAGTATTTTCTTACGACATTCGAGAAATGGCGATTTCACGGGGTTAATCCGTGTATTTCGTCAGCATTTCTTTACAGCGCGTAAACCCGGGTTTCCATATTGGAGTGCTCAGTGCGGCGACTGACGCCATCGCGAGCAAGCTCGCTCCCACAGGGAAATGAGTTTGCTCGGAGAATCGCGATCAAAATGTGGGAGCGAGCTTGCTCGCGATGGCGTCCTCAAAAACGATACGGACATGAATCCAGACGAAAAAAAACGCCAACCCGAAGGTTGGCGTTTTTAACTTGTCGCTTGCAGCTTGAAGCTTACCGCTGCCTCACTCCGGCTTGCGACGACCAAAGCCCGGACGCTGGCCGGAACCGGCCGGTGCGCCACGGCGCTTGCCCGATGGCGTGTCACCGTCGACCAGTTTGATCCCTGGACGCTTCGGCGCCGGCTTGGCCGGGCGCTTGGTGTCGGCCGGGCGATCGGCTACCGGCGTGCCACGACCTTCGCCACGCTCGGTACGGCCATTGGCCGGACGTGGCGTGCGTGGACCGCGTTCGCCGTCCTGGCGCGCAACAGGCTTGCGCCCTGGACGCTCGCCTTCGATCTGCGGCTCGCGGCTGGCACGTGGCGCGGCGGGGGCGGCAGTGGCTGGACGCAGGGTACGCACACGCTCGGTCTTGGCCATCGGACGCGACGACTTGCGCTGCATACGGTCAAGCTTGTCTTTGCTCTTGGCGTTCATTTGCGGCATCGCGACCGGCGTCAGGCCGACCTCGGCACTCAGAATGTCGACTTCGTACTGGCTCATTTCGCGCCAGCGGCCCATCGGCAGGTCGGAGTTGAGGAACACCGGACCGAAACGCACGCGCTTCAGGCGGCTGACCACCAGGCCCTGGGATTCCCACAGGCGACGAACTTCGCGGTTACGACCTTCCATCACCACGCAGTGGTACCAGTGGTTGAAACCTTCACCGCCTGGCGCCTGCTTGATATCGGTGAACTTGGCCGGGCCATCTTCAAGGACAACGCCAGCCTTCAGACGCTCGATCATCTCGTCATCGACTTCGCCACGCACACGTACCGCGTATTCACGGTCCATTTCGTAGGAAGGGTGCATCAGGCGGTTGGCCAGCTCACCGTCGGTAGTGAACATCAGCAGACCGGTGGTGTTGATGTCCAGGCGACCGATGTTGATCCAGCGACCTTCTTTCGGACGCGGCATCTTGTCGAACACGGTCGGGCGGCCTTCCGGATCGACACGGGTGCATATTTCGCCGTCGGGTTTATTGTACATGATCACGCGGCGCACCGATTCGGCGGCTTCTTCGCGCTTGATCACCTTGCCATCGATGGTGATGGCGTCGTGCATGTCGACGCGCTGGCCAAGGGTGGCGTCTTTGCCGTTGACCTTGATACGGCCGTGGCTGATCCAGGCTTCCACGTCACGGCGCGAGCCAACGCCGATACGGGCGAGGACTTTCTGCAGTTTTTCGCCTGCTGGGCCGATTGGCTGGTCGTCTTGCTGGTCTTTGATACTCATCTGGGCACCTCCCGGTGTGGTCTGAAATCTGGGTACTTTGGCGAAGGGATCGCCGAAGGGTCGCGAATCATACGCGCATGCAGCCGTTTGCGCATCACAGACTAGCTCATCTAGGCCAGGTTATTGGTTTTTGCGCCGAACGGTGACGTGGCAAGGTCTAGATCAAAAGATCGCAGCCTGCGGCAGCTACAGGGGAATCGCATACATCTGTAGGCTGCGATCTTTTGACGTTTCAATCCTCGGACTCGCGGCGTTCGGCTTCGATGGCTTCAGCCAGGGCGAGGGCTTCAGCCTCTTCCTCGGACAACTCCGGTTCGGGTTTCGGTGGTTCGAGGGCGGCAACAGCGGCCAGGAGTTTTTCCCGGGCTTCGACCACGCCGAGGATGTCGTCTTCCTGCTCCGGTTCCATTTCCGGCTCAGGTTCAGGCTCGATGTCGGGCTGTTCCGAATCAAACTCAGTCACCGCACCATCACGCAGCAGATCATCGAAGTCGGTCTTGATCCCCTCCTCCATGCTGTCCAGCTCCAGCAACAGCGTGTGGAAACTGGTTTCTTCCTTCGGTTCTTCCGGCTCGGCGCTGGCGTCGGCCAGCTCCTGCAACCCGGCGGGTACGGGGGCGTCGTCGAAATCGAGCACCGGGTCCGGTTCAAGCTCGCGCAGTTCCGCCAGCGGTGGCAAGTCGTCGAGGTTTTTCAGGTTGAAGTGATCGAGAAACGCCTTGGTGGTGGCGAACATCGCCGGTTTGCCGGGTACGTCGCGGTAGCCGACGATGCGGATCCACTCACGCTCCATCAAGGTCTTGACGATGTTGCTGTTGACCGCCACGCCCCGCACGTCTTCGATTTCGCCACGGGTGATCGGCTGGCGGTAGGCGATCAGGGCCATGGTTTCGAGCATGGCGCGGGAGTAACGCTGCGGGCGTTCCTCCCACAAACGCCCGACCCACGGCGCAAATTTCTCGCGAATTTGCAGGCGATACCCCGAGGCCACCTCCTTGAGTTCAAACGCGCGGCCATCACAAGACTTGGCAAGAATCGTCAGGGCCTTCTTGAAGACCGGTGGTTCCGGGCGCTCGCCCTCCTCGAAGAGCTCGAACAGGCTTTCCAGGGATTGCGGCTTTCCCGAGGCCAACAGAAAGGCTTCAAGCAAGGGTGCCAGGTCACGGGGTTCAGTCAGGTTCATGTTTCGACTCGTTATTCGGCTCGGGCTCGCACGTGGATCGCGGCAAATGGCTCATTCTGCACCAGCTCGACCAGGGATTCCTTGACCAGTTCAAGGATCGCCATAAAGGTCACCACCACGCCAAGGCGCCCTTCTTCAGCGGTGAACAGCTCGACAAACGGCACGAAACCGCCGCCCTTGAGCCGCTCCAGCACATCGCTCATGCGCTCGCGGGTAGACAGCGCCTCGCGGCTGACCTGATGGCTTTCGAACATGTCGCCACGGCGCAAAACCTCGGCCATGGACAACAGCAACTCGGACAGGCGCACGTCCGGCAACAACTTGCGTGCCCGGGCTTCCGGGGCGTCGAGTTTGGGCACCACCACATCACGACCGACGCGGCTCAGGCCATCGATGCCTTCGGCGGCGGCCTTGAAACGCTCGTACTCCTGCAAGCGGCGGATCAGTTCGGCGCGCGGGTCATCCTCTTCGTCTTCGATGGTTTCGGCCCGCGGCAGCAGCATCCGCGACTTGATCTCGGCCAGCATCGCGGCCATCACCAGGTACTCGGCGGCCAGTTCCAGGCGCACCGACTGCATCAACTCGACATAGCCCATGTACTGGCGGGTGATTTCCGCCACCGGGATGTCGAGGATGTTGATGTTCTGTTTGCGGATCAGGTACAGCAGCAGGTCGAGGGGGCCTTCGAAGGCTTCGAGGAAGACCTCGAGGGCATCCGGCGGGATGTACAGGTCCAGCGGCATTTCCATGACCGCCTGGCCATAGACCATGGCGAAGGGCAGTTCCTGCTGGGCTCCGGCCTGACTGTCGACGGGTTCTACTGCAGACATCTAGGCCTCGACCATGAACGGCGCAGGGTCGCCGCAACCGACGCGGATGACTTCCGGTTCGCCGTCGGCGAGGTTGATCACGGTGGACGCCTTGATCCCACCAAAGCCGCCATCGATGATCAGGTCGACCTGGTGCTCGAGCAACTGGCGCATTTCATGGGGGTCGTACATCGGGTCGGTTTCACCGGGCATGATCAGACTCACGCTCATCAACGGCTCGCCGAGCTGCTCCAGCAATGCCAGGGCAATCGGATGGCTCGGCACCCGCAGACCAATGGTGCGTTTTTTCGGGTGCAGCAACAGTCGCGGTACTTCGCGGGTGGCGTTGAGAATGAAGGTGTAAGGCCCCGGCAAGTGGGCCTTGAGCAAGCGGAAAGTGCCGGTATCGATCTTGGCGAACAGGCCCAGTTGCGACAGATCACAGCAAATCAGCGCGAAGTTGTGCTTTTCATCCAGGCCGCGCAAACGTCGCACGCGTTCCACAGCCACCTTGTCGCCGATTTGGCAACCAATGGCGTAGGAAGAGTCTGTGGGGTAAATCACCACCCCGCCCTTGCGGATGATCTCAACTGCCTGTTTGATCAGGCGCGCTTGCGGGTTTTCCGGATGAATCTGGAAAAATTGACTCACATTCTCTACCTGTTCAGACGGCGGCAATAACTGGGTCATGTTTGAATCGACACCATAGCGGTGGCAGATCCTCCGGGAGTGGCCGGTATTCACCGATCTCCGACCAGCCTCCGGGGCCATGAAAATCACTGCCGGCGCTGACCAGCAGACCGAACTCGCGGGCCAGAATGGCCAGGCTGCCCACTTGTTCGGCAGGCTGGTAACCATTGACCACTTCGATGGCGTGGCCCCCTGCTTGAATATAGTCGGCAATCAGGCGGCGTCGCTTGCTTCGAGTGAATTCGTAGTGCCAGGGGTGTGCCAGGCTGACCCAGGCCTTGGCCGCGCGCAGGGTTTCGACGGTTTCTTCCAGGGTCGGCCAGTGTTGCTTGACGTCGCCCAGCTTGCCGGCACCCAGCCATTTGCGGAACGCCTCGGCGCGATCCTTGACGAAACCTTCACGCACCATCCAGTCCGCAAAATGCGGGCGGGCCGGCGCGTTTCCGCTGTCGCCCAGCGCCTGCTGGATCTCCCGGGCGCCATCCAGCGCCCCCGGCATGCCCTTGAGCGCCAGTTTGCGGCTGATTTCCTCGGAGCGCAGCCAGCGGCCATCATGCAATCTGGCGATGGCCTCGACCAACGGCGCGGCGTTCACGTCAAAACCGTAGCCCAGCACATGAATGGTCGCGCCGCCCCAGGTGCAGGACAATTCGACGCCGTTGACCAGTTGCATCCCCAGTGCGGAAGCCGCGTGCCGGGCCTCGTCGAGGCCCTCAAGGGTGTCGTGATCGGTCAAGGCCAGGACTCGCACGCCTTTCTCGAACGCCCGCGCCACCAGAACCGCAGGCGCCAGGGCGCCATCGGAGGCCGTGCTATGGCAGTGCAAATCAACATTCACAGGGCTTTGTAACCTCAAATCAGCTGGCGCTATCGCGCGCCCATATGTTTGTTATTATGCCGCCACATCCTGCTTCTGGCTGCCACTGTGAAACAATTCATCGATTTCATCCCGCTCCTGCTGTTTTTCATCGTCTTCAAAATCGATCCACGGGTCGTCGACATCGCCGGCCATGAGGTCACCGTAGGCGGTATCTACAGCGCCACCGCGATGCTGATCGTCAGTTCCCTGGTGGTCTACGGCACGCTGTTCATCAAGCAGCGCAAGCTGGAGAAAAGCCAGTGGCTGACCCTGATCGCCTGCCTGGTCTTCGGCAGCCTGACCCTGGCCTTTCACAGCGAGACGTTCCTCAAGTGGAAAGCCCCGGTGGTCAACTGGCTGTTCGCCCTGGCGTTCATCGGCAGCCACTTCGTCGGTGACAGTCTGCTGATCAAACGCATCATGGGCCACGCGCTGACCCTGCCGGAGCCGGTCTGGACGCGCCTGAACATCGCCTGGATCGCCTTCTTCCTGTTTTGCGGTGCCGCCAACCTGTTTGTCGCGTTCACCTTCCAGAGCTACTGGGTCGACTTCAAGGTCTTCGGCAGCCTGGGCATGACTTTGCTGTTCCTGGTCGGCCAGGGCATTTACCTGTCCCGCCATCTGCACGATGCCGACACCACTACGCCAAAAACCGAGGACTGACATGCTTTACGCAATCATTGCCACAGACGTCGCCAACTCCCTGGAAGCCCGCCTGGCCGCACGGCCTGCGCACCTCGAGCGCCTGCAAGTGCTCAAGAGCGAAGGTCGCATCGTATTGGCCGGCCCACACCCGGCCGTCGACAGCAATGATCCGGGCGCGGCGGGTTTCACCGGCAGCCTGATCGTCGCCGAATTCGATTCCCTGGGCGCCGCCCAGGCCTGGGCCGACGCCGATCCGTACATCGCCGCAGGCGTCTACGCCAACGTTCTGGTCAAGCCGTTCAAGCAAGTCCTGCCGTAACAAATCCCCCACGCGATGAACCTTGTCGGTTCATCGTGTTCTCAATCGCTCATTATTCCTGTTTATCGGCCGACAACTTGCCCAATACTCGTATTGGAATCAGGAGTCGCGATGCGCAAGGGTCCGTTGTGTCTGATGTTGGTCACGTTGTCGATCGTGGCGCCCGCCCACGGTGAAGAATACGCCGAGGGTGGAAACTCGACGCCACTTTCCTTGAGCGCCGGCAGCCAGATCACCGAGTTGCAGCAACGCTTGAAAGAAAGCGAACGGCAACGGGAAGAACTGAGCAAACAATTGCAAACTGCCGATGGCGAACGCGAAAGCCCGCTGCTGGCCCGGTTGCGCCAGGAGAACCAGCGCTTGAAGCTGCAACTCAAGGAAGCCCAGGCCAGCAGTCCGCTGCCGCGCCTGCTGACCGACCAGCAACAATGGTTTGTCGTTGGCGCCGGGGTAGCGCTATTGGCGCTGCTCTGCGGTATCTTCGCCAGTGGAGCAAGTCGAAAACGTCGACAATGGCTAAATTGAGTGAGTCATGAGCGAGCTGTTACTGATTGATGATGACCAGGAGCTGTGTGAGCTCCTGAGCAGTTGGCTGAGCCAGGAAGGGTTTCAGGTACGAGCCTGTCACGACGGCCAGAGCGCTCGCCGTGCGCTGGCCGAAACCGCTCCGGCGGCCGTGGTACTGGATGTGATGCTGCCCGATGGCAGCGGCCTGGAGCTGCTCAAGCAGTTGCGCAGCGATCACCCGGATTTGCCGGTGCTGATGCTCTCGGCCCGGGGCGAGCCCCTGGACCGTATCCTCGGCCTGGAACTGGGCGCCGACGATTACCTGGCCAAACCCTGCGATCCACGGGAACTGACCGCCCGCCTGCGCGCCGTCCTGCGCCGCAGCCACCCGGCTGCGGTGTCCAGCCAGCTGGAACTGGGCGACCTGTGTTTCAGCCCGGTGCGCGGCGTGGTCAGCATCGACGAGCAGGAGTTCACCCTCACCGTTTCCGAAAGCCGCCTGCTGGAAGCCCTGCTCAAGCAGCCCGGCGAACCCCTGGACAAACAGGAACTGGCGCAGATTGCCCTCGGCCGCAAGCTGACCCTGTACGACCGCAGCCTGGACATGCACGTCAGCAACCTGCGCAAGAAGATCGGCCCACACCCCGATGGCCGTCCGCGCATCGTGGCCCTGCGCAGCCGCGGCTACTATTACAGCCTCTGACCCCTGACGACACGCGATCCATGTAGGAGCTGCCGCAGGCTGCGATCTTTTGATCTTGCTTTTTGATCAAAATCAAAAGATCGCAGCCTGCGGCAGCTCCTACAGGTCGGGAGTTTTGTCAGGTCGGCGGGAAACCGTCTTTACCCAAGCTTTACCCTCCGCTGACCGCCGCTGACCTTGATCTGCGTAATCTGCACTCATCCGGAACGTACCGGGAACGAGACAAGGAGATTCACCATGCGCAAGACTCTTATCGCTCTGATGTTCGCTGCTGCCCTGCCGACCGTTGCCATGGCCATGCCTGAAGGCACCGGCCCCATGGATGGGCCGATGGACGGTTCGCGCCACGGCGGTCAGATGCACGGCATGCACGACAAAGGCCCGTACAGTCAACTCGACCTGACCCGCGAACAGCGCGAGCAGATCCGCAAGATCATGGGCGAGCAGATGCACGAGCGTAAGCAACTGGTCGATAAGTACCTGGAGAAACTCTCGCCAGCCGACCAGAAAGCCATGAAAGACGAAATGGCCGCCAAGCACCAGAAAGCCGAAGCCGATGTGCGTGCGGTGCTGAAACCGGATCAACAGAAGAAATTCGACGAGATCCAGAAAAAACAGGCTGAACGTCGCGCCGAGTGGGCCGAATTCAAAGCCTGGAAAGCGCAACAACCGCAAAAAGCGCAATAATGCGTTAACCCCGGACCCGACGGCTCATCACCGTTGGGTCTGATGCTTTTGATCTACTGTAGGAGCGAGCTTGCTCGCGATGGACGTCAACGATAACGCGCGGCATCAGGCAGCCCGTGTTGTCTATGCGTTTTTCGCGAGCAAGCTCGCTCCTACATGGGATTCTGTGTTTGTTCGAGGACTTTCCGTGCGTTCATTGTTCTGGCGTATCCTGGCCAGCTTCTGGCTGGCCATCGCTCTGGTTGCAGGGCTTTCCATCCTGCTCGGACACATGCTCAATCAGGACGCCTGGATTCTCAGTCGCCACCCGGGCCTCAACACGCTGGCCGAACAGTGGACGCAAACATACGAAAGTCAGGGCGAAGACGCCGCCCAGGACATTCTCCAGCAACGCAAACGCCAGTATCACATCGACGTTCAGGTGCTTAACGAGAGCGGCGATCCGGTGGTGCGCGGCACCTTCCCCAGACGTGCGGCGGCCTTTGAGGCTCGTCAGAACAATGATGACCGGCGCCTGCCCTGGCGGCGTCTGACCGATGAGTTCACCAGCGAAAAAACCGGTGACACCTTCCTGTTCATCTACCGCATCCCGCACCCGGAACTGGACGCCTGGCACCGCGAGAGCCTGCTCTGGCCGCTCAGTGCCCTGGGAATCGCCTTGGTGGTGCTGACCCTGTTCAGCCTGCTGGTGACCTTTTCCATCACTCGTCCGCTCAGCCGTCTGCGCGGAGCGGTGCATGACCTGGGACAAACCACGTATCAACAGAACAGCCTGGTCAAGCTGGCCAACCGTCGCGATGAGTTTGGCGTCCTGGCCAACGACTTCAACCGCATGGGTGCGCGCCTGCAGAGTCTGATTGGCAGCCAGCGGCAACTGCTGCGCGATGTCTCCCACGAACTGCGCTCGCCTCTGGCCCGTCTGCGTATCGCGCTGGCGCTCGCCGAACGGGCCGGCCCACAGGAACGGGAACAGCTATGGCCGCGCCTGACCCGCGAGTGCGACCGACTGGAAGCGCTGATCAGCGAAATCCTGGTGCTGGCGCGGGTCGACTCCGATAACGCCAGTGCCGAAGAGGTGGATCTGAATGCCTTGCTCAATACCTTGCAGAAGGATGCTCAACTCGCTTCACCCGAGCAGCTGGTACACCTCGAAGCCGAGTCGCAACTGAATCTGAAGGGCTGGCCGACCATGATCGAACGGGCCGTCGACAACTTGCTGCGCAACGCCCAGCGTTTCAATCCGGTGGGTGGCCTGCCGATCGAAATGCAGGCGCTGCGCCAAGGTGAGCGGATCGTCGTGACCGTGCGCGATCACGGGCCCGGGGTCAGTGCCGAATATTTGAGCCAGCTCGGTGAGCCGTTCTATCGAGCACCGGGGCAGACAGCGGCCGGACACGGCCTGGGCCTGGCCATCGCCCGGCGAGCGGCGGAGCGCCATGGCGGCAGCCTGGTGCTGGCCAATCACCCTGAAGGCGGGTTCATGGCCAGCCTGGAATTGCCGTTGGTGCCGGGGGCTGTCGTACAACCGTAAAAGATCGCAGCCTTCGGCAGCTCCTACAGAGGGCACACATAACCCTGTAGGAGCTGCCGAAGGCTGCGATCTTTTGAGCTTTAGGCCTTGCCTGGCCAGGCGCTGACAAACTCGGCCAGGTCGACCTTCTCGGCCACCCGCGGTTCTTTCTGCGGAGTGCCCAGGTACAGGAAAGCAATCACCTCTTCCCCCTCCGCCAGGCCCAAACCCTTGGCCACATGCGGCGAGTATGCCAGGTCACCGGTACGCCACACCGCACCAATGCCCTGCGCATAGGCCGCCAGCAAGATCCCGTGGGCCGCACAGCCCGCCGCCAGCAACTGCTCGGACTTCGGATACTTGACGTGATCCTGCAATCGCGCAATCACCACCACCACCAACGGCGCCCGCAGCGGATTGTTGCGCGCCTTGTCGATGGCCGCTTCGCTGACTTCGCCGTCCTGCAATTTCGCCGCTTCGACCAGCAGCTCGCCCATTTGCTCGCGTGCCACGCCTTCCACCGTCAGGAAGCGCCAAGGTTGCAAGTGACCGTGATCCGGGGCGCGCATGGCGGCGCCGAACAGCACCTCACGCTGCTCGGCAGTGGGTGCAGGGTCAATCAGTCGCGGAACGGAAACACGGTTGAGCAAAGCGTCGAGAGCCTGCATCGGCCACCTCCTGAAAAATTTGTGCGGCTATTCTAGCTGTAACTGTCGCAGCAGTGCCGGTTTACATGCCCTGCCTCACGGGTAGAATGGCGCCCTTTCCTCTATCAGCCGAGCGGACCTCATGGCGTTGCCGACCTTACGGATCATTGGTTTCATCATCGGCATCTTCCTGATCACGCTGGCGATCTCCATGGTCATACCGATGGCCACACTGGTCATTTTCGAGCGCACCAGCGATCTGCCGTCGTTCCTCTGGGCCAGCATGATCACCTTTGTCGCCGGGTTGGCGCTGGTGATTCCGGGGCGCCCCGAACACATTCACCTGCGCCCCCGGGACATGTACCTGCTGACCGTCAGCAGTTGGCTGGTGGTGTGCATCTTTGCCGCGCTGCCGTTCCTGCTGACCCAAAACATCAGCTACACCGACTCGTTCTTCGAAAGCATGTCCGGCATCACCGCCACTGGCGCGACCGTACTCAGCGGCCTGGACACCATGTCCCCCGGTATTCTGATGTGGCGCTCGTTGCTGCACTGGCTCGGCGGCATTGGCTTCATCGGCATGGCGGTGGCGATTCTGCCGCTGCTGCGCATCGGCGGCATGCGGCTGTTCCAGACCGAATCGTCGGACCGCTCGGAAAAAGTCATGCCCCGCTCGCACATGGTGGCGCGCCTGATCGTGGCGACCTACGTCGGCATTACCATTGTCGGCAGCCTGGCGTTCTGGTGGGCAGGGATGAGCCTGTTCGACGCGATCAACCACGCGATGTCGGCGATTTCCACCGGCGGCTTCTCCACCTCCGACCAGTCTTTGGCCAAGTGGCCGGAGCCTGCGGTGCACTGGGTCGCGATCGTCATCATGATTCTCGGGGCCCTGCCGTTTACCCTGTATGTCGCCACGTTGCGTGGTAACCGTCGGGCGCTGATCAAGGATGAACAGGTTCAAGGCCTGCTCGGCATGCTGCTGGTGACCTGGCTGGTGCTCGGCACATGGTATTGGTGGACGACCCAGCTGCATTGGCTGGAGGCGTTGCGGCATGTGGCGCTGAACGTGACGTCGGTAGTGACCACCACCGGTTTCGCGCTGGGGGACTACAGCCTCTGGGGCAATTTCTCGCTGATGCTGTTTTTCTATCTGGGGTTTGTCGGCGGTTGTTCCGGCTCGACTGCGGGCGGTATCAAGATTTTCCGCTTCCAGGTGGCCTATATCCTGCTCAAGGCCAACCTTAACCAGCTGATTCATCCGCGCGCGGTGATCAAGCAGAAGTACAACGGTCACCGCCTCGACGAAGAAATCGTGCGTTCGATCCTGACCTTTTCGTTCTTCTTTGCGATCACCATCTGCGTGATTGCGCTGCTGCTGTCGCTGCTCGGCGTGGACTGGATGACCGCCCTCACCGGCGCGGCCAGTACCGTGTCCGGTGTCGGCCCGGGACTCGGCGAGACCATCGGCCCGGCCGGTAACTTCGCGACCCTGCCGGATGCCGCCAAGTGGATTCTGTCGTTCGGCATGCTGCTCGGCCGACTGGAGATCATCACTGTGTTTGTGCTGTGTATTCCGGCATTTTGGCGTCATTGACCGCTTCAGGTGCCTGCATCAGCCGCATCCGGTATTCGCCGGGTGTGGCATCGAACCAGCGGCGGAAAGCGCGGAAGAAGTTGCTCGGATCGGCGAACCCCAGCAAGTAAGCGATTTCCAGCAAGGTCATGTTCGGTTGCGCCAGATACTGCTCGGCCAGTTCGCGCCGGGTATCGTCCAGCAGCGCCTGAAAACTCGTGCCCTCTTCCTGCAAACGCCGTTGCAAGGTGCGCTGGGAAAGATGCAGCGTCTGCGCCACGGTATCGCGCTTGGGCTCGCCCTGGGGCAACAGGCGGCACAACACCTGCCGTGCCTTGTGCGTCACGCGGCTTTCGGAAAAGCGCGCCAGATACTCGCCGGCAAAGCGGTCATGCAGCAACGCCATGGCTTCATTGGCCGTCGGCAAGGGCGCTTCCATGTCCGAACGCTCGAAAATCAGCGCATCGTAAGGCGCGTTGAACTCCAGCGGTGCATGGAAGGCTTGTCTGTAGGGTTCCGGATTGGCCGGTTCGGCACCTTGCAGCAACACTTTGCGTGGTTGCAACGTACGCCCGGTCAACCAGCTGCACAACGCCAGGGCGCAGGCCAGTGATGCCTCGGCGCTCTGCCGGGTCGGCGGCAGGTGGTCGCCATGCACCGTCAGAATCAGCGCGTAGCCTTCGTCCAGCAGCTTGAAACTCAGGTCGGCACTTTCGGCGATGATCCGCTGATAGCGCACCAGACGCTGAAAACCTTCGGCCAGTGTCTGGCTGGACATCAAGGCGTAACCGGTCACATGGAACTGCGCCGGTCGCACCACCTTGCCCATGTTCAGGCCGATGGCCGGGTTGCCGGACAGTTCGACCGCGCGTTGCCACAGTCGTGTCATGGAATCTTGCGGGAAGCGTGCATCCGGATCATCCAGTGCCGCGTAGTCGAGCCCCAGCTGCTTGAACAGAACCCGGCAATCCAGGCCGTCCATCTCCAGCGCTTTGACAATCCCCATCGCCCAGCTTGCAGAAGTCGTTCGTTCGCTCATGGCGTTTTCTTACATGGTGAGCCGCTTGCGACGGCTATTGACCGAAGGATATTAAAGTGGCGCCTATTGTCACTGCCTGATGCCATTGATCACTCTAGACTCAAATAAGCTACCCGCAGAACAACTTGCAGCCAGAACAATAACCACAGAGATCGCAGTCGTGGAAAACATCAAGCGCTTCAACAGCTTTGCTGAGTTTTACCCTTACTACCTCAGCGAGCACAGCAACAGTAACTGCCGCCGATTGCATTTTATCGGCACGACGCTGGTTATCTTGATACTGGCGCTGACCGTTGGTCGCGGAGCCTGGATGCTGTTGTGGGCCCTGCCTGTAGCGGGTTACAGCTTTGCCTGGGCCGGTCACTTTTTCTTCGAGAAGAACCGCCCGGCAACGTTCCAACACCCCTTCTATAGCCTGCTCGGCGATTTCGTCATGTACCGGGACATGGTGCTGGGGCGCGTTCCGTTCTAGAGAACATCCGTCACAAGAGAGTTGCCTATGAATGCCAATGCCCGCTTCACCCACATGAAGGACGGCACGCAGGAAGACTGGGCGATCATCGCCGCAGACTTCACTGCCTACGCGCGACAACTGCCGACAAGGATTGTGGCGCACCTGAAGTTACTGGAGGGGGATTTTGGCGGGTTCCCGGTGGATCGCCTGACCCATTCCCTGCAAACCGCCACCCGCGCCTTTCGTGATGGTCGCGACGAAGAATACGTGGTCTGCGCCCTGCTCCATGACATCGGCGACACCCTGGGCTCCTACAACCACCCGGACATCGCCGCAGCGATCCTCAAGCCGTTCGTAAGCGCCGAGAACCTGTGGATGGTGGAAAAGCACGGGATTTTCCAGGGCTACTACTTCTTTCATCACCTGGGCATGGATCGGCATCTGCGCGAACAGTTCCAGGACCATCCGCAATACCAGGCGACCGTCGAGTTCTGCGCCAAATACGATGCGGCGGCGTTTGATCCGGCGTATGACACGCTGCCATTGAGCTTCTTCGAGCCGATGATGGAACGGTTGTTTGCCCGGCCGAGGAACTCGATCTACAAGGCGGCGATGGAAGAGCATTCGCCAGCCTGATGACCTATGGCGACCATTGTGGCGAGGGGGCTTGCCCCCGTTCGGTGGCGAAGCCGCCGTGAACCTATGAGTGCGATCTATCTGGTGTTCTGCGGTGAATGGCTTTAGGGCTGCTGCGCAGCCCAACGGGGGCAAGCCCCCTCGCCACAAAAATCAAATCAATCAAGCCAACTCTGCAACCTTGGCCGCCTTCAACTGCGCCTCCCGCGCCTGGGCATCCGCCAGGCGATACAGCTCGATCGAACCATCCCAATGCTCGATCAGCGCCGTGCACGACTCCACCCAGTCGCCGCAATTGAGGTAATCCACCTCGCCCACCTTGCGAATCTCGGCATGGTGAATGTGCCCGCACACCACGCCGTGCAGCTCGCGCTTGACGCATTCATGGGCGATGGCTTCTTCGAAGTCGCTGATGAAGCTGACCGCGGTTTTCACCTTGTGCTTGAGGTAGGCCGACAGTGACCAGTAGCCGTAGCCATACCGCGCACGCCAATGATTGAGCCAGCGGTTGAGGGTCAGGGTGAACTCGTAGGCCGAGTCACCGAGAAAGGCCAGCCAGCGATGGTAGCGGGTGATCACATCGAACTGGTCGCCATGGATCACCAGCAGATGCCGGCCGTCGGCGGTGACGTGCACCGCTTCGTCCACCAACTGGATATTGCCCAGGATCAGCTTCGAATAGCGGCGCAGGAATTCATCGTGGTTGCCGGTGACGTAGATCACCTCGGTGCCACGTTTGCTCATGGTCAACAGGCGACGGATCACGTTGGTGTGCGCCTGCGGCCAATACATGCCGCCGCGCAGTTTCCAGCCGTCGATGATATCGCCGACCAGGTAGATTCTGTCCGCGTGGTAGCTCTTGAAAAACTGCGACAGGTGTTCAGCCTGGCAATCCCGCGTGCCCAAATGCACGTCGGAAATCCATAACGTCCGTACGCGTTGCTTACGGGTGGGTTTGGCGAGCTCGGCGCTGGTCATGGGCAACCCTCTGGCAAGTTTTGCCAAGTCTGCCGCGGCCCGGTTAATGGTCCATGACAGCGTCAAGTCAGTCCTGTGACAACGCTAGTGGGCCCGCTCGGTGTAGACTGACGCCCTGAACCGGGAGACCCGCGATGAGACCGATCCTCACGCTCCGCCAATACAGCCACGACCTGATCGTCCACAGCCATGAACACGCGCAACTGGTGTTCGGGCTTTCGGGCGCTCTGGATTTCGAGGTCGACGGCCGTGGTAGCCAGGTGGTCCAGCAGAGTTTCGTGGTGGTGCCCTCCGGCGCGCATCACGCGTGTGGCAGCGCCAATGGCAGTCGCTGCCTGGTGTTGGATGTGCCCAGCGAACAATGGGTTTCGCAGTCGTTGGGGGATCACGCCGAGTCCAGCCGACGCTTGCTCGACAACGCCGGCCGCCTGCCCCTGGACGCGGGACAAAGCCAATTGGTCAGTTGGCTGGCGAACAGTCCGGTCGAGGATCCGCTGATCGCACAACAAGGTGCGGTGCTGTTGCTGGCCAGCCTCAACAACGCCAGGCCCGACACCGTCGGCGGTCGCCGCCTGCCCTACGCTGCGCTGAATGCAAACATCGATCAGTACGCGGCGTACCCGCTGCAGGTGGCCGACCTGGCCCGAGTGGCCGGCCTCTCCAGCGCTCGTTTGCATGCGCGGTTCGTGGCTGAATGCGGGCAGACGCCGATGGACTACATCCGCAGCCGACGGCTGCACATCGCGGTGGGCATGCTGCGCAACTCGGCGCTGCCCATCGGCGAGATTGCCAGCCGCGTCGGCTACAGCTCCCAGAGTGCCTTCGCAGCGGCGGTGCTGCGCGAGTTCGGGGCATCGCCCGGGAAACTGCGGCGCGAGGCTGGCGACAAAAAACGCTAGTCTGCCGACAGACTTGAGGGGCCATTACGCGCTTCAATGTGGCCTCTGTTCGTTTGTCATCAAGGATTGCAATGACTCCCCGTACCGCACTTGGCGCCTTGCATATCGGCGCATTGATGTTCGGCCTGACCGGCGTGTTCGGCAAACTGGCTGCCGCATCCCCGGCGATCATCGTGTTCGGCCGTGCGGCTTTTGCCGTGCTCGCGCTGGCGTTTTTTGCACGGTTCGCCAGCCAGACGCGCTGGCAGAAACTCGAGGTCGTGGACTGGCGTCGACTGCTGCTCAGCGGCTTGTTGCTCGCCGGACACTGGGTGAGTTTCTTCATTGCGGTGAAAGTCGCAGGCGTGGCGATTGCAACGCTCGGCTTCGCCAGTTTCCCGGCCTTTACCGTGATCCTCGAAGGGTTGATCTTCCGCGAGCGCATTCGCGCCAATGAGATTGTGCTGGTGCTGCTGGTGAGTGTCGGCCTGGTGCTGGTCACGCCTGATTTTGACCTGGCCAGCGGCGCCACCACCGGCCTGCTGTGGGCCGTGGGTTCCGGCTTGTTGTTCGCCCTGCTGTCGCTGACCAACCGTGCCAGCTCCGGGCGCGTCCCGCCCGTGCAGGCGGCGCTGTGTCAGAACGTGGTGGTTGCCCTGTGCCTGCTGCCGGTGGCGGCGCCTCAATTGAGCGAAGTACGCGCCATCGACTGGCTGTGGATCGGCCTGCTCGGTGTGTTCTGTACCGGTGTCGCCCACAGTCTGTTTGTCGCCAGCCTGGCGGTGATCAAGGCACGCACCGCCGCCGTGGTGTTCGCCCTGGAGCCGGTCTACGGCATCACCGTCGCCTGGCTGCTGTTCAACGAAGACCCGACCCTGCGCATGTTGCTGGGAGGTGCGTTGATCATTGTGGCAATCGTGGTGTCCAGCAGGCTCTCAAGCAGTTCGAGCAAGAAGGCCGTTACCGCCGAGGCGGCGTCTCACTGAGTGCGGTCGTTGTGTCCCAGGTCGCGGTCCGGGTCGATCTGATCGCGGACCCGCTGCTTGAGCACTTTGGCTTCAGGGAAGCCGCCGTCCGCCTTGCGCTCCCAGATCTGCACGGCGTCACAGAACACATGAAAGACCCCGCCGGTGCCCGGCACCAGGGAGACTTTGCCCAGGTCGTCACCAAAGGTGCTGAGCAGTTCCTGGGCCAGCCAGGCCGCACGCAGCAACCACTGGCATTGCGTGCAATAGGTGATGACGATTTCCGGTTTGTGGGCGGTCATGATGGGGCTTGACTCCAGGGTTTGACGATGCCGCTATGATAGCCCGGCCGGTGACTGTCGAGTCGGCTGATCAGGTTGTGCATCCAACTCGAACGCAGGCTCGATCACGGCCAGCGCCACCGGCTGCCTGGTCTCGCCTGGGCTGATCACGTCCCAATTCGACGCCATGGACAGCTCATCCAGGTTGAGCCGGTACTCATCGTCAATGGCAGATTCGCCGGACATCGCCAAACCCGGAGCCGCCACGGCAGCAGCGACCGGGATGATGTGACGATTATCGACCCACTCAAGTTCATCATTGGCTGGCACCCCGTCGCGCTGCGCAGTGGGCGATTGCGTAACGGGTGGCCAGATCACTGGCTCGGTAAAAAACTCAGCCGACGGCTCATGTGGCAACGGCAGAGCCTCTGAATCCGTGGCCTGATGCTGCTGGCGCCGGCGGCGAACAAACCAGCCCAGCGCCAGCAACGCCATCAGCGCTGACACGCCGGCAATCTGCAACCAGCCAACCCCGGGGGTTTCAGCAATGACGGGGGCCGGAGCCACTGCATCAGAAACCATGGGTTGGGCCTTTACCTTCTTGAGTTCAGCCAGTTGGGTTTGCAGCTCGGCCAACTGCTGTTTCTGGCCGTCGATCAGCTCATCCTGACTTTGCAGCTTCGCATTGAGGTCATCGACAGTGGATTGAAGCTGGTGGTTTTGCAGGGTGCTGGCAGCCAGTTTTTCCACGGCGGGATCGACCAAGGAGACATCAGTTGCTGGCGTCGTCCTTGCCACGGGGGACGGCGTTTCGACCGGTTGAACCCTGGGGAACGCGGACGCCGGGGAACGGGAAACCGGTTCATCGGGGGCGGCAACAATGCCTGGCGACCCCGGTGGATCGATCAGCACCGTGTACTCGCGCAATAAGCGCGCGCCGGGTTGATTGAGCTGCACGAGGAAATTCAGGAAGGGTTCACTGACCGGTTTGCTGGATGTCACCTGGATCACGCTACGCTTGCCGCGCAGGACCGGGGTGAATTTCAGATTGTCGAGGAAAAAGACCCGGTCGACCCCGGCACGACTGAACTCGTCTGCCGATGCCAGGCTCACCGACAGCTCGCCCTCCTCCAGGCCAGCCGCATCCACCAGGGCGATATCGGCACGCAGCGGTTGATTCAGCGCCGAATGCAGGGTGATTTCACCCAGGCCCAGCGCCGGAGCCCATGCCGAGTAAGTGATCGCCGCCCCAGCCAGCAACCCCTGTGAACAACCGCGCACAACCAACCGCCAACACTTGAGCATGAGCATCCCTGAGATCTACAAAAATTACCCGTACGCGTTCGTACATCCGTTACGAACACGATATCGCCGAGTAGTTCTTATAGTCTGCGTAATGCGGTCTCTCAAAAGCCTGGCAGTCGGTTATGCCTCAGGATTTTTCAAGGTTGCCCAGGATATGGCCGTGAACTCGCATGCACACCTTCAAATCCGCCTCATCGACGCCTTCGAACAGTTCGTGACGCAGTTGCGTGGCAATGGTTTCAATTTGTTCGATCAGGGGAAGCGCCGGGGCGCAGAGCACGATTTTCTTCGCACGACGGTCTTCCAGCACGGCCTGGCGTTGCACCAGACCCTGGCTTTCCAGACTGTCGAGCAAACGGGCCAGGGTCGGGCCTTCGACGCCAACGCTTTGTGCCAGCTCCCGCTGGGTCGGAGCCTCTTCGAAACGGGCCAGGTGCAGCAGCACCAGCCAGCGCGCCTGGGACAAGCCCATGCCCGCCAGTCGGCGGTCCAGTTCGGCACGCCAGCCACGGGACATCTGGGCCAATTGCATGCCAAAGCGGTGTTGATCGGTTAACGGCATAAAACACTCATGATTAGACTGAAATAAATAAAAACTAATTATTAGTCAGCTAAGCATGAGCCTCGATCCGAGGCAAGGCTTGATCTGTACTGAATCGTTACATCAGCACTACGGATGTCTCAAATCTCGAATTCCGACTGCAAGGCAGCGCGAACACAGTACAAAACCCCTTCCGGTACCCGGCCCGCGAATAGCGCGGCGATCTCGGAAACCGGCGGCAATTCACCTTCGCCGTCGAGGAAGGCGTCCTGGACTTCACCCATCAGGTCTTCAGGCAGATCCAGCGCCTGCTCCAGCGACAACTGCTGCTTGCCGATCGCTTCGGCCAGCATGGTGTAGACGTTCTTTTCCGAGCACTGCAACTGACCGGCGATCTGCACTGGTGTCATACCGGCCCGCGCCAGCGTGATCAGTTCGTGACGTACGTCGGCCACCGGTTTCGGCGCCTCGACCTGGCCGCCGAGGACTTCGAGGAAGGCCTCGCCGTAACGCTCCAGCTTGCGCGCGCCGACGCCGCTGACCGTGGCCATTTCGGCCAGCGAGGTCGGCTGACTGCGCAGCATTTCCAGCAAGGTCGAGTCGGGGAAGATGACATACGGCGGCACGCCATGTTCTTCGGCGAGCTTGCGCCGCAGGGCGCGCAAGGCTTCCCACTGTTCGCGCTCCTCGCCCCGGACCAGTTGGCTCGCCTGGCTCTTGCTGCTTTTCGCCACGGTTTGCGCCTTGAGGTCGCGACGCAGCTCCAGGGTCACTTCACCCTTGAGCAGCGGCCGGCAACTGTCGCTCAGGCGCAAGCCACCGTAGCCTTCGAGGTCGATGTCGGCCAGACCACGGGCCACCAGTTGGCGGAACAACGAGCGCCATTCGCCCTCTGCCATCGCCTTGCCGACACCAAACACCGAAAGATGCTGATGGCCGAAGTTACGGACCTTTTCGTTGTCCTTGCCCAGCAATACATCCACCAGGTGTCCGACACCGTAGCGTTGACCGGTGCGGTAGATCGCCGACAGCGCCTGACGCGCGGGCTCGGTCGCATCCCAGGTCTGCACACCGTCGACGCAGTTGTCGCAATGACCGCAAGGCTGGGGCATGTCCTCGTCGAAGTACGCCAGCAGCGTTTGCCGACGGCAGCGTGTTTCTTCACACAGGGAAAGCATGGCGTCGAGCTTGTGCTGCTCCAGGCGTTTGTGGCGCTCGTCGCCTTCGGAGTTCTGCAGCATCTGCTTGAGCATCACCACGTCCTGCAGGCCGTAGGCCATCCAGGCGTCTGCCGGCAGGCCGTCACGGCCGCCACGACCGGTTTCCTGGTAGTAGGCCTCCAGGGATTTCGGCAAATCGAGGTGCGCGACAAAACGCACGTTGGGCTTGTCGATGCCCATGCCGAACGCCACGGTGGCAACCATGATCAGGCCTTCTTCGTTGAGGAAGCGCTTCTGATGGTAAGCCCGCAAATCGTTGGGCAGGCCAGCGTGGTACGGCAGCGCCGGGAAGCCCTGCTCGCTGAGGAACGCGGCGACTTCCTCGACTTTTTTGCGCGACAGGCAATACACGATGCCGGCATCGCTGCGCCGTTCGGCGAGGAACGCCAGCAACTGCTTGCGTGGCTGCTCCTTGGGCACGATGCGATAAAAGATGTTCGGTCGGTCGAAGCTCGACAGGAAGCGCTCGGCGTCTTGCAGGTGCAGCCGGGTGACGATTTCCTCCCGGGTGCGTTTGTCGGCCGTCGCGGTCAGTGCGATGCGCGGCACGTCGGGGAACATTTCCGCCAACTGGCCCAGTTGCAGGTATTCCGGACGGAAATCATGCCCCCATTGCGACACGCAGTGGGCTTCGTCGATGGCGAACAGGGAAATGTTCAGTCCCTGCAGAAATGACAGCATGCGCGGCTGAACCAGGCGCTCCGGCGCCAGATAGAGCATTTTCACTTCACCCCGGCGGATGCGGGCTGCGAGGTCGCGCTGCTGCTCGGCGCTGAGGGTGGAGTTCAACGCGGCGGCGGCCACGCCCAGCTCTTCGAGGGTGGCGACCTGATCGTCCATCAGGGCGATCAGCGGCGAGACCACCACGGCCAGGCCTTCGCGCAGCAGCGCCGGGACCTGGAAACACAATGACTTGCCGCCACCGGTAGGCATCAGGACCAGGGCATCGCCGCCGCTGGCCACGCGCTCAATGATTGCACCCTGGCGGCCACGGAAACTGTCGTAGCCGAAGATGTCCTTGAGGACGCGTTGAGCCTGTTCGAGCATAGAAACTCCAAAAATCACCGAAACATCCCTGCAAGGCTGGTTCAGAACCCGCGACGCTGCACCGACAAATCGTAAGTGCGCATTGCATGACGCTTCACATTTCAGCTGTGAAGCCAGCAGGGCATCACAAAACGCGCGAGTATACCCGAGCCCCGTCCGGCAAAGGGCACCGTTGATAAGAGGGAATGGACATGATCCTTGTAGGAGCTGCCGAAGGCTGCGATCTTTTGATTTTTCTTTTCAAAGACAAGATCAAAAGATCGCAGCCTTCGGCAGCTCCTACGGGGAGAGACCATAGGCAAATATGCCGTGCGGCTGGCCCAAGTGCTCAAGAAGGCCTAGAATTCCCGCATCGAACATTCCCCAAGGTAGTCCTTTAATGTCCTTCGCTGAGCAACTAACCCGCCTGCAAGTCTTCCTCGACGCTGATGAACTGCATGACGAGGCGCTGGACTACGTGGCCGCCCACGGCTACCTCACTGCGCTGTCGATCTGTTCCGAAGTGGTCCCGGACCGTGAATGGATCGACGCCCTGTTCGCAGAAGAGCCGCATTACAGTGGCGAAGCCCAGCGCGAAGAGATCGAGGCCACGCTGATCGGCCTCAAGGCCCACATCGCCCGCCAACTGGCCTCCGACGAGGAGTTCGAGTTGCCGTGCGACCTGGACCTGGGCGACGACCCGGACGATTCCGAACTGCGCGGCTGGTGCATCGGTTTCATGGAGGGCGTGTTCCTGCGCGAAGAAGCCTGGTTTGAAACCGCCGAAGACGAAGTCAGCGAGATGCTGCTGCCGATCATGGTCGGTTCGGGTCTGTTCGACGAGCAACCGGAGTTCTCCGACATTGCCGCCGACGCCAACCTGATGGACGACATGATCGTGCAGATCCCGGAAGCCCTGACTGCGCTGTACCTGCTGTGCAACGCACCAGACGAAAAACCGGCGATTCTCAAACCCCGTCACCACTAAGGTTCTGCCTATGGACAACCCCATAGGCAACCGCCCCCTGATGTTGCGCTACGTGCTGCTGGCCATCGGCTGGCTGAGCGTAGCGTTGGGGGTCATCGGAATTTTCCTGCCGGTATTGCCCACCACCCCCTTCCTGCTGCTGGCGGCCGCCTGTTTTGCCCGCAGTTCGCCGCGCTTCTATCAATGGCTGGTCGAGCATCCGCGGCTGGGTCCCTGGATTCGCGATTACCTCGACGGCAACGGCATTCCACTCAAGGGCAAGGTCTACGCCATCGGACTGATGTGGGCTAGCATCCTGTTCTCCTGCTATCTGGTGCCGCTGCCTTGGGCACGGGGGTTCATGCTGACCAGTGCGGTGCTGGTGACGATCTACATCCTCAGGCAAAAAACCCTGCGCAAATCCTGAAGTCTTGTGGCGAGGGAGCTTGCTCCCGCTGGGTTGCGAAGCGACCCCCAAACCATTCGATCCAGGCTCCCCTGGTACACCGCGCTCACCTTTTCTGCGACTGCTGCGCAGCCGAGCGGGAGCAAGCTCCCTCGCCACAGGTGCTGTAGGCAACCCGACGACCTGCCCTCCCCCTGCACAATCTCCACCTAAACTCCACGAACCTACACTCGAGCAGCCAGACATGGCCCGCAGTCTGCGTAGTCCAGGATGGCCAGCGCTCCGACTTCGGCTCGGCGGCTGGTTGCTGCTGGCCGCTTTGCTACTGACCATTTTCAGTGGCGTCCGGGCCGACTGGGATTTTGCGCAGATCCTGCAAACCGTGGAAAAACGCTACGGCCCGCTGGGACCGGCACGCAACCGGATCGAGGCGTGGAGTCAGATGCTGCAAAGTGCACGCGGCGCGCCCGAACGTGAGCAGCTCAACGCGGTAAACCGCTTCTTCAATCAGCAGTTGAATTTCCAGGACGACACGCGCATCTGGCAACAGACCGATTACTGGGCCACGCCCGTCGAAGCCCTGATCAAGGGTGCCGCCGATTGCGAGGACTACGCGCTGGCGAAGTATTTCAGCCTGCGCCGACTCGGTTTTCCCAGCGAAAAACTGCGCATCACCTACGTCAAGGCCCTGAGCCAGAACCAGGCGCACATGGTGCTGACGTTCTACAGCACCCCCACGGCCGATCCACTGGTGCTGGACAACCTGATTGGCGATATCCGCCCCGCCTCCCAACGCAAAGACTTGCTGCCGGTGTACGCCTTCAACGCCGAAGGCCTGTACCTGCCGGGCAAGAACGGCGGCCAACGCAGCAGCGACTCGAAGAAGCTGTCGCGCTGGCAGGACGTGTTGAAAAAGATGCAGAGCGAAGGGTTCGACATCGGCGACGGCTAACCGCCATTGCAAGGAGCGAGACATGACACTGCGTAAACAGTTGTTCCTGGCCATCTGCCTGTTCCTGCTGGTGGCGTTCAGCGGCAGTTTTTTTGCCAGCCTCGAAAGTTCCCGCGAGCAAACGCTCAGTCAGCTGCGTGCCCACGCTCAGGACGCGGCCACCGCACTGGGGCTGTCGCTGACGGCACAGGCCGATGACCCGGCAATGATGGAGCTGATGGTCAGTTCGATTTTCGACAGCGGCTATTTCAGCAGCATCCGCGTGATCAGGCTCAAGGATCAGCAACCCCTGGTGGAACGCAGCACACCGACAAAAATCGACGGCGTGCCTGACTGGTTCGTCAACCTGGTCAACCTGCGCCCGGAAGGTGGCGACGCCTTGGTCATGCGCGGCTGGGAACAGCTGGCACGGGTCGAAGTGCTGAGCAATCCGCAATTCGCCCTGGCCAAGCTCTGGGACAGCACCCTCGGCAGCCTGATCTGGTTACTATTGTGCGGGCTGTTCAGTGCGGTGATTGGAGGATGGATGCTGCGCAGGCAGTTCCGCCCGCTCGACAGCATGGTCCGACAAGCCGAAGCCATCAGTAAACGCGAGTTTCTCAGCCTGCCCAACCTGCCACGCACACCGGAGCTGAAACGGGTGGTGCTGGCCATGAACCAGATGGTCGAAAAGCTCAAGGCGCTGTTCGTCGAAGAGGCTGCGCGCAGCGAAAAGCTGCGGGCCGAATCCTATCTGGACAGCCTTACCGGCCTGGCCAACCGGCGCCTGCTCGACGAACAACTGGCCGACCACTTGAGAGTGTGCGAACAGAGCCGCGATGGCCATCTGCTGATGTTGCGGATCAACGACCTGAACGGGCTTAACCAGCGACTGGGCGGCCAACGAACGGACGCACTGATCAGCGCCGCCGGCGAACTGCTCAGACGCCTGACTCAATTGCCGGAACGTCGCACCTGGCTGGCGGCGCGCAATCGCGGTGGGGAGTTCAGCCTGCTGACGCCGGGTCTGGACGCCGACAGCGCCGCGCGCCTGGCCGCCGATGTCAGCATCAGCCTGGAGAACCTGCGCCTGACCGGCGCCAGTGATTGCATGCCGGTCGCCCACCTGGGCGTTGTCGCCTATCGCCCCGGAGAGCCGATCGGCAACGTACTGCTGCGCCTCGATCAGGCATTGACCGAATCCCGGCAGCGTCCCGAGCGACCCTGGGTGTACCTGGGCCACCATGACACCGCGCCGAATCACTCCCAGCACGACTGGCGCACCTGGATCGACGATGCCTTGAGCGAAGGCAAGATGCAATTGTACTTCCAGCCCGTCGTGCAATGCGCCGACACCCGCCAGGTGCTGCATCACAAAGTGCTCGCACGCCTGCTCGACCCACAGGGCGAAGCGATTGCCGCCGGGCATTTCCTGCCATGGATCGAGCGTCTCGGCTGGTCGACACGCTTCGACCTGGCCATGCTCGAAGCCACGCTGGACGACCTGGTGGTCAACCGCAGGCCCTTGGCACTGAGCCTGTACGGGAACACCCTGCGCGATCCGGTGCAATGGCGAACAATCCTCGACCTGCTCGACTCCCTTCCGGAGCTGGCACCGCTACTGACCCTGGAAATCGACGAACACCAGTTGCCCTCCCTCGAAGAACTGCAGCGTTTGAGCCACAGCCTGCTAAACACCGGTTATCGCATCGGCGTGCAACACTTCGGCGGGCGCTTCAGCCAGATCGGCAACCTCACCCAGTTGGGTTTGGCGTACCTGAAAATCGATGGGGCGTACATTCGCGGCATTGACGAACAGCCTGACAAACGGCTGTTTATCGACGCGATCTTTCGCGCGACCCACAGCATTGATTTGCCGCTGATTGCGGAGCAAGTAGAAACCCAAGGGGAGTTGGAGGAGATCAAGGCACTGGGGGTATTCGGGGTGATGGGGCGTTTGATCGGACCGCCGCAGCCGATGTGAAGTATTTGGGGATGCCCAACAGGCGTCCAATGCCTTCGTCAGCTTGAAAAATCAGCCCATTCACATGTCCCAATGACCCCCATGAACATCGGCCGCTTATCGGAAACCAGTGTAAATCTGTTATTTCTGACAGTAGGCAGAGGGTTTACCCAGGTGTCCAATGCAGAGGTACTACTTTCTTCTTGAAACTCTCCTGCAGGAGTTAACGCCATGAACGATCAACTTTCTCCAAACAATGACTCCGACATTGATCCAAGCTCAGATTTTCCTAGATTGAGTATAACCGAGGCCCCCCATGGTTTTTTATGTTTGTCAGAGTTGAATTCCGACGGAGCCACGGTCACGGTTAAGCCGTGGGAGGGGATCGTGCCAGGACAGCGTTTCTGGCTAAGTATAGGAAGATACCCCACGCCACCAGAACAGTCACCCGTACCAATCCTTGATATTTACTCCGGTGAACCTCTAACATCAGATGAAGCAATCAACGGCATCTCCAGAAAAATAACATCCCAACAGCTAGCGAGTTTACCGGAAATTCGAACATTACTTTTAATGCTAAAAATTTCACTCAACGGCAGCGAGAACGAAGAAGACGCAACAATATTCCCACATAGAGACGTCACAGCAATAAAAAAACTCTTTGACAAGACCAACTTCACAGGAAACCTAAACGACTGGAAACAAGGAGCCGATTTCAACGCAGAAGACCTGACACATATAGAAGTCGATTCCAATTATCTTTTGAGATACACACAAACGGACATCGTAGAAAAAGTTGAAAAAACAATCTTATACAAAGATTTCAAAGGACTAATCCCCAATCGTAACTATGCATTAGTTATATGCACTCACGACCTCCCTCCTAACCACACCGGTAATATAGGTGTAAGCACCAACGATGGACCTATTGACTACAAGTCGGTAGCAGGCCACTTCTGGACTGTGCATAAATTCAATAACCTTTCCATTACATCAGCCAGTACTCAAATCAGAATTTCCATACGGACACACACGCATAGTCACACCTCCTTCGACATGGACGACATCACATTATTCATGGAAGAACTCCCCATACCAGAGATCAGCCACACCCAAACCAACCTGCTTTTTCTTAACACCGTAGGTTCGGAAGGAATTACCTTCAACATCGCCCCCTGGGGTAGTTTACCTGGCCAAAAAGTCTGGTTAACCGCTTACCACGACCGAATCCCTTACCCTCTACTGAAGGCCCATCCTTTGACCGATGATGAAGCCGAGAATGGACTGTCGGTTGTATTTCACCCGGAAGACCTGTTATCGCTTTCAAACCACACGCCATTAACCTTCATTCTTGATATTACCGAAGATGGCAGTGTCGCAAAAAATGAGGCCACTACATTCAAAGTATTGACACCCAAACTGATAACCGACTTCGTCAGCAGGACGACATTCACGGCCGGCAACTTGGACCACTGGGTAGTGGAACGACCCGGACCTGATAGTAGTGTAGACATCATAAACGAAGATAACCATTTCTTCGTCCGCACCATAGAAGCGGGGGCCCATGGCGATACCCCGATCCTGTCTAAAAGCTTTACCGGCTTATCACCTCATCATTTGTACAAGCTGGTAGTTCCCATGCGCAGAGTCGATCTGAAAACCAACGCCCCCCGTTTTTCGATTCAATTAAGCACAGGTGAGTTTAAAGAAATTTTTACGCTGACAAACATGGAATGGACTGACTACACCTGTTCACTCAACGTTCCTCAAGCAAACATCAGATTCCAGATCGTCAGCCTTGACACGCGACATGGAGGAAATATTTACGACATTGACGACATCTGCCTGATCAAAGTCGATCCGCTTTGATCCCTACCAACCACATCAAACCAAAGTTTTTGCCTGCCTGTACTACCCAGGCAGGTAAAACTGCAATCAGCTACTTTCATATATAACGCTGACATCAACCAAGGTTACTGACGAGCGTTCGCTATTAGGGTTTTGATCGGAAAAGACTTCGTAGTAAACACGTAATTGCGGATGATTTCCGGCATTGCGAACCGTAATCCAGGGCACCGGTATTGCAACACTGCCCCGGAAAATATCCGCATCGGTAATCACATAGGGGCGTACCGCTGTTCTCGACCAGAAAATGCGAATTTTTTCCCCTTCGTTGGCTGGCTGATAGAGTTGCAGATTGGCGATTGCGTCCTGCTGCTCGTCGTCGATGATCAGCTTGTTGTCAAGTTCCGAGACCTTTCCCCGGACCAGGATACAGGGCAAGTCGGGATTGAGCGGATCCGGTTCATCGGGATTTTCCGGACCGACTTTCGACAAATTCAATTTAACCGGTGGAGCGTCTTGCGCCAGAAAGGGAAGCGAACGGCGCATCAGTTTGTAACTCACCGCCAGATCCTGCTCGCCCCCCTTTTCGAAGTCATACTGCGCCTTGAGCGTTAACCACGGCACATCGATATCCACGGGAAACGCTGGCTGCGAGCCAAGGTAATGCGGGTCAAGCTCGGTCATCCCGACAGTCACAACCACGCGATCCTCGGGTAACGAGTTGTCGAACTCATGGATTCTCACCTGGACGGGGTGAATGGCATCTCTGCGATCGATCAGGCCATCGATGTCCGCCAGCGGTACCGTTGGGGGCGGCAAGGGAATCGGGGACGGCAAGGGTTTCAGGGCTGCTTCCACCGGTTGGCGCACCGACTCGCCGCTTGGATTGCCAGCGCGATCCATCACGAAGTACGTAACGTGGCGCAGGCCCTCGCCACTGTTGCGAATCAAATCGCCGGTAAATGTCAGCTCCACTGGCTGGGTGTAGTTGGCACTGGTCAGAGGTTCGCTGCTGATTTGCTGTGAGGCCCCATCGAGGGGATCCTCCCATTTCCCGACCACCACATCCCCAGGGGCTTGGGCTACATAAGTCGGGACGGTGGCCCGCACTTTGTCGAGACACGCTATCAGATAGTCAGCCGTGACACCGCCTTCAATGACCTCTGCCGGAAAGATCAGCTTGTTGTCGACGAGGTTCAGCACCGGCGCCTTGGAGTCGACAGTGAGCGTGAGAACTTTCGACTCGACCGGCTGGCCGGTGTAAATCCACACCGTGTAGCGAACCTTGTGTTCTCCGTCTTGCAGATAGCTGGCGGGGACCATGATGAACAGATCGGAATCAGGTACCGGTGCGGTCCAGGATTTCGAGTCCACGGGACTGTCATTCCAATAGAGCTCCACCCTTTCCGGCTCGCCGGGTGCCGGATTGGAAATAGGCCACATAGTGAACCCGACCTTGAGCTCCTTGCCCAGGGCGCGGCTGTGCAACAGTCCTGGTTGCCCCCCGGTGATGTCATCAAGGATGTCTTCATTGAAAGGCTCCGGGAGCTCGGCTAACTGATCCAAAAGCGTGGTCATGGCAGTCACCTCCAACGAGTACGGGAGGTTCATTTACGCGCAGTTTTCAGCGCTCGTATACTGTCATAAGTAACAGGTAGGCCGATTCTGAAACGCAAAAACCGTACAAACATCTGCTGTTTGTACGGTTTTTCATGACGCCCGAAAGTTGAAGCAAGCCGATACTGCTACACCTGTTTACCAGCTATAGCGAACACCGACATTGGCGCCCCATGGCTGTTCGATCCGGTCACCATTGCTGTAATCGAAATCAGCATGCACCGACACTTTGTCGGTCAATGTCATGGCCAAACCCAGACCCAGTTCGCCGCGCGAACCCGACAGGTCGTTATTGAATTTGTTGTCGTTCACCTTGACTTCGTTGTTGTTGGCGAACTCATGAACATAAGCCGCACGCACATACGGCTGAACCTGTTTGCCGTCACTCAACACAAAATTACGCCCTGCCGTTGCCCCCACTTTGCCCAACAAGGAACGGGTACGATCGCCTTCGGCGGACAGCCCGTTATCCAGATCGTAGTCCTTGCCCTGAACGATGATGCCTGACCATTGAGTGAATGGTTCAACAAAGTAATCGTCATCCAGTTTAATGTGCCGGCCAAACTCCAGCGACGCACCGACACCGTTGTTGTCGTAGTTGCCTTTCGTTTTTTGTCCATCGCTGAGCTGGACATTCGACTCGTTCTTGAAACGGTTGAACTTGAGCACGCCATCGAAGTAGTAACCGCTTTCGTCATCCAGCCACGTGGTGTAGGCGCCCACGTAGTAGCTGTCGACGCTGCCGGTGGTGCCGTGGCTCAGGTTCAGATCAGACTTGCTATACCCCCCCAGCACACCCACCAGCCATTGCCCGTTTCCGCCTGGCATTGGCGCATCGGCACCGAACGACATGCCCTGCTGGTTTTGCTGATACCCCAAACCGGAGCTGGCGCTGACGTCGAATTTGTTGCCATAGGCACGTATCCACCCACCCGCCTTGCCTTCATCCATGCGTACTTCACCCATGCGGCTGCGCAAGGTACTGAGTTCGCCATACCAGACAGTGGGTGCAGCGTTGAAGAGTGCCAGGACCGATTGCGTACCCGGACTGATGACTCGCGTAGCCGTGTTCAGCACCCAATCGTTGTCGCCCTGTTTGATCAGGTCATAAGAAAAGGCCCCGAGATCAACCGGACCATTGAGCAACGAAAATGAAGCGTCACCGCTGGCAATGTGGATAACCGGAATGTTGCCCGGTGCAACGGGATCCGTGCCGCTGCTGTTCATTTCCACGGTGTGGTTGCCGGTGGCGGTACCGGTGACTTCCAAGGTGTCGACCTGGCCCGTGGTGAAGTCGGCATGCATGATGAAGGTGCCGTTGCCGGACAGGTTGCCTACGCTGAGTTTGTAGAAATCCGTCGGGTTGCCAAACTGGATCTTGCCGCCATCCATCGACAGATTGGCAACGTCGCCATTACCGACCATGACCCATGTGGCATCGCTGTTCACCGCCAGGCGGCTGACATTCTGCAGGTTCCCGGTCAATGTCGAAGCGTTCTGCAGGGTTACATTGGCAGCGTTACCGGCCTCGACCACGATATCGCCCACCAGATGCGTGTTGCTGTCGCTGACGGTGAAATTGACCGAAGCGTTACCACCCTTGATTTCGAGCAGGGTGCCGTTGCCGCCGGTCAGGGTCGAGCCATTGCTGACGTTGATATCGGCTTGTGGCGCATCGGTTCCGGTGCCCTGAATGACAATTGCCGATCCGTTGAGGCCCTTGACGTTAGTGCGATCAAGATTGAGCGTGCTACCACCGGGTTGCGCAACATCATCGCGCACCACAATGCCGTTCTGGCCACCCACTATGGTGCTGCCCGCCGTCGCCGACAGGTGACTGTCGAACATCGCCAGGCCGACGCCATTGGCGTTAGTCCCCTGCAATGTACTGCCCTGCAGATTGAGGGTGCTGCCAGTACCCGCCAGCGCCCCCCGTGCACCACCGCTGATGGTGCTGTTGTTCTGAACCGTTGCCTCGGAGTTTCTACCACTGCCCACGGTGAAGCCCAGGCTCATGCCTGTAGTGGTGCTGGTGATAACGCTGCTATCGATGACAGCGTTGCTGTCGACCAGCGTCAATCCAACGTTCGAACCTGCCGCCGTCAGCGCACTACCGGTGAGATTGACGGTTGATCCCGATACGGCTCTGATTTGCTGGGTCGTGGCACCCGCACTGGCGTTCAGGATCGCCCCGTTGAACAGTGAATAGCTGTTGAGGGAGGTACTGGCGTCAATGTTTTCAATGCGGTTGTCGACCGGGATGTTTGCAGCCAGTGCTTGTGGTGCGAAGAAAAGCAACGGTGCGACGCTGATGAGCTTCAACGTGCGCGCAATGGGATTGAGGCTGAATGCTTTAGTGATCGACATCATGAAAACACCCTTGAGCTGAAAACCAGGAAGTGGATTCGCCAGATTCCATGCTGCAAAATCGCACGTGGAAATCGGCCTGAACTGACAAAGGCGGCGAGAATATCGGCATGTTTCGACAAGGTATGTAGGAGTTATCTGAAGGTGATAACTGAGAGCCTATACGGATGACGTTGCGCATTCTTATAGGGTTATGGCGGTAAATCGCACTCACAGAAACACCCAGGGGCTTTCGCCTCTGAGTGTTTCGTTCAGCGTCAACGACCATTTTGCTAAGGGGTCACATCACAAGCACCGGATGCGAACATACCCACAGGAGCCTTCGCCTCTATAGATGTAACAACGTCGGTTTCACCGACCAACTTAAACGAGTAGGTCACCACTGCGTTGGCTTCAATCTGATCAGGTGGATCGTAAGTGGGGGCGATATGAGTGGCATAAGGCTGAATTCGCCACTGGAACCCTGTGGCGGGAACATCTGGATCACCCAGTGTCAGGGTCTGTTCTTTCGCGGTCCCATCGATCGGCGTCGTACCCGTGCGGCCAGCATAGGCGGTCCATGTCATCGTGACTTTGCCTTCCTCGATGTCGTACATCGAAAGGTCTGGCACGTTAACCACAATCGCGTGATCCGTTCCCTCAAGGGAGTCGCAATTCAGCCACCCGACAGGTGACAACTTATTAAACTCAGGCGCATCGGGTCTCAGGATAATCGCATCGACCGTCACTTTCGTAATCAAGGACTTTTGTCTGTTGGACTCAGGAATGTCAGGACTGCCAATGGTGTAGTGCACGGGAACTTCCGGGCCGTTTTGACCGGCAAGAATGTACTTCCACAGGATATTGACAGGGAGTTCCTCGCCACCCGTTTCCGTGGTTACCGTGTGCGTCGCTTCTTCCACCCAAACACCATTCCAATAGAACTTAACGGTCTCATCCGTCTTCGCCGGGGTATGCAGTTTGAACGTGAATGTAGCGTTTTCCCCTTCATCTCCTTTGAGCAATTGATTTTCTTTCGTCGGGTCGGTTTTACCGGTCACCACCCCCGCCAGCAATGCCGGGTTGGGGCCATCTGGCCAGTCAGGATCAGGATCAGGTCGAGGTGGGCCGATGATGGAGAAGTCGACGGTGACGGTTTCTTCTTTCGGACCAAACTCAACTTGGCCACGCTTGACGATGTACTCGACTTTTACGTCTTTTTCACCGATGGAGACGTTTCCGTAGTCGGCCTTCATCGTTGCAGCTGGAACGTTGATCGCAATGACCGGGCCTTGTTCTGTTCCCAAGTGGTACACACCCAACGGGATGCTACCCCACTTGGCATGGACCTCATCCTTGTTCTTCCATCCTGTGTACCGGTCAATCTCTACCAATACCGTTCCGGCGGCAGTCTCCATGTCAATCACGGCCCCACCGGCAGCCACCGGTATCTTCGGAACTTGAAGATCTGTCGGCAGCTCGCCCAACGTGACATCAACTATGGCGTACTTCGACAATGCGCTGCGATTTCTGTGAGCGTCAATCAGTACGTAGACAATGTAAAACTGACCATCATCCTTGCCCCGAATGTAATCAATTGAAAAAGGAACCTGGCCACCAGGTTCGATTGGAATAGGAGGGCTGACCGCCCCGATATCTTCAGGCTCCGGCGGTAGTGGGGGCTTGGCATACCAGTAAATCACTGACACTGCCCCGTCACGGTCAGCTGGAAGAATGCCGAAGAACTTATCCACATTGCCTTCTGTCACATGCGCGTACGTGAGGGTCATCCGCGGCGGTTCGGGAAATTCGTTCAGCTCATACGGCGCGATGATGTCGCTGACCAGCTGGACCGGGGTACTTGTGTCCTGTCCGCCATGATGGAATGTCACCTTGTACCTGAAGGAGTAAGGTCCATCCGGTTGAAGCTTTTCCAACGGGACAGTGAACGCTCCCGTGTAGGTCTCCGCGAAGGGAGCTATGAATTCAAGAGGATCCTCCCACACAGCGACCCAATCGGAGTCACTCGGTGCATGGCCCGGGGCTATGAACAACTCAAGCAGGTTTATATCACCGAGAAACGTCGCATGATTGTCCCACAACGGAATCACCAACTCCATCCCGTCCTTCTTGAGAGTCGGCCCTTCCAACAGTCCAGTTGAACCGATTTCAGCTTTGATTGTTGCCGGGGCAAGGGCCAACGGAACTTGTGCCCGTGCAATCCTCAACCTGCGATGCGCTTCCCGCGCCAGCGCCGACTGGCGGTTTTTATCCACGACTATCATGTCTGTCATGTCTGCTGCTCTCCATCACGAATCTGTTTTCGCCATGAATACTGCAATGGCCATGAGTGGCTTGGCGGAGGACCTGAGCACTGCCGGGACAGGGTCAAACAGCGCCGCCCGGGATCTACCTTGCCGCTGAAGCCATGTCCGGATTAAGCACCTTTTGCACAATTCGCGTAACTGTCAAAGTTGACAGGTCACTCGTGTTTTTTTGAACACGGTGCCACCTGTACAGAGATCGCCGACAACAAAAAACCCGCCATCCCTTGCACCGGGATGGCGGTTTTTTTCGTTGCGTTGTCAGATCACACGGTGTCCACCTTCAACGAATGATCGTTGAGCATGCCGTTGATGATGGTCGCCGTGTCATGCTCGCTCGCGACCACCCCACCCGCTCCCGGTTGCGACAGGTCGAGCGTGTCGGTGCCGGGCGTGAAGTCGGTGATCACGTTGTGGGTGTTATTGCCGGTCAGGGAGTCCGTGCCGGCACCGAAAGGGTTTTCCCCACCGAGCAGGCAGAGGTCTACCGTCACCCCGGTGGTGGCGCCGACACCCGCCAGATGCTGCATCACAAAGTGCTCGCACGCCTGCTCGACCCACAGGGCGAAGCAATTGCCGCCGGGCATTTCCTGCCGAGGATCGAGCGTCTCGGCTGGTCGGCACGCTTGGACCTGACCATGCTCGAAGCCACGCTGGACGACCTGGTGGTGAACCGCAGGCCCTTGGCACGAGAGGGTCGAGACGCAAGAGGAACCGGAGGTGATCAGGGGGTTCGGGGTAATGGGGCGATTGATTGGGGCGACGGAGCCGATGTGAATGATGAGGAGCAAGTGGCTGCGGCAAGAACCTCGCCTCCATTGGTCGCAACTGTCACTTCTGACAGTAGCTACCCTTCCTCATTTCCGATGTGATAACCCTTTCCGCCAGGTCTCCGCGCCAGGCTGTCGTCCGACAACAGGAGTGTTCAAATGCCCTCGCCATCCACCGTCCCAGACAAACAAACCATTGCCCCACAGGCACGCCTTGAAACGTTCCCCCCGCCGCGCGTGGACCTCGCCCCTGAAGGCGTACTGGACCCGGAGGTCGTACCCTCCCGTGGCTGCCCGTTGGTTGTCCCGTACCTGGACACCTTGGACAAGGACCGGGTGACCTACCGCTGGAGCAGTTCAGTCGCTGGCGGGAGCGACATAGGCTTCAAAATCCTGACCGTCGACAATGCCGGCCATGAGGTCGAGTTTGAGGTTCTAAAACAGTACGTTACCGCCAGCCGCTACCGTACCGTGACGGTGGATTACTACATCACCCGGAATAACTCGATCATTGGATATTCAGAACCGCTGATCCTGTTTATCGGCGATGCAACGCTGGCGTTCGATCCTCCGAGACTGGATGGCGCCGATGGCCCCTTGATCGATCTGGCGGTCATTGCGCGCGAACTGGAAGCATGCCTGGATGCCGACGAGTATCGGTTGAACGTCGGCGACAGTGGCGACATTCGACTGATGAACGCCAAAGGAGGCGTCATCGCCAGCGAGCCGTTCGTGGTGGAGGAAGGTCAACAGGGCCGGGACAAATGGATCGCTTTGCCACGGGACGTATTTCTGGCCAACGTCGGGCAAACGGTGAGGCTCGACTGCACGGTGCTGCGGGCAGATGGCACTCGAGAGGAGTCACGCGTGGCGGCGTTTGATGTGCGTCATTCCATCGGCAGTGGACGCTTGAAGGTCATGGGCGCGCGGTCACGCGGCGGCTGTCATCTGATTTCGGGCAGCGCCTTCTGGCTGACGGCATTGGACGCCACGACCCTGCAACCCATTGAGGCCCGCTGGCGCTACAACCATGAAACAACCGTCACCAGCGGCTTGAGGTTCCGTGATACACAACAGGATCGCCCGCTGCATGTGCAGGTGGATGATGATTGGGTGACGATTCGTCAACGTAATCTGATGGGCAATGGCAACCTGATCTCCGGAATGAACGCCAATAATGTTGCCTTCGCGGCGCGTGCGGACCTTGGCAATCTGGTGGCTTGGGGTAATGCCGGTCGTGGCGGTAACCTTGGACCGAACTTGCCGGAGCTGACCGACATCGTTGCGCTGAGCCCATGCGGCTATGCCTTTGCCGCGCGCCGGACCAATGACAGCGTGGTGGCCTGGGGATATGCGTCCTATGGTGGGCAGCTACCGACAGACATCACGCCGCTAAAGGATATCGTGGCGGTGACGGGCAACGGCTACGCTTTTGTGGCACTAAGAGCCAATGGAAGTATCGTGGCGTGGGGTCGTGCTGATTCAGGGGCTGCCATCCCTGACGAGATCAAGCTATTGACCAACATTAAAACCGTGGTTGGCAGCCTCCATGCCTTTGCTGCACTGCTGGCTGACGGCTCCGTGGTTGCATGGGGCAGCCCCACCTACGGGGGCACGGTTCCCAATGCCATTGCAGAATTCAAAGATATTGTAGAGTTGACGGGCAACCATGCAGCGTTCGCAGCACGCCGGACGGATGGAACTGTGGTGGCGTGGGGAAATGTCGCGTTCGGTGGCACCGTACCCACTCCCATTGCAGAGTTGATCGATATCGTTGAGGTCAGCAGCTCGCGTCACGCCTTTGCGGTACGTCGGGAAGACGGTTCGGTGATGGCCTGGGGCAACTCAGATTATGGCGGCTCCGTCCCCGGTCCGATAGCTGATCGAAAAGACATCGTTTCGGTTACGGGCAACAACGGGGCATTCGTCGCGCTACTCACTGACGGAAGCATTCGTGCATGGGGCGTTAACAACAATGGGGGTAGCTTGCCCGATCCGATTTCCGAGATGACCGACATCGTGCAAGTGGTGCCTGCCGCACACGCCTTTGCCGCACTGAGTGCCGATGGCTCCGTCGTCGCGTGGGGAAATGCCGCTTACGGTGGCAGCATCCCCGACGAAATCGCCACTCAACTGACCGATGTCCGGGCGATCTACGGCAATACCCATGCCTTCGCGGCCCTGACGACGGATGGGCGAGTGGTCACCTGGGGTGCAGCCGCTGGGGGTGGCGACAGTAGTAGCGTGGCAGAGAAACTAAATGGAAAGATCTCTTACGAAATCTCACCAGCCCCGTCGCAGATAGCATCACGCCACACAAAACCTGCACTCGTTTCATCAAACTATCCTGAAGCGGTGACGCAGTAGGCACTGACACTGTGAAGAGGAAGCTTGCTTCCTCTTCACAGGTTATTTGAGGGCCTAGAACCCGTAACTCACACCCAATGTCCCCGCCCAGGGCTGTTCGAATTTTTCACTTTTGCCGTAATCGACCCCAACATCAAACCGCAGGTTTTTGGAAAGCGAAACCGCTACCCCCGCACCCACTTCGAAACCGCTGCCCTTCAGGCTGGTGTTGAGTGCATTGCCATTGACGTGCGCATTGTCGTTACTGGCGAATTCGTGAACCATCGCGACACGACCGTAGGGTTGCACGACGGTATTACGGTCAATGTTGAAACTGCGACCGCTGGCCACGCCCAGTTTGCCGCGCAACGAGCGCGTGCGGTCACCCTCCGCTTGCATGCCATTGTCGAGATCGTAGTCCGCACCCCGGATAACCGCCGCCGATAATTGCGCGGAAGGTTTGACGAACCAGTCATCGGCCAGCGTGATGTTGCGGCCGACTTCCACCAACGCACTCACGCCCGAATTGCTGTAATCGCCCTTGGCCCGGGTGCCATCGCTCAGAATGACTTTTGAATCATTGCGGTAATGGTTGAACTTGAGTGCCCCATCGACGTAGTAGCCGTTGTCCGGGTTCAGCCAGCTGAAATAAGGACCGATGTAGTAGCTATCAACGTTGCCCGACGTCCCGCCATCCAGATTCAGATCGGATTCGCTGTAACCGGCAAGCACACCAACTCGCCATTCGCTTTCCCCCAATCGCGTATCAGCCCCCAAAGAAAGGCCCTGTTGCCGCTGGCGGTAACCGACGCCCGAATCTTCATCGACGTTGTATTTGTTGCCGTAAGGCCGAACCCAGACGCCATGCAGATTGCCGTCCGTTTGCAATTCACCCATGCGGGTTTCCAGCGACTTCAACTCGCCATAGGAAATGGTGATGGCCGTCTGAAACAGTGCCAATACTGACTGAGCACCAGGGCTCACCGTTTTGGTGGCGGGATCGAGGAACCATTCAGTGCCGCCCGCGCCATCGGTGCTGCTGGCCAGATCGTAGGACCAGGTCCCGACATCGACTCGACCGCCAACCAGCGAAAACTGTGCAGTGCCGGCAGCTGTATGCACCAGGGTCAGTTGCTGAGGAGAAACCGCATCTTTACCAGTGGCACTGACGGCCAGGTCGAACTCGCCATTGGCTTCACCCGTCACATTCAGTCGGTCCGCGCCGCCGGTGGCGAAATCACCCGACATGGCAAAGGTACCGTTGCCATTGAGCGTCTCGACGTTCAGCTCGCGGAAAGCGCCAGGGGCAATGCCGAAATCAACCGTACCGCCCGTCATCGTCAGACTGCCAATGCTGTCGTTACCCGTCATGGTCCAGGTCGAGGCATCAAGTGTTACGCTGCTGACCTTGTCCAGACGCCCGATGAGCTGCGAATTGTTTTGCAAGGTGACGTTGGCGGTGGAGCCCTCTTCGACCACCACATCGCCGGTCATGTGGCCTTGATTGAATGAGAGATCGGCGGAGCTGCTCTCGCTCACTTGCACATTGCCCTGCAGGGAACTGTTGGCCACTGATACGCCTGCCGTCGAGCCTCCCAACACCTCAAGTACATTCCCGTTGCCGCCCTGCAACGTGGAGTTGTTCAACACCTCGATGCTGGCGTCAATGCCACCCTGCACCTTAATCGCAGGACCGCTACGGCCAACTACACTGGAATTATCCAACTTCAATGAACTGTCGCCGACATTGGAGGGGTCACGGTCCATCAAAACGCCTGCCGCATCCCCGTTGATACGAGAACCCGCCGAGGCCTGTACGGTACCGCCCCGAAGGTTCAAGCCAACACTGCCGGAAGCCGTGCCGGTCAGACCGGAATTCACCAACTCAAGGGTACTTAAACCCGTGACCTCGGCGCCGGCGTTACCGCCATTGAATTCGCTGTTGGAGGCCGATACAGACGAACCTTGAGCCGCTCCCGGTGCCCGGTTCACAGAGAGGGCAAGCGTATCGCTAGTAACAGTGGCTTGATTGATAGTCGCCCGACTACTACCCGTAATCGACAGGCCTTCAGTGTCACTGTTGGCATTGATGGTGGCGCCATTGATGTTCAGTGTCGATCCGGACTCAACAAAAATGCTTCGGGTTGTGCCACTCACCACGTTCAATGTGCCGTTGTTGCGCACCAGGTAGTCGACAGGGGTCGTGGATGAATCGACATCTTGCGTTCGGTTATCGACAATGACCGCCGCCAGCGTCGGCGGCGTCAGCAAAAAAAATGCCGGCAAAACTGCCAGCATTGAAAAAGTACCTTTGCGCACAGCTACGTGTAACCGTGTGAGTTTGATAGTCATATCCTGTGTCCTGTTCCTCTTCTCATCCCGCGCAGGAGTCGGGAGACGGGCAATGGGCACACACCTTATCCCCGCGCTCCACAAAAAAATGTAGGATTAATCCGAAGTGAATAGGAGTAAATTTCAACGCGGAACCCCGTTCACGATAAGGGCGCTCGAAAGCGCCCTTGGGTTGTCTATGGCGCAAATTTGCAACTGGTACCGTCACCGTCCCTCATAAGCACTCGAACAAGTTGCCGCTCAGACGTGGACAAATACCCATCGATCACCGTGGTGTACTTGATTGCCCCGAAAGCGCTACCTGTCTCCTCAAAAACCCTGTATGGAATATTGACGTAGGCACCATCGATGGTTTCTTGTTTACTAATCGTGTAAGCAACTCTATCCCTGACTGGAAGCTCTATAAGTCCCTCCTCATCTGCGTACGCTTGGTACTCAAGCGTAACTACACGATCCTTGAAAGCGGGGTCTGGCGGAATAAACACCACGACAGACATCTTCCCATCTAGACCTAGCCGTAGAGAAGTACAGTTCAAGTAACCAAAATCCACATCCAGATGCTGAATTTCAGGGTCTGAAATGACTCTGTCGTGTATACGCACATTAACGGACTGCGATTCCGACACTGCATAGTTTGCACTAACGGCATCGTAGGCGCGGTAATGCAAAAGTGTATTTGCATTATTTCCCTGAGCCTCGACAAACGTCCATGACACGCTGAATACCACCTCGAAATCACCTCCCTCACTGCCAGTAACGGTGTAAATGCCACCGTCGGATTCGGGTACCAGGACACCGTCCCAATACAGTTGCAGACACTCATTGGCAACCGCACCGTCATACAAGGGAACATGCACGTTTACAGGCTCATTTTCATCGACTCGATAGATGTGGTTGATCTCCTGCGAAACAGCGCCCAACGCTATGACCAATGGCAGAAAGTCGTCGGGCGGGCCTGGTTTATCCGGGTCAATAACTCCAGGTCTTCTCAAGTCCTTATTCACAAACGTAGTCAGCGGGGTATCGGGGTGCAGGCGAGCTCCGCGGCGGATTTGCAAGGTGACCGGGACATCATCCTGATAGGCAACTCCGTTGTAGACATCCTTGAAAGGTACGTCGATAAAAAAAGGAAAACGGTCAATCAGTTTTCCCTCTTGTGACAGACCATCCCAAGTGATCAGCAACCAATCCCTGCCATCAACAAAATTTTTGTACTCGTCGATGATTCCGACCCCAACACCCGGCTGCGTTTGGGCATCGATCAGACTGATAACGCCATCATCTTCAAACAGCGGGACAGCAGCAGGCACAAGAACAGGCGTAAGGGTCAACACCACATCAAGCACTAACTTGTCCGATGCGGGGCTCTGGTTGCCTTTGCGGTCACAATGGTCGGTCCAGATTTCATGCAAGCCTTCTTCACCACCCAACATCGTCTCGGTCAACTGAAACACGGGGGCGGTAATGGGGTCGACAAGAGTCTGGGTGCCAATCAACACTTTATCGGGATCGGCTTCCGACTCGCCATACCAGGCCCTGATAACGTCGCCAATTCTGTTGTCAGGTGTCAGAGGACAGGTCACAGGGACATGGCCGTTTACATCCAGATAGTCCTTGGTGATTTCCGTTACCGGAACGGTCGGCTTGATTGGCGCGGGGAAGTCCGTATCGATATTGATAGTTAGCGGTGTAACCAGAGCGCCAGTATTGCCGCCATGGTTGATACGGTAACTCAACTCATACCTACCTTTATCAGTCGTAAATTCCGCAGGCAAATCAAGTTCAAAGGGGAACGCAAGCGGCGGCACCGGTGTTCTATAGCGCCAGGGCTCCCCCACTAAAGAGCCATTCCATCGCAGTTGAATAAAACCGTCTGTAGCAATCGGATCCTGTGATTGATCAAACTGATGAACAAAAATCCTGAGCTCTTTTCCCTGATAATTCTTGTGAAGTTGATTGATCTCATCATCTGGTTCATTAGCCAGCAGTGGATTTTTTGCCGGATCCAGTTCAGGCGGGGCAGCAACAATCAGTTCAGCGGAATATCTCAACCTTCGATAGGCAAGCGCGTTTTCTTCTGCGGATGTCAGTTTGCTGATAATCGTGTACTTCGACATTTTGGTGTTCCTTCCGTCAACCGGCTCAACAATGACTTGATTTAAAGTCAGTTACGCAAGGCTGCCTACTGTCAGAAATAACAGGTTCTGATACCGCCGGTCTGGAACGTAAGAGTGACATGCGAAAAAAAACCGCCATCCCAGTGGAAGGGATGGCGGTTTTTTTCGTTGCGCTGTCAGATCACACGGTATCCACCTTCAACGAATGATCGTTGAGCATGCCGTTGATGATGGTCGCCGTGTCGTGCCCGCTCGCGACCACCCCACCCGCTCCCGGTGTTACACCGTATTGACTGGCGAGATTGACGCCGGCCAAATCGATGGTCTGGTTCGGTGCGGCACCGGCCATGGCGCTGACGTCGATGCTGGTCACCGTCGACGCCCCGCTGCCGGTGACGGTGAAGTGCAGGTAGTCGTCCAGCGAAGCCGTGGTGCCGTTCTCCCCTTGCAGCAGTTGCGACAGGTCGAGCTTGTCGGTGCCGGGCGTGAAGTCGGTGATCACGTCATGGCCGCTGTTGTCCTTGAGCCACTGGAAGGTGTCCGCCCCCGCCCCGCCGCTGAGGGTGTTGTTGCCCAGGCCGCCGATCAGCAAGTCATCGCCGCCCCCGCCTTTGAGGATGTCGTTGCCCAGGCCGCCGTTGATCACGTTGTTGGAGTTATTGCCGGTCAGGGTGTCGTTGAAGTTCGAGCCGGTGAGGTTTTCGATAGCGGTCAGGGTGTCCGTGCCCGCGCCCAGGGTGTTCTGCGCAGCGAGCAGGCTGAGGTCGACCGTGACCCCGGCGGTGGCGTGGGCATAGCTGGCCGTGTCGATGCCCGTGCCGCCATCGAGGGTGTCATTGCCCAGTCCGCTGAAGAGCAGATCATTGCCGGCGTCGCCATGCAATACGTTGTTGCCAGAGCCGGCGGTGAGCACATCGTTGCCGTCGCCGGCATTGATGATGTTGTTGCCCGTGCCCGCCACCATGACGTCATCTCCGCTGGTGCCGGTGAGGGTGTGGCCATCCTGATAGCTGATGGTCAGGTTGGCCGAGTCGCTGCCGCCGTGGTTGTCGTTGGCGGTGTAGGTACCGTTGTAGTCCGTGGTGACGTCGTGTGCTCCGGCGTAATTGACGGTCATGGTCAGGTCGTAGTTTTCTGCCCCATTCTTATTGCCACCACTGGTGTTGACGATGTTGGTCACGTGAATCTGGTAGGTGCCATCCGCGCCTGCGGTGATGGTGTCACCATCGGCAATGCTGACGAACGCTCCACCATTGAGCGAATACTCCATCGTGATATGCCCGGCACCCAGGTTGTGATTAAGGTTGAGCGTCTCTCCCTGATTCAGCTTGACCGTGATGAAGTCCTCATTGTTGCCATTGGCGTTGTTCGCTGCGCCGAGATAACCACTGACCACCAGCATCGCCGTCATGGTCGCCATGTTGGCCGCAAAGGCATTGCGCACGTTGGCCAAACTCTGGTTGGCAGCGACGTTGTCGGTGCCGGCGAAGCTGATCGCACCGGTACCGGTGAAGTCCGCGCCTTTCGCGGCCCAGCCGGTGTTGAAGGTGGTCGGCGTCGCGTTGAGCGCATCGCCGTTGGGGTCGGTGTCGTTGGCCAGCAACAGTTCGCCTGGCACCACGATGTTGCCCAACAGCACATTGGTGATGACGTGGTCGTCCACCGCCACCGGAGGCGCGTTGGGGATCACTTTCACGGTCAGCGTCGAGCTGGCGAGGTCGCCGTCGTTGTCGCTGACGGTGAAACCGATGTTCTCAGTGATCAGCACCGTAGTGGTTTTCTGTGAGGTGTAGTTGTAATCGCCAGTGTCGAGGTTGATCACCAACGTGCCGCCGTTGTTGGTGGCGATGCTCAGTGTGTTGTCCACGGTGTAGAAGGTGCCGTGGTTGGTGCCACCGCTTGGCGTCAACGAGCCCTCTCCGCTGAGGGCTTTCGGATCGTAGGTGTAGGTGGTGCCGTCGATCACGATGGATTTGATGAAGCCGCCATCAGCGCCGAACGTGCCGCCCTCGCCCAGCAACGAACCGGTGACCGGTGCGCCGACCACGGTGCCGGACAGCACCGAGTTGAGTTGATTGAGGTCGGTGACCACCACCGCATTGGTGTTGGTGTGGCTGATGCCGTCGTAGGCCAGCGGATCGAGGTTGGCGTTGCTCACACCGCTGCCCAGGCCGATCGCGTAGTTCTTGATGTTGTTGGCATCAAGGAAGGCTTTCAGCGCGGTTTCGTCGGCGGTGCCGATTTCCTGGCCGGTGGTGGGCTTGCCGTCGGAGAAGAAGTAGCCGACGTTTTGTGCACCGGTCAATTTGCCCGAGGTGTTGAACGCGGTCTGCATGGTCGCTACCGCCGCGTCGTAGTTGGTGCCACCGTTCGCGGTGAGGCCAGCCAGCAGTGTCTTGGCGGTCGCAACATCGACCCATACCGAAGTCCTGTCGGTGGCGCTGCTGCTGAAGGTGACGAGTTGCACTTTCACGTCGCCCAGGTCGTCGTATTTATCCAGCAAGGCACTGATGGCCTGCTTGGCCAGTTCCAACCGTGACAGGCCCGGTACGCCGGAAGGGTCGACCATGCTGCCGGAGACGTCGAGCACGATCAGCAGGTTGGAATCGATCTCCACCGCTGCCACCGAGCGATCCGATGCCACCGCCTTGGGCACGTCATCGACAATATTGACCACAATGGTGCTGGTACTGCTGTTGCCCGACGCATCGGTGGCCCTGTAGGTGAAGCTTTCAGTCAGGCTATTCGGACCGTCGTTGGCATTCGGCGAGGTTTTTGGCGCCGAGGTCAGGGTGTAGGTGTAGCTGCCGTCGGGGTTGAGCAGGATCTGCCCGTAGGTGCCGGTGGCGCTGCCGACCAGGGTGTAGGTGAGCGCGCCGCTGGCACCCGAGACAGATCCGACCAGGGTTCCGGATGCGGTTTCACCAGTATTGCCCGGGTCGCTGCCGGTGACCGTACCGGCGGCCAGGTCCTGGCCGCCCTGGTTCAGGTCGAGGGCTTTTTCATAGACGGTCACGTCGCTATCGGGGTTGGCCTTGATAATGCTGTTGGCCACATCGATGGTGATGGTGGTGGTGCTTTCATCGCCATCGGAGTCGCGCACCGTGTAGGTGAACGTGTCCGTGGCCCCGGCAACGCCGACCGAATCCGAGTTGCTGTGATACACCGCGTTGCCGTTGGCATCGAGCGTCAGGTAACCGTAGGTGCCGTTGATCGGGTTGCCCAGCCCGCCGACGGCCGACGTCGCGGTATTGCTGCCGGCGCGCACGCCGACCACCGTCGCCGGACCATCGGCGCCGTTGATGTCATTGCCCAGCACACTGATATTGACTGTGCCGCCCTCCGTTACCGACGACGAATCGGGTTTGGCGTTCGGCAAATCATCGACGATGTTGACATTGATCTGCCCGTTCGCGATGTCGCCATCGCTGTCGGTTGCGACGACGTCGAAGTTCTCGGTGAGGCTGTTGGCGCCATTGGCGGTTGGATGGGCTTCGTTGTCGTTCAGGGTGTAGCTGTAGCTGATCACGCCAGTCGCGGCGTTGAAGCCGGTGATGGTCAGGGTGCTGCCCAACGGCGTGACGGCGGTTTGCGGGAAGCCGACGGCCACGCCACCACTGACCACGGTGATGCCGCCCACGGTCAGGGTTTGCAGGCCATCGAGGGCGGTGACCGTGAAGGTGCCGCTCTGGGTCAGGGCCGGCGAGTTGGGATTGGTGCCGTCGCTGAGGTTTTTCTCGTAGACCGTCAGCTCGCCGCCATACACGTCGAGGCCGCCAAGGGTGACCTGGTCGTCGTTGTTGTGAACGTTCAGCACCAGGTTCGCAGTGCTGATATCACCGTCCGAGTCGGTGAGGGTGTAGGTGAAGGTTTCGGTGCCGTTGCCACCGCCCTGCAGGGCTTTGAAGTCCGTGTCGCCGGGGTTCAGCGTATAGGTGTAGGTGCCGTTGGCGTTGAGCACCAGGGTACCGTAGGTGCCGGTGAAGGTACCAGGGGTCACCGGGCCGGCATTCAGGCCGATGGCGACTTTATCGGCGCCGATCACGTCGTTGTTGAACACATTGCCGCTGAGGCTCGCCACCGTCTCCGAGGCGGTGCCGAGGTTGCTGTCGTTCATCGCTTTGGGCATGTCATCGACAATGTCCACCACGATGGTGCTGGTAACGATATTGCCCAGCGAGTCGGTAGCCTGATAGCTGAAAGTCTCGTGCATCACGTTCGGGCCGTCATTGGCGTTCGGTGTGGTGCTCGGCGGGGTCGTCAGCGTGTAGGTGTAGGTGCCGTTGGCGTTGAGCTGAATCTGTCCGTAGGTCCCCACGTTGCTGCCAACCAGGGCGTAGGTGATCGCGCCGACGGCGTGAGTGACCGAGCCCACCAGTGTGCCGGAAGCGGTTTCGCCCGTGTTGGTCGGATCGCTGCCGACGACCGTACCGGCAGCCAGATCCTGCCCGCCCTGGCTCAAGTCGAGGGCTTTTTCGTAGACCGTTACATCGTTGTCGCTGACCGCTTTCAGGCAACTGTTGTAGACGTCGATGGTGATGGTGGTGGTGCTTTCGTCGCCATCGGAGTCACGCACGGTATAGGTGAACACATCCACCGCACCAGGGCCGCTCACCGCGTTAGGCGTGCTGTGATACACGGCGCTGCCGTTGGCATCGAGGGTCAGGTAACCGTAGGTACCGTTGATCTGATTGCCCAGCCCGCCGATGGCCGAGGTTGAAGTATCGCTGCCCGCGCGCACGCCGACCACGGCGCCAGTAGCAGCCGGACCATCGGCACCGCCGATGTCGTTGTCCAGCACATTGCCGCTGACAGTGCCGCCCTCCTGCACCGAGTCCGCATCGGCTTTGGCGGTCGGCAGGTCGTCGATGATGTTGACGTTGATCTGCCCATTCGCGATGTCGCCATCGGTGTCGGTAGCGACGACATTGAAGTTCTCGGTGAGGCTGTTGGCGCCGTTGGCGGTTGGATGGGCTTCGTTGTCGTTCAGGGTGTAGCTGTAGCTGATCACGCCAGTGGCGGCATTGAAGCCGGTGATGGTCAGCGTGCTGCCCAACGGCGTGGTGATCGATTGTGGGAAGCCCGCCGCTACGCCTCCCGTGACCACCGCGATGCCGCCAACGGTCAGGGTTTGCAGGCCATCGAGGGCGGTTACCGTGAAGGTCCCGTTCTGGGTCAGCGCTGGTGTGTTGGGGTCGGTGCCGTCACTGAGGTTTTTCTCGTAGACCGTCAGCTCGCCGCCGTACACGTTGAGGCCGTTGAGGGTTACCGGATCGTCGTTGTTGTGGATCTGCAGCACCAGGTTCGCCGTGCTGCTGTCGCCGTCCGCGTCGGTGATGGTGTAGGTGAAGGTGTCCGTGCCGTCGCCACCGCCGTGCAAGGCTTTGAAGTCGGCGTCGCTGGTGTTGAGGGTGTAGGTGTAGGTGCCGTTGGCATTCAGCACCA